>JADCGP010000014.1 GCA_020248915.1 Rubrivivax sp. | reverse complement strand
GCCGCGGACAACGCTGTCGCGTCGCCCACCGCGCCGACCTTCGCCCACAAGCTCCACAGCCTCACACCACCCATGTTCATGAACGAGAAGTCAGGAACAGCCGGGTTCTATGGAGGCGACAAGTATTCTGACGCGGGGGGCAGGTCGTGGACGGTCTCGTACATGGCAGATCCGGGCGATGGCAGCGGCTTCGCAGAGAAGCGGCTCGTTGTCGGTTCTCGCCCAGAAGACGGAACGTGACACGCGGCCGCTAGATCAACCGAACGTCCGGGTTGGCCTGCCGGCGTCGATCCGATCGCCTCTGCCAACGCTCGACAAGATGGCGCGTGCAGGAAGCGCTTCTTCGTATCAGCGTCCGACCTCAGGACCGACGTGGCAACCACTCATATCGGCGCCGCCGTAGTCACCACCTTCATGCTTGGCGGCAGCAGCGTCGGCGTGTGCGTCTTCCCCGCCACCCAGGCATCGATCATGTCCGCCCACTCCTGCATCATGTGGCGTCGCTGCTCTGCGTACTCGGCCTTGTTGTAGACGCCACGCGATGAGCGCCCGTCTTCGTGGGCAAGGCACTTCTCGATCCAGTCGCTGTTGAAGCCGAGCTCGTTCAGGATGGTCGAGCCGGTGCGGCGCAGGTCGTGCACGGTGAAGGGTTCCAGCGGGAGCTTCGCTTCCTTGGCTCGCTCCGCGACGGTCTGGGTGACCCGATTCAAGGTGGCCTTCGACATGCAGCGATCGGCGTCATAGCGTGACGGCAGCAAGAACTTCGAGCCGCTTGCACAAGTGCGCAGGGCCACCATGATGTCGAGCGCCTGCTGCGAGAGGTAGACGTTGTGGGGCTTGCCGGCCTTCATGCGGCTCTTCGGAATCGTCCAGACGGCGTTCTCGAAGTCGACCTCGTCCCAGGTGGCCTCGATCAGCTCGCTCTTGCGCACGAGCGTCAGCAGGATCAGACGCAGCGCGAGCCGGATGGTCGGCAGTGTCGCGGTGGCGTCCAGCACCCGGTGCATGACGCGGATCTCGGACGGCGACAGCGCGCGGTCCTTGGCCACGAAGGTGGCGATCGATGACGGGCCGACTTCGTCCGCGGGATTCGGCGCCTTGTCGCCGTGTAGCGCCGCGAAGCCGAACACCTGCTTGACGATGTCGCGCACGTGCACGGCGGTGGCCGGCGCTCCTCGCGCCTTGACCTTGGCGCACAGATTGCGCAGGTCCTCCGGGCCGATCTCGGCCATCAGCCGATTGCGGAACACCGGCATGATGTCGCGGTCGATGATGCTCTTGCGCATCGACTTGGTGCTCTCGGCCATCCTGGCTTCTTCCAGCCAGCGTTTGGTGAACTCCTCGAAGGTCTTGGCCTCGGACATCCGGCGCTTCTCGCGCTGCTTTTCCTGGCTGGGGGATTGGCCTTCAGCGATTGCCTTGCGCGCCTCCGTGCAGCGCTCGCGCGCCATGAGCAGTGAGATCCCGTCCTTGGACCCGTAGCGGCCGATCGTGAGCGTCTCCCGCCGGCCGTTGAGCCGGTAGTCGAGACGGAAAGTGATCGTGCCCCTGGGGGAGACGGTCACGTACATCCCGTCCCGGTCAGCGATCTTGTAGGTGGTGGCCTGGGGCTTGATGCCCCTGAGCGTGCCATCGGACAGCATCGGCGGTCCCTCCTCTCGGAGGAATTTTACCGTCACGCCTATTCGGCCGCCACAACTTCGCTAAGTGGTTGTCCCGTATTGTTTTTTTGCCAATATTTTTACCGTCAATGGCCTCAAAGCGCTGACGGTAAAAAGTTCGGAGGGTTTCCGTGCCAGATTTTTACCGTCAGATTTACCGTCAAACTGAAGGGCATCCCCCCGATAGATGTCGATAGATCTCGACAGACGTTCTCTATACGGGACAATAACTTAGCAGCGCTTTCCGATAGACATCGATAGACGCTGAAGGACGCCGAATCATTCCCACTCGATCGTCGCCGGCGGCTTGGAGCTCACGTCGTACGTCACCCTGTTGATGCCGCGCACCTCGTTGATGATGCGGCTGGACACCGTCTTCAGCAGCGCATAGGGCAGTTCGGCCCAGTCGGCGGTCATGAAGTCGCTGGTGTGCACGGCGCGCAGCGCCACAACGTGGTCGTAGGTGCGGCCGTCGCCCATCACGCCAACGCTCCTGACCGGCAGGAAGACTGCGAAGGCCTGGCTGGTCAGGTCGTACCAGCTCCTGCCGGTGGCGGGGTCGATGGCGGCGCGCAGTTCCTCGATGAAGATCGCGTCGGCGCGGCGCAGCAGCTCGGCGTACTCCCGCTTCACCTCGCCCAGGATGCGCACCCCCAGGCCCGGGCCGGGGAACGGGTGGCGGTAGACCATCTCGTGGGGCAGGCCGAGCGCCACGCCGAGCTCGCGCACCTCGTCCTTGAACAGGTCGCGCAGCGGCTCGAGCAGCTTCAGGCCCAGCGTCTCGGGCAGGCCGCCCACGTTGTGGTGGCTCTTGATGGTGGTGGCCTTCTTGGTCTTGGCGCCGCCGCTCTCGACGACGTCGGGGTAGATCGTGCCCTGCGCCAGGAAGGTGGCGCCGCGGTGCCCGCCCCCGGCCGCCTTGAGCTTGGCGGCCTCGGCCTTGAACACGTCGACGAACAGCCGGCCGATGATCTTGCGCTTGGCCTCCGGATCGACGACGCCCGCGAGTTCCCGCATGAAGAGGTCCGATGCGTCGACGCGGACCACGCGGGCATGCAGCCGGCCCGCGAACATGTCCATCACCAGGTCGCCCTCGTTCAGGCGCAGCAGCCCGTGGTCGACGAAGACGCAGGTCAGCTGCTCGCCGATCGCGCGGTGGATCAGCGCCGCGGCCACGCTCGAATCGACGCCGCCCGACAGGCCGAGGATGACCTCCTCGTCGCCGACCTGCTCGCGGATGGCGGCCACCGCCTCGGCGACGTGGTCGCGCATGATCCAGTCGGGCCGCGCGCCGCAGATGCCGAGCACGAAACGCTCGAGCAGCGCACGGCCCTGCACCGTGTGCGTGACCTCGGGGTGGAACTGCACGCCATAGAAGCGGCGGTCCTCGTCGGCCATGCCGGCGATCGGGCAGCTGGGTGTGCTGGCCATCAGCCTGAACCCCGGAGGCAACTCGGTGACCTTGTCGCCGTGGCTCATCCAGACCTCGAGCATGCCGTGGCCCTCGTCCGTGGCGCGGTCCTGGATGCCCTCGAGCAGCCGGGTGTGCCCGCGGGCACGCACTTCAGCGTAGCCGAACTCGCGGTGGGCGGAGGCCTCGACCCGGCCGCCCATCTGCACGGCCATCGTGAACATGCCGTAGCAGATGCCCAGCACGGGCACGCCGAGCTCGTAGACGATCGGCGGCGCGCGCAGTTCATGCGCCTCGTAGGTGCTGCCGTGACTGCCCGAGAGGATGATCCCCTTGGGCGCGAAGGCGCGGATGAACTCGGCGCCGACGTCGTTGGGATGGATCTCGCAGTACACGTGCGCCTCGCGCACGCGGCGCGCGATCAGCTGCGTGACCTGCGAGCCGAAGTCGAGGATCAGGATCTTGTCGTGGTTCATCGCGGCAGCGGCGGCGCCCGCGCCGCCGTTCATTCGGTGCGGTAGTTCGGCGCTTCCTTGGTGATCTGCACGTCGTGCACGTGGCTCTCGCGCATGCCGGCGGCGCTGATCTCGACGAACTCGGCGCGCGTCTGCATCTCGGTCACGCTGGCGCAGCCGCAGTAGCCCATCGCGGCGCGCAAGCCGCCGGCCATCTGGTGGACGATGGCGACCAGGCTGCCCTTGTAGGGCACACGACCCTCGATGCCCTCGGGCACGAGCTTGTCGGCGTTGGGGTTGACGCCCTCGTCGCCTTCCTGGAAGTAGCGGTCGGCCGAGCCGGCGCGCATCGCGCCGATCGACCCCATGCCGCGGTAGCCCTTGTAGCTGCGGCCCTGGTACAGGATCACCTCGCCCGGCGCCTCCTCGGTGCCGGCGAACATGCCGCCCATCATCACGCTGCCGGCGCCGGCGGCGATGGCCTTGGCGATGTCGCCGCTGTAGCGGATGCCGCCATCGGCCACCAGCGGCACGCCGCTGCCGCGCAGCGCGGTGGCGACGTTGTCGATCGCCGTGATCTGCGGCACGCCGACGCCGGCGACGATGCGCGTCGTGCAGATCGAGCCCGGGCCGATGCCGACCTTCACCGCATCGGCGCCGGCCTCGCACAGCGCCAGCGCGGCGGCGCCGGTGGCGATGTTGCCGCCGATCACGTCGACCTGAGGGAAGTTGCGCTTGACCCAGCGCACGCGCTCGATGACGCCGTGGCTGTGCCCGTGGGCGGTGTCGACGACGATGACGTCGACGCCGGCCTTGGCCAGCAGCTCGACGCGCTCCTCGGTGCCCTCGCCCACGCCCACGGCGGCGCCCACGCGCAGCTTGCCCTGGGCGTCGCGGGCGGCGTTGGGGAAGTCGGTCTGCTTGGTGATGTCCTTCACCGTCATCAGCCCACGCAGCTCGAACGCGTCGCTGACGACCAGCACGCGCTCGAGCTTGTGCCGGTGCATCAGCGCCTTGCCCTCGTCCAGCGACGCGCCCTCGCGCACCCAGACCAGGCGATCGCGCGGCGTCATGATGTCGCGCACGGGGGCGTCGAGCCGCGTCTCGAAGCGCAGGTCGCGGTTGGTGACGATGCCCACGACCTGCCGGCCCTCGAGCACGGGGAAGCCCGACACGCCGTGCTGTCGCGACAGCTCGACCACCGCGCGCACAGGCATGTCGGGCGCGATCGTGATCGGGTCGCGCAGCACGCCGCTCTCGTAGCGCTTGACGCGCGCCACCTCGGCGGCCTGCTGGCGCGCACCGAGGTTCTTGTGCACGATGCCGATGCCGCCTTCCTGCGCGATGGCGATCGCCAGGCGCGCCTCGGTGACGGTGTCCATCGCCGCCGACACCAGCGGCAG
Source organism: Rubrivivax sp. (assembly GCA_020248915.1). Lineage (GTDB taxonomy): Bacteria > Pseudomonadota > Gammaproteobacteria > Burkholderiales > Burkholderiaceae_C > Rubrivivax. The sequence continues at coordinate 259,184 of JADCGP010000014.1, read as the reverse complement.
GTTCAGCGCGATGTTGCGGGTGAGTCGGGTGGCGAGGCTCGTGTCGCGGGGCAGGACCTGCGAGTAGGCAGGCACCAGCAGCACGTCGTCGAAGGTCAGCGCTTTGCCCAGAAGGCGCATGCTCGGGGGCTCCAGACGCAAAGCGGAATTATAGAAGCCGGCCGCGACGACGGCGGGCCGGCGTGATGCAGTGCACGGCCGCACCGCGGGGGCTGCGGTCTACACTGAATGGATGCGAACGCCGATCGCGATTGCCGCTGCCGACCCTGCGGGCGCCGTGCGCCAGCGCGGCCAGGCCTTCCACCGCCCCGCTCGGGATGCCGGCCAAGGCCGCGGAACGATCCGCGGGGCGCTGCTGCTGGGGACGCTTCTCGCGGCCACGTCCTGGACCGCACCGGCGCTGGCCCAGTGGAAGTGGCGCGACGCCACCGGCCAGGTCACCGCGAGCGACCGGCCGCCGCCCAAGGAGATCCCGGACAAGGACATCCTCACCCGACCGCAGGCGCCCGGCACGCCGCGCCGCAGTGCGGCAGGCAGCGAGGCACCGCCCGCCGGAGCAGCCACGGCTGCGGCGGCCAGCGCCACGGCTGCAGCGGCACCCGCGGCCTCGGCAGCCGCGTCGGCGCCGCGCGCCGGGGCCCGCGGCGGGCTGGCCGGCGAGGTCGAAGCGCGCCGGCAGGCAGCCGCGCGGGAGGCCGCCGCCAAGGCCGCGGCGCAGGAGCAGAAGGACAACGAGCAACGCGCCGAGAATTGCCAGCGTGCCCGCTCGCACCTGGCGGCGCTGGACAGCGGCCAGCGCATCTCGCGCTTCAACGACAAGGGCGAGCGCGAGGTCCTCGACGACAAGGGCCGGGCGGACGAGTCTCGCCGCGCGCGCGAGACGATCGCTGCCAACTGCCGCTGAGCGTCTGCCGGGCTGGGCGGGGCGGGGCTGGGCGGGCCCGCCCCGCCGGCCTCACGCGGCAGCCGGCCGTACCGGGGGCCCGGTGCGCTGTCGCCGGTAGCGCAGCCGCCGCGCTTCCTTCGGATCCACCGTCAGGGGACGCAGCACCTCGACGCGGTCACGGTCGCGCAGCACGGCCTGCAGCGGCCGGCCGCGGCCCCACACGCCGTACGTGACATCCGCGCCCAGCGCGTGGCGCGCGGCCAACCCGCTCGCGGCCAGCGCCTCGGCGAGCGTCGAGCCGGCTGGCAGCCGCAGCGTAGTGCAGTCGGCCGCGCCCGGCGCCGGGCAATACACCACCTCGACCTCGATCGTCTCAGCGGCTGCCATGGATCTCCTCGGCGCGGCGCACGAACGAGTCGACGAAGGTGTCGGCGACGCGGTCGAACACCGGCGCCACCACCGACTCGAGCGCGCGGCTGCTGAAGGCGTAGCGCAGGTCGAACTCGATGCGGCAGGCCGGTTGCTCCACGCCCGGCCGCCCGAGCGGCTTGAACAGCCAGGTCCCGTCCAGCCGCGAAAAGGGGCCGTCGACCAGGCTGACCGTGACCGACTCATCGGGCACGTGCTGGTTGCGGGTGGTGAAGGCGTGGCGCACGCCCATGTAGGCGAGCGACAGCCGCGCGGTCACGCCGTCGTCGTGGCTGTGCAGCACCTCGGCCTTCTCGCACCAGGGCAAGAAGCGCGGGTAGTCCTGCACGGCGGTGACGAGCTGGTACATCTCACTGGGTGCGTACCACAGCAGCACCGACCTGCGCACATGCTTCATAGAATGCGGCGATTCTAGAAGCGGCCCCGCATGCGGCGCCCCGGCTGGCGCACCGAGCGCCGCCGGCGCCCCGTGCAGCCGCCCCACCGATGCCCCCGATCGCCGAGAACCGCCGCGCCCGCTTCGACTACCACATCGAGGAGACGCACGAGGCCGGGCTGGTGCTGGAGGGCTGGGAGGTCAAGGCCGTACGCGCCGGCCAGGTGCAGCTCACCGACGGCTACGTGCTGATCCGCGACGGCGAGCTCTACCTGATCGGCTGCCGCATCAGCCCGCTGCGCACCGCCTCGACGCACGTCGTCCCCGAGGCCGAGCGCACGCGCAAGCTGCTGATGCACAAGGACGAGATCCGGCGCCTGGTGGGCAAGGTCGAGCAGCGCGGCTACACGCTGGTGCCGCTGAACCTGCACTACCGGGGGGCGCGTGTGAAGGTCGACGTCGCGCTGGCCAAGGGCAAGGCGCAGCACGACAAGCGCGAGACCGAGAAGAAGCGCGAGTGGGAGCGCGAGAAGGGCCGCCTGATGCGGCACAAAGTGTCCGCACCCGGCGCCGGAGGCGCCGGACGGTAGGTCGGCGCCGGAGGAGCCGGACGGTAGGTCGGCGCCGGAGGAGCCGGACGGTAGGTCGGCGCCAGGGGCGCCGGTCCGCTAGGCTGCGCCGAAGGCGCGTTCCAGCGCCTGCTCGAGGTCGGCGCGCAGCGCCTGTTCCTCCTCGAGGCCGATCGACAGCCGCACGAGGTGGCCCTGCGGCGCGCGCTCGCCCCGCATCGCAGCCAGGTCGTACGGCACCGCCAGGCTCACCGGGCCGGCCCACGAGTAGCCGATGCGGAACAGCCGCAACGCGTCGACGAAGGCATCGACGCGAGCCGCGTCGTGCCGGGCGTCGAACAGCACCGAGAAGAGACCCGCTGCGTCGGTGCACAGGCTGCGCCAGTGCTCGTGGCCGGGCGAGCCCTCGAGCGCGGGGTGCCGCACCTCGGTCACCTCGGGCCGTCCGGCCAACCAGCGCGCCAGCGCGCGGCCCACGGCGTCCTGCGCACGGTAGCGCAGCGGCAGCGACGCAAGGCCGCGCAGCACCGCCTCGACGTCATTGGCGCCGACGCCCAGGCCCAGGTGCATGTGGGTGGACTTGATGCGCTCGTGCAGCGGCGCCTCGCGCGTGACCACCGCGCCCATCAGCACGTCGCCACCGCCGCTCGGGTACTTGGTCAGCGCCTGCATCACGATGTCGATGCCGAGCGCAAAGCCGTCGAACGCGAGGCCGCTGCCCCAGGTGTCGTCGAGGGCCGTCGTCACGCCGTGGCGCTGTGCCACCGCGACCAGGCCGCGAAGGTCGGGGAACTCCATCGTCACCGAGCCCGGCGCCTCGAGCCAGACCAGGCGGCTGCGCTCGCCGAGCTGCGCCTCCAGGCTGGCCGGGTCGAGCGGGTCGTAAAGCCGATGGACGATGCCCTGGCGCGCCAGCTCGTGCCGCGCCAGCTCGCGGCTCGGCCCGTAGACGTTGGCCGGCAGCAGCAGTTCGTCGCCGGGCGCGAGCAGCGCGAGGTCGACCAGCGCGATCGCCGCCAGCCCGCTGGGCGCCAGCACGCAGTGACAGCCGCCCTCGAGCGCGGCGATCCGCTCCTCGAGCACGAAGGTGGTCGGCGTGCCGTGCAGGCCATAGGTGTAGGCGTCGCGGCGCCGCCAGTCGCGCGCGCGCAGCGCGGCCACGTCCGGGAAGAACACCGTCGAGGCCTTGTGCACCGCGACCTGCGGCGACTCGAACCCGGCCGGCGGCCGGTAGGGGTGATGGATCAGCGCGGTGGCGGCGTCGTCTTTCATCGTGCTTCGGGGTCTGGTTTCATGCCGGCACCGCGACCAGGTCGTGCCCCTGGGCGGCGACGATGCGGGCGCTGACGAAGTCGCCCGTGCGATAGGTGCGGCTCGCCTTGGACGGCGGCTGCAGGTGCACCAGGCCGTCGATGCCCGGCGCGTCGGCGTAGCTGCGGCCGGTGCCGCCCCGGCGGCCGAGCGCACGGGCCTCGTCGACGAGCACCTGCATCGTCGCGCCCACGCGCCGCTCGAGCCGCTGCGCCGACACGCGCTCGGCCACCGCCATGAAGCGCGAGCGCCGCTCCTCGCGCACGTCGGCGGGCAGCATGCCGGGCAGCCCGTTGGCCGCCGCACCCTGAACCGGCGAGTAGGCGAAGCATCCGGCGCGGTCGATGCCGGCCTCGCGCACGAACTCCAGCAGGTGCTCGAATTCGTCCTCGGTCTCACCCGGGAAGCCGGCGATGAAGGTCGAGCGCACGACCAGCTGCGGGCACGCCGCGCGCCACGCCTGCAGCCGCTCGAGGTTGCGCTCGCCGCTGGCCGGCCGCTTCATGCGGCGCAGCACGTCGGGGTGCGAGTGCTGCAGCGGCACGTCGAGGTAGGGCAGCACCAGACCCTCGGCCATCAAAGGCAGCAGCTCGTCGACGTGCGGGTACGGGTAGACGTAGTGCAGCCGGATCCACGCGCCGTACGGCTCGGCCAGCCGCCCGAGCTGCTCGCAGAGATCGACGATGCGGGTGCGCACCGGGCGCCCGTCCCAGAACCCGGTGCGGAACTTCTGGTCGACGCCGTAGGCCGAGGTGTCCTGGCTGACGACGAGCAGCTCGCGCACGCCGTTGTCGAGCAGCGCGCGCGCCTCACCGAGCACGTCGCCGACCGGGCGCGAGACCAGGTCGCCGCGCAGGCTCGGGATGATGCAGAAGGTGCAGCGGTGGTTGCAGCCCTCGCTGATCTTCAGGTAGGCGTAGTGGCGCGGCGTCAGCTTGATCCCGGCCTCGCCGCGGAACTGCGCCCGCACCTCGGGCACCAGGTCGACGAAGGGATCGTGCGGCTTCGGGCAGTGAGCGTGCACCGCCTGCAGCACCTCGTCGGTGGCGTGAGGGCCGGTCACGGCGAGCACCTTGGTGTGCGTGCTGCGCACGAGGTTGGCGCCGTCGGCGCCGGTCTTCGCGCCCAGGCAGCCGGTGACGATCACGCGGCCGTTGTCGGCCAGCGCCTCGCCGATGGCGTCCAGGCTCTCGCGCACCGCGTCGTCGATGAAGCCGCAGGTGTTGACGATCACCAGGTCGGCGCCGGCGCAGCTGCGGCTCGTGGCGTAGCCTTCGGCGGTGAGCCGGGTCAGGATCAGCTCGGAGTCGGTCAGCGCCTTCGGGCAGCCGAGCGAGACGAAACCGATGGTCGGCGCGGCCTGCGGCGCCTGGAGGGGGGAGGAATCGGGCATGGCCGCGATTGTCGGCCCGCCGGCGGGACTCACTTGCGCGGCGGGAAGCCCGGCATGCCGGGGAAGACGGCACCGCGCTGCAGCTGTTCGACCAGCGCGCGGCTCTGCTCGACGTAGGCGCTCATCAGGTTCTGCAGCACCGGTGCCTGGCCGCCGAGGAACTGCGTCCAGGCCTCGGGCGTCAGGTGCTTGGGGTCGTACAGGCCCTTGCCCTGCTCGAGGAAGCGGTTCTGCATCTCGGCAAAGGCCGCGAGGTTCTTCTCCAGCAGCGTGCCCATCATCCCCTGCATCGAGTGGCCGTAGAAGCGGATGATCTGGGCCAGCGTCTGCGTACTGAACATCGGCACGCCGCCCGACTCCTCCTCGAGGATGATCTGCAGCAGGATGCTGCGGGTCAGGTCGTCGCCGCTGCGGGCCTCGCGCACCTCGAAAGGCTCGCCCGCCAGCACCATCTCCTTGACGTCGGCCAGCGTGACGTAGCTGCTCGTGCGCGTGTCGTAGAGGCGCCGGTTCGGGTACTTCTTGAGGATGCGCAGGCCGGCCGCCGGCTGCGGCGCCCCAGGCGATCGCCCGGGCGGTGAACCCCCGTCGGCGCCGGTGGCGGCGTCGGCCGGGGCAGCGCGGCGGCGGGATGCGGGCATCGTTCGATCCTCGGGAGCCGGTTGCGGGAGCGCGACCGCGCACCACCTCAGGGCATTCTAGGAGGCGCACCGCCGCGGTGCCGGCCGGAGTTACCCCGCCGGCGACAGGGTCGGCCCGGGCGCCCGGGCCCAGGCCACGAAGTCCGGGTTGCGGTAGCCGGGCTTGCCGTAGCGCAGCGGCTGCCCCTGCAGGTCGAGCACGCAGCCACCGGCGGCCGCCAGCACGGCATGGCCGGCGGCCGTGTCCCACTCCATCGTCGGCCCGAGCCGCGGGTAGACGTCGGCTTGGCCGGCGGCGAGCAGTCCGAACTTCAGCGCCGAGCCCACCGCGATCCGGTCGGCCACCGGCCACGCGGAAAGCCACCGCTCGGTGCGGTCGTCGCGGTGCGAGCGGCTGTAGGCCACGCTCAGACCCTGAGGCGGCACCGCCCGGGCGGCGAGCGCCGACCGCTGACCGCCGGCCACGCGCCACGCCCCAAGCCCCGGCACCCCGAGGTAGAGCAGGTCGAGTGCCGGGGCGAGCACCGCGCCAAGCACCGGCAGGCCGGCATCGACCAGCGCCACGTTGACGGTGAACTCGCCGTTGCGGGCGACGAACTCGCGGGTGCCATCCAGCGGATCGACGAGCCAGAAGCGCCCTGCTGGCGCAACGGGCGGAGCGCCCGGCTCGGACATCGCCTCCTCGGCCACCACCGGCACGCCGGGCAGCAGCGCGGCCAGCCCCGGCGCGAGGATGGCTTCGGCGGCGCGGTCGGCCGCGGTGACGGGCGAGCCGTCGGCCTTGCGTTCGACCGCAAAGGGCACGGCGTAGGCAGCCATCACCTCCGCACCGGCACGGCGCACGAGTGCCTCGAGCGGAGCCAGCAGCGACGGCAGGTCGGGGGCGGGAGCGGGAGCGGTCACCGGCAGGCTCGGGGCGGCCCCCGAATGGAGAGGCCGCCAGCGCGGCCCGGCAATCCGGGCGCCCTGGCGGCCTGTCGTTGTCTGGTAGGCGCGAGAGGACTCGAACCTCCGACCCCCACCATGTCAAGGTGGTGCTCTAACCAGCTGAGCTACACGCCTGCGCGAGCCAAGCAGTTTACAACACCACGCGCGCCGCGGCGCCGCGCCCCGGTGCGCAAGGGTGCCGCGGCCGTGCCCTACTTGCGCCGCGCGTGCCGTACGCCAGGCACGCGCGCCACCTGCGCCAGCACCGCGGCCAGCCGCGCCGCGTCGACCACCTCGACGGTGAAGGTCATCCAGGCGGTCGAACGGTCCTTCGTGCTCTGGCTGTTCACGCCAGTCACGTTGATCCGCTCCTTGGCGAAGACCTCCGACACGTCGCGCAGCAGCCCGCTGCGATCAGCCGCCTCGACCAGCACGTCCACCGGGTAGACGGCGCCCTGCCCGTCCCGGCCCTCGCCCCACTGCACTTCGATGACGCGCCCCGCCTGCACCGAGGCCATGTGGCGGAAGTTCGGGCAGTCGGCGCGGTGGATCGCCACGCCGCGGCCGCGCGTGACGAAGCCGCAGATCGCGTCGGGCGGCGCCGGCCGGCAGCAGCGCGCCAGCGTCGTCAGCAGCGAGTCGACGCCCACGACCAGCACGCCGCCGCGGCCTGCCGCGTCGCTGCGCGGCCGGTGCAGCGGAATGCGGGTCTCCTCGGGTGGCGGGGCGGCCGGCCGCAACAGGTTCTCGATCTGGCGCAGCGAATACTCGTCCTTGCCCACGGCCTCGAACAGCGCTTCGGCGTCGCGGAAGCCCAGCTGCGCCGCCAGCGCGTCGCGCTCCAGAGCGGTGCGGCCCTCCCGCTGCAGCAGCCGCTCGACCGCGTCGCGGCCGCGGGCCACCGTCTCCTGCATCTGGCGCGCGTTGAACCACGCGCGCACCTTGGCACGCGCGCGCGGGCTTCGCAGGTAGCCGAGCTCGGCGTTCAGCCAGTCGAGCGACGGCCCGCCCTCGCGGGCCGCGACGATCTCCACCGTCTGCCCGCTGCGCAACGGGGTGTTCAGCGGCACCATCGCACCGTCGACCCGCGCGCCACGGCAGCGGTGGCCAAGGTCGGTGTGGAGGCTGTACGCGAAGTCGACCGGCGTGCCGCCGGCCGGCAGGTCGATCACGGTGGCCTGGGGCGTGAAGACGTAGATGCGGTCGTCGAAGGCCGCCGGCGTTGCGCCGGCAGGATCGGCGCCCTCCTCTCCGGCACCGCCCTGCCCGGCCGCGGAGAAGTCGCGCTCCCAGGCCAGCAGCTCGCGCAGCACCGCCTTGCGCGCCTCGGCCACGCGCTCCTCGAACTCGCCGCTCGCCGCGACGCCGGCGTAGCCGCGCGCGCCGGCCTCCTTGTACATCCAGTGCGCGGCCACGCCGTGCTCGGCGTGCTCGTGCATCGCGCGGCTGCGGATCTGCACCTCGAGCGGCCGGCCGTCGTCGGCGAGCACGACGGTGTGCAGGCTCTGGTAGCCGTTCGGCTTGGGCCGCGCGACGTAGTCGGCGTACTCCTCGGGCAGCGCGCGCCAGCGCTCGTGCACGCGGGCCAGCGCCGCGTAGCACTGCGGCACGTCGTCGACGATCACGCGCAGCGCCCGCGCGTCGAACACGCGGGCGAAGCCCACGCCCTTGCCTTGCATCTTCTTCCAGATGCCGTACAGGTGCTTGGGCCGGCCGGCCACCTCGGCGGCGATGCCGTGACGCGCCAGCAGCGCGGCCAGCTCGGCGCGCACCGCCGCCACGCCCTGCTCGCGCGCGGCACGGGTCTCGTCCACCAGCCGCGCCACCTGCTGGTACTGCGCGGGCTGCAGGAAGCGGAACGCGAGGTCCTCGAGCTCCCACTTCACCTGCCAGATGCCGAGCCGGTTGGCCAGCGGCGCGAACACCTGGAGCGACTCCTCGGCCAGACCGGGAGGGCACGGCACGCGGCCGGCGGCGAACCAGCGCATCGTCTGCAGGCGCGAGGCCAGCCGCAGCAGCACCACCCGCAGGTCGCGCGAGAAGGCGAGCAGCATCTTGCGCACGCGCTCGGTCTGCTGCCCGCGCGGGTCGTGCTGGCCCTGGGCGCGCCGCGCCGCGCGCTGGATCTGCACCAGCTGCCACGTCAGCGTGACCAGGCTCGCATAGCTGTCGCCGAAGGCCTTGCGCACCACCTCCTCGGGCCGCTGCAGGTAGTCGCCCGCGTACACCAGGTAGGCGGCGGCGCGCAGCGTGGGTGCGGCGCCGATCGACTCCAGCACCTGGGCCACGCCGTCGGCGTGGGCGAGCACCTCCTCGCCGGTGTCGAGCCGCTCGCCGGCCAGAAGCGGCTCGGCGAAGGCGCGCGCGCGCGCGAGCGCGTCGGCCGCCCCCAGGCCCCCGGTCTCGGCGAGGTGGACGATGGCCGCCGTGCCGGCTTCGGCCGGCGCGCGCGTCTTCATCGCCTGCCCCCGGCGGCCGTCAGGGCGCGAGCAGGAACTCGCGCACCAGCTGGCGCTGCCCAGGCGCCACCAGCGTGGGGGCGTGGCCGACCCCGGGGAGCTCGACCAGCCGCGCGCGCGGCCCGCGCGCGGTCATCGCCTGCGCCGTCGCGGGCGACAGCAGGTCGGAGTCGGCGCCCCGCAGCAGCAGCGTGGGCGCGCTGACGCGGTCGTAGGCCTGCCACAGCGCCGCCTCGCCGGCACGCGCAATCTCGGGCGTCAGCGCGCGCAGCGGCAGGGCGATAGCCGGGTCGTAATGCGGCACGAGGCCATCGCCGTCGGACGCCGGCACCACCTGGGGGCGCGAGAGCTCGAGCCACTCCTCCCGCGTGTGCGGCCCGAAACCCTGGGACACCGCCCGCATGGCGTCGGCCGCCTCCTCGAGGGAGCGCCAGCGCACGGGCACGCCGAGGTAGGTGCCGATGCGGGCCAGCGCGACCGGCTCGATGGCCGGCCCGACGTCGTTCAGGACGAGGCGCCGCACCGGCGAGCCGGGCAACGCGGCCAGGCCGAGGCCGATCAGGCCACCCATCGAGGTGCCGACCCAGTCGACCCGCTCGACGCCCAGCCGCGCCACCAGCGTCACCATGTCGGCCACGTAATGCGGGATCGCATAGCCGGCGGGGTCGGCCAGCCGGTCGCTGCGGCCGCGGCCCACGACGTCGGGGCAGATCACGCGGCAGCGCGGCGCGAGGTCGCGCGCCAGGGTGTCGAAGTCCCTGCCCTGCCGGCTCAGGCCGTGCACGCAGACCACCGCCTGCTCCGCATCGGCCGGTCCCCACTCCCAGTAGGCCATGCGGTGCAGGCCGCGGCCGTCCAGGCAGAGGACGTGGCGCAGGGCGGGCTCGGCGGCGTTCATGCTCGTGCAAATCGGGGTTCGATAATTGGCCCATCCTAACAACCCGATCCGACCCAGGAGTACCCCATGCTCACCGGCAAGACCGCCCTCGTCACCGGCTCCACCAGCGGCATCGGCCTGGGCATCGCCCGGACCCTGGCGCTGCACGGCGCGCGGGTCATGCTCAACGGCTTCGGCGACGTCGCCCAGGCGCTGGGCGTCGTGCGCGAGTTCGACCCCGGGGCCGCCCACCACGGGGCCGACGTCAGCCGGCCGGCCGACATCGAGACCATGGTGCGGGCCTGCGAGGAGCAGTTCGGCTGTCTGGACATCCTGGTCAACAACGCCGGCATCCAGCACGTGGCCAACGTGGAGGACTTCCCGGTCGAGCGCTGGGACGCGATCATGGCCATCAACCTGAGCTCGGCGTTCCACGCGATGCGATGCGCGCTGCCGGGCATGAAGCGGCGCGGCTGGGGACGCGTGATCAACATCGCCTCGGCGCACGGCCTGGTGGCCAGCGCCGGCAAGAGCGCCTACGTCGCGGCCAAGCACGGGATCGTCGGCCTGACCAAGGCCGCGGCACTGGAGAACGCCACCAGCGGCGTCACGGTCAACGCCATCTGCCCCGGCTGGGTGCTGACCCCTCTGGTGCAGAAGCAGGTGGACGCGCGCGCGGCGCGTGACGGCGTCGACGACGCGGAGGCCAAGCGGCGGCTGCTCGCCGACAAGCAGCCGTCGCTGCGCTTCACGACGCCCGAGCAGCTGGCCGAGCTGGCGGTGTTCCTGTGCTCGCCGGCGGCAGACAACGTGATGGGCGTGGCGTGGCAGATGGACGGCGGCTGGACCGCGCAGTAAGCCCACCCGCCGAGCCGGGCACAGGCCGCTAGCGGCCCAGCTGCACGCTGCCGCTCACCGTCACGCTGACCAGCGTGCGCCCGGCCTCGACCGGTAGCGCCTCGTCGGCGCCCGGCGCGCGCATGGCCTGAGCCCGCATCAGCTGGGGCGGCAGGCCCGGGGCCTCGCCGCCGCCGACACTGACCTCGCGCAGCGTGTAGGCCGTGAAGCCGAAGGCGCGCGCCAGGGCGTCGGCCCGCTCGCGGAAGCCGGCCACGGCCTGGGCCTGCACCTCCGCCTCGACGCGCTCGCGCGTCTCGCGCGACAGCGACCACTGCACGCGCCCGATCGTCAGCGTCTGGATCCGCCCGCCGAGCTGGGCGATGGCCGCGGTGTCGCGCCCCTCGACGACCAGCTCCGCGCTGCCCTGCCATCCGGTGATGCCGCCGCGCGGCGCGTAGCGCGGATGCAGCGCGAAGGCCCCGGTGCGCACCAGCACCTCGCCGGGCCGCGCCGCCTTGCGCGCCTCGGCCAGCGCCACGTCCAGGGCCTGGCGCAACTGGGCCTGCACCGCGCCGGCGTCGGCCCCCTCGCGCGTGGTGCTGAAGGTCACCGTCAGCCAGTCCATCGCCACCTCGCGGGCGGCGCTGGCGCTGAGCGAGACGACGTTCTGAGGCGGGGGCGTCGTCTGCGCCTGCACCGCGGCGGGCAGCCATGCCGCCGCGGCGAACGACAGCACGAGAGCGGAGCGCCGCAGGAAAGCGACGGGCTGGATGGTGAGCATGACGGTCTCCTGTGGCCCGGCGCGGGCGTTGCGGCTGTGGTGCGCGAGCATCTCACGCGTGAACAACGCCACGGGTTGACACGCTACGTGCGCGCGGGTGCGGCAAAGTTCGTGCTCCTGCGCCCGTTCCGCGGCACGGCACGGTCCCTCGGCCTCCACAATGCGGCTGTTACAAATTCGGGAGAGGGCATGAGCCCGACAGGCAACCCGCGCGCGGACCGGATCGTCGTCGTCGACGACGACGCGCGCATCCGCGACCTGCTGCGCCGCTACCTGTCGCAGGAGGGCTTCGAGGTGCTGCTGGCCGAGGACGCCAAAGCCCTGAACCGCCTGCTCACGCGCGAGACGATCGACCTCATCGTGCTGGACCTGATGCTGCCCGGCGAGGACGGGCTGTCGATCTGCCGGCGGCTGCGCGCGGCCAGCGACCCGACCCCGATCATCATGCTGACGGCCAAGGTCGAGGACGTCGACCGCATCGTTGGCCTGGAGGTCGGCGCCGACGACTACCTGCCCAAGCCGTTCAACCCGCGCGAGCTGCTCGCCCGCATCCATGCCGTGCTGCGGCGTCGGCCGGCGGCCGAGGCCCCGGGCGCGCCAAGCAAGGAGGCGCAGGTGGTCAGCTTCGGGCCGTTCGAGTTCGACCTGTCGCTGCGGCGCCTGTCCAAGAACGGCGAGCAGATCTCCCTGACCACGGGCGAGTTCAGCATGCTGAAGGCACTGGTGCGCCACCCACGCCAGCCGCTGTCGCGCGACAAGCTGGCGCAGCTGGCGCGCGGCCGCGAGTTCGAGCCCTTCGACCGCAGCCTCGACGTGCAGATCTCGCGCCTGCGCAAGATGATCGAGCCCGACCCCTCGCAGCCGCGCTACATCCAGACCGTCTGGGGCGTGGGCTACGTGTTCGTGCCGGACGGCGCCGGGTGAACCCGGGCGCGCCGCGGCGCTCGGGCAGCGGCGGGCACCCCCGTCCCCAGCAGCCCGTCTTTCCTGACGCTCACCCGCCCCGACCGTGAGCCTCCTGTGGCGCACCCTGGCGCTGCTGGCCCTGCTGCTGGCGGGGCTGGCCGTCATCTGGCTGCCGGTGCTGCGCGAGCTCGACCAGGAGCCACGCGCCGTGCAGGCGGGGCAGCAGGCCGCGGCGCTGGTTCGGATGGCCCGTGCCGCGCTGGCCGCGCCGCGCGACCCCGGGCGGCCGGCGGCCCTCGAGGCCGCGCTCGAGGCGGTCCTGGGGCCCCCGACCGGGTCCGCGCCGGGTCGGGCCGTCGGTGCAGGACCCGACGCCGCGGTGGCCGGACGGGTGGCAGTGGCCGTCGCCACACGCGCCGCGACCGACTCCTGGGAGCCCTACGAGACCGACCGCTACAGCCGGCGCGTGGCCGAGGAGGTGCGCGCCGCGCTCGGCCCCGACACGCTCGTCGCGCGCCGCTTCGGCGAGCGCGCCGGGCTGTGGATCGGGTTCGACGCCGGCCGCGGCAGCTACTGGCTGCGCACCGAGGCCGGCCCGCCGGCCGCGCCGCTGCCTGCAGGCGGCGTGGCCTGGATCGGCGTTGCGCTGCTGCTGACGCTCGCGGCTGCCGCCGCTGTCGGCGCCCTGATCAATCGGCCGCTGCGACAGCTGTCCTTCGCCGCCAGCCGCATCAGCAGCGGCAACCTCGAGTCGCGCCTGGACGAGAGCACGCTGACCAGCGAGATCCGGGAGGTCAACCGCGGCTTCAACCGGATGGCGCGCGAACTGGCGCGGGTCGAGGAGGACCGTGCAGTGATGCTGGCCGGCATCAGCCACGACCTGCGCACGCCGCTGGCGCGGCTGCGCCTGGAGACCGAGATGAGCGTCGCCGACGAGGAGGCGCGCCGCAACATGGCCAGCGACATCGACCAGCTCGACGCGATCATCGACAAGTTCATGGAGTACGCGCGGCCCGGAGAGACGCAGACGCGGCCGCTGCTGCTGGCGCCGCTGATCGAGCGCGAGATGTCGCGCCTGCGCGACCAGACGCAGGTCCGGATCGTGTCGCGGGTGCCGGACGACCTGGCCGTGATGGCCGACGAGACCGAACTCGGGCGCGTGTTCCTGAACCTGTTCGAGAACGCCCGCCGCTACGGCCGCAGCATCGACAGCGGCGTGGCCGAGGTCAGCGTCAGCTCGGTGCGGGCCGGCACCTGGACCATCGTCAGCGTGCGCGACAAGGGGCTGGGCGTGGCGCCGGAGAAGCTCTCGCAGCTGACCACGCCCTTCTTCCGCGGCGACGCCGCGCGCACCGCGGCCACCGGCGCCGGCCTGGGGCTGGCGATCGTCGACAAGTCGATGCAGCGCATGGGCGGCACGCTGGAGCTGGCCAACGCGCCCGAGGGCGGGCTCGTCGCGCACCTGCGCCTGCGGCGCGCCGGCACCGCCGCCTGAGCCAGCACCCGCGGGCGGGTGGGGCGCCCCGGCGCGCGGCGCGTCAGGCCGGCCGTGCCGGCAGCGCCGCGCGCCGCACGAGCAGCGCGACCGCACGCGCCTCGATCGCGCGGCCTTCGCCGACCGGGCCCATGCGCTCGGCGGTCTTGGCCTTGACGTTGACCGCGTCGGCCGGCAGGCCGAGCACGGCGGCGATGCGCTCCTGCATGGCCGGGATGTGGGGCGCCAGGCGCGGCGCCTGGGCCACGACCGTGCTGTCGACGTTGACGATCTCGTGGCCGGCCGCGCGCACGCGCCGCGCCGCCTCGGCCAGCAGCATGGCGCTGTCGGCGCCCGCGAACTCGGCCGCCGTGTCGGGGAAGTGGCGCCCGATGTCGCCCAGCCCGGCCGCGCCCAGCAGCGCATCGGTGATCGCGTGCAGCAGCGCGTCGGCGTCGCTGTGCCCGAGCAGGCCGTGCGTGTGCGGGATCGTCACGCCGCCGAGCCGCAGCGGCCGGTCCGTCACGAGCCGGTGCGTGTCCCAGCCCTCGCCCACGCGCAGCTGCAGCGGATCCATCGGCATGCCTTCCTCAGCGGGAGGCCAGCAGCCGCGCGGCAAGCGCGAAGTCCGCAGGCCAGGTGATCTTCAGGTTCTCGAGGTCGCCGGGCACCAGGCGCGGCCGCAGGCCGAGCGCCTCGACCGCACCGGCCTCGTCGGTGACCGCGTCGCCGGCTGCGGCGAGCGCGCGCTTGAGCAGCCCGAGCCGGAACATCTGCGGCGTCTGCGCCAGCCACTTGTCCGCGCGCCCGACCGTCGCGGCGACGCGGTCGCCCTCGGCCTGCTTCAGCGTGTCGGCCAGCGGCAGCGCGAGCAGGCCGCCGACGGCATCGCCGCGGCAGGCCTCGATCAGGCGCTCGACCCAGGCCGGCCGCAGCAGGCAGCGAGCCGCGTCGTGCACCAGCACCCAGTCGTCCGCGCCGGCGCCGTGCCCGCGCAGCGCCTGAAGGCCGGCAGCGACGCTGGCCGCGCGCGTCGCGCCGCCGCAGCGCGCGACCCAGCCGCGCGGCCCCGCGAAGCCGCCCGCGTGGCGCTCGAACGCGTCGTCCCCCGGGGCCAGGACGACGAGCGTCGCGTGGAGCGCCGGCACCGCCTGCAGCGCCGCCAGGGTGTGCGCAACCACCGCGCGCCCGGCCAGCGGCTCGTACTGCTTGGGCACCGCCGTGCCCGCGCGCAGACCCGCGCCGGCACAGGGCACGAGGGCGAAGCAGCGCGCCTGCGGGTCGGTCATCGGGGTGGATTCTAGAATTCGCCCCCGCATGCAACTGCCAACCGTCGCGCCGGGCAAGCGCCACACCCTTCCCCGGCCGCCCGGCTCGGCCGATGCGCTGTGGCTCGCCCACGTCGCCCGCGAGGCCGCCGACCGGGGACGGGCACTGGCGGTGTTCACCGCCGAGCCGGCCGATGCGCTGCGACTGGCCGACGAGCTGCCCTTCTTCGACCCGGCGCTGCGCGTGGCGATGTTCCCGGACTGGGAGACGCTGCCCTACGACCGCTTCAGCCCGCACCAGGACCTGGTCTCGGAGCGCCTGGCCACGCTGTGGCGGGTGCGCCAGCGCGACGTCGACGTGCTGGTGCTGCCGGCCGTGACGGCGCTCGCCAGGCTGGCGCCGCCGTCCTTCCTCGCGGCCTACACCTTCCACTTCCGGCACAAGGCCAGGCTCGACGAGGCGTCGCTGAAGGCCCAGCTCGTGCAGGCCGGCTACCAGCACGTCAGCCAGGTCGTGGCGCCCGGCGAGTACGCCGTGCGCGGCGGGCTGATCGACCTGTACCCGATGGGCTCGCTGGTGCCCTACCGCGTGGACCTGTTCGGCGACGAGATCGATTCGATCCGCACCTTCGACCCCGACACCCAGCGCAGCCTGTACCCGGTGCCGGAGGTCCGGCTGCTGCCCGGGCGCGAGTTCCCGCTCGACGAGGCCGCGCGCACCGCGTTCCGCGCCCGCTGGCGCGAGAAGATGGAGGGCGACCCGAGCCGCTGCCGCATCTACAAGGACATCGCCAGCGGCGTGGCCGCCGGCGGCATCGAGTACTACCTGCCGCTGTTCTTCGACCGCGCGGCAACGCTGTTCGACCACCTGCACGCCGACACCACGCTCGTGCTTCACGGCGAGGTCGCCGACGCCGTCGAGCGCTTCTGGACCGACACCCGCGAGCGGCACCGCTTCCTGCAGCACGACCCCGAGCGGCCGGTCCTGCCGCCGGCCGAGATCTTCCTGCCGGCCGAGGAATTCTTCGCGAGCACGCAGCCGCACGCCACGTTCGCGCTGCGCGGCCGCGAGCCGGTGGACTGGGCCCGGCCGCTGCCCGACCTGGCCATCGACCGCGGCGCCACCGCGCCGCTCGGCCGCTTCGAGCGCCACGTCGAGACGACGTCCGCGCGCGTGCTCGTCGTGGCCGAGAGCGAGGGCCGGCGCGAGAGCGTGCTCGAGCTGCTGCGCGAGCACCGTCTCGCGGTGCCGAGCGTGGCCACGCTGGCGGAGTTCCTCGCCGGCGACGAGAAGGTCGCGATCGCGGCGGCGCCGCTGGCCGATGGCTTCCATTGGCACGGGCCCGGCGCTGCCGGCGGTGCCGCCGGCGTGCAGTTCGTCACCGAGACCGAGCTCTTCGCCACCACGCGCGAAGCGCGCCGGCGCCGCAAGCAGGAGCAGGTCAGCAACGTCGATGCGTTGATCAAGGACCTGGCCGAGTTGAACGTCGGCGACCCGGTCGTGCACCTGAACCACGGCATCGGGCGCTACAAGGGTCTGGTCCACATCGACTTGGCCGACGGCCAGGACGGCGGCGCCAGCGAGTTCCTGCACCTGGAGTACGCCGACAAGGCGACGCTGTACGTGCCGGTCGCGCAGCTGCACCTGATCAGCCGCTACACCGGCGTGGGCGCCGACGAGGCGCCGCTGCACCGGCTGGGCAGCGGCCAGTGGGACAAGGCGCGCCGCAAGGCCGCCGAGCAGGTGCGCGACACCGCGGCCGAGCTGCTCGACCTGTACGCCAGGCGCGCCGCGCGCCAGGGCATGACGCACCGCTTCAGCGCCCACGACTACGAGGCCTTCGCGGCCAGCTTCGGCTTCGAGGAGACCGCCGACCAGCGTGCCGCGATCCACGCGGTGATCCAGGACATGATCAGCCCCAGGCCGATGGACCGGCTGGTCTGCGGCGACGTCGGCTTCGGCAAGACCGAGGTGGCACTGAGGGCGGCGTTCGTCGCCGTGCACGGCGGGCGCCAGGTGGCGATCCTGGCGCCGACCACGCTGCTGGCCGAGCAGCACTTCCAGACCATCGCCGACCGCTTCGGCAAGTGGCCGGTCAAGGTGGCCGAGCTGTCGCGCTTCCGCAGCCCGAAGGAGGTGCGCACGGCGCTGGACGGGCTGGCCGACGGCTCGATCGACATCGTCGTCGGCACCCACAAGCTGCTGAGTCCGGACGTGAAGTTCGCGCGCCTGGGCCTGCTCGTCGTCGACGAGGAGCACCGCTTCGGCGTGCGCCACAAGGAGGCGATCAAGGCGCTGCGCAGCGAGGTCGACGTGCTGACGCTGACGGCCACCCCGATACCGCGCACGCTCGGCATGGCGCTGGAAGGCCTGCGCGACCTGTCGGTGATCGCCACCGCACCCCAGAGGCGCCTGGCGATCAAGACCTTCGTGCGCAACGAAGGCAACTCAGTGATTCGCGAGGCGGTGCTGCGCGAGCTCAAGCGCGGCGGGCAGGTGTACTTCCTGCACAACGAGGTCGAGACCATCCTGGCCCGGCGCGACCGGCTCGCCGAGCTGCTGCCCGAGGCACGCATCGCGGTGGCACACGGCCAGATGCCCGAGCGCGAGCTCGAGCGCGTGATGCGCGACTTCGTCGCCCAGCGCCACAACGTGCTGCTGTGCTCGACCATCATCGAGACCGGCATCGACGTGCCGAGCGCCAACACCATCGTGATCAGCCGGGCCGACAAGTTCGGCCTGGCGCAGCTGCACCAGCTGCGCGGCCGCGTCGGGCGCAGCCACCACCAGGCCTACGCCTACCTGCTCGTGCCCGACGTCGAGGCGCTGCCCAAGGCCGCGGCACAGCGGCTGGACGCGATCCAGCAGATGGAGGAACTCGGCAGCGGCTTCTACCTGGCGATGCACGACCTCGAGATCCGCGGTGCGGGCGAGGTGCTCGGCGAGCACCAGAGCGGCAACATGATGGAGGTCGGCTTCCAGCTCTACAACGACATGCTGGCCGAGGCGGTGCGCGCGCTGAAGTCCGGCCGCGAGCCCGACCTGATGGCGCCGCTGGGCACGGCCACCGAGATCAACCTTCACTCGCCCGCGCTGCTGCCCGAGGCCTACTGCGGCGACGTGCACGTGCGCCTGTCGCTGTACAAGCGGCTGGCGATCGCCGAGCAGCCCGAGCAGATCGAGGCGATGCTGGAGGAGATCACCGACCGCTTCGGCAAGCTGCCGCCGCAGGGTCGCACCTTGTTCGACACGCACCGGCTGCGCGTGCTGGCGCGCGGCTATGGGGTGCTGAAGATCGACGCCGGGCCGCGGCTGATGAACATCACCTTCCGGGCCGACGCCCCGATCGACCCGCAGTCGATCGTGTCGCTGGTGCAGAAGAACCGCGCGGTCAAGCTGGCGGGCAACGCGCGGCTGCGCGTCGAGCGCGAGATCGCCGCGCCCGCCGAGCGCGCGCAGTACCTGCGCGACCTGCTGCGCGCGCTCGGGCAGCCGCGGGCGGTGGCGGCATGACGGCAGCCGCGCAGGCGCGCGAGGTCGAGCCGGGCCTGTTCGTGCGCGGCCTCGAGCCGCCGCTGCGGCTGGCCGACTACCGGCTGGTCGCGTTCGACATGGACTCGACACTGATCAACATCGAGTGCATCGACGAGATCGCCGACGCCGCCGGCCGCCGCGCCGAGGTGGCCGCGATCACCGAGGCGGCGATGCGCGGCGACATCGCCGACTACCGTGAGAGCCTGCGCCGGCGCATGGCGCTGCTGGCCGGCGTGCCCGAGAGCGCGCTGGAGCGCGTGTGGACCGAGAAGCTGCAGCTCAACCCCGGCGTGGAGACCTTCGTGCAGGCCTGCCAGCGCGCCGGGCTGAAGACGCTGCTGGTCTCCGGCGGCTTCACGTTCTTCAGCGAGCGCGTGCGCCGGCGCCTGGGCCTGGACTTCGCGCGCGCCAACACGCTGGGCATTGCCGGTGGGCGGCTCACCGGCACGCTGCTGGAGCGTCCCTGGGGCGACATCGTCGACGGTGCCGAGAAGCGGCGCGTGCTGCTGGAGGTGGCCGAGCTGATGGGCATCGAGCCGCGGCAGACCATCGCGGTGGGCGACGGCGCCAACGACCTGCCGATGATGACCGCGGCCGGGCTGTCGATCGCCTACCACGCCAAGCCGGCGGTGCGCGAGCAGGCGTCGATCACGATCGCCAGCGGCGGGATGGACCGCGCGCTGGCGCTGTTCGGGCGCTGAGCAGGCGGCGGACGGCCGCCGCCGGGTGGTCGGCGGCCACCGGCCGCACATCAGCAGTGCCCGCGCCGAGCGCCGCGCCGCATCCGCAGACATCCGGGTGGCGCCCGGTCGCGACGGCGCCTAGCATCGTTCTCGTCAGCCCCTGCAAGCACGGAAGGAACCCCGATGGCCGCCACCAAGTACCTGCTCGACGAGTCGCGCATGCCCACGCACTGGTACAACATCATGGCCGATCTGCCGGTGCCGCCCCCGCCCCCCCTGCACCCGGGCACGCTGCAGCCGGTGGGTCCGGACGACCTCGCGCCGCTGTTCCCGATGGCGCTGATCGCCCAGGAGGTGGCGACCGAGCGCGAGATCGAGATCCCCGAGCCGGTGCGCGAGGTGTTCCGGCTGTGGCGACCGAGCCCGCTGGTGCGCGCGCATCGGCTCGAGAAGGCCCTCGGCACGCCGGCGAGGATCTACTACAAGTACGAGGGCGTCTCGCCCGCCGGCAGCCACAAGCCCAACACCGCCGTGCCGCAGGCCTGGTACAACGCCCAGGCCGGCATCCGCAAGATCACCACCGAGACCGGCGCCGGCCAGTGGGGCAGTTCGCTCGCGTTCGCGGGCGCGCTGTTCGGGCTCGAGATCACGGTCTTCCAGGTGCGGATCAGCTACGACCAGAAGCCGTACCGCCGCGCGCTGATGGAGACCTACGGCGCGACCTGCCACCCGTCGCCGTCCAACCTGACGAACTCGGGCCGCGCGATCCTCGCCAAGGACCCGAACCACCCCGGTTCGCTCGGCATCGCCATCAGCGAGGCGGTCGAGGTGGCGGCGACGCACGACGACACCAAGTACGCGCTCGGCTCGGTGCTCAATCACGTGCTGATGCACCAGACCATCATCGGCCAGGAGGCGATGCTGCAGCTCGAGATGGCCGGGGACGATCCCGATGTCGTCGTCGGCTGCACCGGCGGCGGCAGCAACTTCGCGGGCATCGCCTTCCCGTTCATCGGCCAGCAACTGCGCGGCAAGGGCAAGACCAAGCAGCGGCGCATCGTCGCCGTGGAGCCGGCCGCCTGCCCCTCGCTCACCCGCGGCACCTACGCCTACGACTTCGGCGACACGGCGCACCTGACGCCGCTGACGAAGATGCACACGCTGGGCAGCACCTTCACGCCGCCGGGCTTCCATGCCGGCGGGCTGCGCTACCACGGCATGGCGCCGCTGGTCAGCCACCTCAAGCAGCTCGGCCTGATCGAGGCCACCGCCTACCACCAGAACGACTGCTTCGCCGCCGGCGTGCTGTTCGCGCGCGCCGAGGGCATCGTGCCGGCGCCGGAGGCCAACCACGCCGTGAAGGGCGCGATCGTCGAGGCACTGCGCTGCAAGGAGCAGGGCCGCAGCGAGGTCATCCTGCTGAACCTGTGCGGCCACGGTCACTTCGACATGACCGCCTACTCCAACTACGCCGCCGGCAAGCTGGTGGACCAGGCCTACGACGAAGGCGAGCTCGCGATGGCGCTGTCGGGCCTGCCGAGCGTGCCCGAGCCGGCCTGACCCGGCCCCCGCGTCCCGGAGCGCCCGGGCCGGCGACCCGGTCGAGCCGGCCAGCGTGCCGGCGGATCGGCTTGCCAGCGGACTAGCGGAATCCCACCCGGTCGAGCATCTGCTGGACGGCCGCGGTGTTGGCGCCGACGCGGGCGACCGGCACGGTCTCCGATTTGAAGCGGCCGAGCGCGGCCAGCGCCGGGTTCTCGGTGCGCACGCCTGGCACCACCGGGTACTCGTTGTTGCCGTCGGCCAGCATGCGCTGGGCGTCGTCGCCGGTCAGGTACTCGATGAACTGCTGCGCCGCCTCGCGGTTCTTCGCGTTGCGGGCGACGGCCGCGCCCGAGATGTTGACGTGCGTGCCGGCGCCCGCCTGCTCGGGGAACACGACGCCCACGCGCGCGACCAGGTCGCGGTCGGCCGCACTGCCGCTCTGCATCAGGCGCGCGAAGTAGTAGGTGTTGGTCACCGCGACGGCGCACTCGCCCGCCGCCACCGAGCGGATCTGGTCGGTGTCGCCGCCGCGCGGCGGCCGGGCGAGGTTGTCGACCACGCCCTTGAGCCAGGCTTCGGTGCGCTGCGGTCCGAGCCGCTCGAGCATCGAGCCGAACAGGCTCAGGTTGTACGGGTGCGATCCGGAGCGGATGCAGACCTGCCCCTTCAGCGCTGGAGCGGCGATTTCCTCGTAGGTGTCGACCTGTTCGGGCTTGACGCGCGCCTTGTCGTAGACGACCACCCTCGCGCGCGTGGAGATGCCGATCCACTGCGGCCCCTGTCCGGTATCGGCGCCGCGGAACTGCGCGGGCACGCGCCGCTCGACGATGGCCGACTTCATCGGCTGGAACAGGCCGTCCTGCTCGCCGCGCCACAGGCGCGCCGCATCGACCAGGAGGATCACGTCGGCGGGGCTCGCGGCGCCCTCGGCCTTCAGCCGGGCGAGGATGCCTGCGTCGTCGGCCTCGACCCGGTTGATTCGGATGCCGGTGGCCTTGGTGAAGTTGGTGTAGAGCGCTTCGTCGGTCTGGTAGTGGCGGGCCGAGTACAGGTTCAGCACCTTCTCCTGGGCCCGGGCGGGCGCGGCGAAGGCCAGGCAGGCGGCCGCGCCGAGCACGGCGGCGATCAGCGGGACTCGGGGTGAGATTCGGGGCTGGTTCATCGGTGCGTCCTCGCGCAGGGTCTGGATTGGCGACGCGCCCATGTTAATGCAATTGCGAATGATTGTCATTTGTGATCATTGCTCAGGGTCAATCCCCTCGGTTCTGCCCTCCCGCCCGACACGGCGCGAACGGCGCCGGGCGCCGCTCGACTTTCGAGCGGCCTTCGAGCGGCGCCCAGGCCGGATCAGGCATCGATCTGCGCCCAGACGCGGTCCAGCCGCTTGGCGCTCACCGGCTGCGGGGTCCGCAGCTCCTGGGCGAACAGACTCACGCGCAGTTCCTCGAGCAGCCAGCGGTACTCGTCCAGCCGCGCGTGCGGCGCCCCCTTCAACTCGGCCACGCGGCGAAGCCAGCGCTGCTCGAGCGGCCGCAGCTCGGCCATGCGCTGAGCGTCGCGCGCGGGATCGGCCCGCAGCTTGTCGAGCCGCAGCACGACGGCCTTGAGGTACCGCGGCAGGTGCTGCAGGCTCGGCCACGGCGTGGCCGTCAGGAAGTTCCTGCCGACCAGCCGCGCGAGTTGCGCCTGCACGTCCTCGGCCACCTCGCGCGGCGGCCGGGCATCCTTGAGCTTGCGCTGGGCCCCGCCGTACTCCAGCAGCACCGCGGCCGCCTGCCGCGCCACCTCGTGCGCGATCAGGTTCAGCCGCGAGCGCCCCTCGTCGATCCGGCGCCGGAACGAAGCCGCGTCGGCAGGCAGGGGCTCGGCCAGGAAGGCCCGGTCGAGCGCCAGCGCGACGATCTGCGCCCGCAGCTCCTCCAGCGTGCCCAGGCCGACGTAGGCCCCCGCCATCGCCTGCAACTCCGGGATGTTCTTCTCCAGGTACTTGAGCGGCTCCTTCAGCTGCAGCGCGAAGAGCCGGCGCAGCCCGTCGCGATGCCGCCGCGCCGCCACGTCGGGCTCGTCGAAGACCTCGATCTCGACGTGCGTGCGGCGGTCGACCAGGGCCGGAAAACCGATCAGGGTCTGGCCGCCGCGTCGCAGCTCGAGCAGCTCGGGCAGCTCGCCGAAGGTCCAGTCGGTGATCTTTCCGGCCGACGCCGCGGCGGCTGCCGGGGATGCGGCCTCCGGGCGGATCTCGGCGCGCACGCCGCCCGTCCGGTCGGGCCCCGGGGCGGCCGGGCGTGCAGCCGCAGCGGGCGCGCCAGTGGCGGCGGCACCGGCGTCCGCGCCCGGCCCTGGCCGCCTCAGCGCCGCCAGGGCCTGGAACGCGCTGCGTGCCTGCCCGCCGAGCTGCGCCTTCAAGGCAGCCACGTCGCGGCCCATGCCGAGCTGCCGGCCGTGCTCGTCGACGACGCGCAGGTTCATGAACAGGTGCGGCGCCAGCTGCTCGGGCTTGAAGTCGGCCCGCTGCACCGGCAGCTGCGTGCGCTCGCGTACCGCCCGCAGCAGCGCCTCCTGCAGCGAGCCCTGACCGAAGCCAGCCGCCGCGCAGAACGCCGCCGCGTACTCCGGCAGCGGCACCAGCCGCGAGCGCGGCCTCTGGGGGAGGCTCTTGACCAGCGCCTGCACCTTGGCGGCCAGCATGCCCGGCACCAGCCACTCGCAGCGCTCCTCGCTGACCTGGTTGAGGGCGTAGATCGGCACCGTCACCGTGAGTCCGTCCCGGGCGTCGCCGGGCTCGTGCAGGTAGCTCGCCGCGCAGTCGATGCCGCCCAGGCGGATCACCTTCGGGAAGGCCTCGGTCGTGATGCCGGCCGCCTCGTGCCGCATCAGCTCCTCGCGCGTGAGCTGCAGCAGCTTCGGCTCGGTCCGGGCCGCCGCGCGGTACCAGCGCTCGAAGCTCGCCGTGCCGCAGACGTCGGCCGGCATCTGCGCGTCGTAGAAGGCGAAGATCAGCTCGTCGTCCACCAGCACGTCCTGCCGCCGCGCCTTGTGCTCGAGCTCCTGCACCTCGCGCACGACGCGCCGGTTGTGGGCGAGGAAGGGGTGTCGCGCGTCCCAGCTGTCCTCGTGCAGGTGCGCCACCAGGCCCTCGCGCAGGAAGATCTCGCGCGCCGCCGCCGGGTCGACCTCGGCGTAGGGCACGCGCCGGTCGGCGTAGACCACCAGGCCGTACAGCGTCGCGCGCTCCAGCGCGATCACCTCGCCGGCCTTCTTCTCCCAGTGCGGCTCGAGCAGCTGCCTCTTCAACAGGTGGCCGGCCAGCGGCGGCAGCCACTGCGGCTCGATGGCCGCGATGCCGCGGCCAAACAGGCGCGTCGTCTCCACCAGTTCCGCGGCGACGATCCAGCGGCCCGGCTTCCGGGAGAGGTTCGCGCCCGGGTGGCGCCAGAAGCGGATGCCGCGCGCACCGAGGTACGCCTCGTCGTCTTCGGCCCTGCAGCCCACGTTGCCCAGCAGGCCGGCCAGCAGCGACTGATGCAGCTGCTCGTAGGTGGCCGGCAGCGTGTTGGGCCGCCAGCCGTGCTCGGCGACGACGGTGGCGAGCTGGGCGTGGATGTCGCGCCACTCGCGCACGCGGCGCGGGCTGATGAACTGGTCGCGCAGCCGCTGCTCCTGCTGGCGGTTCGACAGCCGCGGCTGGTCCACCTGCGCGCCCCGGCCCTCGGCGTGGCCGTGCACGCCCCGGCCGGCCTCGATCCACTTCCACAGCTTGAGCGTGCCGACGAACTCCGAGCGCTCGTCGTCGAACGGCCGGTGCTTCTCGTCGGCGGCCTGCTGCTGCTCCAGCGGGCGGTCGCGCACGTCCTGCACCGACAGCGCCGCGGCGATCACCAGCACCTCGGCCAGCGCCTGGCGCTGGCGTGCCTCGAGGATCATCCGGCCCACGCGCGGGTCGAGCGGCAGCCGGGCCAGCTCGGCGCCGGTCGGCGTCAGCTCGTTGCCGTCGTCCACCGCGCCGAGCTCGGCGAGCAGCGCATAGCCGTCGGCGACGGCCTTCCGCGGCGGCGGCTCGAGGAAGGGGAAGTCCTCCACCGCGCCCAGGCCGAGCGACTTCATGCGCAGGATCACGCCCGCGAGCGAGCTGCGCAGGATCTCGGGATCGGTGAAGCGCGGCCGCGCCGCGAAGCCCGCCTCGTCGTACAGGCGGATGCAGATGCCGTCGGCCAAGCGGCCGCAGCGGCCGGCACGCTGGTTCGCCGCGGCCTGGCTGATCGGCTCGACCTGCAGCTGCTCGACCTTGCTGCGGTAGCTGTAGCGCTTGACCCGCGCCAGGCCCGGGTCGATCACGTAGCGGATGCCGGGCACCGTGAGCGAGGTCTCGGCGACGTTGGTCGCCAGCACGATGCGCCGTCCGTTGCCGGGCCGGAACACGCGGTCCTGCTCGGCCTGCGACAGCCGCGCGAACAGCGGCAGGATCTCGGCCGGCGGCCCGCCGCGCTGGCGCTGCGAGAGGTGCCGGTGCAGATGGTCGGCCGCATCGCGGATCTCGCGCTCGCCGGGCAGGAAGACCAGGATGTCGCCCGGTCCCTCGCGCCACAGCTCGTCCACCGCCTCGGCGATGGCGTCGTCGAGATCGAAGTCCTTCCGCTCCTCGAAAGGCCGCCAGCGCTGCTCGACCGGGTACAGCCGGCCGCTGACGGCGATCACCGGGGCGGGGCCGCGCTCCGAGGCGAAGTGCTGCGCGAAGCGCTCGGCGTCGATCGTCGCCGACGTGACGATCACCTTCAGGTCGGGCCGCCTCGGCCGGGGCCCCTGCAGCAGCTGCCGCAGGTAGCCGAGCAGGAAGTCGATGTTGAGGCTGCGTTCGTGCGCCTCGTCGATGATCAGCGTGTCGTAGGCGGTGAGCAGCGGGTCGCCCTGCGTCTCGGCGAGGAGGATGCCGTCCGTCATCAGCTTGACGCTGGCGCCGGGCTGCAGCCGGTCGTGGAAGCGCACCTTGTAGCCGACCACCTCGCCGAGCGGCGTGTCCAGCTCCGAGGCGATGCGCTGCGCGACGCTGCTGGCGGCAATGCGCCGCGGCTGCGTGTGGCCGATCAGGCCGTGCCCGCCCTTGTCCCGGTTCGCCAGCCCGCGGCCGAGTTCCAGCACGATCTTGGGCAGCTGCGTCGTCTTGCCCGACCCGGTCTCGCCGCTGACGATGACCACCGGGTGCTCGCGGATCGCGCGCGCGATCTCCTCGCGCCGGGCGCTGACGGGCAGCGACTCGGGGTAGGCGATGGGCGCGACGGGGTTCGGCGCGGCACGCTGCCGTGCCGCGCCGGCAGCGGCCGGCGCCACGGGTGCGGGGCGGCGGGACACGGGGCCGGGATTATCCGCGTCGGCCCGGGGGGCTGCGGCACAATCCCCCAGCCCTGCTGCGCGTCGCGATGAGCCTCGTCTTCCCCCACACCTTCGTGCCGTGGTTCCGCGCCGTGGCGCCCTACATCCACGCCTACCGCGGCAAGACCTTCGTCGTCGGCCTGGTCGGCGAGGCCGTCGCCGCGGGCAAGCTCAGCGTCTTCGTGCAGGACCTGGCCATCCTGCACGCGATGGGCGTCAAGCTGGTGCTGGTGCACGGCTTCCGGCCGCAGGTCAACGAGCAGCTCGCCGCCAAGGGCCACGTCTCGCGCTTCCACCGTGGCGTCCGCGTGACCGACGCCGTGGCGCTGGACGCCGCGCAGGAGGCCGCCGGCCAGCTGCGCTTCGAGATCGAGGCGGCGTTCTCGCAGGGCCTGCCCAACACGCCGATGGCCAACGCCACGGTGCGCGTCGTGTCGGGCAACTTCCTGACCGCGCGCCCGGTGGGCATCGTCGACGGCGTGGACATGATGCACAGCGGCGTCGTGCGCCGCGTCGACCACGCGGCGATCCGGCGCGCGATCGAGAACGAAGGGATCGTGCTGCTGTCGCCGTTCGGCTTCTCGCCCACGGGCGAGGCCTTCAACCTGACGATGGAGGACGTGGCCACCGCCACGGCCGTCGCGCTGCGGGCCGACAAGCTGGTGTTCATGACCGAGATGCCCGGCATCCGCGAGCACGCCGCCGAGCGCCCCGACGACGCCTCGGCGCCGATCGACACCGAGCTCGCGCTGGCCGACGCGCGGCGCATCCTCGGCGCGCTGCCCCCGCCCGCGCTGCCCACCGACACCGCGTTCTACCTGCAGCACTGCGTGCGGGCCTGCGAGGGCGGCGTCGAGCGCTCGCACATCCTGCCCTTCGCCGTCGACGGGGCCCTGCTGCTCGAGGTGTTCACGCACGACGGCATCGGCACGATGGTGGTCGACGAGAAGCTCGAGAGCCTGCGCGAGGCCGCCAGCGACGATGTCGCCGGCATCCTGACGCTGATCGAGCCCTTCGAGCGCGACGGCACGCTGGTGCGGCGGGGCCGCACCGAGATCGAGCGTGACATCGGCAACTACACGGTGATCGAGCACGACGGCATCATCTTCGGGTGCGCGGCCCTGTATCCTTTCCCCGAGGCGCGCACCGGCGAGATGGCGGCGCTGACGGTCAGCCCGCTCTCGCAGGGCCAGGGCGATGGCGAGCGTCTGCTCAAGCGCATCGAGCAACGGGCGCGGGCACAGGGTCTCGACAGCCTGTTCGTGCTGACCACCCGCACGATGCACTGGTTCATCAAGCGCGGATTCGTGCAGGTCGACACCGACTGGCTCCCCGAGGCGCGCAAGCGAAAGTACGATTGGGACCGGCGCTCTCAGGTGCTGGTCAAGAAGCTCACCTGAACGCCCCGGAGTACGTCGATGGCCCGCATGGTCCAGTGTGTCTATCTGGAGAAGGAATCCGAGGGGCTGGTCTACCCGCCCTACCCGGGCGAGCTGGGCAAGCGCATCTACGACCAGGTCTCCAAGGAGGCGTTCGAGATGTGGAAGCGGCACCAGACGATGCTGGTCAACGAGAACCGGCTGAACCTTGCCGACGCGCGTGCGCGGCAGTATCTGGCGCGGCAGATGGAGCAGTTCTTCTTCGGCGACGGCGCCGACAAGCCGGCAGGCTTCGTCCCGCCATCGGACTGAAGGCCACAGACGCCGTGCCGCGCACCCGCCCCGCGGCGCTGGATCGTGCATGAACACCTCGTCGCCGCCGCCTGAGCAGCCCGCCGATCGACCCCACGGGCCGGCAGCGCAGCAAGCGGTCACGCGCAAGGCCGCCGCGGCCCCCGACGCCACGCCCACGGCCGCAGGCAGCCGCCCGCGGGTGGGGCCACTGCTGCGCCTCGCGGCACTGGCCGCAAGCGCGTATCTCCTGGCCCGGGCTGGCGCGCTCAGCTGGCCTGGCGTGCCCGCGGTGGCATTGGCGCTGCCCTGCGGCCTGGCTCTCGCTGCCCTGGTCCGATGGGGCTGGCGGTCGCTGCCGGCGCCGGTCCTGGGGCTGTTCGTTGCGCTGCTGGGCTTGGCGCCGTCGGTCTTCGGTGCGGTGCTGGGCGCGGTGGCAGGGGGCGCCGCGGCGGCCACCGCGTGGATGCTGCTGCGGCGCCTGGGATTCGACCCCCGGCTCGAGCGCGGCCGGGATGCGCTCGCGCTCTCCGCTTCCGTTCCGGCGGCCGCGCTGCTGCCGGCGATCGCGCTCGGCCTGGCAGGCGACGCCTGGTTGGGCCGGGCAGTCCCCCCCGTGCCCGGCCCCTGGGCGGCGCAGGCGCTGCAGCACGCCGTGGCACTGAGCCTGGGCGGGCTGCTCGCGGCGTGGTCGGCGCTGGCCCTGGACCGGCGGCTGTTGCCGTCGCTCAAGCCCACCGGCGCCTGGGGCGAAGCCGTGCTCGGGGTCGCCGTGTGGCTGCTCTGCGCCGCGCTGCTGCAGGCGACCGGCAGCGGCACGGCGCTCGCGCTCCTGGCCCTGCTGCTGCCGCACGTGGCGCTGGCCGTGATGGCGCTGCGCGGCCAGCTGGCGCTTGCCGCCGGCGGAGCCCTCGTGGCCGTGGCGGCCGCCAGCTCGCCGTGGCGGGCCGGGGCGTTGCTGCCCGGGGCCGATGCGGCGGGCTTCGCGGTCTGGGTGACCAGCCTTCTGGTGCTGCTGCTGGTGACGCAGGGCGCGGCGAGCGAGGCGCAGGCCCGCAGCCAGCGCTGGGAGTGGGCGCTGGACGGTTCGCGCCTGGGCGTGGCCGACTGGCACCTGCAGCGGCAAGAGGGCTTCGCGTCGATCGCCTGGCGCGCACTGGCCGCCTTCCACGACCGCCGCTGGACGCCGGCGGCGTGGCTCGAGCGCGTGCACGTCGACGACCGCGCCGCCGTCGAGCAGGCCCTGGTCGCCGTCACCGAGGGCAGCGCAGGCCGCATGTTGATCGAGCTCCGGATGAGCCCGGCAGGCACGGCGTGGCGCTGGTTCGAGAGCACGCTGCTGGTCATCGAGCGCGACGCCGACGGCCGGCCGACCCGGCTGCTTGCCACGCTGGCCGACGTGCAGGAGCGACGCGATGCCCAGGAGCGGCAGCTGATGTCGGTCAACCTGTTCCGGCACCTGCACGAGGGCATGCTGGTCACCGACCCCGAACTGCGCGTGCTGGACGTCAACCCCGCCTACAGCGAGATCGTCGGCGTCCAGCCCGAGGACCTGCTGGGCACGGTGCCGTCGCTGCTGCGCCCCACCGCGGATGACCCGGTGGCGCGAGAGCAGCGGGCTGCGATGTGGGTCGCGCTGCACAGCGAGGGACGCTGGCGCGGCGAGCTCGTCGAGCGCTGCGGCGGCGAGCTTCGCACTCTGCAGGCCACGATCTCGGCGGTGCGCGGCAGCGCGGGCGAGCTGCGCTACCACGTGGTGGTGATCGCCGACGTCACCGAGCAGCGCGCGCAGCGCGCGCAGCTCGAGCGCCAGGCGCTGTACGACGAGCTGACCCGGCTGCCCAACCGCGCGCACCTGACGCAGCTGCTCGACGACGCGATGCGGGCGGCCGACCGCGACGGCTACCTGCTGGTCGTGTGCTACCTGGACCTCGACCGCTTCAAGCCCGTCAACGACAAGTTCGGGCACGCTGCCGGCGACCGGCTGCTGTCGATGCTGGCCGGCCGGCTGCGCAGCGCGCTGCGCAGCCGACAGGACTGGACCGACAGCGCGGCCCGGCTGGGCGGCGACGAGTTCGTGCTGCTGCTGCGCGCCGGCACGCTGGAGGAGGCCCGACTGGCCGTCGAGCGAGTGCTGAGGGTGGTCGGCCAGCCCTACCTGCTCGACCCCCGGCAGGATCCGGTGCAGGTCACCGCGAGCATGGGCGCCACCGTGTACCCGATCGACCGCAGCGACGCCGACACGCTGCTGCGCCACGCCGACCACGCGATGTACCAGGCCAAGCAGTCCGGCCGCAACGGCTGGCTGTTCTTCGATCCCGAGCACCGCCGCCGCACCGAGGAGCGCGTGATGGCCATCGGGCGCGTGCAGGAGGCGCTCGACCAGCGCGAGTTCGCGCTGTTCTACCAGCCCAAGGTGGACATGCGCAGCGGCCGCGTGCTGGGCTTCGAGGCGCTGCTGCGCTGGGAACACCCGCAGCAGGGCCTGATTGCGCCGCTCCAGTTCCTGCCGCTGATCGAGAACACCGGGCTGTCCTCGCGCATCGGCGACTGGGTGATCGCGCAGGCGCTCGAGCACCTGACGCAATGGGTCCTCGGCGGGCTCGACATCGCGGTCAGCGTCAACGTGTCGGCACGCCACCTGCAGGAACCGGACTTCGCGCAGCGCCTGTCCGAGCTGCTGGCCCGCCAGGGCGAGCCGCTGGCCCGCCGGCTGGAGATCGAGATGCTCGAGAGCGCCGCGCACGCCGACATAGAGGCCACCTCGGCGCTGCTGGCACGCTGCCGCGCGCTCGGCGTGCGCTTCGCGCTCGACGACTTCGGCACCGGCTACTCGACGCTCACCTACCTGAAGCGGCTGCCGGTGGACGTGCTGAAGATCGACCGCAGCTTCGTGCACCACATGCTGGACGACCCGCAGGACCGGGCCATCGTCGAAGGCGTCGTCGGGTTGGCACGCACCTTCGGCTGCACCGTCGTGGCCGAGGGGGTCGAATCGCCGGCGCAGGCGCGCGCGCTGCTCGAGCTGGGCTGCGACGTCGGCCAGGGCAACGGCATCGCGGCGCCGATGCCCCCGGAGCAGGTGGCCGGCTGGGTGCGGGACTACCGCGGGATGTTCGCCCTCGTGCCGACGCCGGGCTTGCCGGCCGAGGCGGCGCGCCCCGCCCGTTTCTGAGCCGGGCGGGACCCGGCCGCCGCGACGGCCGGCCTACACTGCCGACGTGATTCCGGCCGGCTTCATCCAGGACCTGCTCGCGCGCACCGACATCGCCGAGGTGATCGGCCCCCATGTCGAGCTCAAGCGCAGCGGCGCGAGCCTGATGGGCCTGTGCCCGTTCCATGCCGAGAGGAGCCCGAGCTTCTCGGTCACCCCGGGCAAGGGCATGTACTACTGCTTCGGCTGCGGGGCGGGCGGGGACGCGATCCGCTTCCTGATGGAGCACCTCGGCCTGAGCTTCGTGGACGCCGTGCGCGACCTCGCCCAGCGCGTCGGCATGCAGGTGCCCGAGGAGCAGGTCAGCCCCGAGGAACGCGAGCGCCGGGCCACGCTGCGCGAGCGCCGGCTCGGGCTGGGCGAAGTGCTGGAGAGGGCCGCGGCGTTCTACCGCGAGCAGCTCAAGGCCAGCCCGCGGGCGGTCGCCTACCTGAAGGGCCGCGGGCTCACCGGCACGGTGGCGGCCCGCTTCGGGCTCGGGTACGCGCCGGCCGCCTGGCGGTCGCTGGCCGGTGTCTTCGGCTCCTACGACGACCCGCGTCTCGAGGAGGCCGGCCTGGTGCGCAGCCGCGACGCCGAGGCCGAGGACGGCGCCCCCGCGGTCGCCGGGGGAGCGGAGGCCACGGCAGGGCGCGGCCGCTACGACTGGTTCCGCGACCGCGTGATGTTCCCGATCCGCGGCGTCGGCGGCGAGGTCATCGGCTTCGGCGGCCGCGTGCTCGACGACAGCCGGCCCAAGTACATGAACTCGCCGGAGACACCGCTGTTCAGCAAGGGGCGCGAGCTGTATGGCCTGTACGAGGCTCGCCAGGCGCTGCGCGAGCAGGGCTACGCACTGGTCGTCGAGGGCTACATGGACGTCGTCGCGCTGGCGCAGAACGGGTTCGCCAACGCGGTGGCCACTCTCGGCACGGCTTGCACGGCCGACCACGTGCTCAAGCTGTTCCGCTTCACCGACTCGGTGGTGTTCAGCTTCGACGGCGACGCCGCCGGGCGCCGCGCCGCGGCGCGCGCGCTGGAGGCCGCCCTGCCCCACGCGACCGACCTGCGCGCCGTGAAGTTCCTGTTCCTGCCGCCCGAGCACGACCCGGACTCGTACGTGCGCGAGCGCGGCGCCGCCGCCTTCGAGCAGGCCGTCGCGCAGGCCGTCCCGCTGTCGCGCCAGCTGATCGAGCAGGCCGCCGAGGGCCAGGACCTCGAGACCGCCGAAGGGCGGGCACGGCTGCTGGCGCAGGCGCGCCCGCTGTGGGACGCCCTGCCCGCCGGTCTTCTGCGCGAGCAGCTGCTGTCCGAGCTGGCCGAGCGCGCCAGGCTGCCGCGCGAGGATCTCGCGCGGCGCTGGCTCCCGGGCGGCGGTACCCGCACCCCGGTGGCGCCACGCGGCGACGCGCCGCCGCGGCGCGCGCCGCCGGTGCGGGCGGTGGCGCGCACGGCGGCCGACCGGGTGGCGCAGATGCTGCTGCAGCGCGCCGACTGGTGGCACGAGCTCGGGGCCGAGCAGCACGAGCAGCTGACCGCGCTGCCCGGGTGGCACGCCGAGCTCTTCCGCTGGCTCGAGCGGCGGCTGGCCGAGCACGGCCCGGCCGGCTGGGCCGAGTTGCGCGAGCCCGTCGCCGCGGAGCCCTGGGGCGCGCAGGCGATCGCCTTGCTCGATGGCGACGCGCTGCCGATCGAGCTGGAGCTCGACGCGCTGCGCACCGCCATCACCCAGGCGCACCGGGCCGCCGCCACGCGCGATGCGATGCAGCTGCTCGGGCGCGCCTGAGCGGCGTGGCCCGGGGCGCCCGGACGGTCGCCTACAATCCGTGATGCCGGGCCTCTCCGCATGGAAGCGCGCCCAACCGGGTCAGGTGGGGAACCAAGCAGCCCTAAGCGTTGCAACCAGTGCCGGGGTAAGGCTCGGCACCCGATGCGCGGCGTGACGTCGTCGCGCGGACCTGGCCAGCCGCCGAGGCCTCTGGGTGTCGGCCCGAAACGCTGCCGGACCCCTCAGACGCCGCGCTCGAAGACCGACAACAGCTGGTCCCGCAAGGCCCGCAGCAGTTCCAGCTCGCGCTCGCCAAGCTGCAGGGAGCCGGGTTCGGCCTTGTCGAGATAGAGCAGGCCCACCGCAGCGCCCTTGAGCATCAGCGGCAGCAGCACGAAGCTGCCCGCGTCGACCTGCCTGCGGTACCAGGCCGGCAGCTTGCCGGCCACGGTGCGGGCATCGGCCACGTGCAGGTCGGCACCCTTGGCCAGAAGCGCGGCAAACACGTCGCCACTGGCCTGCGGACGGATCCGGAACGCGGACGGCTCGGCAGCACCCAGGCCGATTCGCCCGGCGACGGTCCCGTCCTGGGGGTCGCGCAGGCACAGCACCGTCGAGCGCAGGCCGAGCGCCCGGTGCGTTCCCGCCAGCGCCGACTGCAGGGCGTCGTTGAGACGCTGCCGGCGCTCGTCGAGGACGCTGCCCAGCTGCTGCAGCGCATCGGCCAGCAGCCCCTCGGCGGCGGTGCGCGATGGCGCGCCGGCAGCCGGGGCGCCCAGCTCCGCGGCCGCCTCCGGGCGCGGCAGAAAGACGGTCGGCGCCAACGCGGTCGACCCCGGGGGCGACCCAGGGGTCGATGCCCCGGTGTCGGTCGCGGGCGGGGTGTCGGCCAGCAGGCGGCGCGCCTTGGCGGAGCGCGGCAGCTGCAGTCCGAGCGCTCCGGTGATCTGCGCCACGCGCCCGCGCGCCGCCTGGGCCGCATTGGCGATGTCCTGCGCCGTCATCCCGAGCATCGGCACATAGGCCTCGGCCGCTTGCAGCAGCCGTTGATCCGCCCCGTCGGCACGCGCCTGCAGCAGCGTGTCGGTGAGGCCGTTGGCGGCGCGGCCGAGCCAGCGCAGTCGCTCCGCGCCTCGCGGCAGGGGCCGGCCCGGCACCGCGCCGGCCGGCGGGCGCATCGCCTGCTGCAGCACCTGAGGCAGGCCCCAGGCCCTGGCCACGCCGACACCCAGGTCCTCCAGTCCGATGCCCAGCACGCGCAGCGCGGCCGCCTCCCGCGCCGCCACCGGGGCGTCCGGTCCGGGCAGCAGCTTGCGGATCTGCAGCACCTCCTCCGGGAAGTAGTACTCCGCAAGGAGCCGACCGAGGTTCTGGAACATCGAGCCGAGGAAGGCCTCCTCGGCGTCGCGCTGCATCGGTGTCAGCTCCGCAGCCAGCGCGCCGGCCATCAGGGCGCGCACGAACTCCTCGCGCAGGTGGGCGGCGTGCGCCTTGTCGTGCATGTGCTCGAGCAGCAGCACCGACAGGGCCATGTTGCGGATGCCGCCGAACCCCACCAGCGACACCGCGCGGGAGACGGTCGTGATCGGCCCGCCGGTCGCCGCGGTGTAATGCGCCGAGTTCACCAGCCGCAGCAGCTTGTTGGTGAGCGACACGTCGCGCAGGATCTCGTCGGCCAGCGCCTGCAGATTGGCCGTCTCGGAGCCGGCCACGCGCTGGATGCGCAGCACGGCGTCGGACAGCGCCGGGAAGTCGGTCTTGTGCCGCATCCGCCGCAGCAGGAACTCCAGCGTGCCGTTGCTCGACTCGGGCGCGGGCGCCGCGGCCGGTTCCAGCCAGCCCTGCAGCGCCGCGTGCATCGACTGCGCCCCGTCGTAACGCTGCCGCGGGTCGCGCGCGAGCGCGCGCTGCACGATGCCACGCAGCGTCTCGTCGACCCGCAGGTCGCCGGGCAGCCGCAGGTCCTCGCGCTGCACGCGGTCGACCGCGCGCCACGGGTCGGTCTCGCGCATCAGCGGCATGCCGGCCAGCAGCTCGGCCAGCATCATCCCGGCCGCGAACACGTCCATCTGCGGCTGCGGCGCCTCGCCGCGCGCGGCCTCCGGCGACATGTAGCCCGCCGTGCCGACGATGCGCCCCTCGGCGCCGGCAGCCGCGTGCCCGGCGCGGGCCGCGATGCCGAAGTCCATGACCCGCGGGCGGCCGTCGCTTCCGAGCAGCACGTTGCTCGGCTTCAGGTCGCGGTGCACGATGCCCTGCGCGTGGGCCGCCGCCAATGCGTCGAGGATGCCCAGCATCAGCTGCACCGCCTCGCGCTCCGGCCACTTGGGCCGGCTGCGGCGCAGCTCGGCCAGCGTCGGCCCGTCGACATACTCGAAGACGAGGTAGGGCTGGCGCTCGGCGCGGTCGGCCTCGAAGACGGGCACGATGTTCGGGTGTCCGAGGCGACTCACGGCGCGCGCCTCGTGCAGCCAGTGCTCGAGCTGGGCCGCGTCGGCGCCCGGGTCGAGCAGCTTCAGCGCCACCTCGCGGTCCAGCCGCGGGTCGTGCGCCAGCCAGACCGTCGCCTGCGCGCCGCGGCCGAGCTGGCGCAGCAACGCGAAGCGTCCGATGCGCCGCGACGCCGCGGCGGGCGCACTCGATGCGAGCGGGATCGTCGCCATCGATCGAGGCCGGCAGTTCAGGCGCGCGCGCCGGGCGCCGGCGTGTCCAGGGGCGCCGGCTGGGTCAGGCCCATGGGCGCGGTGAGCCCGGGCGTCGTCAGGTCGCGCAGCGGCATGCCACGCAGCGCCCCTTGGAGGCTGCGCATCGAAAGCTGCAGCACGCGCCCGTAGCGCGACAGCACGCGCTGCAGCGCGGCCGGGGCCGGCGCCTGGCCCTGGGGCGGCCCACCGACGGCCTCCACCGCCTCGTGGGCCACGCTGCCCAGCAGGCGCAACCACTCGTCGTCGCTGGTTGGCGTGCGGACCGGCGTCGACAACGGCAGGCGGCGCAGCAGCGGCAGCACATCGGGGTCGACGCCAAGCCAGCGCGCGGCGGCCAGGCCCAGCACCTCGGGCTCGACACCGAGGACGGCACAGATCGCGGCCTCGCTGCGGGACGACGGATCCTGCCGCTCGGCTGCCGTGGCCGAGCCCCCCGGCTGGCACACCCGCAGCACCTGCAAGGCCTGGTCCGGGAAGTGGTGGTGGGCGACCAGCGGGCCGAGCGCCTGCAGCAGCGTCACCAAGCGCACCACTTCGGCGTTGAAGGCAGCCGGCCGCAGCGCGACGGCCACGCGACCTGCCCACTGCACGCGCTCGACCACGGCCGCCAGCGCCTGGGCAGCATCCGGGTCGAGCGCGCCGGGCCAGGGCGGCAGTTGCTGAGCCACCTGGAGCAGCCCCTGCATGCCGTGCATCGCGATGGCACGCCGCACGGTCAGCAGCGGCCCGCTGCCGGCGAGCCGACCACCACGCTGCCTCGCCGCGTTCACCGCGCGCAGCAGCGCCAGGCTCAGCCCGAGATCCTCGAGTACGACCTCGGCCAGCTCGGTCGTGCTCTCGCCGCCCATCCGCGCCAGCCGCGCCGTGCGCACCCCCGCGTCTCGGGCAGCCGGCAGCGCGCCGGCCGCTCCCAGCCGTGGCACGAGCTGCGCCAGCGCACCGACCGAATCGCCGGACTCCGCGCCGAGCCAGCCCTCCAGCGCCCCAAGCAGTGTGCGGGCGCTGCGATAGCGCCGCTGCGCGTCGGTCTCCGTGGCGCGGTCGATGATCGACCTCAGCGCCAGCGGGATCTGCCGGCCGCCGCCGTCGCGCGGCAGGCGCAGAGTGAAGCCTCCGGCCGCGCCTTGTGCGAGGACCAGCCGGTCGGCGACGCGCCCGGCATCGGTCTCGCCTTCCGGCAGCCGTCCCACCAGCAACCCGTGGGCCAGCACGCCGAGTGCGGTCAAGTCGCGCTCGGCCGCGGCACGGTCCAGCGGCAGGCGGTCGCGGTCGGCGCGCGCGTCCTGCGCGGGCAGCGCCGCGGCCAGGCCGCAGAGCTGCGCCTCGCCGGCGTCATCGAGCAGCAGCATCCAGCGCTGGACGTCGTGGTGGGCGACGCCCCCATCGTGCGCACCAGCCAGCGCCCGGGCCGCCTGCAGCATCAGCCGGCCCACCAGCGACGCCGACAGCCCACCCGGCGGCGCGCGGTCCGCGAGCGTCGCGCGCCCGCGCAGCTCGTGCAGCATGAAGGGCCAGCCGTCCTGCTCGCCGATCTCGACGACAGGGGCGATCTGCGGATGTCCGAGGCGGGCGGCACGGGAGGCCTGCTCGTGCCAGCGCCGCAGCACCAGGGCGTCGCCGGGCTGCGCCCGCGGCAACACGACGATGCGCTCTGCGCCGTCGGGCTCGAGCGCCAGCCAGGACATCGTGCGGGCGCTCTTTCCCAGCAGTCGCAGCAGCTGCAGGCGACCGAACATGCGCACCGCGGCGCGCTCGTCGCCTTGGGGCTTGGGGGAAGACATGATCGATTGCATTGCACCCCAGCGGGCCGCCCGGCGAAGGCCGGAACAGCGGCCGGAACAGCGGTCGGTTCGGCGCCCTGGCCGCGCGCCTGCCGAGCGGGCACGCGAGGGCGTGGGCGGGCCCTCGTCTGGCGCGCGGGTCAGGCGGCCCCGTCGGCCTCCGGACGGAGCTCGACCAGGACCCCGGCTCCGGTGACGAAGGCAGCCCGGACGACCGCGCCGGGTTGCGCCGCGGCGAGTGCCGCCGCGTAGCGGCCCAGCTGCGCGCGCAACGCGGGATCGCGTTGCGGCTCGGCCTCGAGCTTGTAGTCGAGCACCCACCACTGCGGCCCGCCAGGCGTGTCGAGCAGGACGACCCGGTCGGGGCGCATGACCTCTCCATCCTGGCCGAGCGAGACCTCCGCGCCCGCCCAGCGCAGCGCAGCGCGGTCGAAGAACGGCGCGCAGTCGGCGCTGCCGAGGATCGCCGCGACCGCGCTGCGCAGCAGCGCCGCAGCGGCAGCCTGCAGGCCGAAGCCCGCGGCCGCCGCGTCGCAAGCCGCATCGCGCTGCGCCAGGCTCCATCGTTCGGGCGCGGCCCCCGCCCACTCGAGCACCCGATGCAGCGCCTGGCCGAGACGTGCCGCGGCCGGATCGCGCGCCGCGCCCAGGGCACCGGCGGGTGATGACGGCGCAGCGTCGCCGGCCGCCGCCTCCGCAGGGTCCGCGGCGGCGGCTGCCGTGCCCCGCCATGGTCGCAGCACCGGCACCGCAGCCTGGGGCTCCGGGCGCGCTGGCGCCGGCATGGCCGCCGCAGCGCCCTTCGGGCTTGCCGCAGGGCCTGCTGCGCTCGCTGAGCCCTCCCCGCCCCCGCCGCCCGC
The DNA here is from genome assembly GCA_020248915.1 of Rubrivivax sp. Lineage (GTDB taxonomy): Bacteria > Pseudomonadota > Gammaproteobacteria > Burkholderiales > Burkholderiaceae_C > Rubrivivax. The sequence goes on along the minus strand of JADCGP010000014.1, from coordinate 220,940 downwards.
CGCCGTCGGACCAGGCGGCGCGGCGGGCTCCCAAGGCTGCGCATGCGGCGCCAGCCGGTCCCACCAGCTGGGCCCGTCCCCGCTGCGGGCGGGCGCCACGGCGCTGACGATCAACCACTGGCGCGCCCGCGTCATCGCCACATACAGGGCGTTGAGTTCCTCGCGCCCCGCCTCGGCACGGCGCTGCGCGCACAGCGGCTGCAGCGACGGGGCCGGATGGGCCTCGCTGCGGACAAAGGCCGCCGCCCGTGGGGCTGCGGCCTCGGCCGGCCAGTCCACCAGGAGGGTTGCGCCGCCGTCGGCCGGGGGCGCCGCATCGCAGTCGAGCAACAGCACCGCACGCGCTTCGAGGCCCTTGGCGCCGTGCACCGTCAGCAGCCGCACGGCGGCCGCGGCCGTCGGTCGCTGCGCCCGCACGCGTCCGGCACGCAGGTCGCGGACGAAACGATAGGCGGATGCGAAGCGGCCGCCCTCGTGCTCCAGCGCGGCCTCGAGCAGTGCACCCAGGGCCTGAAGCGCGAAGTCGCGCCGCGCCGGCGGCACGGCGGCGGCGTAGCGCGCCATCGCGTCGCAGTCCTGGCAGATGCGGTCGAGCATGTCATGCGGCGGCAGGAGCAGGACCCACTCGCGCCACGCCGCGAGCAGGCCGCGGGCGCGCTCCAGCGCGGGGCGATCGGGCCACGGCTGCGCAAGCAGCACCTCGAGCCACGGCAGCGCCACCGGTGCGGCGTGCCGGCCCTGTGCGGTGGCGGGAGTCCCTGCGGTGCCTCGCACGCCTTCCGCGCTGCCGGCAGCGGCTGCGCCGGCCGCACCGTTGGCGCCGCTCGCCCCATGCGCGGCGGCCGCACCCTCGGCAGCCCCTGCACCCGCCGCCGTGGCGAGGCCGTCGGCGCGGCCCGCAGAGCCGCGGGCCGCCGCAGCCAGCGCAAGCAGCGCCTCGTCGTCGGCACCGAACAGGGGGCTCCTCAGGGCACGCGCCAGAGCCAGGTCGTGCCCCGGGGACACGAGAACGTCGAGCACGGCCACCAGGTCCAGCACCTCGGGCACCTGCGCCAGGTCGAGCGGCTCGGCCAGTGCGTGCGGCACGCCGAGCGCGGCCAGCGCCGTGGCCATCTCGCCCAGGGCGACGCGGCGCCGCGCGAGCACCATCACTTCGCCGGGCCCGAGGCGCCAGGGGCCCCGCGGGTCGACCAGCGCCGCCACCGCGCGGGCCGCCTGCGCCGCCTCGGCCGCCCGCGCCTGCTGCTCGGGCTCGCGCCGCGGTTCGGTCAGCGAGTCCCGCCAGCGCTCGGCGACACCGCCACCCGCCCGTTGCGGCCGCGGCAGCCTGGGCAGCCGCCAGACGGCGCCGCCCGCCCCGACCTCGGTGGTGTGGTGCCGGAACGGCCCGAACGCGAGCGCGCCGTCGTCCGAGTGGGACGCCGCCGCCGCCAGCGGCCCGAACACCGCGTTGACCGCATCGACGACCTCCTGCGCGCTGCGCCGGGTGTGGTCGCAGGACAGCGCGAGCCCGTCCAGCGCACCCACGACGAGGTCCCGCGCCGCCGCGAACACGCGCGGCTCGGCGCCGCGGAAGCGGTAGATGCTCTGCTTCGGATCGCCGACGAAGAACAGCGCCAGCGGCCGCTGCCCGCTGGCACCCCCTCCGGCGCCCGCGTAGGACTCCAGCCATCCTCGCAGCACCTGCCACTGCGCCGGGCTGGTGTCCTGGAACTCGTCGATCAGCAGGTGGCGCAGCCGCAGATCGAGCCGCTCCTGCAGCCACGCGGCGTGCGCGCCGTCGCCGAGCAGCTGCTGCGCAACCCGCTCGAGGTCGTTCATGTCGACCAGCCCGCGTTCGCGCTTGAGCGCGGCGTATTCGTCCAGCAGCACCCGCGACAGCAGCACGAGCGAGCGGTGATCGACGTGGGCCCACTGCTGCGCGCGCATCTGCTGCATCTCCTGCAGCCGCCCGACGACCTCGTCGCGCAGCATGCTGTCGCCCAGCTGCTTGCGAGGCGCTCCTTCGTCGGTGAACAAGGCCGACCACGCCAGCCCGAATGCCGCTCCCGGGTCGCAGGCCGCTGCGCCGGGGGCCGCCTCGGGGGTGGCCCCGGCTGAGGTAGCCTGGCCCGGGCCGGCAGCCGCCGAGGTGTCGGGGCTCTCGAGGGCGTCCAATGCCTCCAGCGCCGCCACGAGCCCTGCCGCGGCCTGCTGCGGCCTGACCTTCGGGGACCGACCGAGCTCGCGTGCCAGCGCGGCGAGCTGCGCGCGCGCGGCCGGTTCGGCAAGCAACTCTGCCGGGTCGTCCAGGCCCTCGCACTGAGGCCACAGCGCGGCCGCCGGCGGCACCGTGTCGGCCAGCGTCTGCGCAGCCTCGGCACGGGCAAGGTCGCCGGCGGCCCGCCACGCGTCCTCGATCCAGGCCAGCACCGATGCGCGCCCGTGCCGCTGCACCAGCCCGGCGTAAAGGCTCCGCAGCCCGGCATCGCGGCGCACGCGGTCGTGGAAGCGGCGCAGCAGTGGCGCGCGCAGGGGCCCGACCTCCTCGATCAGCTCGTGGCGTGCCGGCAACCCGAGCGCCGCACGCAGCCCGAGCGGCGAGTGCGTCAGCAGCTGCGCGAACCAGGCGTGGAAGGTCAGCACCTGCACGCCGGCGGCGGCCTGCAGCACCCGCAGAGGCAGCGCGCCCAGCGCACCGGCCTGCGCGGCGGCCGTCGCCGCGTCGAGCCCGCGCTCGACCAGCGCCTGCGCGCGCGCGGCGTCGCCGCCCCGCCCGAGGGCATCGGCCTGGACCGCAAAGGCCGACAGCCACTCCTCGAGCCGGGCACGCATCTCGCCGGCGGCCTTGCGCGTGAACGTGATGGCGACGATCTGCGACGGCTCGGCCCCGTCGAGCAGCGCACGCAGGATGCGCGACACCAGCAGCCAGGTCTTGCCGGCGCCCGCACAGGCCTCGACGACGATGCTGCGCCGCGGGTCGCAGGCGGCCGCGTAGAAGGCCTCGCGCGGCACCGGCCGGCCGTCGATCGCATAGGCGGCCGGGGGCAACGGCACGGGCGCGGGCGATGAGCTCATTGCGGAGAAGCCCAGTGGTCGCGCCGGCACAGCCCGCGTGCCTCGCAGGTCTCGCAGACCGCGCCTTCGCCGAGCGCCGGCAGTGGCGTGCCCCGGCGCAGCCGCGCGAGCTCGCCGCCGAGGCCGGTGAGCAGCGCGTCGGCACTGTCGCGCACGCGCTCGTGCACGACGCGCTGCGGCGCGCCGCGGCCGTCGAGCGCGAGGTACGACGCCTGCAGTCGCCCCTCGGGACCCAGCAGCGCGGCATAGAACGCGAGCTGCGTGTCCTCGAGCGGATTGGCGACGAGGCGGCGGAACTTCCCGGCGTCGCCGGTCTTGTAGTCGATCACCTCCCGCACCGGGCCCGCGTCGTCGTCGCCGCCGGTGGTGCCGCTGGCGCCGCCGTCGTTGCGGTCGATGCGGTCGATGCGGCCGGCGAGCCGCGTGGCCCCGAGCTGCGGCGCGGCAAGCTCGAACGCCGCCTCGCCCTGCTCGAACCGCCACCCGGCGGCCTCGCGCCCGGCGAGCCAGGTCAGATAGGCAGGCACGAAGGCCTCGAAGCTCGCGCGGAACGGGAGCAGCTGCGCCGCGTCCAGCGCCAGTTCCTGGGTGGCCCGCTCGGCCGCGCGGTGCAGCCGGGCGGCATCGTCGATGGCCGGCGCGTCGGGTGCGCGCCCGACGTGGAAGTGCTGCAGGACGAGGTGCAGCCAGTCGCCGTAGTCGCGCTTGGCCAGCGCGGCATCGAACTCGGCCGGCTCGTCCAGCCGCAGCACCGAGCGCGAGAAGAAGCGGTAGGGGCAGTCGCGCAGCGCTCCCACCGCGCTGGCGCTCAGCACCGCGGGCAGATGGTAGGGGGCTCGCGGGAGCGGCCGGGGCACCGGCTGCAGTCCGACGCTGCGCAGCCGGACAGGAGCAGCGAGCTCCGGCAGGTCGCCCGCACCCGCTGCCAGCGAGTGCAGCCGCAGCACGGCGAGCTCCGGACTCTCGGCCACTGCCTCGTCGGCCTGCTGGCGCCGGCGCACGAAGGTCACCGAGGGCAGGCGCAGCAACTGGGCCAGCGCGAGGCGCTGCCGCCGGCGCTCGCCGGCACGGTCCTCCAGGCCGAGCGCGGCCGCGAGCCGGTCGTCGATCAGTGCCGGCCGCGGGGCCGGGGCGCCGAGCCGCTCCTGGTCGGACGACGGAACGACCACGGCGCCGAACGGGCGTCCGATCGCGCGCGCCAGCGGCGTCAGGACGACCAGCGCCCCCGGATCGGGCGGAGGATCGAAGGTCGCGGCGTCCAGCGCCGACTCGAGCCAGCCGGTGAACCCCGCGAGGTCGAACCGCATCGCCGCGGTGATCCGCTGCCAGGCGGCCGGACCGGTGACGCCGGGCTGAAGCCGAAGCGCAACCAGCAGTTGCCGGCCGGCAGCGTCGGCGGCCAGTTCTGCCAGCGTGCCGTCGCGCTCGAGTTGCGACACGAGCAGGTCGAGCCAGTCGCGCAGCGGTCGCCGCACCGGGGCCGCGCACCAGGGCCGCAGCCAGGCCTGCGCCTGCCGCCACAGTGCAGCGGCCGCCTGCCGGTCGCGGACGCGGCGGCGGCCACGCCACGCCGCCTCGAGGGACTGCAGCGCGACCGGCCGTGCCCGCGCCGGTGGCCAGGCCTTTAGCCACTCGAGCACGGTGTCGCCAGCCGCCCCGGCGGGACTCGCAGCGGCATCGAGGCCGTCAGCGTCGGCCTCGGAACTGTCGAGCCCGATGCCAACCCAGTCGTCGGCCCCGCCCTCACCCGCCTCGCCGGCATCAAGGCCGAGCTCTTTGTCGACCCGAGCGCCAACCTGCGTTCCGACCCCAGTGCCAACCCCAGTGCCGGCCAGCGCGGCCGCCGCGGGCAGCAAGGCGCGAACCCGCACCGCGGCAGCGCTCGTCGACAGCCGCCAGCCGGTCTCGTCCAGGAGCGGCACGCCCTGACGCGCGAGCAGCGCGCGCACGCGCCGCGTGCGCATGCGGTCCAGAGCCACCAGCGCGACCGGCGCTTGGCCCGCTTCGAGCGCCTCGATCACCGCGTCGGCTGCCGCGCAGGCCTCGGCCTCGGCGTCGGCCGCGACCAGCCGTCGCGGGGGTGCCGCGGCTTGGACGGCCGCCAGCGGGTCGTCTCCGGGCGGGTCGGCGATCAGCCGCAACGCGGGAACGCCGCCCTGGGAAAGCAAGGCCTCGGCCAGCGGATCGGCGCCCCCGAGCTGCACGGCGATCCAGGCGGCGGGGTGCCAACCGAACAGGCGCTCGGCCGGATCGGGCACGGCCTGCAGCGCCAGCTCGCCCGCGATGGCCAGCAGCCGGTCTTCGACGACCAGCGGAGACCCGCCCTGGAACCCGTCGCCCGCCGCACCGCGGCCGTTGCCGGCGCCGGTGCGCTCGCGCACCAGGCGCCACCAGTCCGGCCGCTGCCCCGGCGGGCGCGCCGCCGCGCCGGCTCGCAGCACATCGACCGCGTCGTGCACGCGGGAGGCCAGCAGGCCGAAGCCGGCGGCATCGCGGGCGGCCCAGTCCCGCGCCCAGGGCTCGCGCTGCAGGCGTTGCGAAACGACGAGGGCGTCGACCAGCGGATCACCACAGCAGCGGCCCTGCGCGGACGTGTCCTGTGGCGCCATGGCGGCGGCCAGCGTCTGCACCGTCTCGACCCGCGGGAGCCAGCCGCCCTGCAAGGCCAGAGCCCCGCGCAGCGGCGGCAGCAGCGCCGCGAAGGGCAGCAGCACCACCGCATCGCGGGCCGGCAGCGTGCGCGCAGCGAGCCAGTCGCGGATCGCACGGGCCGCCGCGGCCCACAGCACGGCCGGGGCCACGCCGGCCGGCAGCGACCTCTCGTCCACGCCGGAAGCCGCGGCGCCTTCGGCAGCGCCTATCGCCGCCATAGCCGTTCCATGCGCCTGTTCCCCCTGCCCGCCGCGGCCCGCCGCGGACCCCTGTGAGAAAATCATTGTGCCCGTGGCCCGATCCCGTGCCTGGAGAACCCGATGAGCAGCGACCTGATCAAGCACGTCACCGACGACTCCTTCGCCGACGACGTCCTGCAGTCCGACAAGCCCGTGCTGGTCGATTACTGGGCCGAGTGGTGCGGCCCGTGCAAGATGATCGCCCCCATCCTCGACGAGGCGGCAGTGCAGTACGGCGACCGGCTGCAGATCGCCAAGATGAACGTCGACGAGAACCGCGAGATCCCGGGCAAGTTCGGCATCCGCGGCATCCCGACGCTGATGCTGTTCAAGGGCGGCGAGCTCGCCGCCACCAAGGTCGGCGCGATGAGCAAGCAACAGCTCGCCGCCTTCCTCGACGGCCATCTATAATCCGCGCAACCGGCCAGCGTCTGCGCACCCGCGCGGGTCGCCGTCCGGTCTGCTCCCCGGTCGTTTGCGTTCGCCCTCGCCGGCCACCCCGGCTCGAGGTCGCCGACCGGGCCCTCGCCCCCCAAGCTCCCAGGACCCCGCCGCGATCGACTCGCGGCCCGCGCGCGCCGCCAGGGCGGCAGCCCGCGGCCGGCACGGAGCCCGTCCCGTCCCCTAGGTGCCCCCGAGATGCATCTGTCCGAACTCAAGACCATGCACGTGTCCAAGCTCATCGAGATGGGCGAGGCACTGGAGATCGAGAACGTCAGCCGGCTGCGCAAGCAGGAGCTGATGTTCGCGATCATGAAGAAGCGGGCCAAGGCGGGCGAGCAGGTCTTCGGCGACGGCGTGCTCGAGGTGCTGCCCGACGGCTTCGGCTTCCTGCGCTCGATCGACACCAGCTACATGGCGTCCACCGACGACATCTACCTGAGCCCGAGCCAGATCCGCCGCTTCAACCTGCACACCGGCGACATGGTCGAAGGCGAGGTCCGCGTCCCCAAGGACGGCGAGCGCTACTTCGCCCTGGTCAAGGTCGACCGCGTCAACGGCCTGACGCCGGAGGAGAGCCGCCACAAGATCATGTTCGAGAACCTGACGCCCTTGTTCCCCAAGGAGCAGTTCAAGCTCGAACGCGACCTCGGCAAGGCCGACGCCAAGCTGATGGACGAGAACATCACCTGCCGCATCGTCGACCTGATCGCGCCGATCGGCAAGGGCCAGCGCGCGCTGCTCGTCGCGCAGCCCAAGACCGGCAAGACGGTGATGATGCAGCAGCTGGCGCACGCGCTGGTGGCCAACCACCCCGAGATCCACCTGATCGTGCTGCTGGTCGACGAGCGCCCCGAGGAAGTGACCGAGATGCTGCGTACCGTGCGCGGCGAGGTCATCAGTTCGACCTTCGACGAGCCCGCCGCACGCCACGTGCAGGTGGCCGAGATGGTGATCGAGCGAGCCAAGCGGCTGGTCGAGCTGAAGAAGGACGTCGTCATCCTGCTCGACAGCATCACGCGGCTTGCCCGCGCCTACAACAACGTGCTGCCGTCGTCGGGCAAGGTGCTGACCGGCGGCGTCGACGCCAACGCGCTGCAGCGTCCCAAGCGCTTCTTCGGCGCAGCCCGCAACACCGAGGAAGGCGGCACGCTGACCATCATCGGCACCGCGCTGATCGACACCGGCTCGAAGATGGACGAGGTCATCTACGAGGAGTTCAAGGGCACGGGCAACTGCGAGATCCACCTCGACCGGCGGATGGCCGAGAAGCGCGTCTACCCGTCGATCCTGATCAACAAGACCGGGACCCGACGCGAGGAGCTGCTGCTCAAGCCCGAGATCCTCCAGAAGACCTGGATCCTGCGCAAGCTGCTGTACCCGATGGACGAGATCGAGGCGATGGAGTTCGTGCTCGAGAAGATGAAGGCCACCAAGAGCAACCTCGACTTCTTCGACCTGATGCGCCGCGGCGGCTGAGCGGCCGTCCGGCAGCCCCCGGCCCGGCTATAATGCGCGGTTTACCGCCCTGCGGAAAGTGCGTCGCACCCGGCGACGCGGCTGCCGCCACCCCACGAGGCACCCCATGAAAGAAGGCATCCATCCCGCGTACCGCGAGGTCTGCTTCCAGGACCTCAGCAACGGCTTCAAGTTCGTCACCCGCTCCTGCGTGCAGACCCGCGAGACGACGACGATGGACGACGGCCGGGAGCTGCCGCTGGTCAAGCTCGAGGTGACCAGCGAGACGCATCCTTTCTACACCGGCACGCAGAAGAGCGTCGACAACCTCGGCGGCCGGGTCGAGAAGTTCCGCAACAAGTTCGCCAAGGTCGGTCTGAAGAAGTGACACGGCCCGGGCCGCGCGCGGAACCACGAAGGCAGCCCCGGCTGCCTTTTTTGTTGCCCGCCGCCGGCCGCGGCATGATGACGCCGTGAACCTGCCCAACCCCGCCCTCGTGCCGCAGACGGCCGTGCGCCGGCTGCCGCGCTGGCCACTGCTGCTACTGTGCGCCGCCTACGTGCTGCCGGGCGTGTTCGGGCGCGATCCGTGGCGCAACGCCGATCTCGCCGCCTTCGGCCGCATGGTCGCGATGGCCGAAGGCCGCACCTCGTGGTGGTCGCCGCTGCTGGGAGGGGTGGCGGGTGACAGTGCCCCGCTGCCGCACTGGCTGGGAGCGGCCGCGATCGCGCTCGGACAGCCCCTGCTCGGCGCACCGCTGGCCGCACGCGTCCCGTTCGCGCTGCTGCTGGCGGCAACGATGGCGCTGGTCTGGTACGCCGCCTTCCACCTCGCCCGGACCGAGGCCGCGCAGCCCGTGGCCTTCGCCTTCGGCGGGCAGGCCGAACCGGTGGACTACGCGCGCGCGATCGCGGACGCGGCGCTGCTGGCGCTGATCGCCACGCTCGGGCTGCTGCAGCTGGGCCACGAGACGACGCCAGAGCTGGCCCAGCTCGCCGCGGTCGCGCTGTTCGGCTACGGGCTGGCCGCCGCGCCGTTCCGCGTCGCGCGGGCGCGCCTCGCAGTGCTGTTCGCGCTGCCCGTCCTGGCGGGCAGCGGCGCCCCGGTCATGGCGCTGGCCATGGGCGTCGGCGGCGTGGTGGCTTGCGCCGCCTCGCGCCTGGCCCAGGTGCGCCGCTTCGCCCCCTGGGTCGGGGCCGCCGCGGCGGTCTCGGCACTGGCGGCCCAGGCCCTGGGCAGCTGGCAGTTCCGCGCCCAGCCGCTGGCACTGGACGATCTGGTCGGCATCGGCCGCCAGTGGCTCTGGTTCCTGTGGCCGGCCTGGCTGCTGGCGCTGTGGACACTGTGGCGCTGGCGTCGCCACCTGACCTACCGGCACCTGTCGGTGCCACTGGTGACCGTGGTGGTGGCTCTCGGCGCAAACCTGGCGCTGGCCGGCTCCGACCGCGCGCTGCTGCTCGCGCTTCCCGGGCTGGCGGTCCTGGCGGCATTCGCGCTGCCCACGCTGCGCCGCAGCGCCGCAGCGGCCATCGACTGGTTCTCGATGCTGTTCTTCACCTTCGGCGCGCTGTTCATCTGGGTCATGTACGCCGCGATGCAGACCGGCTTCCCTGCCAAGCCGGCTGCCAACGTCGCCAAGCTGGCCCCGGGCTTCGAGCCGACGTTCTCGCCGCTCGCGCTCGCGCTCGCGCTGGCCGGCACCGCTGCCTGGCTGTGGCTGCTGCGCTGGCGCACAGGCCGCCACCGGCAGGCGCTCTGGAAGAGCCTCGTGCTGCCTGCCGGTGGCGTGGCGCTGTGCTGGCTGCTCGCGATGACGCTGTGGCTGCCGGTGCTGGACTACGCGCGCAGCCTGCGCCCCTGGGTCCAGCGCCTCGCCCAGCACGTCCCACCCGCCACCTGCATCGCCGCGCCAGGCATGGCGGCTGCGGGCGTGGCGGCGCTCGAACACTTCGGCGGCTGGCGGGTCGAGGCGGCCCGGGATGCGCTCGGGTCCACCCGCTGCAGCCATCTGCTGCAGCTGACGCGCGCCCGGGCCGACCCAGCCGCGCCCACGGGCTGGACGCTCCAGGCCGAGGTGATGCGCCCGACCGACCGCGAGGAGCGCACCCTCGTGTACCGCCGCACCGGCACGCCCTGAAGCAGAGCCGGCCCGCTCAGGCGGTCGTCTGCGGCCAGCCCGCGGCCTGCGGCGCGGGTGCCGCCTCGATGCCCGCGCCGGCAGGTGCGGCACGCCGCCGCACGCGCAGCGAGGGCAGGGCAAGGCGGAACGTCGAGCCCTTGCCCGGCTCGCTCGAGATGACGATCTCGCCGCCGTGCCGCTGCACGACGTGCTTGACGATCGCCAGCCCCAGCCCGGTGCCGCCCGTGTCGCGCGAGCGGCTGCCGTCGACGCGATAGAAGCGTTCGGTCAGCCGCGGCAGGTGCTCGCGCGCGATGCCGATGCCGTCGTCGACGACCTCGAACACCGCACCGCCCTCGTCGCGCCAGGCGAAGCGCAGCTCCACGTGGCCGCCTGGCGGCGTGTAGCGCACGGCGTTATTCAGCAGGTTGGTCAGCGCGCTCAGCAGCTCCGGGTCGCTGCCGGCGACCTCGGCGTCCTCGCCACCGCTGCTGCGCAGTGCGTGCCGCCCGGCCGACAGCGCGGTCGCGTCGGCCAGCGCGCGCCGCATCAGATCGTCGACCGCCAGCCAGCGGTCGGGCTGCGGCAGCGGGCTGCCTTCGAGCTGCGCCAGCGTCAGCAGGTCGGCCACCAGCGTCTGCATGCGCGAGGCCTGCTGCTGCATCAGCGCGAGCACCCTCTGGCGCTCGACCTCCGACAGCGGCAGCTGCGCCAGGGTTTCGACGAAGCCCGCCAGCACGGTGAGCGGCGTGCGGATCTCGTGCGACACGTTGGCCACGAAGTTGCGCCGCATGGCGTCGGCACGCTCGCGCTCGGTGACGTCGGTCGAGAGCACCAGACGCCAGCCGTCGCCGTAGGGCCGCACCAGCACCGACAGCGTCGCCCGTCCGAGCGGATCGGTGAAGACCACCGGGTCGTCGTAGCTGCCCCCCTGGAGGTGGGCCACGAACGCGGGCGAGCGGATCAGGTTGGTGGCGCGCTGCAGGCGGTCGCGCTCGGGCTCCAGCCCGAAGTGCTGGGCCGCGGCCCCGTTGCACCATTCGATGCGGTCGGTGCCGTCGAGCAGCATCACACCGTTCGGCGACGCCTCGATCGCAGCGAGAAACTGCCGCAGCCGGTCGCGCTCCTGCTCGATGCGCCGCTCGCGTTGCCGAAGCGCACGCTCGATGCCGTAGGCGAGCTCGCCCCACAGCCCGGCATCTCGGGGTGCGCGCCCGTCCTGGGGGCCGCGCAGCCACGTCATCAGGCGATTGCCGCGGACCAGGTCGCGCATCACGACAGCCCCGGACAGCACCAGCCCGCCGGCGACGAGGCCGAGCCGCGGCCAGCCGGCCAGCGCACCGAGCAACGCGCCCAGCCCCATTCCCAGGGCCACGACGAACACCGACTTCAGCGTGCGCGACAGCATCCAGTTCATCGGCGGCTGCAGGCCGTGGGCAGTGGTTACGTCGAGCGGACCGGATCCGCGTGCCGGCGGGTCGCACTCATGGGGCGGAGGAGCCTGCCGGCGCTGCGAGCTGCTGCGTCATCCGGTAACCGGCGCCCCGCACGGTCTCGACCAGCGCAGAGCAGTGTACCGGTGCCAGGGCCTCCCGCAGACGCTTGACGTGGACATCGACCGTCCTCTCCTCGATGAACACGTGATCGCCCCAGACGCGGTCGAGCAGTTGCGCGCGGCTGTGCACGCGCTCCGGATGCGTCATCAGGAAGTGCAGCAGGCGGAACTCCGTGGGGCCGATCCGCACCTCGCGCGGCTGCCCGTCGACCGCGCGGGTCACGCGCCGCGTGGCCGGGTCGAGCCGCAGCCCGGCGATCTCGACCGCGGAGTCGAGCGCTTCCGGCGCGCGACGCCGCAGCACCGCGCGGATGCGGGCCATCAGCTCCTTGGGCGAGAACGGCTTGGTCAGGTAGTCGTCGGCGCCGGTGTCCAGCCCGGCCACCTTGTCGGTCTCCTCGGCGCGTGCCGTCAGCATGATCACTGGCAGGTCGCGCGTGCGCGCCTCGGCGCGCCAGCGCCGCGCCAGCTGCAGGCCGCTCTGCCCGGGCAGCATCCAGTCCAGCAGCACCAGGTCGGGCAGCACGCGGTCGACGGCCGCCTGCGCCTGCTCGGCATCGACCGCGACGGTGACCTGATAGCCGGCGTGGCGCAGGTGCAGCCGGATCAGCTCGGCGATCGCCGCCTCGTCCTCGACCACCAGCACCGTGCCCACGGCCTGCCCCGCTCAGCGCACGACGTTCTCGACATCCGCCATCGAGGCGTGCCGGACGTCCGTGCCCTTGACGACGTAGATGATGGCCTCGGCGACGTTCTTCGCGTGGTCGCCCACGCGCTCGACGGCCTTGGCCACGAACACGAGGTCGATGCTGGCGGAGATCGTGCGCGGATCCTCCATCATGAAGGTGATCAGCTTGCGCAGCAGGCCCTCGAACTCCTGGTCGATCTGGTCGTCCTGCTTCAGCACCTCGAGCGCGCGCGCCGTGTCCAGCCGGGCGAAGGCGTCGAGCGACTTTCGCAGCAGCGCGATCGCCAGCTCGCCGGCAAAGCCGATGTCCGACACCGGCATCCGCGTCGACACGCCGACGCTGATCAGGCGCTGCACGACGCGCGCGATCCGGGCCGCCTCGTCACCGGCGCGCTCCAGGTTGGCGATCGACTTGCTCACCGCGATCAGCAGCCGCAGGTCGCGCGCCGTCGGCTGGCGCCGCGCGATGATCGCCGACAGCTCGCGGTCGATCTCGACCTCCATCTGGTTGACGCGCTCCTCGGTCTTGAGCACCTGCTCGGCGGTCTCGCCGCTGAAGTGCGTCAGCGCGTGCAGCGCCTGGGCGACCTGGCTCTCGACCACGCCGCCCATCTCCAGCACGCGGTTGGATATGCCCGACAGCTCGGCGTCGAACTGGGTGGACATGTGCTTGTCGCTCATCGGTGGCTCCTGGTGTGGGCTGGCGTCTGCCACGCCGGCTGGGACGGAGCCCGGCCGCGGCGACGCCGGCGGGCTGTCAGCCGAAACGGCCCGTGATGTAGTCCTCGGTGTCCTTCTTCTTCGGCTTCATGAACAGCTCGGCCGTCGAGCCGAACTCGACCAGATCGCCCAGGTACATGTAGGCCGTGTAGTCGGAAACACGCGCGGCCTGCTGCATGTTGTGCGTGACGATGACCACCGTGTAGTCGGCCTTCAGCTCGTGGATCAGCTCCTCGATCTTTCCCGTGGAGATCGGGTCCAGCGCCGAGCAAGGCTCGTCGAGCAGCAGCACCTCGGGCTTGATCGCGATGCCGCGCGCGATGCACAGCCGCTGCTGCTGACCGCCCGACAGGCTGGCGCCGCTCTGGCCGAGCTTGTCCTTGACCTCGTTCCACAGCGCCGCCTTCTTCAGCGCCCACTCGACACGCTCGTCCATCTCCACCCGAGGCAGCGTCTCGAACAGGCGCACGCCGAAGGCGATGTTGTCGTAGATGGACATCGGGAACGGCGTCGGCTTCTGGAACACCATGCCGATCTTGGCGCGGATCAGCGACACGTCCAGCCGGCGCGACAGGATGTCCTGCCCGTCCAGCGTCACGCTGCCCTCGGCACGCTGCTCCGGGTACAGCTCGAACATCCGGTTGAACACGCGCAGCAGCGTGCTCTTCCCGCAGCCCGACGGCCCGATGAACGCGGTGACCTTGCGCTCGGGGATGTCGAGGTCGATGTGCTTGAGGGCGTGGAACTTGCCGTAGTAGAAGTTCAGGTCCCGCACCGCGACCTTGACCTTCTCGCCGGCGGGGGTGTCGACCTTCATGTCCATCGCAGGCCTCCCTTGCTGCTCAGTACTTGTTGCGGAACAGGACCCGGGCCAGGATGTTCAGCGTCAGCACGCCCAGCGTGATGATGAACACGCCCGCCCACGCCAGCTCGCGCCAGTTCTCGTACGGGCTCATCGCGAACTTGAAGATGGTCACCGGCAGGCTGGCCATCGGCTCGGCGAGATTGGCCGAGAAGAACTGGTTGTTAAGCGCGGTGAACAGCAGCGGCGCCGTCTCGCCGGCGATGCGCGCCAGCGCCAGCAGCACGCCCGTGACCACGCCGGCCCGGGCGGCGCGCAGCGTCACCGACCAGATCACCTTCCACTTCGGCGAGCCGAGCGCGTAGGCGGCCTCGCGCAGGGCGTTCGGGATCAGCACCAGCATGTTCTCTGTGGTGCGGATGACGACCGGCACGACGATCAGCGACAGCGCCGCGATGCCCGCCCAGCCCGAGAACGCCTTGAAGCGCGCGACGATCACCGCGTAGATGAACAGGCCGATCACGATCGACGGTGCCGACAGCAGGATGTCGTTGATGAACTGCGTCACGCGGCCGAGCCAGGTGCGCTGGCCGTACTCGGCCAGGTAGACGCCGGCCAGGATGCCCACCGGCGTGGCCAGGAAGGTGGCCATCAGCACCATGATCGCCGAGCCGGCGATGGCGTTGAGCAGGCCGCCCGTCTCGGCCTGAGGCGGCGGGGTCATCTCGGTGAAGACGGCCACCGACAGCCCGCCAATGCCCAGCCGGATGGTCTCGAACAGGATCCACGCCAGCCAGAACAGTCCGAAGCCCATCGCGCCGAGCGAAAGCGTCAGCGCGATCGCGTTGACGACCTTGCGCCGGCGGTGCAGGCGCAGCTTGGCAGGGTCGAAGTCGATGGCGGCGTTCACGTGCGCGCTCCCTCGCTGCGCTTGAGCCGCGACAGCAGCAGCTTGGACAGCGCCAGGACGACGAAGGTGATGAAGAAGAGGATCAGGCCGAGGTAGATCAGCGAGGCCTGGTGCAGGCCCGGATTGGCCTCGGCGAACTCGTTGGCCAGCGCCGAGGTGATGCTGTTGGCCGCCTCGAAGAGCGACAGCGACTCGAGCTGGTTGAAGTTGCCGATCACGAAGGTGACGGCCATCGTCTCGCCGAGCGCGCGGCCCAGGCCGAGCATGATGGCGCCGACGACGCCGGTCTTGGTGTACGGCAGCACCACCTTCCAGACCACCTCCCAGGTGGTCGAGCCGAGCCCGTAGGCGGACTCCTTCAGGAGCGCCGGGGTGGTCTCGAACACGTCGCGCATCACCGACGCGATGAAGGGGATCACCATGATCGCGAGGATGATGCCCGCCGATAGGATGCCGATGCCCACCGGCGCCCCGCTGACCAGGGCGCCCACCACGGGCACGTCGCCCACCAGGCGCTGCAGGGGCTGCTGGACGTAGGTGGCCAGGATCGGACCGAACACCAGCAGGCCCCACATGCCGTAGACGATCGAGGGCACCGCCGCCAGCAGCTCGATGGCCGTGCCCAGGGGCCGGCGCAGCCAGCCGGGCGACAGCTCCGTGAGGAACAGCGCGATGCCGAAGCTCACCGGCACGGCGATCAGCAGCGCGATGGCCGAGGTGGCCAGCGTGCCGTAGATCATCACGAGGCCGCCGTAGCGGTCCTCCACCGGGTCCCACTCGCTGCGCCACAGGAAGGACAGCCCGTACTCCTGGATCGCCGGCCAGGCGCCGACCACCAGCGAGGCGATGATGCCCGCCAGCAGGAGCAGCGTGACCCAGGCTGCCGCATGTGCGGCCAGGGAGAACGCCGCGTCGCCCCAGGGGGCCCGGCGCCGGCGGGGTGGCAGGCCGCCGCCTGCGGCGGCTGTCGGATCCATCGTGTTCCTGTCAGCGTCGAGCGGACCGGCAGGCAGTGTAGCGGCCACGGGGGGAACCTCCGGCGTGGGCAGACGAGGGCACCGCCGGGCGCCGGCAGCGTGCGGCGCCCGGCCTTCCCGGTCGACGGATCAGCGGAACGCGATCGGCTTGCCGGAGGCGTCCTTGATCTCGGCCCAGGCGCGGCGGACGAGGTTCTCGACCGCCTCCGGCAGCGGCACGTACTCGAGCTCGGAGGACATCCGATCGCCGTTCGTGAATGCCCAGTCGAAGAACTTCAGCGACTGCGCGGCCTGCGCCGGCTTGTCCTGGACCTTGTGCATCATGATGAAGGTCGCGCCGGTGATCGGCCAGGTGTCCTTGCCGGGCTGGTCGGTCAGGATCTGGAAGAACGAGCGATCCCACTGCGCGCCCGCGGCGGCCGCCTGGAAGGTCTTGTCGTCGGGGGCGACGAAGGTGCCTGCCTGGTTGCGCATCAGCACGTGCGACATCCGGTTCGTCTTGGCGTAGCTGTACTCGACGTAGCCGATCGAGTTCGGCAGGCGCTGCACGAAGGCGGCAACGCCCTCGTTGCCCTTGCCGCCGGCACCGGTCGGCCAGTTGACGGCCGTGCCTTCGCCAACCCGGCTCTTCCAGTCGGCGTTGACCTTGGAGAGGTAGTTCGTAAAGATGAAGGTCGTGCCGGAGCCGTCGGCGCGGCGGACCACGGCGATCGCGGTGTCGGGCAGCGCGACACCGGGGTTCAGCGCCGCGATGGCAGGGTCGTTCCACTTCGCGACCTTGCCCAGGTAGATGTCGCCCAGCACCTGGCCGGTCAGGCGCAGCTGGCCCGGGGCGATGCCGCGCACGTTGACCACCGGCACGACGCCGCCGATGACGGTGGGGAACTGCACCAGGCCGTCCTTGGCCAGGTCGGCGTCGGCCAGGGGCATGTCCGAGGCGCCGAAGTCGACGGTCTTGCCGCGGATCTGCCGCATGCCCGCGCCCGAGCCGACGGACTGGTAGTTGATCTTGACGCCTGTGGCCTTGTTGTAGGCATCGGCCCACTTGGCGTACAGCGGTGCCGGGAACGTCGCGCCGGCGCCGGTGACGTCCTGCGCCGACGCGGCGGAGGCAACCAGGGCGACCGAAAGCGCAGCGGTCTTCAGGATCTTGGACAGCATCGTCGAGCCTTTCTGGAAAGGATGGCGGAAGTCTGCGAGGGTTCGGCGGACCGGCCCGGCACCAGGGGCGACTCCCCTGGGGCACGCAACGGATCGCGATGGCGTGCACTCTAGGCAGGCGCTGTGACAGGCCGGTGACAGCAGCGCCGCCACGGGCTCCAGGCCCCGCGCGCCGCCATCGCAATGTCACGCCGCGGTCACGCTTCCGTCATGACGGGCCAATACCTTAAGCGGCAGTCCCATCCCGGAGATCGCCATGAGACGTCGCACCTCCCTCGCCCTGGCCACCATGGCCGCCCTCGCCCTGGCCGGTTGCGCCACCACGCCACCCCCGGCGCCGATCACGGACACCGCCGCACGCACCCCGCAGCTGTCGACGCTGACCCGGCTCGTCAACGAGGCCGGGCTGGCCGACACGCTCCGCGGTGCCGGGCCGTTCACGGTGTTCGCTCCTTCGGACGAGGCCTTCAAGGCCGTGCCGGCCGCGACGCTGGCCGAGCTCGCACGCGACAAGGAGCGCCTGCGGGCCGTGCTCACGTACCACGTGGTGCCCGGCAAACTGACGGCGGCCGACGTCAAGACGGCGGCCGTGAAGACGGTCAACGGCGCCAACATCGCGCTGTCCAGGGCCGGCACGTTCGTGACCGTCGAAGACGCGGTGGTTCAGACCGCCGACGTGGCGGCGACCAACGGCGTGGTGCACGTGATCGATCGCGTGCTGATGCCGCCGGCGCCGCCCCGGCGCTGAAGGCCCGGGCGGCCAGGCGGCGCCGCGAGGGCAAGGCCAGCGCGGCGCAGGCCAGGCCGGCCTGGCTGCCGCACCCGACGGCGTCGTCGTTCCGAGATCAGCCCTGCGCGGCGGCGGCCAGCCGCTCCGCGCAGCGCCTGCCGAGCGCGCCGTCCTGCGCCTCGACCATCACGCGCAGCACCGGCTCGGTGCCCGAAGGTCGGATCAGCACGCGGCCGTGGGCTCCGAGCTCGCGCTCGACGTCGGCCCGGGCACGCTCCAGCACCGCGTTGCGCTGCCAGTCGCCGCCCTCGCGCAGGCGCACGTTGATCATGGCCTGCGGGAACAGGTCGACGCCCTCCAGTAGCGCCGCCAGCGGCCGTTTCTGGCGCGCCACGGCCTGCATGATCTGCAGCGCGCTGACGATCCCGTCGCCGGTGGTGTGCCGGTCCAGCGCCAGCAGGTGGCCGGAACTCTCGCCGCCGAGCTGCCAGCCGCGGGCCAGCAACTCCTCGAGCACGTAGCGGTCGCCGACCCGGGCGCGGACCAGCCCGACCCCCAGGCGCCGCAGCGCGAGCTCGACGGCCATGTTGGTCATCAGCGTGCCGACGACGCCCTCAACGGCATGTCGCTGCGCCAGGCGGTCAGCCGCCATCACGTACAGCAGTTCGTCGCCGTTGAAGAGCCGCCCCTGGGCATCGACCATCTGCAGCCGGTCGGCGTCGCCGTCCAGGGCGATGCCGTAGTCGGCGCGGTGCTCGGCCACCGCGGCCACGAGCGCCGCCGGCGCGGTGGCGCCGCAGCCGTCGTTGATGTTGAAGCCGTCCGGCGCGCAGCCGATGCGCACGACGGTGGCGCCGAGCTCGTGGAAGACGTCGGGCGCCACGTGGTAGGCCGCGCCGTGCGCCGCATCGACCACCAGCTTCATGCCGCGCAGCGACAACGTGTGCGGCACGGTGCCCTTGCAGAACTCGACGTAGCGGCCGACGGCGTCTTCCAGGCGCCGCGCCCGCCCGAGCCCCGCGGCGTCGCGCCATTGCGGTGGCTCGTCGAGGGCGGCCTCCACCGCGAGCTCCCAGTCGTCGGGCAGCTTCTCGCCGCGCGCCGAGAAGAACTTGACCCCGTTGTCGGGATAGGGGTTGTGCGACGCGCTGATGACCACGCCAAGGTCGAGCCGCAGCGCCCGGGTCAGGTAGGCCACGCCCGGGGTGGGCAGCGGCCCTGACAGCAGCACATCGACGCCGGCCGAGGCAAAGCCGGCCTCGAGCGCCGACTCCAGCATGTAGCCGGAGATCCGGGTGTCCTTGCCGATCAGCACCGACGGACGCTCGCCCTCGCGGCGCAGCACCCGGCCGACGGCATGACCGAGCCGCAGCATGAAGTCCGGCGTGATCGGCGCCTGCCCGACGGTGCCGCGTATGCCGTCGGTGCCGAAGTATCGTCTTCTCATCGTCTGTTGCCCGCGCGTTGCCGCGCCGGGGCGGCGCGGAGTCGTCGTTCAGACCGGGATTGTCTCCCCGGGCGCGGCACCGCCGGCATCCTGCGGCCCTCCGGGGCGAGGAGAAGTCGCCGCTCGCCACACCCGCAGCGCATCGACCGTGGCCGCCACGTCGTGCACCCGGACGATGGCTGCTCCCCGGTCGACGGCCAGGACGGCGGCGGCCACGCTGGCGGCCAGGCGCTCGCGCACCGCACGTCCGGTGACCGCGCCGAGCGCACTCTTGCGCGACCATCCCACCAGCAGCGGCCGGCCGAGCGCGGCCAGTTCGGCCTGGCGTGCCAGCAGCGCCAGGCTGTGATCGGCCGCCTTGGCAAAGCCGATGCCGGGGTCCAGCACGATGCGCTCGGGGGCGATCCCCGCCGCCACCGCCTCGGCCATCCGAGCCGCGAGGAAGTCGCGCACGTCGGCGACCACGTCGCCGTAGCGTGCCTGCTGCTGCATCGTCGCGGGCTCGCCCCGCATGTGCATCAGGCAGACGCCTGCCGCGCCATGCCTGGCCAGCACCGCCAGCGCCCCCGGACGGCGCAACGCGCGGACGTCGTTGACCGCATCGGCGCCCAGCTCCAGGGCGCGCTGCATCACGCCCGGCTCGCTCGTGTCCACCGACACCGGGCGCCCGAGCGCGAGCGCCGCGCGCAGCACCGGCTCCAGGCGGCGCCATTGGTCGGCCTCGTCCACGGGCGGGGCGCCGGGTCGAGTCGACTCGGCCCCCAGGTCGAGCAGGTCGGCCCCGGCGGCCACGTGCGCTTCGCAGAGCGCGACGGCGTCCGAGGACGAGCCGCTGCCGCCCGAGAACGAATCGGGCGTGCAGTTGACGATGCCCATCACGCGCGGCGTGCGCAGGTCGAGGCGGGAACGGGCGAGCTGCCAGAACATGGCGCCTCAAGCGCGCGGCGGGGCCGAAGCCCCGCCGCGATCGGAGTGCACGGTGAGCGGCCTCAGGCCGTGGCGGGGGCGCCGTCGGTGCCGACGGGCGGTGTCGGCGGGTTGGACCGGTTGCCCGACGGCGTCCAGTCCTTGGGCGGACGCGGCGGCTTGCCGGACATGATGTCGTCGATCTGCTCGCCGTCGATGGTCTCCCACTCGAGCAGGGCCTGCGCCATCGTGTGCATCTTGTCCTTGTGGCCTTCGATCAGGCGCCGGGCCACCCCGTACTGCTCGTCGATGATGCGGCGCACCTCGCGGTCGACCTTCTGCATCGTCGCCTCGGACATGTTCACCTGCTTGGTGATGCTGCGCCCGAGGAAGACCTCGCCCTCGTTCTCGGCGTAGACCATCGGCCCGAGCTCGTCGCTCATGCCGTAGCGCATCACCATGTCGCGCGCCAGGTGGGTGGCGCGCTCGAAGTCGTTGCTGGCGCCGGTGGTCATCTGGTTCATGAACACCTCCTCGGCGATGCGTCCGCCGAAGAGCACCGAGATCGTCGACAGCATGCGCTCCTTGTCCATGCTGTAGCGGTCGCCTTCGGGCAGCTGCATCGTCACGCCGAGCGCCCGCCCGCGCGGGATGACCGTCACCTTGTGCACCGGGTCGGTCTTGGGCAGCAGCCGCGCCACCAGCGCATGACCCGCCTCGTGATAGGCCGTGTTGCGGCGCTCCTCCTCGGGCATGACCATGCTCTTGCGCTCGGGGCCCATCAGGATCTTGTCCTTGGCCTTCTCGAAGTCGACCATCTCGACGACGCGGGCGTTGCGCCGGGCAGCGAACAGCGCCGCTTCGTTGACCAGGTTGGCCAGGTCCGCGCCGCTGAAGCCGGGCGTGCCGCGCGCCAGGATGTCGGGCTTGACGTCCTGCCCGGTGGGCACCTTGCGCATGTGCACGTTGAGGATCTGCTCGCGGCCGCGCACGTCGGGCAGCGTCACGTAAACCTGGCGGTCGAAGCGGCCGGGGCGCA
Organism: Rubrivivax sp.; assembly: GCA_020248915.1. GTDB lineage: Bacteria > Pseudomonadota > Gammaproteobacteria > Burkholderiales > Burkholderiaceae_C > Rubrivivax. Next base: position 200,038 of record JADCGP010000014.1, on the reverse strand, counting down.
GCAGCGCGGGGTCGAGGATGTCGGGCCGGTTGGTGGCGGCCATCACGATGACGCCCAGGTTGGTCTCGAAGCCGTCCATCTCCACGAGCATCTGGTTCAGCGTCTGCTCGCGCTCGTCGTTGCCGCCGCCCAGGCCAGCGCCGCGGTGACGACCGACGGCGTCGATCTCGTCGATGAAGATGATGCAGGGAGCGCTCTTCTTGGCCTGCTCGAACATGTCGCGCACGCGCGCCGCGCCGACGCCGACGAACATCTCGACGAAGTCCGAGCCCGAAATGCTGAAGAACGGCACCTTGGCCTCGCCGGCGATGGCCTTGGCCAGCAGCGTCTTGCCGGTGCCGGGCGGGCCGACCAGCAGCACTCCGCGCGGGATCCGGCCGCCGAGCTTCTGGAACTTCTGCGGGTCCTTCAGGAAGTCGACGAGTTCCTTGACCTCCTCCTTGGCCTCGTCGCACCCGGCGACGTCGGCGAAGGTGGTGGTGTTGTTGCTCTCGTCGAGCATGCGCGCCTTGCTCTTGCCGAAGCTGAAGGCACCGCCCTTGCCGCCGCCCTGCATCTGGCGCATGAAGTAGATCCACACGCCGATCAGCAGCAGCATCGGGCCCCAGCTGACGAGCAGGCTCATCAGCAGGCTGGGCTCCTCGCGGGGCCGGACGTCGAACTTGACGTTGTTGGCGATCAGGTCACCGACCAGGCCGCGATCGAGAATGGTGGCCGTCGAGCGCAGCCGCTTGTCGTCGGTCGTGAGGGCCTGGATCTCGGTGCCGCCGCCGGGGTTCTCCTGAAGCGTCACCGACTTGATGCGCTTGTTGCGCACTTCTTCCAGGAAGTCCGAGTAGGCGACCTGCTGGCCCTGGACGGTTCCGCGGTCGAACTGCTTGAAGACGGTGAACAGCACGAGGGCGATCACCAGCCAGACAGCGACCTTCGAAAACCACTGATTGTTCACCACCGCTCCTTCGATCCGGACGCATCTGCCTCGGCGGGATGGCCGAGCCACATGGACCGGAGTTGGGGTTCATTCTAGTGCCGACAAGCCCTCGGCCCGCGTAAGCAAGACCCGCCGCCGCGTCGGCCAATGCGTGCCGGACTTCGCACGCCAACGCCCGGACGGCTGCCCCTCCCGCGAACCGCTTCGCCCCCCGGTCCGACTTTCTCAGGCGCCGGACGCCATCGCCTTTGGACCGATGCCGACCAGAAAGGTTTCGGCCGACCGCTCGCGCGAGGCCTTCGGCTTGAACGGCTTCACGACCCGGAAGCGGTCCTTGAACAGGCGAACCTGCTGGCTGTAGCCGCTGCCGTGGAACGACTTGCAGACGAGCGCACCGTCGGGCTTGAGGTGGTTCACCGCGAACTCGACCGCCAGTTCCACCAGGTCCGCCATCCGCGCGGCGTCGGCCGGCCCGATGCCCGACAGGTTGGGCGCCATGTCGGAGACGACCAGGTCCACCGCCCGCCCCCCGAGCAGCGCATCGAGCTGCGCCAGCACGGCGTCGTCGCGGAAGTCGCCCTGGAGGAAGGTGACGCCCTCCACGGGCTCGAAGTCGAGCATGTCCAGCGCGACGATCGTGCCCGGCAGCGCCCCCGCGGCCGCGCCCTGCGGCGCCAGGCGGCGGCGCAGGTACTGGCTCCAGGCCCCGGGAGCGGCCCCGAGGTCGACGATGACCTGACCGGGGCGGACCAGGCCGAGCGACTCGTCGATCTCCTTGAGCTTGTAGGCGGCGCGCGAACGGTAGCCCTCGCGCTGCGCCTGCCTCACATAGGGATCGGTCACGTGGTCGCGGTACCACGCCTTGTCGACCTTCCTGCTGCGCACCTTCATGCCCGACCCATAATACCCGCGATGAAGGCGTTGGTTCTGACGGCAGCCGAGCGCAGGGAGCACCGTGCGCGGGCGCACCACCTCGACCCCGTGGCGATGATCGGCTCCGACGGCCTGACGCCGGCGGTGGTGCGCGAGGTCGACGCGGCGCTCAAGGCGCACGGCCTCGTGAAGGTGCGTGCGCTGGTCGACGACCGGACCACGCGCGAGCAGATGCTCGCCGGCCTGGCCGACGCGCTCGGCGCCGCACCGGTGCAGCACATCGGCAAGCTGCTGGTGCTGTGGCGCCCGCCGCCGCCCGCCGCGGAGATCCCGCGCGACGCGCGGCAGGCCGGCGCGCGGGTCGTCAAGGTCGTGCGCTTCTCGCGCAGCGGCAACCACCGCGCCACGGTCGAGCGCGTGCGCGTGCTCGGCAACGAGCGGCTCACGGCCGGCGGACTGGTCAAGCGCGCCAAGGTGCGCGCCCACGCCGCGCGCACGGGCGTCAAGAAGAAGGCGGGCGGCTGACCGCGGCGCCCGGGACGCCTGGTGCGCGCGCGGCGCGTACCGTAAGCGCCAGCACCGCCAGCAGCTTCACGCCGTAGAACGCCACGCTCACGGCGTGCAGCTGGCCGAAGCCCAGCACGCCCTGCCCGCTGCGGGCGGCCTGCATCAGCGGCTGCACTCCGAAGTGGCCCGCCACCGTGCAGAAGAGCGCAGCGGCGGCCAGCATCATGCCGGTCGAGAACTGCGACCCGGCTCCGGCCGCGGCGGCACGCCGGGCCGCGACGCGCTCGAGCACCAGCAGCAGCACGCCAAGCGCGAGGCTCGTCCAGGCCTCCTGCGCCAGCATCCGGGACGCCAGGCGCCCGGCCTCGGCCTGCGGCAGCAGCGCGAAGGCGGCCGGCGTGGCCAGCAGTGCCACGCACAGCAGCCACCCGGCCCACAGGCCCGGCAGCAGGCGACGCCAGAACTCGACGGTCATCGGCCTCGCGGCGCATCCGTTCAGACGTAGCGGACGTCGATGATCTCCCAGTGCCGGACCCCGCCGGGCGCCTGCACCTCGGCCGTGTCGCCGGCATGCTTGCCGATCAGCGCGCGGGCGATCGGGCTGGAGATCGAGATCAGGCCGTGCTTCAGGTCGGCCTCGTCGTCACCGACGATCTGGTAGGTGACCTGCTGGCCAGTGGCATCCTCCTCGAGGTCGACCGTGGCGCCGAAGACGACGCGGCCGCCGGCGTCGAGCTCCGACGGGTCGATGACCTTGGCTGCCGCCAGCTTGCCCTCGAGTTCCTTGATGCGGCCCTCGATGAAGCCTTGCTTGTCCTTGGCCGCGTCGTACTCGGCGTTCTCGGACAGGTCGCCCTGGGCGCGGGCCTCGGCGATGGCCTGGATCACCGCGTGCCGCTCCACCGTCTTCAGTCGGTGCAACTCGGCCTTGAGCTTTTCGGCGCCGCGGCGCGTGAGCGGGATCGTGGACATGGCATCCGGGAACAGGCAGAAGTGAATCCGCCGCAGGGCCCGGGGCTGGCGGGCGGACTGCGGCGGAGACGGACAGTGGAAGTCTAGTGCAGTTCCGCGTGCAGTTCCTGCAAAGAGACCACACGCAGCTCGTTGCCGTCGTCGAGCTGGTGCTTCAGCGCCTCGGTGGCGGCTTCGCTGCCGGCCATCGTCGTGTAGTAGGCAACCCGGTTGGCCAGCGCCGCGGTGCGGATGTAGCGGCTGTCGGCGATGGCCTGCCGCGTCTCGTCGACCGTGGTCAGCACGAGCTGGATCTCGCCCGCCTTGACCATGTCGGCGATGTGCGGGCGGCCGTCCTTGACCTTGTTGACCACCCGCACCGGGATGCCTGCGGCCGCGATCGCGGCCGCCGTGCCCCGGGTGGCGACGACGCCGAAGCCGAGGTCGACCAGCTCGCTCGCGACCTTGACCGCGCGGTCCTTGTCGCCGTCCTTGACCGTGATGACCACCGTGCCCTTCTCGGGCAGGCGCGAGCCGGCGCCGAGCTGGCTCTTGAACATCGCCTCGCCGAAACTGGCGCCGACGCCCATCACCTCGCCGGTGCTGCGCATCTCGGGCCCGAGGATCGGGTCCACGCCCGGGAACTTGTTGAACGGGAACACCGCCTCCTTGATGCTGAAGTAGGGCGGCACGATCTCGCGCGGCCGCTGGCCGGCGCGGCCGACCTGGTCGGCGAGCCGGCGCCCGGCCATGCAGCGCGCGGCGATCTTGGCCAGCTGCTGGCCCGTGGCCTTGCTGACGTAGGGCACGGTGCGGCTGGCGCGCGGGTTCACCTCGAGCACGTAGACGACGGCGTCGGCGCCCTCACCCTGGATCGCGAACTGCACGTTCATCAGGCCGACGACCTTCAACGCCCGCGCCATCGCCGTGGCCTGACGCCGCATCTCGTCCTGCAGCGGCGCCGGCAGAGAGTACGGCGGCAGCGAGCAGGCCGAGTCGCCGCTGTGGATGCCGGCCGCCTCGACGTGCTCCATGATGCCGCCGATCATCACCTCGACGCCGTCGCTCAGCGCGTCGACGTCGACCTCGATCGCGTCGTCGAGGAAGCGGTCGAGCAGCACCGGGCTCTTCTCGCTGACGCGCACGGCCTCGCGCATGTAGCGCTCGAGGTCGCGGTCGCCGTGCACGATCTCCATCGCGCGGCCGCCGAGCACGTAGCTCGGGCGCACGACGAGCGGGTAGCCGATCTCGTGCGCCAGCGCCAGCGCCTGCTCCTCGGTGCGCGCGGTGCGGTTGGGCGGCTGACGCAGGCCGAGCTCGTGCAGCAGCTTCTGGAAGCGCTCGCGGTCCTCGGCGATGTCGATGCTGTCGGGGCTGGTGCCGATGATCGGCACGCCGGCGCGCTCGAGGTCGAGCGCAAGCTTCAGCGGCGTCTGCCCGCCGTACTGGACGATGACCCCCTCGGGCTTCTCCTTGGCGACGATCTCGAGCACGTCCTCCAGCGTCACCGGCTCGAAGTAGAGGCGGTCGCTCGTGTCGTAGTCGGTCGACACCGTCTCTGGGTTGCAGTTGACCATGATGGTCTCGAACCCGTCTTCCCGCATTGCCAGCGCGGCGTGCACGCAGCAGTAGTCGAACTCGATGCCCTGGCCGATGCGGTTGGGTCCGCCGCCGAGCACCATGATCTTGCGCCGCGCCGAGGGCTCGGCCTCGCACTCCTCGTCGTAGGTGGAGTACATGTAGGCGGTCTGCGTCGCAAACTCGGCGGCGCAGGTGTCGACCCGCTTGTACACCGGCCGCACGCCCAGCGCGTGCCGGGCCGCTCGCACCGCATGCTGGTGCGTCCGCAGCAGGGCCGCGAGTCGCTTGTCGGAGAAGCCCTTGCGCTTGAGCCAGCGCAGCTCCGCGGCGCCCAGGCTCTCCAGCGTGCGCCGCCGCAGCTGCGCCTCGATGCCGACCAGCTCCTCGATCTGCGCGAGAAACCAGGGGTCGATGGCCGTCTCGTCGAAGACCTCGTCGAGCGACATGCCGATCCGGAACGCGTCGCCCACGTACAGGATGCGCTCGGGCCCGGCGTTGCCGATCTCGTCGACGATCTCGTCGCGCTCGGTGCTGCGCTCGTCCAGGCCGCTGATGCCCGTCTCCAGGCCGCGCAGCGCCTTCTGGAAGCTCTCCTGGAAGGTTCGCCCGATGGCCATCACCTCGCCCACGCTCTTCATCTGCGTCGTCAGGTGCGGGTCGGCGGCGGGGAACTTCTCGAACGCGAAGCGCGGGATCTTGGTGACGACGTAGTCGATCGACGGCTCGAAGCTGGCCGGCGTGGCGCCGCCGGTGATGTCGTTGCGGAGCTCGTCGAGCGTGTAGCCGACGGCGAGCTTGGCCGCCACCTTGGCGATCGGGAAACCGGTGGCCTTGGACGCCAGCGCGGAGCTGCGGCTGACGCGCGGGTTCATCTCGATGACGATCATGCGGCCCGAACGCGGGTCGATCGCGAACTGCACGTTGCTGCCGCCGGTGTCGACGCCGATCTCGCGCAGGATCGCGATCGACGCGTTGCGCATCAGCTGGTACTCCTTGTCGGTCAGCGTCTGCGCCGGGGCCACCGTGATGGAATCGCCGGTGTGGATGCCCATCGGGTCGAGGTTCTCGATCGAGCACACGATGATGCAGTTGTCCGCGCGGTCGCGGACCACCTCCATCTCGAATTCCTTCCAGCCGATCAGGCTCTCCTCGATCAGCAGTTCGCGCGTCGGGCTGAGGTCCAGGCCGCGCTTGCAGATCGTCTCGAACTCCTCGGGGTTGTAGGCGATGCCGCCGCCGGTGCCGCCGAGCGTGAAGCTGGGACGGATCACCATAGGGAACCCGGTGCCGCCGATCTCGGACTGGATCCGCTTCTGGACCGCCTGGGCCTCCTCCCAGCTGTGGGCGATGCCACTCTTGGCCGAGTCGAGTCCGATGGAAGTCATCGCTTCCTTGAACTTCAGCCGGTCCTCGGCCTTCTCGATGGCCTTCTCGTTGGCGCCGATCATCTCGACGCCGTACCGGTCGAGCACACCATGGCGGTGCAGGTCCAGCGCGCAGTTCAGCGCCGTCTGTCCGCCCATCGTGGGCAGGATCGCCATTCCCCCGGGGCAGTTCAGCCGCTCCTTGGCGATGATCCGCTCGACCACCTGCCAGGTGATGGGCTCGATGTAGGTCGCATCGGCCATCTCCGGGTCCGTCATGATCGTCGCCGGGTTGCTGTTGACGAGGACGACACGGTAGCCTTCCTCGCGCAGCGCCTTGCAGGCCTGGGCGCCCGAGTAGTCGAACTCGCAGGCCTGGCCGATGACGATCGGGCCGGCGCCGATGATCAGGACGGTGTGGATGTCGCTGCGCTTGGCCATGTCAGCGCCCCTCCATCAGCGCAACGAAACGGTCGAACAGGTAGCCGATGTCGTGCGGGCCGGGGCTCGCCTCGGGGTGGCCCTGGAAGCAGAACGCCGGCCTGTCGGTGCGGGCCAGCCCCTGGAGCGTGCCGTCGAACAGGCTCACGTGGGTGGCACGCAGGTTCGTGCCGAGCGTCTTGTCGTCCACCGCGAAGCCGTGGTTCTGGCTGGTGATGCTGACGCGGCCGCTGTCGAGGTCCTTCACCGGGTGGTTGGCGCCGTGGTGGCCGAACTTCATCTTGAAGGTCCTTGCACCCGATGCGAGGGCCATGATCTGGTGGCCGAGGCAGATGCCGAAGGTGGGCGTGCCGCCGGCGATGATCTCCCGCGCGGCCTCGATCGCGTAGCTGCAGGGCTCTGGGTCACCCGGGCCGTTGCTCAGGAAGACGCCGTCGGGTCGCAGCCTGCGCACCTCGGCCGCCGGGGTCTGCGCCGGCACCACGGTGACGCGGCAGCCGCGGCTGGCCAGCATCCGAAGGATGTTGCGCTTGACGCCGAAGTCGTAGGCGACGACGTGGTGCCTCGGGGCCGCGAGGCTGCCGTGGCCGCGGCCGAGCGCCCACTCGGTCTCGGTCCACTCGTAGGCCTCGCGAGTGCTCACGACCCGCGCGAGGTCGAGGCCGGCCATCGACGGGGCGGCGCGCGCCGCCGCGACGGCCTCGTCGACATGGGCGGGCGTGACCCGCGTGCCCGGCGGGTAGGCGGTGATGCTGCCGTTCTGCGCACCGGTGCTGCGCAACACCCGCGTCAGGCGCCGGGTGTCGATGTCGGCAATGGCCACCGTGCCCTCCCGCTCGAGGTACTGTGCGAGGGTGGCGGTGGCGCGGAAGTTCGACACGCGCGGCGGCAGGTCCTTGATCACGAGCCCCGCGGCGTGCACGCGTGAGGCCTCGACGTCCTCCTCGTTGACGCCGACGTTGCCGATGTGCGGGTAGGTCAGCGTGACGATCTGCCGGCAGTAGCTCGAGTCGGTCAGGATCTCCTGGTAGCCGGTGAGCGCCGTGTTGAACACCACCTCGCCGACGGTGCGGCCGGGCGCCCCGATCGAGGCGCCGACGAAGTGCGTGCCGTCTGCCAGCGCCAGAAGGGCCGGCGGGCGTTCGGGGATCAGGGTCGCCGCGGTCGGGGCGGCAGGCTGGGAATTGGGCTGCAAGGAAGGCTCCGGAGCATCGCGCACCCGTCGCCACCATCCGGGGCCGCCGCGCCTGCGAGGGCACCGCGTGGAGGTGGGTCCGAGGGGAATCCGAATCCGGAGGCTCGTGGGCGCAGCGCGTGGCGGGATAAACCGCGAAATTATAGGCACCGCCGGCCACGGCGGCCCGCGACCCCTAGACTCGGGCCATGACCTCCGCGCCTGCCCGCGGCGGCGCCCTGCTGCCGCTGCTCGCCGCCGCGCTGGCCGCCGCCGCCTTCGTCTCGATGGATGCGACGATAAAGTCGCTCGCGCCGCGCTACGGCGCTGTCCAGCTGACTTTCTTCCGCTTCGTCGCCGGGTCGGTCTTCGCGCTGGCGATCTGGGCCTGGGTGCGCAGCCCGATGCCCGCGCGCGACCAGTGGCGGCTGCACGCCCTGCGCTGCGTTTTGCTGTTGCTGTCGCTGACCAGCTACTTCCACGCCCTGACGCTGCTGCCGCTGGCCCAGGCGGTGGCGATGAGCTACACGGCGCCGATCTTCATCTCGCTGCTGGCAATGCTCCTGCTCGGGGAGCGGCCGACGCGCTGGATCTGGATCGCGCTCGCCCTCGGCCTGGCCGGGGCCGGTGTGGCGCTGTGGCCCGAGCTGCAGAAGGCCGGCAATCCGCGCCTGGAGGGCCTGCTGGCGGCTGCGTTCGCGGCGGTGTCCTTCTCCGGCGTGATGGTGCTGGCGCGCGTGCAGGCGCAGCGCGACTCGCTGTGGACGATCCTGCTGCTGCAGAACCTGCTGCCTACCGCGCTGCTGGCGGCGCCGGCTGCCTGGCTGTGGGCGCCGGTGACCCCGGGCGACCTGCCGGCCATCGCGCTGACCGGCCTGCTGGCCACGGTGGGGCTGCTGGCCATCACCTGGGCCTTCCGTCACCTCGAGGCGAGCCGCGTCGCGCCGATGGAGTACACCGGGCTGTTGTGGGCCGGACTGCTCGGGTACGCGCTGTTCGGCGAAGTGCCGTCGGCAGCCACGCTGGCCTCGGCGGCACTGATCGTCGGCGGCTGCCTGCTGCTGCTGCGGCGCTGATCCGGCCCGGAAGGCCCGGGTCGGCGCTGCGGCCGGGCCGGTTCCGGCGCCCCAACGCCACGCCGCGGCACCTCGTGGGCGCCCGGCGCGACGCTCAGCCCGCCAGGGCCGCGATCCCGGCGCGGGCGACCTGGGCATCCTCGGCCGACTTGACGCCGCTGACCCCGACCGCCCCGACGCAGTGCGCGCCGGCCAGGATCGGCAAGCCGCCCTCCAGCATGCCCTCCAGCACCGGGGCGCTGAGGAAGGACACACGGCCCTGGTTGATCATGTCCTCGTATACCTTGCTCTCGCGCCGGCCGAGCGCGGCCGTCCGGGCCTTGGCGGGCGCGATGTGCGCGGAAATCGGCGCGGCGCCGTCCAGGCGCTGCAGCCACAGCAGCTGGCCGCCGTCGTCGACGACGGCGATCGTGACCGCCCAGCCGTGGGAACGGGCTTCCGCCACCGCCGCGGCGCCGATGCGCGCCGCGTCCTCGATCGTCAGATAGGGTTTGTGCTCCATGGTGGAAACGATAGCGCCGCCGAGCGCATCACGCCATTGGCGGTGGGGTCATCCGAACGCGCTGGTCGGGAACCTAGAATGCGGGCCTGAATCCATAGGTGGGAGTCCATCCCGTCGGAGGTCACATGGAACAAGGCATGCAAAGCTACCCGATGTCCGGCTACGGTGCCGCCACCGCCGCCGAGCGCAACCGCGTCCTGCGCAACACGTATTGGCTGCTCGCGCTGACGATGGTGCCCACGGTGCTGGGCGCCTGGCTCGGCATGGCGCTCGGGATCAACAAGATCCTGTCGCCGGGGATCGGCCTCGTCGTCTTCCTGGTCGGCGCGTTCGGCTTCATGTTCGCCATCGAGAAGAACAAGAACTCGGCTGCAGGCGTCCCGATCCTGCTGGGCTTCACGTTCTTCATGGGCCTGATGCTGTCCCGGATGCTGGCCATCGTGCTGGGCATGGGTAACGGTGCCAGCCTCGTGATGATGGCCTTCGCAGGCACCGGCGCGGTGTTCCTGGGCATGGCGACGCTGTCGACGCTGGTCAAGCGCGACCTGTCGAGCATGGCGAAGTTCATGACCATCGGTGCCATTCTGGTGCTGGTGGCCGGCATCGCGAACTTCTTCATCCAGAGCGCGGCGCTGATGATCACGCTCGCGGTGTTGATCATCGGGATCTTCTCGTTCTTCATCCTCTACGACCTCAAGCGCGTGCGCGAGGGCGAGGAGACGAACTACATCACCGCGACGCTCGGCGTGTACCTGAGCCTGTACAACATCTTCCAGAGCCTGCTGGCGCTCTTCGGCATCGGCGGCAGCAGCAGCGACTGACTGCGCCGCGGCCAATCGGCCGGACGAGCGACGGGGCCCTTCAGGGCCCCGTTTTCATTGCTCGAACACCGCCATCGACTCGACGTGCGCCGTGTGCGGGAACATGTTCACGACCCCGGCCAGCGTGCAGCGGTAGCCCGCCTGGTGCACCAGCAGGCCGGCGTCGCGCGCCAGCGTGGCCGGGTTGCAGCTGACGTAGACGATGCGGTGCGGTGCCGTCCAGTCGCCGGCAGCCACCAGGTCGGCCGCCGCCCTGGCCAGGGCGAAGGCGCCCTCGCGCGGCGGGTCGATCAGCCAGCGCGCGGCCGTGGGCAGCGAGCGCAGGTCGGGCGCCGACAGCTCGAACAGGTTGCGGACCTGGAAGTCGGCACGTCCGCCCAGGCCGTTGGCGATGGCGTTGTCGCGGGCGCGCGCCACGAGGGCGGCGCTGCCCTCGATGCCGAGCACGCGGGCCGCCCGCGTCGCCAGCGGCAGCGTGAAGTTGCCCAGGCCGCAGAACCAGTCGATGACGTCCTCGCCCGGCTGGGGATCCAGCATGCGCACGGCACGCTCCACCAGCACCCGGTTGACGTGCGGATTGACCTGGGTGAAGTCGGTCGGCCTGAACGGCATCGTGATGCCGAACTCGGGCAGCCGGTACCGGAGCTCCGCGTCGGCCGGATCGAGGGGATGCACGGTGTCGGGCCCGGCCGGCTGCAGCCACCACTGGACGCCATTGGCCCGCCCGAAGGCCGCGATGCGATCCAGATCGTGCCCATCCAGCGGCTCGAGATGCCGCAGCACGAGCGCCGTCGTCCCCTCGCCCGCCGCCAGCTCGATCTGCGGCAGGCGATCGCGCGCATGCAGGCCGCCGATCAGTTCCCGCAGCGGCACGAGCAGCGCACTGACCTTCGCCGGCAGCACCGGGCACTCCCGCATGTCGGCCACGTAGCGCGACTTGCGCTCGTGGAAGCCCACGAGCACCGTGCCCTTCCGCTCCACGTGCCGGACCGACAGGCGCGCGCGTTCGCGGTAGCCCCAGGCCGGGCCGTGGATCGGCGGCAGCATCTGCTCCGGACGCACCTTGCCCAGGTGCCAGAGGCCGTCTTCCAGCGCGCGCTGCTTGACGGCCACCTGCGCCGCCGGGTGGAGGTGCTGCATCTTGCAGCCGCCGCAGGCCCCGGCGTGCAGGCCGAAGTGCGCGCAGCGCGGGTGCACGCGTTGCGCGCTCTCGCGGGAAATGGCGGACACCTGGCCCGCCTCCCACTGGTTCTTGCGGCGCGCGATGCTGACCTGCACGCGCTCCCCGGGCAAGGCACCCTCGATGAAGACCACCTTGCCGGGGTTGGGGCTGGCCTGCCCGGCCGGCGGTTCCGCCGGCAGGCGGTGCGCGACGCCCTGCCCCTCGAGGTCGAGCGACTCGACCTCCAGCCACTCCAAGCCTGGACTCATGCGCCGGATTATCACGGCGCGGCCGGCCGGGGCCCGTGGACCCGGCCGGCCGGCTCAGCGGCTCACTTGAAGTAGTCGGAGACCACCTTCCAGCGCGCGTCCTGCAGCTGCGACAGGCGCGCGACGTCGCTGCCCTGGCGGACCTTGGGCCCGAAGCGGGACACGGGGCTGCCGAAGATGTCCTGCGGGAACTGGTGCGCCTCTGCGGCCTTTACGAAGCTGTCGACGGTGAGGTTCGGGCCCGCGCGCTGGGCGACCTGGATGAACGCGTCGATCGCCGTGTAGCCATACACCGAGAACACGGTCGGGTCCTCGCCGTACTTGGTCTTGTACTTGTTGGCCCAGAAGCGGAGCTGGTTGTTGGCTTCGTCGAGGTACGGGTTCTGCACCGTCATCGTCGCGTAGAAGCCGTCCATCGCCTTGCCGCCGAGGCGGTGGATCAGGTCGGTGTAGGCGGCGTTGCTGCCGAGGAAGGTGGGGGTGAAGCCCGTCTTGCGCGACTCGGCGATCGTGCCGATGGTCTCGCGGATGATCGTGCCCATGACGACGAAATCGCAGCCGGCGGCCTTCATCCGCGCCACCTGAGAGCTGAAGTCGGTTGCGCCGCGCTTGTAGCTCGTCTTCTCGGCGAACTCCATGTTCATCGTCTTCAGGCCCGCCTCGGCGCCGCGCATCACCTCGAGCCCGAAGTCATCGTCCTGATAGATGGTGCAGGGCTTCTTGGCGCCCTTCTCCTTCATCAGGCGGGGCACGGCAACGCGCATCTGGTCGAAGTAGCTGGCTGCGAACGCGAACTTCAGCCGGTGGTAGGGGTCGAACATGTCGCGGCTGGACGTCAGCGGGAACCAGTTGATGACGTTCTTCTCCAGCTGCACGGGCAGCGCCGCGTTGTTCTGTGCCGTGCCCAGGTGCTGGACCATCGCGAAGATCTTGTCCTGGTTGACGAGCTTCTGCGCTGCCAGCACCGCCTTGCGCGGGTCGTAGGCCGAGTCCTCCACCAGCAGCTTGAGCTTGCGCCCGTGGATGGTGCCCTGTTCGTTGAGCTCGTCGATGCGCAGTTGCATGCCGTTGCGCGCCTGCTTGCCGAAGCCGGCGATGGGACCGGACAGATCCTGGATCGAGCCGATCACGATCTCCGTCTTGCTCACGCCCTGCTGGGCCCAGGCCAGGGTTGCACCGGCCGACAGCAGCGCTGCGGCGATCAGGCGGCGGGTCTTCATCGCAATGTCTCCTTCGCGGTCATGGTGGGGGTGCCCGTGCTCAGCCGGTGTACATCGCCTCGATCTGCGGCGCGTACTTCTGCTGCACGAGCTTGCGCTTGAGCTTCATCGTCGGCGTCAGTTCCTCGTCCTCGGCGGTGAGCTGGGTCTCGAGGAGGTGGAACTTCTTGATCTGCTCGACACGCGCGAACTTTGCGTTCACCTTGTCGATTTCGCCCTGGACCAATGCTCGCACCTCGGGCGCGCGTGTCAAGCTGGCGTAATTGCTGAACGGGACGTCGTGGTCCTGGGCGAACTTCTCGACGTTCTCCTGGTCGATCATGATCAGCGCCGTCAGGTAGGGCCGCTTGTCGCCGATGACCACCGCGTCGGTGACGTAGGGGCTGAACTTCAGCTCGTTCTCCCACTCGCTGGGCGTGACGTTCTTGCCGCCCGCCGTGATGATGATGTCCTTCATCCGGTCGGTGATCTTGAAGTAGCCGTCGGCGTCGACCGTGCCGACGTCGCCGGTGTGCAGCCAGCCCTCGGCGTCGATCGTCTCGGCCGTCTTGTCGGGCAGGTTGAGGTAGCCGATGAAGACGTTGGGTCCGCGCACCAGGATCTCGCCGGTGGCCGGGTCGATGCGCACCTCGTTCCAGGGCGCGGCGATGCCGATCGAGCCGGGGCGGATGGCGCTCGGCATGTAGGTGCTGATCCCGGCCGTCTCGGTCATGCCCCAGACCTCGAACATCGGCACGCCGAGGGCACAGTACCAGCGCACCAGGTCGGGCGAGATCGGCGCCGCGCCGGTGACGCAGAACCGTGCCCGGTGGATGCCGATCATCTTGCGGACGTTGTCCAGCACCAGCCAGCGCGCCAGGCGGAACTGCGCCTTCAGCAGCCCCGGCACCGGCCGGCCGGCGAGCACGAGGTCGGCGACCTTCGTGCCGACACCGATGGCCCACAGGTAGGCGGCCTGCTGCAGCCTGCCCGCCTCCTTCACCGCGATCGTGACCGCCGAGTAGAACTTCTCCCACACGCGGGGCACCGCCACCGCCACGGTCGGCGCGATCTCGCGCACGTTCTCGGGCACGGTGTCGGGGTTCTCGACGAAGTTCAGCTTGGCTCCGGTGTAGAGGGCGAAGTACTCGCCGCCCATCCGCTCGGCGATGTGGCACAGCGGCAGGAAGGCCATGCGCTCGTCGCTCTCGTATTGCGCCGTGGTCAGCTGGTAGCCGTGCATGGCAGTGACCAGCGTGCGGTGGCTGTGCATCGCGCCCTTGGGCTTGCCGGTGGTGCCGGAGGTGTAGACCAGGATCGCCAGCGACTCGGGATCGATCGCCCGCCAGCGCGCCTCGAGCGCGCCGCCGTGCGCCGCCAGGTGCGCGCGCCCGAGCTCGCGCAGAGCGTCGAGCGAGATCACCTGGTCGTCGCACAGCGAGTGCAGGCCCTCCATGTCGAAGACGACGATCCGGCGCAGCCGCGGCAGCCGCTCGCGCACCTCGAGGGCCTTGTCGAGCTGCTCGTCGTCCTCGACGAACAGGATGACGCTGGCGCTGTCCTCGCACAGGTAGTGCACCTGGCTGGCCGCGTCGGTCGGGTAGATGCCGTTGGACACGCCGCCAGCACTGAGCACCGCCAGGTCCGCCAGCACCCACTCGACGAGGGTGTTGCTCAGGATGGAGGCGCGCTCGCCGGGTTCGAAGCCCAGGGCCATCAACCCGTGCGCGATCTCGCGCACCGCGCTGCCGGTCTGGCGCCACGTCCAGGGGCGCCAGATGCCGAGCTTCTTCTCGCGCATCCACACCCGCTCGTCGCGCTGGACGACCGCGGTCCAGAACACGGCCGGGATGGTGTCGCCGGGCACGACCACCCCGCTCTCGACCTTCAGCGTCGCGATGTCCCACAGGTTCGACATGGTCGTGTCCTTGGCGTCCTCGGTGGCAGCCGTGCGCGCCTCAGCGCCAGGTCTTCTTCTTCTTCCAGCGCCGCTCGCCGCGCACGCCGGCATCCTTCATGCCGAGGTAGAACTCCTTGACGTCCTCCTTCTCGCGCAGCACGGCGCAGCGGTCCTCCATCACGATGCGGCCGTTCTCGAGCACGTAGCCGTGGTCGGCGACGTTCAGCGCCATGTTGGCGTTCTGCTCCACCAGCAGGATCGTCGTGCCGCGCTCGCGGTTGATGCGCACGACGATCTCGAAGATCTCGCGCGTCAGCTTCGGCGACAGGCCGAGCGAAGGCTCGTCGAGCAGGATCATCTCGGGCGCGGCCACCAGTGCGCGCGCGATGGCGAGCATCTGCTGCTGGCCGCCCGACAGCAGCCCGGCCTCCTGCCGGGCGCGCTCGCGGAGGATCGGGAAGTAGGCGTAGGCGAGCTCGATGTCGCGGGCGATGCCATCCTTGTCGCTGCGCGTGAAGGCGCCCATCAGCAGGTTGTCGCGCACCGACAGAAGCGGAAACACCTCGCGCCCCTCGGGTACGTGCGCGAGCCCCATCCGCACGATCCTCGCCGGGTCGGCGGCCGTGATGTCGGTGCCCCGGAAGTGCACGCTGCCGCGGCGCGGGTCGATGATGCCGGAGATGGTCTTCAGGATCGTCGTCTTGCCGGCACCGTTGCTGCCGAGCACGGTGGCGATCTCGCCGCGCCGCACCTTCAGGCTGACGCCGCGGATGGCGCGGATCGGGCCATAGGCGCTCTCGACGTTGGACAGCACCAGCATCTCCTCGCCGCCCGCGCCGCTCATGCGCTCCTCCGCAGCGACGACAGGTCGTCGCTCGAGCCCAGGTAGGCCTCGATCACGCCCGGGTGGGCCTGCACCTCGGCCGGGCTGCCGAGGGCCAGCACCTCACCCTGGTTCATCGCCAGCACGCGGTCGCTGACCTTGCTGACGAGCGACATGTCGTGCTCGACCATCAGCACGGTGATGCCGTACTCGCGCCGGATGTCGTCGATCCAGAACACCATGTCCTCGGTCTCCTCGACGTTCAGGCCCGAGGAAGGCTCGTCCAGCAGCAGGAGCTTGGGCTCGCTGGCCAGCGCGCGCGCGAGTTCCACCACCTTGCGCACGCCGTATGGAAGGCCGGCGATCATCGTGTCGCGGTGGTGCTGCAGGTCGAGGAAGTCGATCACCTGCTCCACCTTCTCGCGCGCGGCGATCGCCTCGCGCCGTGCCTTCGGCGTGAAAAGCAGATCGTCCAGCAGGCCGGTGCCGCGGTGCGTGTGGCGGCCGATCAGCAGGTTCTGCAGCACGGTGGCGTGCTCGAACAGCTCGATGTTCTGGAAGGTGCGCGCGATGCCGAGCGCGGCCACCGCGTGCGGCGGCTCGGCGGTCAGATCACGCCCGTCGTAGGTGATGCGGCCGCCGGTGGGGGTATAGATGCGGCTGATCAGGTTGAAGACCGTCGTCTTGCCCGCGCCGTTGGGCCCGATCAGCGTGAACACCTCGCCGCGCCTGACTTCGAAGCTCACCTTGTTGACCGCGAGCACGCCCCCGAAGCGCACGCTCAGGTCCTGGGCCGACAGGAGGACGTCGTGGCTCATCTCAGCCGGTCGGACTTCTGGAACGACTTCTGCCGCTTGAACATGCCCTTGCGGTAGAAGGGGAAGATCGAGAACCAGGTGCGGATCTTCAGCCAGCGGCCGTAGATGCCCAGCGGCTCGAACAGCACGAACGCGATCAGCACGAGGCCGTAGATGACCGCCTTCAGGCCCGGCGCCTGCCCGATGAAGGCGGGCAGGAAGTCCTTCACCTGGCTGATCAGCTGCGGCATGCTGATCAGGAAGATCGCCCCGAGGAAGGCGCCGTGCACCGAGCCCAGGCCGCCGATCACCACCATCAGCAGCAGGTCGATGCTCTGGATGATGTTGAACTGGTCCGGACTCAGGAACTTGATCATGTGCGCGTAGAGGGCGCCGCCCAGGCCGGCCATCGCCGCCGAGATCGCGAACGACAGCGTCTTGTAGCGCGCGAGGTGGATGCCCATGCTCTGCGCCGAGATCTCGCTGTCGCGGATCGCGACGAATGCCCGCCCCGTGGGCGAGCGCAGCAGGTTCAGCACCGCCAGCGTGCACAGCACCGTGACGGCCAGGCACAGGAAGTAGAACTCGGTGGCGGTCTCGAGCTTCCAGTCGAAGATCGCGGGTGCCTTGACGTGCAGACCGGCGTTGCCGCCGGTCACGCTCTCCCAGCGCGCGAACACCTCCTCCACGATGAAGCCGAAGGCCAGCGTCGCGATGCCGAGGTAGATGCCCTTGACGCGCAGTGCCGGCAACCCCACGACCACCCCCACCACGGCCGACAGGGCCGCCGCGGCCACCAGCGCGACGGGGAACGGGATGCCGGCGTTCGTCATCACCGCCTGCGTGTAGGCCCCGACCCCGAGGAAGGCCGCGTGGCCGAGCGAGAACTGCCCGGTGAAACCAGCCAGCAGCATCAGCCCGACGCCGACCACCGAGTAGATCAGCACCATCGTCAGCTGCGCCAACATGTACTCGTCGAGCAGCCAGGGCGACAGCACGAGAAGCACCATCAGCGCCGAGTACCAGAAGACGTGCCCGCCGTGCCTGGCCAGGCGGATGTCCTGGTCGTAGTCGGTCTTGAAGAGGAAGCGCATCAGGTGCCCCGGCCTAGACCTTCTTGCGCAGCTTCTCGCCGAACAGGCCGTTGGGCATCACCATCAGCATGATCAGCACGACCACGTAGGCGGCGATGTCCTTGAAGCCCTCCGGCAGGAAGAAGCCGGCCATCGCCTCGACCACGCCGATGACGAGCCCGCCGACGATGGCGCCGGGCAGGCTGCCGAAGCCGCCCACCACCGCCGCCGGGAAGGCCTTCAGGCCGATCAGGCCCATGTTGGCGTGCACGAAGGTGATCGGCGCGAGCAGGATGCCGGCGATCGCGGCCACCGCCGCGGCCAGCGCCCAGACCAGGCCGTTGAGGCGCTGCACCGGGATGCCCATGTAGTAGGCGGCCAGCTGGTTCTGCGAGCTGGCCTGCATCGCGATGCCGATCTTCGTGTAGCGGAACAGCGCGAACAGGGCCAGGCACAGCGCCGCCGTGACACCGATGACGACCATCTGCTCGATGTCGATCACCAGCCCGCCCGCCCTGGCGATGGCGTCGTTGTAGGGCACCGGCAGCATGTGCGTGTCGGTGCCCAGATTCGGGATCATCGTCACCACGCCGCGCGCGACGTAGCTGACGCCGATGGTCAGCATGACGATCGAGAACGCCGGCTGGCCGAGGATCGGCCGGATCACGGCACGCTCGACCAGCAGCCCGAACAGGCCCATCGCGGCGATCGTCGACGGCACCGCGATCCAGAACGGGAAGCCGAGCACCGTCAGCAGCGCCAGCGCGCAGAAGGCGCCGAGCATCATCAGCTCGCCCTGGGCGAAGCTCACCGTCTCGGTGGCCTTGTAGATCAGCACGAAGCCGAGTGCGATCAGGCCGTAGATGCAGCCTTGGGCGACGCCGCTGACGAGCAGCTGCAGGATCTGCACGTGTCTCCTCGTGTCGTGGGCCCGCCGACGTGTCCGTCCAGCAGGCCCGCGGCATGCTAGCGGGCCACCCGCGGCGGCGCCCCCTCGGAAACGCGAAGCGGGAGGGCTCGACGGGCTGGTGGCGGCGCGCTGGTGGCGGCGCGCTGGTGGCGGCGCGCTGGTGTCGGCGGGCGGGCCCGGCGCGCCTGCTCAGAGCACGGCGTCGCGGTCGATGCCCTGGCGGGCAAACGCACGGCGCAGCTTGCCCAGCGCCTCGTGCTGGATCTGCCGCACGCGCTCGCGGGCCAAGCCGAGCCTGGCGCCCAGCGCCTCCAGCGTGCAGGGCTCGCCGCCCTGCAGCCCGTAGCGGCCGACGATGACCTCGCGTTCGCGCGGTCCGAGCACCGCGAGGCCCGCCTCGAGCAGGCGGCGCGACTCGGCCTCGAACTGCAGCAGCTCCGGGTCGGGCTCGTCCCGGTCGGCCACGTGATCGAGCAAGGTGTCCTCGCCGCCGCCCGCGTCGCTGCGGTGGGGGCTCGCCGGCGCGTCGAGCGAGGTAGGCTGCTCCAGGCACTGCAGCAGCTCGCGCACCGCCGCCACGGGGCGTCCGAAAGCGCGGGCCAGCGCCTCGTCGCCGACGGCGTGGGCGGCGGCCGTGCCCGGCTCGCCCGACGCGTCGCGCGCGGCGCCGTCGAGTTCCAGCCGTCGCCGCAGGCGCAGCAGCCGTGCGAGGTCGTGCAGCACGTGCGTGGGCAGCCGGATCAGGCGGGCCTGGCGCATGACGGCGTGGTCGATCGCCTGTCGGATCCACCACGTCGCATAGGTGGAGAAGCGAAAGCCGCGCTCGGGCTCGAACTTGGTCACCGCATGCATCAGGCCGAGGTTGCCTTCCTCGATCAGGTCGGCCAACGGCAGGCCGCGCCCGACGTGGTGGCGCGCGATGCTCACCACCAGGCGCAGGTTGTGCTCGATCATCCTTTGCCGGGCGGCGAAGTCGCCTAGGCGGGCAGCCTCGGCGGTGGCGCGCTCGGCCTCGGCATCGAGCAGCGGCGCCCGGCGGATCTGCCGCAGGTAGGACTGCAGCACGTCGCTGTGTCCGGCATCACCCGCACCCGCAGTCTCCCGGGCGAGCCAGTGCTCCGGGTCGTCGGCGGCGTGCACGGCAGGCCGCGACAACGCCGGCTCCCCGCTAGCGCGTCGGCAGCAGGCGCACCGGATCGACCGGCTTGCCCAGGCGCCTGATCTCGAAGTGCAACTGCACCCGCTCGGCGTCGCTCGAGCCCATCTCGGCGATCTTCTGGCCGCGGCGCACGACCTGGTCTTCCTTCACCAGCAGCGCCTGGTTGTGGGCGTAGGCCGTGAGGTAGGTGCTGTTGTGCTTGACGATCACGAGGTTGCCGTAGCCGCGCAGCCCCGAGCCGGCGTAGACGACGCGGCCGTCGGCCGCCGCCAGCACCGGATCGCCAGCGCGCCCGCCGATGGCGATGCCCTTGTTGCGGGCCTCGTCGAAGCCGGCCAGCACGGTGCCGCCGGCCGGCCAGGCCCAGGCCACCTCGTCGTCGGTCTCGCGCGGCCCGGCCGCGGGAATGGCGGAGGCGGCAGAACCGGCTGGGGATGCTGCGGCCGGCAAACCCGCAGGCGGGGCGACTACTGCGCCAGCGGCGCCGGGCGCGGGCGCGCCGGCGGCGCCGGGGGCGGACGGCGCCCCCAGGGCACCCGGTCCGCCGGGCGCCGCTCCGGCCACGGCTGTAGGCCCGCCTGCCGCGGCCGGTCCGGGACGCGCGTCGAGCGGCCGGGGCTCGGCCCGGCCTGCAGGGGCTACCGGCTGGGCCACCGCCACGGCAGGAGGCGCCACGACGCGCAGCACCTGCCCGACCTCGATCAGGTTCGGGTTGTCGATGCCGTTCCAGCGCGCGATGTCGCGCCAGTTCTGCCCGGACTCGAGTCCGATCCGGATCAGCGTGTCGCCCGGGCGGACGGTGTAGTAGCCCGGCTTGCCGGCATTCTCGGCACCGGGCAGCGCAGGCCGGGCGGGATCCGTCGTGGCCGCCGCGGGCCGCGCCCCCGTGGCGCTGGCCGCCGCGCCACCCGCGGGCGGCGCGGCCGGAGCGGCAACCGCCGGTGCCGGCAGCCCGGCCGCCGTGGTGGTGGAAGCAGGCGGCGGCCGCGACACGCTGCGCTGCTCGATCGGCGCCGGCGGCGGCGTCGAGGCGCAGCCGGCCAGCAGCACCAGGGCCCAGAGGCCCTGGCGGGGCAACCACCGGTTGGAGTCGTTCACGCGAGGCACCGCGGCTATTCGATGCCGGATTTTAGGGGGACGAAGTGGACCGCATCGAGTTCACCACGCAGCCAGCCGCCGGGGCCGCGATCGAGCACGACGAGGCGCTGCGCGCCCTGCGCGGGGTCGACCACCGGCGCGACGAGGCGGCCGCCCGCGCCGAGCTGCTCCAGCCAAGCCGTCGGCAGCTCGGCCGCACCGGCCGCGGCGATGATCGTGTCGTAGGGCGCGCGCGGCGCGTAACCCAGGCGTCCGTCGCCGTGCAGCAGGTGCAGCCGCGGCACCGCGAGGGCCGCGAGCGTGGCACGCGCCCGCTCCGACAGCGGTTGCACGCGCTCGATGCTGACGACGCTGTGCGACAGCCGGGCCAGCAGCGCCGCCTGGTAGCCGCAGCCGGTTCCGATCTCTAGCACGCGGCCCAGGTGCCCGAGCCGCTGCGCGGCCTCGCCCTGCATCAGCAGCGCCAGCATGCGCGCCACCACCGAAGGCTTGCTGATCGTCTGGCCGTGTCCGATGGGCAGCGCCGTGTCCTCGTACGCCTGGTTGGCCAGCGCGCTGTCGACGAAGCGGTGGCGTTCGATCGCGGCCAGGGCGTCGAGCACGGGCTCGGGCAGCGCGCCATCGGCGGCCAGGCGCCGCACCATGCGCTGTCGCACGGCCTGCGAGTCCAGGCCCAGGCCGCTCGGCGCGTGGCGCCGCGCGGCATCGGCCGCGGCCTGCTCAAGCGGCCGTTGCGGGCGCTGCATCTCGCGCGGTGCAGGGCGTTCGCCTGGCTGCAGCCGCTGCAACGGCAACGGGAAGCGGGCTGGCCGCGGCGGCGGCGCGCTCATGCGGTGCAGCCGCTCAAGGTGCCGCGGCTCACTCGCTCGGCAGGCCCAGCCGCGCCGCCCAACCGGGGCGGGCCGCATGGTCGGTCAGGTCCACCTGCAGCGGCGTGATCGAAATGCGGCCGTTGGCCACGGCGTGGAAGTCGGTGCCCGCGCCAGCCTCGCGCGCATCGCCGGCCGGCCCGATCCAGTAGATCGGCTCGCCGCGCGGATTGACCTGGCGGATGACCGGCTCGCTCGCGTGCCGCCGGCCCAGGCGCGTCAGCACACGCGGCAGCGAGGCGGCATCGGGGCGGTTCGGGATGTTCACGTTGAGCAGCCACGGCGCGCCGCCGAGCGGCGCCGTGGCCAGCACCTGCTCGACGATCGCGCGCGCGGCCGCGGCCGCGGCGTCGAGGTGCGCCCACCCCTTCTCGGCCTGCGAGAAGGCGATCGCCGGCACGCCGAACAGGTAGCCCTCCATCGCCGCCGCGACGGTGCCCGAGTAGACGGTGTCGTCGCCCATGTTGGCGCCGTTGTTGATGCCCGACAGCACGAGGTCCGGACGATGGCCCAGCACGCCGGTCAGCGCGACGTGCACGCTGTCGGACGGTGTGCCGTTGACGACCCGGAAGCCGCGCACGTGCTCGCCGCGGGCCTCGAAGATGTTGAGCGGGCGGGACAGCGTCAGCGCGTTGCTGGTGCCGCTGGCATTCTGCTCGGGCGCGAAGACATCTATCTCGCCCAGCCCCTGCATCGCCTGCACCAGGGCCGCCAGGCCAGGGGCGAGGTAGCCATCGTCGTTGGCGATCAGGATGCGCATCGCGCGCATTGTAGGCAGCGGCCGTGGGCCGCGGCATGCGGAACGCGCCGGGCCGGTGGTGGCCTCGTTCGCCTCACCCTCGCGAGGTTAGGACGGTTGCCTCGCGCGCAACGCCGCTCGGCGGGCTGCACGGGCTTGGAGGATTGGTGCCGGTGAAGAGAGTCGAACTCCCGACCTTCGCATTACGAATGCGCTGCTCTACCAACTGAGCTACACCGGCGCCATGAGCCGCTGATGATAGCAGCGGGCAGGTGGCGCGCCGCGCCGGCAGGGCCCGCGGGCCAGGGGCGGCCAGGGGCGGCCAGGGGCGCCGGCGCCCTAGGCAGCGCAGCCCGCCTGCGCCCGCTCTCCGGGGCGCAGCGGCACCGGATCGGGCACGCGATAGCCGTACCGCACGGCCGTCAGCTCCGCCAGGATGCTGATCGCGATCTCCGGCGGCGTGCGGGCGCCGTTCTTCAGCCCCACCGGGCCGTGCAGCCGGGCCAGAGCCTCGTCGTCGAGCCCGAAGTGCTCCTTCAGCCGCGCCTTGCGCTTGGCCTGGTTCGCGCGCGAGCCGATCGCTCCGACATAGAAGGCCGGCGACTTCAGCGCCTCCATCAGCGCCAGGTCGTCGAGCTTGGGGTCGTGCGTCAGGGCGATGACGGCCGTGTGACCGTCGGGCACGAAGTCGGTGACGGTGTCGTCGGGCATCGTCCGCACCAGCGTCGCGCCAGGGACTGCGAAGTCGTCGGCGTACTCGCCGCGCGGGTCGCAGACCGTCACCTGGTAGTCGAGCGCACGCGCCATCTCGGCGAGGTACTGCGTCATCTGTCCGGCGCCGATCAGCAGCAGCCGCCAGCTCGGCCCGTGGTGGGTGGTGAGCGTGTGCGGCGTGAGCTCGAGTTCGTCGGTGCCGCCGGCGGGCTGCAACTCGACCTCGCCGCTGGCCAGCGTCAGCAGCCGGCGCACGCGCTCGCCGCGGGCGAGCCGCTCGAGGAGCTCGGGCAGCCGGCTGCGCGGCTCCACGGGCTCGAGCACGAGCTCGATCAGGCCGCCGCAGGGCAGGCCAAAACGGTGCGCGGCATCGGCGTCGATGCCATAGCGCACGACCTGCGGCACGCCGCTGGCGAAGGCACCGCCGCGGGCCTTGTCGACCAGGTCGTCCTCGATGCAGCCGCCCGACACCGAGCCGACCACCCGACCGTCGTCGCGGATGGCCACGCAGGACCCCGGCGGCCGGGGCGCCGAGCCCCAGGTGCGGGTGATGGTGCCGAGCACCACGCGGCGGCCCTCGCCGCGCCAGGCCAGCACCTGGCGCAGCACCTGCAGATCGACGTTGTCCATGGCAAGGCCCCGCGGGAGTGACGCCCATCGCGCCCCAACCCGTCCGTGCATTTCGAGGGCGATAGTGTGACGCGTTGCCGTGGGTTTGTGCCGGAGCGGCCGTCGCCGCGGGCGCCGCCGGCGATCGCCTCCTCGCTTTCCCTGATGCGCGCGGGTCGCGGGGGCCTATGCTGCGTTGCTTCGAGCCGGCGAGCCCGCCGCGGGATGGCCGCAGCTGCCGCCGCTGCGCACCGCACACCGAAGGAGACATCCGATGCCCCTGCTTTCCCTCACCCTGAACGGCCAGGCCGTGTCGCGCGAGGTCGCGCCCCACACCTTGCTGGTGGACTTCATCCGCGAGCACATGCGGCTGACCGGCACGCACGTCGGCTGCGACACCGGGCAGTGCGGCGCCTGCACCGTGCACCTCGACGGCCGGGCCGTGAAGAGCTGCAACATGCTGGCCGCCCAGGCCCAGGGCCGCAGCGTCACGACGATCGAGGGCGTGGCCGCCGCCGACGGCACGCTGCACCCGATGCAGGCCGCGTTCCGGTCGTGCCACGGGTTGCAATGCGGCTTCTGCACGCCGGGCATGGTGATGAGCGCCATCGACCTGGTGCAGAACCACGGCTGCCGCGACGAGGCGCAGGTCCGCGAGGCCCTCGAGGGCAACCTGTGCCGCTGCACCGGTTACCACAACATCGTCAAGGCCGTGCAGCAGGGCGCGGCGGCGATGAAGGCCTGAACACTCGAGGAGCATTCATGAACGCACGCCAGGGATTCATCGGCCAGTCCGTCGAGCGCCGCGAGGACGCGCGCTTCCTCACCGGACGAGGCCAGTACACCGACGACATCGTGCTGCCCGGGCAGACCTACGGGGTCTTCGTCCGCAGCCCCTACGCCCATGCCCGGCTGCGGCGCGTCGACACCGCCGCCGCCGCCGCGGCCGCCGGCGTCGTGGGCGTGCTGACCGGCGAGCACTTCAAGGCGGTGGGCGGCCTGCCTTGCGGCTGGCTGATCAACAGCCTGGACGGCACGCCGATGAAGGAGCCCAAGCACCCGGTGCTGGCCGACGGCAAGGTGCGCTACGTCGGCGACCGCGTCGCGCTGGTCGTCGCCGAGACGCTCGAGCAGGCCAAGGCGGCAGCCGCGCTGGTCGAAGTCGACTACGACGAGCTGCCCGCCGTGGCCGACACGGCGCGCGCGTTCGGCGCCGGCACCGCGGTGCACGACGAGGCGCCGGACAACCGCTGCTATCACTGGGGCATCGGCGACAAGGACGGCACGGCCGCTGCGATCGCCGGCGCGGCGCACGTGACGACGCTGTCGTTCCGCAACAACCGGCTGATCCCCAACGCGATGGAGCCGCGCGCGGCCAATGCCGTCTACGACTTCAACGCCGACAGCTACACGCTGTACGTCGCCAACCAGAACCCGCACGTCGAGCGGCTGCTGATGTGCGCCTTCGTGCTCGGCATCCCCGAGCACAAGATGCGCGTCGTCGCGCCCGACGTCGGCGGCGGCTTCGGCAGCAAGATCTACCTGTACGGCGAGGAGACGGCGCTCGTCTTCGCGAGCAAGCTGCTGCGCCGCCCGATCAAGTGGACCTGCGAGCGCAGCGAGGCCTTCCTTTCCGACGCCCACGGCCGCGACCACGTCACCACCGCCGAGCTGGCGCTCGACCGGGACGGCCGCTTTCTCGCACTGCGCGCGACGACCACCGCCAACCTGGGCGCGTACCTGTCGACCTTCTCCACCGCCATCCCGACGATCCTGCACGCCACGCTGCTGGCGGGCCAGTACCGCACGCCGAAGATCTGGTGCGACATGACGGCGGTGTTCACGAACACCGCGCCGGTCGACGCCTACCGCGGCGCCGGGCGGCCAGAGGCCACCTACCTGCTCGAGCGCCTGGTCGACACGGCCGCGCGTGAGATGAAGCTCGACCCGGCGGAGATCCGGCGCCGCAACTTCATCACCGAGTTCCCCTACGCCACCCCGGTGGGTCTGACCTACGACACCGGCGACTACAACGCCACGCTGAGCCGGGCGATCGAACTGGCCGATGTGGCGGGCTTCCCGGCCCGGCGCGCCGCCAGCGAGGCGCGCGGGCTCAAGCGCGGCCTGGGCTACAGCGCCTACATCGAGGCCTGCGGCATCGCGCCGTCAAGCATCGCCGGCGCGCTCGGCGCCCGTGCCGGCCTGTTCGAGGCGGGCGAGGTGCGCGTGCATCCCACGGGCAAGGTCACGGTCTTCACCGGCAGCCACAGCCACGGCCAGGGCCACGAGACCACGTTCGCGCAGGTGGTGGCCGACCGGCTCGGCCTGCCGCTGGACGACGTCAGCATCGAGCATGGGGACACCGGCAAGGTGCTGTTCGGCATGGGCACCTACGGCAGCCGTTCGATCGCCGTGGGCGGCACCGCCATCCTGAAGGCCGTCGACAAGGTGATCGCCAAGGGCCGCAAGATCGCCGCCCACCTGATGGAGGCGTCCGAGGGCGACATCGTGTTCGAGGGCGGCGAGTTCAAGGTCGCGGGCACCGACAAGAAGGTGCCGTTCGCCAGCGTCGCGCTGACGGCCTACGTGCCGCACAACTTCCCGCACGACAAGCTCGAGCCCGGGCTGAACGAGAACGCCTTCTACGACCCGAGCAACTTCACCTTCCCCGCCGGCACCTACGTCTGCGAGGTCGAGATCGACCCGGCCACCGGCCACGTCCGCATCGACCGCATGACCGCCTGCGACGACTTCGGCAACGTCATCAACCCGATGATCGTCGAGGGCCAGGTGCACGGCGGCCTGGCCCAGGGCATCGGCCAGGCGCTGCTCGAGCACGGCGTCTACGACCCCGAGACCGGCCAGCTGCTGACCGGCAGCTACATGGACTACGCGATGCCGCGCGCCGACGACGTGCCCAGCTTCACGGTGGAGACTGCCAAGGGCACACCGTGCACACACAACCCGCTGGGTGTCAAGGGTTGCGGCGAGGCAGGCGCCATCGGCTCGACGCCGGCAGTGATCAACGCCATCTGCGACGCGCTCGGCGTCAAGGACGTGCCGATGCCGGCCACGCCCTTCACCGTCTGGCAGGCCGCCCGCGCGGCAGCCGCCCGCTGACCCTGGCCAGGAGAACAGGAACATGCAAGCTTTCCAATACCAGAGCCCGGCCTCGCTGGCCGCCGCCGCGGCCGCGCTGAAGGCCGAAGGTGCCAAGCTGCTGGCCGGCGGGCAGTCGCTGCTGCCCTCGATGAAGCTCGGCCTTGCCGCGCCCGGATCGCTGGTCGACCTCGGCGGCCTGGGCGACCTGCAGGGCGTTTCCGTGCAGGGCGGCACGGTGCGCGTGGGCGCGATGACGCGTCACGCCGACGTGGCCGCCAACGCCGACGTGGAGCGCGCGATCCCGGCGCTGGCCCATCTCGCGGGCAACATCGGCGACCGTCAGGTGCGCAACCGCGGCACGATCGGCGGCAGCCTGGCCAACAACGATCCGGCGGCGTGCTACCCCGCGGCCGTGCTCGGGCTGGGCGCCACCGTGCACACCGACCGCCGGACGATCGCCGCCGACGACTTCTTCAAGGGCCTGTACGAGACGGCGCTGGCCGACGGCGAGATCATCACCGCCGTCAGCTTCCCGGCGCCGGCCAAGGCGGGCTGGATCAAGTTCAAGCAGCCCGCGTCGCGCTTCTCGCTGGTCGGCGTGTTCGTCAGCAAGGGACCGCAGGGCGTGCGGGTCGCCGTCACGGGCGCCGGTCCGTGTGTGTTCCGCGCCGCAGCGCTGGAGGCAAGGCTGGCCGCGAACTGGAGCGCGGCCGCACTGGCCGGGGCCAGCGTCAGCGCCGACGGCCTCAACAGCGACCTGCACGGCTCGGCCGAGTACCGTGCGGCGCTGATCCCCGTGCTGGCCGCGCGCGCGGTGACGGCCGCGGGCTGACGGCCCCGATGAGCGAGGCGCCCGGGCTGCCGGCCAGCATCGAGGACACGCAGGCGCGCCTGCTGGCCCTGGACTACGTCGCCGACCGGCGCCTGGCCACCACCGTGTTCCTGGCGCTGCGCCTGCAGCGCCCGCTGTTCCTCGAGGGCGAGCCGGGCACCGGCAAGACCGAGATCGCCAAGACGCTGGCAGCGATGCTCGGGCGGCCGCTGATCCGGCTGCAGTGCTACGAGGGCCTCGACCTCGCCGGCGCCGCCTACGAGTGGAACTACGCGCGCCAGATGCTCGAGATCCGCCTGGCCGAGGCCGCCCACGCGGCCGGCGGCGACCGGGCCGCGCTCGCCGCCGAGCTGTTCGGCCCGCGCTTCCTGATCCAGCGCGCGCTGCTGCGGGCGATCGACCCCGCGCAGCCGGTGCCCCCGGTGCTGCTGATCGACGAGCTCGACCGTGCCGACGAGCCCTTCGAAGCCTTCCTGCTCGAGGTCCTGTCCGACTTCCAGATCACGATCCCCGAGTTCGGCACGGTCGCGGCCAAGGAGCCGCCGATCGTCGTGCTGACCAGCAACCGCACGCGCGAGATCCACGACGCGGTCAAGCGGCGCTGCCTGTACCACTGGGTCGACTATCCCGACGCGGAACGCGAGCGCGCGATCCTCGAGCGGCGCGTCCCGGGCATCGGCCCGCGCCTGGCGCAGGAGATCGTGGCCTTCGTGCAGCGGCTGCGCTCGCTCGAGCTGTACAAGCTGCCCGGGATCGCCGAGACGATCGAGTGGGCGCGCGCGCTGATGGAGCTCGACAGCGTGGTGCTCGACCCGGCGGTGCTGCAGGACACGCTGGGCGTGCTGCTCAAGTACCAGGACGACATCGCCCGCGTCCAGGGCTCGCAGGCCGAGCAGCTGCTGGCCGAGGTGCGCCGCCAGGTTGCCGGCGCGGCCTGAGCGCCGGCCCGGCGACGCTCAGCCAGCCGCGCGGCGGCAGCATCCGATGATCCCGGCCCGCCCGACCGCCGGCCTGCTGGCGACCAACGTCATGCACTTCGCGCGCGTGCTCCGCACCGCCGGCATGCCGGTGGGCACCGACCGCGTGCTGCTGTCCCTGGAGGCGCTGCAGGTGGCCGGCCTCGGTTCGCGACGCGAGCTGCACGACGTGCTCGCCGCCTGCCTGCTCGACCGCCTCGAGCACGCCGAGCTGTTCGACCAGGCCTTCGAGCTGTTCTGGCAGGAGCCCGACCTCGAGGGCCGCATGCGCGCGCTGCTGCTGCCGCGCGTGCAGCTGCAGCCCGGGGCCGTTCCCGCGCCGCCCGAGAACCGCCGTCTCGGCGAGGCGCTGTTCCCGCGGCAGACGCCGCCGCCGGCCGCCGAACCGCCGGAGCAGACCGAGATCCACGCCGAGCTCACCTGGAACGACCGCGAACTGCTGCGCAAGGCCGACTTCGAGACGATGACCGCCGACGAGTGGATTGCGGCGCGGCGGCTGCTGGCACGGCTCGCGCTGCTGTTCGAGCCGATCCTGACCCGGCGCCGCGGCCCCGCCTCCGGCCCCGGCCGGCCCGACTGGCGCGCCACGCTCGCGGCGGCCGGCCGGCGCGGCGGCCACATCGCCGCCCCGCGCTGGTCGCGCCCGCGCGCCAAGCCCGCCCCGCTGGTGGTGCTGGCCGACATCTCCGGCTCGATGAGCCGCTACTCGCGCATGCTGCTGCACTTCGCGCATGCGCTCGGCCACGCCGACGCCCGCGTCGAGAGCTTCGTCTTCGGCACCCGGCTGACGCGCACGACGCGGCTGTTGAAGGGCCGCGACCCCGATCTGGCCGTGGCGCGCGTGGTCCAGGCGGTCGAGGACTGGTCCGGCGGCACGCGCATCACGCAGAGCCTGCACCTGTTCAACCGGCAATGGGCGCGGCGCGTGCTGCCCGGCAACGCGACGGTGCTTCTGATCAGCGACGGCCTGGAGCACGGCGACACGCGGGAGCTCGCCTTCGAGATGGAGCGGCTGCACAAGAGCTGCCGCCGCCTGATCTGGCTGAACCCGCTGCTGCGCTACGCCGGCTTCGAGCCCCGCGCCGGCGGGATCCGGGCGATGCTGCCGCACTGCGACGCTTTCCTGCCGGCCCACAACCTCGAGAGCCTGGAGGCCCTTGCGCAGGTGCTGTCGCGCGCGGCGGCGCCCCGCGGAGCGGCGGCGACCATGCGGCACCGCAGGCACCCGCCGAACGGCACGCTGCGCAGCGCCATCGACGGCCGGGTCTCCTCGATGGCCCTCCCGGCACCTGCCCCGCCCGCCGCTGCCGACCGGCAGGCCTGACAATGCGCATTCCTTCCCGACGCGACGCCCCACCTCCATGCAGCTGACTTCCTCGCAGACCCTGCCCGTGTCCCAGCAGCAGGCCTGGGAAGCCCTCAACGACGTGACGCTGCTGCAGGCCTCCATCCCGGGCTGCGAGAGCATGACGGCCAGCGGCGACAACCAGTACGAGGTGGTGATCACGGCCGCGGTCGGCCCGGTGAAGGCGCGCTTCAAGGGACGGCTGCAGCTGGAGAACCTGCAGCCTCCCGAGAGCTACACGCTGCGCTTCGAGGGCCAGGGCGGCGCCGCCGGCCACGGCAAGGGCCACGCCGACGTGCGGCTGCAGGCCGAGGGCGCGCGCACGACGGTGCTGCACTACAGCGCCCATGCCAGCGTGGGGGGAAAGATCGCCCAGATCGGCTCGCGCCTGGTCGACATGGCAGCGCAGAAGATGGCCACCGAGTTCTTCACCGCCTTCCAGGCGGCATTGCAGGAACGTTACGGCGCCGCGCCGGCCGTCCCCGCCCCGGCAGCCCCGGCCGGCGCCTGGGCACGCTTCGTGGCCTGGATCCGCTCCCTGTTCGGGCGCGGGCGCCCGTAGCGGGCCGGGCGACCCTACCGCGACCCTACCGCGACCCGGCCGTCGGATGGCGCCTGGGTCGCCCGGGCGCTACCAACCGCCCACGCGCAGCGCCACCAGCCACGCGCGCGGCGCGCCGGTCTCGTAGAAGCGACCGTTGGCGTCGTTGACGATCACGCTGCCCGCGTAGCGCACGTCGGCGACGTTGTCCACGCGCACCAGCAGCTCGACCTGCCAGCCACCGGCGACCTGCAGTCGGTGCAGCCAGCGCAGCCCCGCGAGTGCGTGGCCCGGGGCGGCCTCGCTGTTGCGGTCGTTGACCATCACGTTGCCTTGCTGGCGCAGTTCGAGCGCGAGCTCGCCGAAGCCCGGCGTTCGCCAGGAGAGCTCGGCAAAGACGCTGCCCTTGCTCGTGCCGGCGATGCGGTTGCCCGGGGTCACCGGCGCGGTGGGTGCGGTGCACGGCAGCCCGGCGCAGACGAGGAAGGCGTCGCGGTAGGTCGCGTCGAGCCAGGTCGCCGCCAGCGTCGCCCCGAGCGCGCCGCTCGGGCGCCAGCGCGCCGACAGCTCCGCGCCCTTGCGCAGCGTCGCGCCCACGTTCTGGAAGCTGGAGCGGCCGCTGGCGTTGGTGGCGACGCCGATCTCGTCGGCCACCCGCACCTCGAACAGGGTCGCGTCGACGGCCAGGGCCGCCGCACGCCACTTCGCGCCCAGTTCGGCCTGGCGGCTGCGCTGCGGCTTCAGGTCGATGTTGAAGCCGCCGGTGCCGTCGCGCCGGTAGGCGAGCTCGCCCAGCGTGGGCGACTCGAAGCCGCGCGCCAGCGCGGCGTGCAGGTTGAGGCCCGGTGCAACCTGCCAGCGCAGGCCGAGCACGGGGTTGGCGTAGTCGAAGCGCCGGGCGCCGCCGTCGTCGCCGTTGACGAGGTAACGGTCCTGGGCCGACAGCGACACGCGCCCGCCGCGCAGCCCCCCGCTCAGGACCCAGTTCTTCGCCGCAGCCCACTCCAGCTGGACGTAGGCGTCGTCGCTGCCGGCCCGGTTGACCTCGTCGCGGCGCAGCGCTCCGCGCACGCCTAGCTGCTGGCTGGCGCCGGTGCCGACGAAGTTCTCGTAGCCCTGGCGATCGTCGCGCTGGCGGTCGAGCGCGACTCCGGCCGTCAGGTCGACGTGTTCCCAGGCCCAGCGCAGCCTGGCCTCGACGCCCTGGTAGCTGCGCTCGAAGTCGATCACCCCGCCCCCGTGGCGCGGGTTGGCCTGGGTGCCCGGCGCGATGGCGAGGAACTGCGTCACCTGGCGCCGGCCGGCATAGCCGGCGAGGCTCGCCTCGCGCAGCGCGCCGTCGGCGAAGCGTCGCTGCCAGCGGCTGCCGAACTGCGACTGGCGCGTGGTCTTGCGGGTGTCGAACTGGCGCGCCACCGAGGCTACCGACAGCGGGTCGCGCTCGAACTGCGCGCGGTCGAGGCCGAGCGGATCGTCGGCGGGCTGATCCAGCACGTTGGCCACCGCGACGACGGAGTCGTCACCGTCCTGCCACGCGAGCCGCAGGTTGGCCAGCTTGCGCTCGGCTTCACTCTGCGGCCGAAAGCCCGTGACCGACAGCGCCTGCGCGCCCAGCCGCATGCTCAGCCCGCCGCCGAGCGGCGACTCGCCCTGCACGCGGAGCTGGCGCAGCCCGAAGCTGCCGGCGTCGAGCCCGCCCTCGACGCGCGTGGCCCGCACCGGTGCGCTGACGACCGACACGACGCCGCCCGAGCTGTTGCCGTACAGCACGGAGAACGGCCCGCGCAGCACCTCGACGCGGGCGGCGCCGGCCAGGTCGAAGTGGGACACCTGCCCCTGGCCGTCGGGCCCGCTGGCCGGGATGCCATCGCTGTACAGCCGCAGGCCGCGCACGCCGAAGCCGGCGCGGGCGCCGAACCCGCGCGAGCTGATCTGCAGGTCCTGCGCGTAGTTCCAGCGGTTGGCCACCACGAGCCCGGGAACCCGCGCCATCGCCTCGCTGAGGTTGACCAGCGGGCCGCCGGCACGCAGCGCCTCGGCGCCGACCACGCTGGCGGCATAGGGCGCCTCGGCCAGAGACCGCTCGACGACCGAACCGACCACCAGCACCTCGTCGCCGGTTGCCCCGCCGCCGCGCGAGGCCGGGGTGGCCTGGCCCGCGGCGTCGGACGGGGCGGCGGCCGCCATCGCGGCCACGGCGCCGGCGGCCAGCAGCGACAGGCGCGAGCCGGGGACCTGGAGCCGGTGCGGGAACGGGAGCGAGGACGGCGACGCGAATCGGGAACGGGACTGGCGGGGCACGGTCATGGACCGGAATGTGGCGCCGCGCGAGCCGATCGCCAAGTTGGGACTACCCTGCTGCCGCTAGCGGCCGACAATCCGCCGATGGACGACCAGCAACTGCTGCGCTACTCGCGCCACCTGCTGCTGCCGGAGATCGGCATCGAAGGACAGGCCCGTCTGCAGGCTGCGCACGCCCTGGTCGTGGGCGCCGGCGGGCTGGGCTCGCCGGTGGCGCTCTACCTCGGCACGGCGGGCGTGGGGCGACTGACGATCGTCGACCACGACACCGTCGACCTGACCAACCTGCAGCGGCAGGTCGCGCACGACCTGTCGCGCGTCGGGCTGCCCAAGGCCGAGTCGGCGCGCCAGAGCATCGGCGCCATCAACCCCGAAGTCCGGGTCAGGGCACTGCGCCGACGCGCCGACGCGGCGCTGCTGGACGAGCTCGTCCCCGAAGCGGACGTGGTCATCGACTGCAGCGACAACCTGGCGACGCGCCATGCGGTCAACGCCGCCTGCGTGCGTCACCGCAGGCCCTTGGTGGCCGGGGCCGCCATCGGCTTCGACGGCCAGGTCTCGGTCTACGACCGCCGCCCCGGCAGCAGCGGGCCATGCTACGGCTGCCTGTTCCCGCCGGGAGCCGTCTTCGACGAAGTGGCCTGCGCGACCATGGGCGTGTTCGCGCCGCTGGTGGGCATCGTAGGCGCGGTCCAGGCGGCCGAGGCCCTGAAGCTGCTGGCCGGCTTCGGCACCCCGCTGGCCGGCCGGCTGCTGATGCTCGATGCGCGCTCGATGCGCTGGGACGAGATGCGCGTCGCCCCGCAGCCGGGATGCCCGGTGTGCGCAGACGCCGGCACGCGCTGAGCGGCGGCACAAGCGCGCCACGGCGCGACACCACGCCCCCCGGCGCGACGCCCGCGGGCGCGGCCGGCGCACTGGCTCACTCCCTGAGCCACCGGGCTCCGATACTGGCTCCACGACGGCATCCGCCGCGAACGGAGACCCCGATGAAGCAGCCCCCGCTCGACCTCGATCCCGCCATCCCCGCCTCCTTCGCTGCCGAGGAGACCGCCGACCCGGTGGCCGCCGCCGGCTTCGAAGTCGGCTTCGAGCACGCCCGCTACGGCCTCGCCCCGCCGGCCAGCCTGCTGCTGGACTGCACGCCGGTCGGCCAGGGTTGGCGCGCCGGCCGTGCCGTCTTCGGCCGCCGGCCACGGCCAGCCACGGCCGCGGTCCGGCAATGGCTCGAGTTGCGCACCGAGGCGTGGCGCGCCGGCGTCGTCTTCGAGCCGCTGCAGCTGACGCCGCAGTTCCTGGCGCGCATCCGCGTCGACCGCTGCCCGGTGCTGCGCTTGGCGCTGGGCGGTGGTCGCCACGACCCGGCGGCGGCTTGCGTCGAGCGGCTGAACCCGCGCGGCGGCTACGCGGCGGGCAACGTGGCGCTGCTCAGCCGCGCGGCCTTGACGGCCGGCGCCGGTGTCGACCACACCGAGGCCGTGCGCCGCGCGCGCCGCGCCCAGGACGAGGGCGCCGAGCGGGGCGGGCTGGACGCCGGCGCCTGGTGGCGGCTCGCGGCCTTGCGCTCGTACGCCACGCCGCTGCCCTTCCCCGAGGCGGCGGCGCTGCCGCTGGCGGTGCTGCCGCCCAGCCGCGTGCGACTGCTCAACGCCGTGCAGGGTCTGCAGGCGCTGCTGACGCTGCAGTTCACCGCACCCGGCTGCGGCGAGCGGCTGCGCGCGTTCGGCGACGGCCTGCCCGCGCCGGCGTTGCGCCAGGACTTCGCGCTCTGGGTGGGCGCCCTGATGCCGCGCGCGCTCGAGGCGCAGCCGCGGGCGCTCGTGGCGCAGCCGCGCGCGCTCACGGCGCAGCCGCCGACGCATGGGTGCGGCCAGGCGCTCGAGGACGCGTGGCTGGCCGAGCGCGTGCTGCGCCGGTGGCTCGCGTTCGCGCTCGGGCTCGGCGAGACCGGCGTCGCCGCCCAGCTCGAGCGAGCGCTCGCGCTGCCCGTCCCGGGCCGCGTGGCGGTCGAGCATGGTGCCAGTCAGGCGGTCGACGGCTGGTCGCTCGGAAGCGACGGCAGGCTCAGCGGCGTTGCCGCCGAGAGCCGGCGCCCGGCCGCGCCGACGGGGCCGGCACCGATGCGCCCGCAGGGGCCATCACGAGTGCAGCCGCAGTCGCAGGCACGGGCCCATGCACGGGCACCGGCCACGGTGCAGGCGCGGTCGGCCGCGACTGCGGAGCCGGCGGCGATGTCCCCGACGCGGATCGGCCGGCCGGGCTCGGCGCCTCCGGCGGGCGCGCTGCCGGCAATCCGCCGAAGAACAGGTCGGACGCCAGCGTCCCCAGTGCCTCGTGCGACAGCGGCCCCGCCGCGCGCAGCCAGGTGAAGGTCCAGTTCAGCATGCCGAACAGCAGCATCGCCAGCGGCCGTGCCAGCGCGGCGGCACCGAGGTCGGGGCGCAGCTCGGCCAGCACCTCGGCAAACGCCGCCACCACGCGCCGCTGGCCGTCGAGGACCTCGCGCTGCGCCTCGGGCTGCAGGAACTTCACGTCCTCCGTCAGCACGCGGTGCTCGTGCTGCGCGCGCTCGTAGGCCTGCATGAAGCGGCGCACCAGTTCCCGCAGCCGCGGCTCGGGCGCCAGGCCGAGTGCCGCCACCTCCGCCACCAGCGACTCCAGCCGCTGCACGTGGCTGCGCGCGATCTGGGCCAGCAGGTCATGCTTGTCCCGCACGTAGTGATAGAGCGTGGGCTTGCGCACGCCGCAGGCGGCCGCAACCTCGTTCATCGTCGTCGCCGGGTAACCCTGACGGGCGAACAGGGCGGCGGCCGCGGCCAGGATCTGCTCGCGCTGCCCGTCGTACCCGGCCGATCGCGGTCGCGCCACGCCTGCCCCGCGTGCCCGGCAGCGGCCCGGGCCGCTCAGCGCTCGTCGAAGCTGACCACGACGCGGTCGGTCAGCGGGTGCGCCTGGCAGGTCAGCACGAACCCGGCGTCCAGGTCGTCCTTCTCGAGCGCGAAGTTGCGGTCCATGCGCACCTGCCCCTCCAGCACGCGGGCGCGGCAGGTCGCGCACACGCCGCTCTTGCACGAGTACGGCACGTCGAGGCCGGCGCGGGAGGCGGCGGCCAGGATACTCTGGTCGGCGGCCGTGAAGGCCACCTCCCGCGTCAGACCGTCGCGCACGATCGCGATGCGCGCGCCGGTGGCGTCGCCGGCCTGCGGCTCGTGCAGCGCGGCGGCCTCGGCGCCCGGCGGGATGCCGAAGCGCTCGACGTGGATCCGCCCGGGCGCCAGGCCGAGCGCCTTCAGCGCCGCCTCCACCTCGTCGTTCATCGCGTGCGGGCCGCAGATGAAGGCCTCGTCGATGCACTCGACGCCACCGGCAAGGCGCAGGAAGCTCGCGATCCGGTCGGCGTCGAGCCGGCCGCCCGCGATCGGGGAGTCCACCGATTCGCGCGAGAACACCGCGTGCACAGCCAGCCGCGCGAGGTGCCGGTTCTTGAGATCTTCCAGCTCCTCCTTGAACATCGTGCTGGCCGCATTGCGGTTGCCGTAGAGCAGCGTCACGCGTGCGCCAGGGTCGTCCTCCAGCACCGCCTTCACGATCGACAGGATGGGCGTGATGCCGCTGCCGCCGGCCACCGCCAGCACGTGGTGCGGCCGGCGGGCCAGCGCGGCACCGAAGCGGCCCTGGGGCTCCATGGCCTCCAGCGTGTCGCCGGGCGCGAGCGCCGTGTGCAGCCAGCCCGAGAAGGCCCCGCCCGGCACCCTGCGCACCCCCACGCGAAGCGACTCGCCGGGCGCCGCACAGATGGAGTACGAGCGGCGCAGCTCGGCGCCGGGCCGGCGCAGCGTCAGGTACTGGCCGGCCGCGAAGCGGAACGCGTCGCGCTCGGCCTCGGGGACGTCGAAGGTGACGACAAGCGCGTCCTCGGCATCGGGCCGGACGTCGCGCACGCGCAGCGGGTGGAAGTGCAGTCCGCTCATCGGTGGGTTCCTGACGCTGCGCCGACGCTCAGATCGGCTTGAAGTGTTCGAACGGCTCGCGGCAGTCCAGGCAGCGGTAGAGCGCCTTGCAGGCCGTGGAGCCGAAGGCCGCCAGCCGCTCGGTGCGGCCGCTGCCGCAGCGCGGGCAGTCGATGCCGCGCGCCAGGATGCGGACCGGTGCCGTGGCGCCGCAGGACGACGCCGGGCCCGGCGGGGCGATGCCGTACTCGCGCAGCTTGCGCCGCCCGGCCTCGCTGATCCAGTCGGTGGTCCACGCCGGCGCCAGGCGCTGGGTCAGCGTTACGGGGCCGAGGCCCTCCTCCTCCAGCGCGCCGCGCACGCTCGCGGCGATCACCTCGGTGGCCGGACAGCCGCTGTAGGTGGGCGTCAGCACGACCTCCAGGCCGCCGTCGTCGCGGGACAGCACGTCGCGGATCACGCCCAGGTCGCGCAGCGACAGCGCCGGCACCTCGGGGTCGGGCACGGTGTCCAGCACCGCCCACGCCGTGGCGATGCGGTCGCTCTGCGCAGCGGCGACGCTCACCAACGTCCCCCGGGGTAGCGCCGCTGCAGGCTCTGCATCTCGGCCAGCAGGAAGCCCATGTGCTCGCCGTGCACGCCCCGGGTGCCGGTGCTCGCGAAGGGCGATGCGGGGGGCATCGTCAACCCGGCCTCGTTGAAGACCGCGGCCACCTCGCGCTGCCAGTCGGCCGCCAGCGTGTCGCGCGCCGGGCCCAGGCCCCTGGCGACGGCGGCATCGTCGACCGCGTCGTGCACGAACAGCTCGTTCGTGTACGGCCAGACGCGGTCGAGCGCGGCACGCAGGCGGCGCGCCGACTCCTCGGTGCCGTCGCCCAGCCGGACCACCCAGTCGGCCGCATGCTGCCGGTGGTAGGCCGACTCCTTCAGCGCCTTGGCCGCGATGGCGGCCAGCTGCGCATCGGAGGAGCCCTGCAGGCGCTGCCAGCACAGGCCGAGCCAGGTCGAGAGCAGGAAGTTGCGCAGCACCGTGTCGGCGAAGTCGGCGCCCGGGGAGTGCGCGCCGCCCTTCCTCATCGGCAGCTCGGCCAGCGTCAGGTTGAAGAACTGGTCCTCCTCGCGCAGGAAGGCGAGCTGATCCTCGT
This sequence comes from Rubrivivax sp., assembly GCA_020248915.1. GTDB lineage: Bacteria > Pseudomonadota > Gammaproteobacteria > Burkholderiales > Burkholderiaceae_C > Rubrivivax. The sequence goes on along the minus strand of JADCGP010000014.1, from coordinate 162,303 downwards.
CGAAGCCCTGTCCCTCGAGCGCGGCGGCGTGCGTCAGCAGCGCGCGCGCCTGCCCGATCAGGTCGAGCGCGAGGTTCGTGAGCGCGATGTCCTCCTCCAGCACGGGGCCGTGGCCGCACCACTCGGCCAGGCGCTGGGCGTGGACCAGGCAGGTGTCGCCCAGGCGCAGCACGTACTGCACCTCGGGAGTGACCTGGAGGCGGATCGATTCGGCGGTCGCGGCCATCGCCCTGCCCTCACATGTGGTTGACCGATTCCGGCAACTCGTAGAAGGTCGGGTGGCGATACACCTTGTCCTCGGCCGGGTCGAACAGCGGGCCCTTGTCGGCCGGGTCGCTGGCGGTGATGTCGCTGCTGCGGACGACCCACACGCTGGTGCCTTCCATGCGCCGGGTGTAGACCTCGCGCGCCAGCTGCAGCGCCATCTTCGCGTCGGGGGCGTGCAGGCTGCCGCAGTGCTTGTGGTCGAGGCCGGCGCGGGTGCGCACGAACACCTCCCACAGCGGCCACTCGTCGCGGACGTCGGCGGTGGCCATCACGCAGCCTCCTGGCGCGTCGCACGCTTGCGCGCGTGGGCCAGCGCCGCCTCGCGCACCCAGGCCCCGTCCTCGTGCGCCTTCACGCGCGCGGCGAGCCGTTCGCGGTTGCATGGCCCGTTGCCGCCGACCACGCGCCAGAACTCGTCCCAGTCGATCGGGCCGAAGTCGTAGTGCCCGCGCTCCTCGTTCCACTTCAGCAGCGGGTCGGGTGGGGTCACGCCGAGCACCTTGGCCTGCTCGGCCGTCGCGTCGACGAACTTCTGGCGCAGGTCGTCGTTGCTGATGCGCTTGATGCCCCAGCGCGCGCTCTGCGCGCCGTGCACGCTGTCCTTGTCCGGCGGCCCGAACATCATCAGGCTCGGCCACCACCAGCGGTTCACCGCGTCCTGCACCATCGCGCGCTGCGCGTCGGTGCCCTCGTGCATCATCACCAGCAGGCTGTCGAAGCCCTGGCGCTGGTGGAAGCTCTCCTCGCGGCAGATGCGCACCATCGCGCGCGCATAGGGCGCGTAGCTGCAGCGGGTGAGCGGCACCTGGTTCATGATGGCCGCGCCGTCGACCAGCCAGCCGATCGTGCCGATGTCGGCCCAGGTCAGCGTCGGATAGTTGAAGATGCTGCTGTACTTGGCCTTGCCGGAGTGCAGCGCGTCGAGCAGCTGGTCGCGGCTGGTGCCGAGCGTCTCGGCCGCCGCATACAGGTACAGGCCGTGCCCGCCCTCGTCCTGGATCTTCGCCAGCAGGATCGCCTTGCGCTTAAGCGTCGGCGCGCGCGTCGCCCAGTTGCCCTCCGGCAGCATGCCGACGATCTCGCTGTGGGCATGCTGGCTGATCTGCCGCACCAGCGTGCGCCGGTAGTGCTCGGGCATCCAGTCCTTGGCCTCGATGAAGGCGCCCTCGTCGATGCGGGCCTCGAAGCGCGCCTCCAGGGCGGCCTCCTCGGCGCTGCGCACGACCTTGCGCTCGTCCTTCGGGGCGACATCCATCGCCTGCGTGTACATGGGGTGCCTTCCTCGCTTGGGGGTACGGGGCTGCCGCGGCGCCGGGTCAGCGCGGCCTATGATCGACGACGCGGCGGGCCTTGCCCACCAGGGTGCGCTCGATCGAGTCGGGCAGGCCGACGTCGACCCGGGTGCTGACGCCGATCAGCGTCTTGATGCGGTGCTGCAGATCACGTCCGATCGCGTCACGGTCGGCGTGGCGGTGCGCGGGGGTCAGCTCGCAGCGCACCAGGACCTCGTCGAGCAGGTGCTCGCGCGTGACGACGAGCTGGTACTGGCCCGACAGCTGCCCCTGCTGCAGCACGAGCTCCTCGATCTGGGTCGGGAACAGGTTGACGCCGCGGATGATCAGCATGTCGTCGCTGCGGCCGACGATCTTGCCCATCCGGCGCATGCTGCGCGCGGTGGGCGGCAGCAGGCGCGTCAGGTCGCGCGTGCGGTAGCGGACGACCGGCAGCGCCTCCTTCGTCAGCGTGGTGAACACCAGCTCGCCCTCGCTGCCGTCGGGCAGCACCTCGCCGGTGACCGGGTCGATGATCTCCGGGTAGAAGTGATCCTCCCAGATCACCGGTCCGTCCTTGGACTCGATGCACTCGTTGGCCACGCCCGGCCCCATCACCTCGGACAGGCCGTAGATGTCGACCGCGTCGATGCCGGCCGCGAGCTCGATGTCGCGCCGCATCGCCTCGGTCCAGGGCTCGGCGCCGAAGATGCCGACGCTGACGCTCATCGCGCGCGGGTCCTTGCCCTGGCGCAGGAATTCCTCGACGATCACCTGCATGTAGCTCGGCGTGACCATGATGATGTCGGGGCGGAAGTCCTCGATCAGCTGCACCTGCTTCTCGGTCTGGCCGCCGCTCATCGGCACCACGGTGCAGCCGAGCCGCTCCGCGCCGTAGTGCGCGCCCAGGCCCCCGGTGAACAGGCCGTAGCCGTAGGCCACGTGCACGATGTCGCCGGCCCGCCCGCCGCTGGCGCGGATGCTGCGTGCGACGAGATCGGCCCAGCGGTCGATGTCGCCCTGGGTGTAGCCCACCACGGTCGGCTTGCCGGTGGTGCCGCTCGAGGCGTGCACGCGCACCACCTTCCCGCGCGGCACCGCGAACATGCCGAAAGGGTAGTTCGCGCGCAGGTCGGACTTGCTCGTGAACGGGAACTTCGACAGGTCGGCCAGCGTCCTGCAGTCCGCCGGGTGGACGCCGGCGGCGTCGAAGGCCTGCCGGTAGTGCGCCACGTGATCGTAGGCGTGCTGCAGCGTCCACTGCAGGCGCTGCAGCTGCAGCGCGCGAAGCTCGTCCTGGCTCGCCGTCTCGATCGGCTCCAGGTCGCCGGGGCTCGGGGCCTTCACGGGCATCGGTGCGTCTCCTCGTCTTGCCGCTCGGCCGGGCCGGCCTCAGCGCGCCTTGCCCATCGGCAGGCCTTCGACCAGCGGCTTGCCCTTCATCGTGTAGCTGCGGCCGCGGAAGGCGGCCACGCGCTGCCCGTGCTGGTTCAGTACCGCGATGTCGTAGACCCCGGTGCGGCCGCTCTTGGCCACCTCGGTGGCGCTCGCGGTCAGCACGTCGCCCAGCCGCGCCGCCGCGATCAGGTTGACGTCGAACCCCGAGGCCACGGTGATCTCGTTGTAGGCGTTGCAGGCGAAGGCGAAGGCGCTGTCGGCCAGCGTCGTGATCAGCCCGCCGTGGCAGATGTCGTGGCCGTTGAGCATGTCCTCGCGCACCGTCATCGCCAGGGTCGCCGAACCCGGGCCGATGGCGAGCACCTGCATGCCGAGCGCCTTGCTCGCGCGGTCGTCCCGCCACATCAGGTCGCGGCAGGCCTCTGCCACGCGTTGGGCCTCGATCGGGTCGGCCGGGGAGGCGTGCGTGCTCATCTTCAGCGGTCCCGGAACACCGGGGTGCGCTTGGCCAGGAAGGCGGCCACGCCCTCGGCGAAGTCGTGCCCGCGGCCGAGCTCTCCTTGCATCGACGCCTCGCGCGCCAGCGCGTCGCCGAACTCCATCGGGGCGGCCGCGTCGATCGCGCGCCGGGTCTGCGCCAGCGCCCGGCTGGGCATCCGCGTCAGGCGGCCGGCCAGGGTGGCGACCTCGGCCGCGAACGCGGCGTCGTCGACGCACTTCCAGATCAGTCCGATGCGTTCGGCCTCCTCGGCAGGAAGCTTGTCGCCCGTCATCGCCAGGCCCAGTGCCCGCGCCCGACCCACCAGGCGCGGCAGCAGCCAGGTGCCCCCGCAATCGGGCACCAGCCCGATCTTGCTGAAGGCCTGGATGAAGCTCGCGCTGCGGGCGGCGACGACGAAGTCGCAGCACAGCGCGAAGTTGGCGCCGGCGCCCGCGGCCACGCCGTTGACGCCCGCGATCACCGGCACCGGCATCGAGCGCACGCGCGTGGCCAGCGGCAGGTAGTAGCCCTCGACGACCCGCCCGACATCGACGTCGGGGCCGGCCATCGCCGGGTCGGCCAGGTCCTGGCCGGCGCAGAAGCCGCGCCCCGCCCCGGTGACCACGACGCAGCGCACGGCCGGGTCGGCAGCCGCCGCTTCCAGTGCGGGCAGCAGCAGCGCGTGCATCGCCGCGGTGAAGCTGTTCAGCGACGAGGGCCGGTTGAGCGTGATGGTGCACACCCCGTCCTGCATCGCGACCAGCACGGGCGGCGCATCCGCCGGGATCGATTGGGACATGGGCGCCGCCCTCGCTCGGCCCGACGCGGTGGAACGGCCCCGCGCCATTCCTCGACCGATCGGTCGGCGAATTCTAGCGGCGCAGCACGCCGGTGTTCAAGCGGGCGCTCAAGCCCCCGCGCGGCGGCGGCCATGGCGGGGCGGCGGGGCGGCGGGGCTGGACCACGCCGCCGCAGGCGACGTGGTGCAAAAGTTCCGATCAGGCGCCGGTGACGGGTTCCGTGCTTCCGCCCATTCGTGCGGCCGGTTCGCGCCTGTCGAAGCCGACAGTGTGAGGCCCCGCCGTGACGGCATTGCGACGAAAAGGCTGGGCGACCGGGGCCTGTTGCAGGCCAGGCCCGCTGGCGGCGTCTCAGCGGAGGGCTCAGGCCGTGGCGCCGGCGCCGAAGCGCCGCTCCACGTGGGCCAGCAGCGTGCGCAGCGTCTGCGCCTCGCCGCCCACCGGGCGGCCCGGCGCCGGCGTGCTGTTCCAGGCGAACAGGTCGACGTGCAGCCAGTCGACGCCCGCGGGCACGAAGTCGTCGAGGAACAGCGCGGCGTGGATCGCCCCGGCCATCGCGTTGCGCCCCGTGTTGACGATGTCGGCGATGTCGCTCTCGATGCCGGGGTGGTAGTCGCGCCAGAGCGGCAGGTGCCACAGCGGGTCGCCGATCGACAGCCCGAGGTCGACGATCTCGCGCGCCAGGTCCATCCGGCGGCAGAACAACGCGGGCAGCGAGGGCCCGAGCGCCGTGCGCGCCGCGCCCGTCAGCGTGGCCAGGTCGATCATCAGGTCCGGCTTACCCTCGGCACCGTAGGCGAGCGCGTCGCACAGGATCACGCGGCCCTCGGCATCGGTGTTTCCGATCTCCACGTGCAGCCCCTTGCGCGTCTTGTACACGTCGCCGGGGCGGTAGGCGTTGCCGGAGATCGCGTTCTCCACCGCCGGGATCAGCAGTTGCAGGCGCACCGGCAGCTCGAGCGCCATGATCGCCTGTGCCAGGCCGAGCGCGTTGGCCGCGCCGCCCATGTCCTTCTTCATCAGCCGCATGCCGTCGGCGGTCTTGATGTCCAGGCCCCCGCTGTCGAAGCACACGCCCTTGCCCACCAGCGTCAGCCGAGGGTGCCGGGGCGAGCCCCAGTTCAGCTCGATCAGCCGCGGGGCGCGCGCCGCGGCCCGCCCGACGGCGTGGATGGCGGGGAAGCCGGCGCCCAGCAGCCGCTCGCCGACGGTCTGCGAGAAGCGCCCGCCCTGCGCCTTGGCCACCATGCGCACGGCCTCGGCCAGCTCCGCCGGGCCCATGTGCTCGGCCGGGGTGTTGACGAGGTCGCGCGTGGCGGCCACGGCGGCGGCCACCACCAGCGCGCGGCGCGCCGGCTCCGTCGGCGGCAGCACCAGCGTGGCGGGGGCACGGCGTCGGGCGCGATACAGGTCGAACACGTAGCCGCCGAGTTCCCACGACAGCGCCGCCGCGGCCGCGTCGACCGCGAGGCCCGGCGTGGCCAGCCGGTAGCGGCCGGCAGGCAGCGCCTTGGGCAACGAGGCGAGCGCCCACGGGTGGGCCAGCCCGGCGATGCCGGCCCACACCGCGGCGATGCTGCCGTCGGGGGCCGGCAGCAGCGCATGCGTGTCGGGCGCGCCGTCGAAGCCCACCGAAGCGAGCCAGCGCCTTGCCGCCGGGTCCAGCGCCTCGGCGTGGGCCGTGAAGCCGGCGCGATCGACGGCGTGGATCGGCACGCAGGCGCGGCCGGGTCGGGCAAGTTCGACGGTCATGGTTCGGGCGATCGGCGTGGGGAAGGGGCGATTCTGCCCGGGCGGCCCGGGCCGCCGACGGGCGCGGGGCAGCGGGTCGCCGGCGGGCAAGAGCGTGCATCCCGTCGGCGGCACCGGCGCCTCGCGCCTGCAGGCGTCCGTTCGTCGCAAGGTGCATGCAGGCGCGCGGCCGCGCCGCCAGGATGCGCGCGTCGCCGGCTTGGCGACGCCGCCGGCAGGAGCCCGCCGTGAACCCGATCAAGCTCGTGACCCGCCCGATCCGCAACCTGACCGAGGCGATCGTGATGCCGCTGCGTGCGCTGTTCGTCGTCGGCCTGTGCGCGCTGATCAACTGGGCGACCTCGCCGGGCCAGTGGTGGGTGCAGTGGGTGGCGCTCGGCATGGGCATCGCCGTGCTGGTGGCCTGGGCCCGCGCCGCACGCACGCTGGTCGTGCTCGGCATAGTCGCCTGGGTCGGCTGGAAGATCTACCAGCGTTACGGCGCGACCGCCCGCACCCGCTTCGAGGATTGGGTGGCGCGCACCCGGCCGAAGGCCGCCGAGGTGGTGGAACTGGTGCGCGGCAGCGGCGGGGCGCGCTTCGCCGAGCCGACGCGCTGAGGCGCCGGCGCTCCTCCCGCCCGGCCGCCGTGGCCGCCTTGCGGCGCTGCCGCCCTCACTCCCCCAGGTAGGCCGCGCGCACCCTCGGGTCGGCCAGCAGTTCGCGGGCCGCGCCGTCCATCGTGACCTCGCCGGAGTCCATCACGTAGCCGCGATCGGCCAGCCCGAGCGCGCGGCTCGCGTTCTGCTCGACCAGCAGCACCGTGGTGCCGCGGCGGTGGATGTCGTCGACGACCTCGAAGATCTTGTCGACCATGATCGGCGACAGGCCCATGCTCGGCTCGTCCAGCAGCAGCACGCGGGGCCGGGCCATCAGCCCGCGGCCCATCGCCAGCATCTGCTGCTCGCCGCCGCTCATCGTGCCGGCCAGCTGCTGCGCGCGCTCCTTCAGGCGCGGGAAGAGCGCAAACACCCTCTCGATGTCCTCGGCGATGCCCGCCGCGTCATCGCGGACGAAGGCGCCCATCTGCAGGTTCTCGACGATCGTCATGCGCGTGAAGGTGCCCCGCCCTTCCGGCACCATCACCAGCCCCTGCCGCACCAGGTCCCACGCACCCTGCCCGCGGATGCTGCGCCCGCAGTACTCGATGTCACCGTCGGCCACGGGCTGGATGCCCGTGATCGCCTTCAGCGTCGTGGTCTTGCCGGCGCCATTGGCGCCGATCAGGCTGACCAGCTCGCCCTCGCGGACCTCGAAGCTCACGCCCTTGACGGCCTGGATGCCGCCGTAGGCGACCTTCAGGCCGCGGACCTTCAACAGCACGTCTGCCATCGCCTGCGCCTTCAGTGGTGACCGGCGCCGAGGTAGGCCTCGATCACCTTCTCGTCGCGCTGCACGTCGGCCGGCGTGCCCTCTGCGATCTGCTTGCCGTAGTCGAGCACGGTGACGCGGTCGCACAGCCCCATCACCAGCTTCACGTCGTGCTCGATCAGCAGGATCGTGCGCCCATCGCCCCGGATGCGGTCGATCAGCTCGCGCAGGACCACCTTCTCGGTGGCGTTCATCCCCGCCGCCGGCTCGTCGAGCGCGATCAGCTTGGGCTCGGTGGCCAGCGCGCGGGCGATCTCCAGGCGGCGCTGGTCGCCATAGGACAGCGTGCGCGCACGGTAGTCGGCATAGCGGCCGATGCCGACGTAGTCGAGCAGCTCCTGCGCGCGCGCCCGGATCGCCGCCTCCTCGGCCCGGAAGCCGGCGGTGCGGAAGATCGCGCCCGCCAGGCCCGACTTCGTGCGGACATGGCGGCCCACCATCACGTTCTCGAGGGCGGTCATCTCGGGGAACAGGCGGATGTTCTGGAACGTGCGAGCGATGCCCTGCCGCGCCACCTCGTGCACCGCGCTGGGTTCGTAGCGACGGCCCCCGAGCTCGAAGGTGCCGGAGTCGGGCGAATACAGGCCAGTGATCACGTTGAAGAAGGTGGTCTTGCCGGCGCCGTTGGGGCCGATCAGGCCGTAGACCTGGCCCTGCCGGATCGTGATGCCGACGTCGGACAGGGCCTGCAGGCCCCCGAAGCGCTTGCTGACGCCCTTGACGTCGAGCACGGTCTCGCTCATTCCGGCGCCCTCCTCACTTGGCCGCAGGCGCGGGCGCCGCCTTGCCGTGCTCGGGCGAGGGCCAAAGGCCGCGCGGCCGCAGCAGCATGATGGAGATCATCGCCAGCGCGATCAGCAGCTGGCGCAGGATCGACGCGTCCAGGCGCCCGCCGGTCATCTGCTGCAGCGGACCGGCGACGTAGCGCAGCACCTCGGGCAGCGCGGCCAGCAGCAGCGCGCCGAGGATCACGCCCGGCAGGTGGCCCATCCCGCCGAGCACGACCATCGCCACGATCATCACGCTCTCCATCAGGCTGAAGCTCTCAGGCGAGACGAAGCCCTGGAAGGCGGCAAACATCGCACCCGACACGCCGCCGAAGGTGGCGCCCATGCCGAACGCGAGCAGCTTCATGTTGCGCGTGTTGATGCCCATCGCCTTGGCGGCGATCTCGTCCTCGCGGATCGCCATCCAGGCACGGCCGATCCGGCTCAGCTCGAGCCGGTGGCAGATGACGACGCTGACGACCACCAGCGCCAGGAAGAGCCAGTAGTACAGCGTCACCGACGGGATCGTGAAGTTCTCGCTGACGACGATACGCTTGCCGAAGTCGACCCACGGGTCGCCCTGCGGGCCGATGGTCATCGAGTCGATCCGGTCCAGCCCGCGCGGTCCGTTGGTGATGTTGACCGGGTGCTCGAGGTTGTTCATGAACACGCGGATGATCTCGCCGAAGCCGAGCGTGACGATCGCCAGATAGTCGCCGCGCAGCTTGAGCACCGGCGTGCCCAGCAGCACGCCGGCGATCGCCGCCAGCCCGGCGGCCAGCGGGATCACCATCCAGATCGGCGTGTGCAGGCCTTGCGGGAAGGCCTCGGCGATCCAGGGGAAGGTCTCGAAGAGATGGGGGCTCGCCAGCAGCGCGTACATGTAGGCGCCGACCGCATAGAAGGCGACGAAGCCCAGGTCGAGCAGGCCGGCGTAGCCGACGACGATGTTCAGGCCCAGCGCCAGCAGCACGTACAGCAGCGCCAGTGCCAGGATCCGCACCCAGCCTTGCCCGAGGCCCGCGGTCTGCATGACCAGCGGCAGCGCCACCAGGGCCACGGCGCAGGCCAAGAAGACGGCGATCTTTGTCGGCATCGAGTTCATGGCCGTCCCCTCAGGCGCGATCGGCCACGCGCTCGCCGAGCAGACCCTGCGGCCTGAGCGTCAGCACGAGGATCAGCGCCGCGAAGGCGAAGATGTCGGCGTAGTGGCTGCCGAGCACGCCGCCCGTCAGCGCGCCCAGGTAGCCCGCGCCCAGTGCCTCGACGAGCCCGAGGAGCAGCCCGCCGACCACCGCGCCGCCCAGGTTGCCGATGCCGCCGAGCACGGCCGCGGTGAAGGCCTTCAGGCCAGGCAGGAAGCCCATGCTGTGCTGGACGGTGCCGTAGTTGGCCGCCCACATGACGCCAGCCACCGCCGCCAGCGCCGCGCCGATGATGAAGGTGGCCGAGATCACCATGTCCGGCTTGACGCCCATCAGCGCCGCGACGCGCGGGTTCTCGGCGGTGGCACGCATCGCGCGGCCGAGCTTGGTGCGATTGACCAGCCACATCAGCGCGGCCAGGATGCACGCCGTGCTGCCCAGGATGATGCACTGCGTGATGCTGATCACCGGGCCCCCGAGGTCGATCGGCTCGATCGGCAGCAGTTGCGGATAGGGCTTGGGATTGGGCTTCCAGACGATCATCGCCAGCGTCTGCAGCAGCAGGCTCATGCCGATGGCGGTGATCAGCGGCGCGAGCCGCGGCGCACTTCGCAGCGGCTTGTACGCCACCTTCTCGATGGCGAAGTTCAGCGCGCAGCACACGAGGATCGCGCAGGGCAGCGACAGCAGCATCAGCGCCCACCCCGGCAGCCCGCTGCCCGCCATCACCGTGACGACGGTCCAGCTGACGAGAGCGCCGACCATCAGCACGTCGCCGTGCGCGAAGTTGATCAGGCCGATGATGCCGTACACCATCGTGTAGCCGAGGGCCACGAGGGCGTACATGCTCCCGAGCACCAGCCCGTTGATGATCTGCTGGAGGAAGGTTTCCATCGCCGGCGGGGACTCCGTGGATGCTGCGCGTTCGGTCTGGCGGCGCCGCTTGCGCGCTGCACTTGCAAGAAGCACGCCGATCGGCCCGCTGTCGACGGGTCCGGCGTGCGGCGCGGGCGGATTCTAGGTGGCGGCCTTCCCCGGGGCCGCTCGGTGTTAGCCCGCGCGGGCACCCGCGCGGGCCAGCAGCGAGGGTCGCGCCGGGCCGCGGCCGCCGGTCAGCCCGGAGCCGGCGGCGGCACCGAGGGCTCGTCGCCAGGCGCGCGCGACGGCGTATCCGCCGCGTCGAGCGCGCGCAGCTGCGCCAGGCGCTCGGCGATGCGCGCCTCGAGGCCGCGGCCGCTCGGCACGTACCACGGCCCGGGTGCGACCCCATCGGGCAGGTAGCGCTCGCCGGCCGCGTAGCCCTGGGCCTCGTCGTGCGCATAGCGGTAGCCGGCCCCGTGGCCGAGCGACTTGGCCAGCTTCGTCGGCGCGTTGCGCAGGTGCATCGGCACCGGACGGGTGCCTTCGCGCTGCACCACGGCGCGCACGGCCCCCCAGGCCGCGTAGACCGCGTTCGACTTGGGCGCCACGGCCAGGTAGACCACGGCCTCGGCAAGCGCGAGCTCGCCCTCCGGCGAGCCGAGCCGCTCGTAGACCTCGGCGGCATCGAGGGCCAGGCGCAGGCCGCGCGGGTCGGCCAGCCCGATGTCCTCGCTGGCCATGCGCACGATACGACGCGCGGCATAGCGCGGGTCCACCCCGGCGTCGAGCATCCGGGCCAGCCAGTACAGCGCCGCGTCGGGGTCGCTGCCGCGCACCGACTTGTGCAGTGCCGAGATCAGGTCGTAGAAGATGTCGCCGCCCTTGTCGCCGCGCCGCTGCAGGCGGCCGAGCGCGCGTTCGAGCGCCGCCTCGTCGACCGGTCCGTGGCCGGCATGCGCCTGCACCACGGCGTCCACCGCGTTGAGCAGCCGGCGCGCGTCGCCGTCGGCGTGCGCGACCAGGCGCTCGCGGGCCGCTTCGGTGAAGGGCGGCGCCTGCAGCGCGGCGCGGGCGCGCTCGAGCAGCGTCGCCAGGTCGGCGTCGGCCAGCGGCTGCAGCACGTGCACGGCCGCGCGCGACAGCAGCGCCGAATTGACCTCGAACGCCGGGTTCTCGGTGGTCGCGCCGATGAACGTGAACAGGCCCGACTCGACGTGCGGCAGGAACGCGTCCTGCTGCGCCTTGTTGAAGCGGTGTACCTCGTCGACGAACACCACGGTAGGGCGGCCCCGGGCGCGCTGCGCCTCGGCCTGCTCGACCGCGTCGCGGATGTCCTTGACGCCGGCCAGCACCGCCGACAGCACGACCAGGTGCGCGCCGGTGGCGCGCGCCAGCAGCCGCGCCAGCGTGGTCTTGCCGGTGCCGGGCGGCCCCCAGAGGATCATCGACGGGACGTGCCCGCTCTCCAGCGCCACGCGCAACGGTCGGCCCGGGCCGAGCAGGTCCGGCTGCCCGATCACCTCGTCCAGGTGCTGCGGACGCAGCCGCTCTGCCAGCGGGGCGCCGGCGGGCGCCGCCTGCGGCCCGGCGACGGGGGCGGCGTCGAACAGCGACTCCTGGGCGCTTGCGGCCATGGGCGTCGCGCCCTACTGCTCGACCACCTCGGCGCCGGCCGGCGGCACGAAGCGGAAGCGCTCCGCCGGCAGCACGGCGTTGACCGTGAACGCGCCGAACTGCAGCAGCGAGCGCTGGCCGAAGGCGTCGGTCACCTCCACCGCGGCCAGGTCCCGGCCGCGGAAGCCGACGCGCAGCTCGCGGAACGGACCGTCCCTGGCCTTGGGCGTCGCCCGCACCCAGGTCAGGCCGTCGCGGGACGCGTCCGCGGCCAGCGTGAAGTCGGCCTCGAGCGATCCGCCGGCCAGCAGCGCGGCCGGCGTGGCGCCCAGCGCCTGCCCGAGCGCGCGCGAGCTCGCCTGGTTCAGGTCGGCGTCGTAGATCCAGACCTTCTGGCCGTCGGCCACGATCAGCTGCTCGAACGGCCTGGTGTAGGCGAAGCGGAAACGGTTCGGGCGCTGGAACTCGAACTGGCCGGAGGACACCTTGCGCCGCTGCCCGTCGGCCGAGGTCACGGTCTGCGTGAAGCTCGCCTGGCCGCTGCGGACGTCGCGCGCGAACTCGCGCAGTTGCTCGACACCGTCGGCGCGCAGCGGCCCGGCGGCCGCGCCCAGCGCGATGCCGGCCGCAGCCACGCACGCCCGCAGCAGCGCCGGCCTCATTCGTCCCGCTTCGGGACCAGGATGTCCCGGTTGCCGTTGCTCGCCATGGGCGATACGAGTCCGGCCTGCTCCATTTGTTCCAGCATCCGCGCGGCACGGTTGTAGCCGATGCGCAGGTGGCGCTGCACCAGCGAGATCGACGCCCGGCGGTGCTGCAGCACGACCGCCACCGCCTGGTCGTACAGCGCGTCGCCCTCGCCGCCACCCGCGGCGCCGTCGGCCTGCGCGGCGCCGTCCGGGGCGTCGCCATCGACCACGCCCCCCTCGAGGACGCCGTCGACGTAGTTCGGCTCGCCCTGGATCTTGAGGTACTGCACGACACGGTGCACCTCCTCGTCGCTGACGAAGGCGCCGTGCACGCGGGTGGGCGACGGCACGCCGGTGGGCGCGGACAGGTAGAGCATGTCGCCCTGGCCAAGCAGCGCCTCGGCCCCCATCTGGTCGAGGATCGTGCGGCTGTCGATCTTGCTCGACACCTGGAAGCTCAACCGGGTGGGGATGTTGGCCTTGATCAGGCCGGTGATGACGTCCACGCTCGGCCGCTGCGTGGCCAGGATCAGGTGGATGCCAGCGGCACGCGCCTTCTGCGCCAGCCGGGCGATCAGCTCCTCGATCTTCTTGCCGACCACCATCATCAGGTCGGCGAGCTCGTCGATGACGACGACGATCTGGGGCAGCCGGTCGAGCGGCTCGGGCTGCTCGGGCGTCAGGCTGAAGGGGTTGGCCACCGGCTCGCCGCGCTCGGCGGCCTCGGCGATCCGCCGGTTGTAGCCGGCGAGGTTGCGCACCCCGAGCCGGCTCATCAGCCGGTAGCGCCGCTCCATCTCCCCCACGCACCAGGCCAGCGCGTTGGCCGCCTGCTTCATGTCGGTGACCACCGGCGCGAGCAGGTGCGGGATGCCCTCGTAGACGCTGAGCTCCAGCATCTTCGGGTCGATCAGGATCAGACGCACGTCGCGCGCCTCGGCCTTGTAGAGCAGGCTCAGGATCATCGCGTTGATGCCGACGCTCTTGCCCGAGCCGGTGGTGCCGGCCACCAGGCAGTGCGGCATCTTGGCCAGGTCAGCGACGAAGGGGTTGCCGACGATGTCCTTGCCCAGCCCCATCGTCAGCAGCGAGCCCGAGGCGTTGTAGGTCTCCGAGCCGAGGATCTCCGACAGGCGGATCGTCTGCCTGCGCGCATTGGGCAGCTCGAGGGCCATCGTCGTCCGCCCGGGCACGACCTCGACCACGCGGATGCTGACCAGCGACAGCGAGCGCGCCAGATCGCGCGCCAGGTTGACGATCTGCGCGCCCTTGACGCCGGTGGCCGGCTCGATCTCGTAGCGCGTGATCACCGGCCCCGGCGACGCCGCGACGACGTGGACCTCGACCCCGAAGTCCTTGAGCTTCTTCTCGATCAGGCGCGAGGTCATCTCGAGGGACTCCGGCGCCACGGGCGGTTCGCGGCTGGCCGCCGCCGCGTCCAGCAGGTCGACCTGCGGCAGCCGCGTGTCGGCCAGCTCGACGAACAGCGGCTGCTGTCGCTCGCGGGCCACGCGCTGCGAGAGCGCCACCTCGACCACCGGCGTGTCGATCACCAGCGGCGGCACGACGATCTCCTCCTGGCGCGACTCCTCGAACTGCTGCTCGCGCTCGCGCGCGGCCCTGGCGCCCAGCCGCCGGTCTTCGGCGGCGTCACGCGCTTCGCTGCGCCGCGCGCGCAGCGCGTCGACGCCGCCGCCGATCCACTCGGCCAGCCGCAGCCACGAGAAGCGCAACGCCATCGACGACCCGGCGACCAGCAGCGCGATCCACAGCACGCCGGAGCCCGCGAACCCGAGCCAGCGCATCGACAGGCCGCCCAGCAGGAAGCCGGCGACGCCGCCCGCGTGCCCAGGCAGCCCGGCCTCCCAGCGGTACAGGCGCGTGTACTCGAGCGCGCAGCTGGCCGCGAGCAGCATCACCAGGCCGACCCACAAGGGCCAGCGCGGCGGGCGCGCCTGCCCGGACTCCCCCCGCAGCAGCCGTGCCAGGCCGGCCAGCCAAGCCCGCGCGGCCACCGGCACCAGCCACCAGGCCGAATAGCCGAACAGAAAGTAGGCGGCATCGGCGACGTGCGCACCGAGCGCGCCCACCTTGTTGCGCAGCGGCTGCCCGCCGCCCGAGGTCGTGAAGGCGGCGTCGCCGCCGTGGTGGGTGAGCAGCGCCAGCACGAAGAGCAGCCAGAGCAGGCCGCACGCGAACAGCAGCGCCTTGCTGCGCCACGCGGGGGGCCCGGCGACGGGTGCAGCGGCGCCCTGCCCCTGCAGCGAACCGAGCGGGAATGCCATGCCGGCGATTGTCGCCGCTCTGCGTCAGGCGTCTCCGCCGCCCCTGCCGAGCAGGCCCCCGACTCGCGTCGGTCGCGCGCCGGGGCCGGGCTCGCATCACTCGCTGGTGATGCGCTCCTTGATGACGACCGAGCCGTTGTCCTGCGTCTCGATGACGCCGCGCTCCTCGAGGTCCTTCATCACGCGGCTGACCATCTCGCGCGACGCGCCGACGACCTTGGCCATGTCCTGGCGGCTGACCTTGTGGCGGATCAGCCGGGTGCCTTCGGGCGTCAGCTCGGCCATGTCGAGCAGCGTGCGGGCGACCCGCCCGTACACGTCGAGCAGCGCGAGCGACTCGATCTGGCGGTCGGCATTGCGCAGCCTGCGCACCAGCCCGCGCATGATGCCGTAGCTCAGGGTGCTGTTCTCGGGCAGGCAGCGGGCGAAGTCCGCGCGGGCCAGCACCAACATGTCGGTCTGCACCTCGGCGCGCACGGTGGCCGAGTGCGGCTCGTTGTCGATCAGGCTCATCTCGCCGACGTAGTCGCCGGCTTCGAGCACCGCGAGGATGACCTCGCGGCCGCGCGTGTCGGCAGTGAGCACACGGGCGCGGCCATTGAGCAGGATGAACAGCGCGTTGCTCTTGCGCCCCTGCTCGACGACGATCTCTCCTCGCCGGAAGCGCCGCTTGACGACCGCGTCGGCGATGGCCTGCGCCTGGTCGGCGGTCAGCATCGAGAACAGCGGCACGCGCCGGATCAGGTCCAGGTTCGACAGCATCGACATCTCGGGGCTCCTTGCTTCACGGGCCGGTCGGGCCGCTGGGCCGGTCGCAGCCGCGCGCCGCAACGGCGCCGTCTGCAACAATCGTGCTCCACGCTGCCGGCGCAGGCTCGCGCCACGCACCGGCGGCCCCGACGACCTTGCGGCCTTTCGGTGAGCGTGTGGATTACACGCCATGCCGGCGCCGCCCGAGCCCTGCAACAACGCCGATGAGCACCCCTACTTCCTCGTCCTCGCACGCCCGCGTCCTCATCCTGGGCTCGGGACCGGCCGGCTGGACTGCCGCGTTGTACGCGGCGCGCGCCAACCTCGAGCCGGTGCTGATCACCGGCATCGCCCAGGGCGGCCAGCTGATGACGACCACCGACGTCGACAACTGGCCGGCCGACGTGGCCGGGGTGCAGGGACCCGAGCTGATGCAGCGCTTCCAGCAGCACGCCGAGCGCTTCCGCACCCAGGTGCTGTTCGACCACATCCACACCGTCGACCTGTCGCGGCGCCCCTTCCGGCTCGAAGGCGACTCGGGCCGCTATAGCTGCGACGCGCTGATCGTCGCCACCGGCGCCAGCGCGAAATACCTCGGGCTGCCCAGCGAGCAGGCCTTCATGGGACGCGGAGTCAGCGGCTGCGCCACCTGCGACGGCTTCTTCTACCGTGGCGAGGAGGTCTGCGTCGTCGGCGGGGGCAACACCGCGGTCGAGGAGGCGCTGTACCTGTCCAACATCGCCAGCCGGGTGCACCTGATCCACCGCCGCGACAAGTTCCGCGCCGAGGCGATCATGGTCGACAAGCTGCACGCCAAGGTCGAGGCCGGAAAGATGCAGCTGCACCTGTGGCACACGCTGGACGAGGTGCTCGGCGACGCATCGGGCGTGACGGGCGTGCGCATCCGCAGGGTCCAGGACGGCGCCGCCACGGATCTGGCGTTGAAGGGCTGCTTCATCGCCATCGGGCACCAGCCCAACACCGACATCTTCAAGGGGCAGCTCGAGATGAAGGACGGCTACATCGTCACCCGCTCCGGCCTCGCCGGCATGGCGACGATGACCAGCGTCGAGGGCGTGTTCGCGGCCGGCGACGTGCAGGATCACGTCTACCGGCAGGCCATCACCAGCGCCGGCACCGGCTGCATGGCGGCGCTCGACGCGCAGCGCTATCTCGAGGCGCAGGCCGGCTGAGTCGGCGGCCCAGATCCGGGGCTTGGGCTATACTTCAAAGCTTTGCCGGACGGGCAGCCTGCCCGGAGGCACACAACTCGCTGGAGTGCTTCGATGGCACGCGTCTGTCAAGTCACGGGCAAGCGCCCCATGGTGGGCAACAACGTCTCCCACGCCAATAACAAGACCAAGCGCCGCTTCCTGCCCAACCTGCAGTACCGCCGCTTCTGGGTCGAGAGCGAGAACCGCTGGGTCCGCCTGCGCATCACCAACGCCGCGCTGCGGCTGATCGACAAGGTCGGCATCGACCAGGTCGTCGCCGACCTGCGCGCCAAGGGCGCGCTCTGACCCGGGACCCGGGAACCCAACGCAGGAGAACACCATGGCCAGCAAAGGCGGACGCGAGAAGATCAAGCTGGAGTCGACAGCCGGCACCGGACACTTCTACACGACGAGTAAGAACAAGAAGACCACGCCGGAGAAGCTCGAGTTCCTGAAGTTCGATCCCAGGGCGCGCAAGCACGTCCTGTACAAGGAAGTGAAGCTGAAGTAGGTCGTCGCGGGCCCTGGCGGCCCGGACAGTTCGTATACGTGAACCCGCCCTCGAGGCGGGTTCGCCGCTTGTGGCCCCTCCCCCACCGCGAGGCCGCCTCCTCCCCGGCGTCGCAAGTCGGGGCCAGCCGCGGCGGGTGCGCCGGGTCCGCCACCACATGCGCCACGGGCACGATGGGCACCGCGGACGCAACGAGGTCGCGCGCCAATGAAGAAGGGGCCCCGGAGGGCCCCTTCCTTGGTCCGGCGACAGCCGCCCGGAGGCGGCAGGCCGGCGTTGCGGCGCGCCCGGTCAGCGCACGACCGCGATCTGGTCGCGCTTGCCGCCCTTGTAGGTGTAGAGGGTCAGCGCGCCGTTCTTGATGTCACCCTTCTCGTCGAAGGCGATCGTGCCGGTGACGCCCTTGAAGCCGCTGGTCTTGGCCAGCACCGGCAGGTACTTGGCCGGATCGGCGGAGCCAGCCTTGACCATGGCGTCGACCATCACGTTGACCGCGTCGTAGACGTAAGGCGCGTAGACCTGCACGTCGGCGCCGAACTCGGCCTTGAAGCGCTTGCCGAAGTCTTCCATCGACTTCTTGGCCGCGCCCTCGACACCGCCGGCCTCGGCGCACACCACCTGGCCGTCGGCCATCGCGCCGGCGGCCAGCTTGGGCAGCTCACTGGAGCAGATGCCGTCGCCACCCATGAACTTGGCGTTGATGCCCAGCTGCTTCATCTGGCGCATCATCGGACCGGCGACGGCGTCCATGCCGCCGAAGAACACCACGTCGGGGTTCTTGGCCTTCAGGCTGGTCAGGATGGCGGTGAAGTCGGTGGCCTTGTCGTTGGTGAACTCACGGCCGACGATCGTGCCGCCCTTGCCCTTGACGCCCTTCTCGAACTCGTCGGCAACGCCCTGCCCGTAGGCGGTGCGGTCGTCGATGACGGCGATCCGCTTGCCCTTGACCTGCTCGACCGCGTAACGGCCCAGCGTGCCGCCCAGGTGCACGTCGTCGGCGACGACCCGGAACGTGGTCTTGTAGCCCTGGCGGGTGAAGCGCGGGTTGGTGGCGGAGGGGCTGATCTGCGGGATGCCGGCGTCGCTGTAGATCTTCGAGGCCGGGATCGACGTCCCGCTGTTCAGGTGGCCGACGACGCCGTTGACCTTGCTGTCCACCAGCTTCTGCGCCGCGGCCGTGCCCTGCTTCGGGTCGGCTGCGTCGTCTTCGGCGAGCAGTTCGAAGCGGGCCTTGCGTCCGCCGATGGTCACGCCCTTGGCGTTCAGGTCCTTGATCGCCAGACGGGCGCCGTTCTCGTTGTCCTTGCCGAGGTGGGCGATCGCGCCGCTGGTCGGGGCGACGTGGCCGATCTTGACGACCAGGTCCTGGGCGTACACCGCGCCGCCGACGGCGAGGGCCGCGACACCGGCGAGCAGCTTGAGCTTGAGTTGCATGCAGATACCTCCGAGTGGATGTTGTCTGGTTCGACGAACCGGGAAAGAAGGGGCCGGAACGGCGCGGGACGATAACCGAAAAGGCCACGCGTCCCAAGCGGGTCTTTCCAGCCCGCGCGGGCCGCGGCCGGAGCACGGACTCGCCGATGGCGTGCCTGCCAGGCCCCCGAACGCGCCGGCAGACCCGACGGCCGACAGGGTCTTCGGGATGGCCAGTGGCGGCCGGGCTCAGCCGCGCGCCGGCCCGTGGTGGCGCACCTCGAGCCCCAATTGCCGGTAGTGACGCCAACGTTCACGCCCCGCCGTGGCGAGACCTTCCTGGGCACCGACGATCTCGATCAGCCGCGCGAAGTGCTCCGGCTGCCCGGGCACGCCGGCACCCAGGTTGACCAGGACCCGCCCCGCCGCCGGCGCCGGGTCGCCGCCGCACAGCCAGACCGGTGTGCGGGCCGCCACCTCCGGTCGCGCGCCCGGCATGCGGACGTGCGGCACGAAATCGCGCTCCTCGAAGGTCCACAGCGCGCGGTCGAGTTCGTCTAGCACCGCGGGCTCGGCAGTGCACGCCAGCGCCGCACCCGCGCGCACCGCTTTGCGCAGCAGCCGGCACGCAAAGGCCACGGGCGCCTCGACGCCGGTGTGGAACTCGACCTCGCGGATCACGGCAAGGAGCCTTCGCTGGCGACGGCGCGGCCGCGGCCGGCCATCAGCCGGCGTGCGAAAGCACCCAGTGCGCGAGCAGCCCGACCGGCCGGCCGGTGGCACCCTTGGCGGCGCCAGACCGCCAGGCCGTGCCGGCAATGTCCAGGTGCGCCCAACGCTGGCGCGCGACGAAGCGCTTGAGGAACATCGCCGCGGTGATCGCGCCGCCGGCCCGCGGGCCGACGTTGGCCATGTCGGCGAAGTTGGACTTCAGCGCCTCGTCGTACTCGTCGTCCACCGGCATGCGCCAGGCCGGGTCGTGGGCGGCATCGCCCGCGGCCAGCAGTTCGGCGGCCAGCGCGTCGTCCGGGGTGAAAAGGCCCGAGCGGTGGTGGCCGAGCGCGATCATGCAGGCGCCGGTCAGCGTGGCGATGTCGACCACCGCCGCCGGCTTGAAGCGCTCGGCATAGGTCAGCGCATCGCACAGGATCAGGCGCCCCTCGGCATCGGTGTTCAGGATCTCGATCGTCTGTCCGGACAGGCTGGTGACGACGTCGCCCGGCTTGACCGCACGGCCGCCCGGCAGGTTCTCGCAGGCCGGGATCAGACCGATGAGGTTGACGCGGGCGCCCAGCGCCGCCACCGCCTTCAGCGTGCCCAGCACGCTGGCCGCACCGCCCATGTCGAACTTCATCTCGTCCATCTCGGCTGCCGGCTTGATCGAGATGCCGCCGCTGTCGAACGTGATGCCCTTGCCCACCAGAACCAGCGGCGGAACGTCGCGACCGGCGCCCTGGTAGCGGGCGACGATGAACACGGGGGGCTCTTCCGAGCCCTGGGCCACGGCCATGAACGCGCCCATCCCGAGCTTGGTGCAGTCCTTGCGGTCGAGGACCTCGACCTTCAGGCCGTGCTCCTTGCCGAGCTTGCGGGCCTCGCCCGCCAGGTAGCCGGGGGTGCAGACGTTGCCGGGGCGGTTCGCGCACTCGCGCGCCAGCCGCACGCCGGCGGCGATGGCCTGGCCGCGCGCCAGGCCGCTCACGACCGACTTCTCGTCGCCCCGGGCGCAGACCACGCTCGTGCGCGCCAGCTTCGGGTCTTCCCCCACGCTCGGCTTGGTGGCCCGGTACAGGTAGGTCGCGTCCGTCACCGCGGACACCACGGCCTCGGCCTGGGCCGCTCCGAGTTCGCCGCCGGCCACCGCCACGGCGAGGTGACGGGTGCCACCGCCCTTGAGGACCGCCACGCCGCCGGCCACGGCCCGGCGCAGCGCCTTCGGCGTGGCGTCGGGCGCCCAGGCGAGCGCCACGCGACCGGCCTTGACCCCGGCCACGCGATGCAGGTAGAGCACCTGCCCGGCCTTGGGCGTGAAGTCACCGTCGGCCAGCGCAGCCTTCAGGGCCTTGCCCAGGGGGTCGTCGACCCCGCTGCCAGCCGCGTCGCCGACCACGACCAAGAGCAGCGCATCGGCCGCCACACCCGACAGGCCGGCCTTGCCCGGCACCAGAGTTCCGAAGTCCATAATTCCACCCGGTAATGACGCCGGGTATCGGACCCGGTCGGCCTGGAAGAAGGCGCAGAATGTTATTCGATTCGACCGTGCGCCGAGAGCTCGCCAGGAGCTTCGGCGCGACGCTGGTGGTCATCCTGACGATCGTGCTGACGATGTTCCTGATCCGCACGATCGGACAGGCCGCCAGCGGCGCGGTCGCGCCCCAGGACGTCGTGCTGCTGCTCGGCTACGTGGCGCTCGGGCACCTGCCGACGATGCTGGCGCTGTCGCTCTTCGTCAGCGTCGTGCTCACGCTCGGCCGCATGTACCGCGACAGCGAAATGGCGATCTGGTTCGCCAGCGGCGTGGGCCTGTCGCGGTTCGTGCGGCCGGTGCTGCGCACGACATGGCCGGTGCTGCTGGTCGTCGCGCTGCTGCTGCTGTTCGCCTGGCCCTGGGGTAACCGCAACAGCCTCGAGCTGCGCGACCGCTACCAGCAGCGGAGCGACCTGGCCCGGGTCGCGCCGGGGGTGTTCCAGAGCAGCAGCGACGGGCGACGCGTGTTCTTCGTCGAGCGCGAGGGGGCCGACGGCATCAACGCGCGCAACGTGTTCATCCTGACCCAGAACGAGCGCGGTGAGGCGGTGACGTCAGCGCGCGCCGGCCGCCTGGAGCGCAGCGCCGACGGCCGTTACCTCGTACTCGAGCGCGGCCAGCGCAACGAGTCGCTGTCGGACACCGGCGCCCGCACGCTTTCGAGCTTCGACAGCTATCGGGTGCTGGTCGACGAGAAGGCGCTGCGCGAGGCTGAGCAGCGGCCGCCGCGCACCGTGGCCACGATCGACCTGATGCTCGACCCTACCCCGCGCCACCAGGGCGAGCTGGCGTGGCGGATCGGCCTGCTGCTGGGAGCCGCCAACCTGCTGCTGCTGGGCATCGGACTGGCGGCGACCAACCCGCGCCGGGCCAGCAACTGGAACCTGCTGTTCGCACTGCTCGCGTTCGCCATCTACTACAACCTGATCAACCTGGCGCAGGCGTGGGTGGCTGGCGGCCGGCTGTCTATGGCCTCGGCGCTGTTCGGCGTGCACGGCGCGGCCCTGGCCCTGGCATTGCTCCTGATCTGGTGGCGCGACCACGCGACCGTGGCGCCCCCATGGCGGCGGCAGCGCGCCGACGGGCTGACGGCAGGGGCGGCCCCGTGAAGACCGTGCGCCGGATGCTCTACCGCGACATCGTTGCCTCGGTGACCTTCGTCGCGCTCGCCTTCCTGGCCCTGTTCTATTTCATCGACCTGGTGGACCAGCTCGGCGACGTCGGAGTGCGCGGCAGCGGCGCGCTGCACGCGGCGCTGGGGGCGGCCTACGAGCTGCCGGGGCATGCCTACGAGCTGGTGCCCATCGCGCTGCTGATCGGCACCATCTACTCTTTGGCGCGGCTGGCGCAGAGCTCGGAGTTCACGATCCTGCGCACCGGCGGCCTCGGCCCGGGGCAGGCGCTGGTCATGCTGGCCGGGCTCGGGCTGTCGTTCTCGCTGCTGACCCACGTGCTGGGCGACTACGTGGCGCCGTGGTCGGAGCGTCAGGCCGTGCTGCACCGCGCGCAGGGGGCCGAGGGCACCGGCGGGCTGCGCATCGGCGGGGCCGGCGCCTGGATCAAGGAGCGGCGCGGCACTCCGCAGGGCGAGCGCAGCTACTCGATCAACATCGCCGCCACCGGCAGCGGCGGCAGCCTGCTCGCCGTGCGGATCTTCGAGTTCGATGCCGACGGGCGACTGGTCAGCCGCGTGTCGGCGCGGCAGGGACGGGTGGCAGACGACGGCCGCTGGCTGCTGTCGGACGCGGAGGTCACCGAGTGGCCGGCGGCACGCGACGAAGCGATGCGCCCGGTGCGGCAGCGCCAGGAGCCGGCGCTCGAGTGGCCGAGCACGCTGACGCCGGACGTCGTGGCGGCGGCCGTGCTGCCGCTGCGCACGATGAGCACCGTGGAGCTGTGGCGCTACAGCGCGCACCTGTCGGGCCAGGAGCAGGCGTCCCAGCGCTACGAGATCCAGTTCTGGAAGAAGGCGCTCTATCCGCTGGCCTGCCTGGTGATGGTGGCGCTGGCGCTCCCCTTTGCCTACCTGCACGCGCGCGGCGGCGGCATCAGCCTGAAGGTGTTCGGCGGCATCATGATCGGCATCGGCTTCGTGCTGCTGAACAACCTGGCCGGGCACGTCGGCCTGCTGCGCGGCTGGTCGCCTTGGGTGGCGGCGTCCGCGCCCAGCGGACTGTTCCTGCTGCTGTCGCTGGCCGCCTTCGCGTGGCTGGTGCGATTCCGCTGAGGAAGCCGCGATGAACCTGCACCAGCTCCGCTTCGTCCAGGAGGCCGTGCGCCGCGGGCTGAACCTCACCGAGACAGCCAAGGCGCTGCACACCTCGCAGCCGGGCATCAGCAAGGCAATCCTCGAGCTGGAGGACGAGCTCGGCATCGACCTGTTCGCGCGCCACGGCAAGCGGCTCAAGCGCGTCACCGAGCCCGGGCAGCAGGCGCTGAAGTCGATCGAAATCATCCTGCGCGAGGTCGCCAACCTGCGGCGGATCGGCGAGCAGTACGGCAAGCAGGACCAGGGCACGCTGTCCATCGCCACGACGCACACCCAGGCCAGGTACTTCCTGCCCGAACCGGTGGCGCAGCTGCGGCGGCGCTGGCCGCGGGTGCAGGTGGTGCTGCACCAGGGGGTGCCCGAGCAGGTGGCGCGGATGCTGCTCGACGACGTGGCCGAGGTCGGCGTCGCCACCGAGGCGCTGTCGGCGCACGAGGAGCTGGTGACGCTGCCGTGCTACGAGTGGCAGCACGCGCTCGTGGTGCCCGCCGAGCACGCGCTGGCGGCCGTGGAGCGGCCGACGCTGGAGCAGCTGGCGCGCGAGCCGCTGGTGCTCTACCACCCGTCGGTCACGGGCCGCAGCCGGATCGACCTGGCGTTCGCGCGGGCGCGCCTGCAGCCCCAGGTGGCGCTGGAGGCGATCGACTCCGACGTGATCAAGACCTACGTCCGCCTGGGCCTCGGCGCGGGCATCGTGACCGAGCTCGCCCTGCGCGACGAGCCGCCGTCGGCGGCCGGCGGGCTGGTCTCGCGGCCGCTCGGCCACCTGTTCGGCACCAACCTCACCCGCGTCGCGTTCAAGCGAGGCACCTACCTGCGGCACTTCGTCCACGCGTTCGCCGAGCTGCTGTCGCCCCGGCTGACGCCGGCGCTGATCGAGCGCGCGATGGCCGGCCGCGGCAGCGACTACGAACTCTGAGCCCCGACCCCCGCCATGCAGACCGAGACCACGACCCGCACCCCGCCATTGCCGAGCCGGCTGCCCGCCGTCGGCACGACCATCTTCACCGTCATGTCGGCGCTGGCCGCCGAGCGCGGCGCGATCAACCTCGGCCAGGGCTTCCCCGACTTCGACTGCGACCCGACGCTGGTCGGGCACGTGCACGCGGCGATGAGCGCGGGCCTGAACCAGTACCCCCCGATGGCGGGCGTGCCTGCGCTGCGCGAGGCGGTGGCCGCCAAGGTCGCGCGGCTGTACGGCCGCTGCTACGACCCCGCCACCGAGGTCACCGTGACCGCCGGCGCGACCCAGGCGATCCTGACCGCGATCCTGTGTGCCGTGCACCCGGGCGACGAGGTCATCGTGCTCGAGCCCTGCTACGACAGTTACGTGCCCAACGTCGAGCTTGCCGGGGGCCGGGTCGTGCGGGTGCCGCTGACGCCGCGCACGTTCCGGCCGGACTTCGACCGGATCGCGGCGGCCCTGTCGCCGCGCACGCGGATGATCGTCGTCAACAGCCCGCACAACCCGAGCGCCACGGTTTGGACGCGAGAGGAGATGCAGCGGCTCGAGGCGCTGCTCGCCCCGACCGACGTGCTGGTCGTCAGCGACGAGGTCTACGAGCACATGGTGTTCGACGGAGGGCAGCACGTCAGCGCGTCGTCGCTGCCGGGGCTGGCAGCGCGCTCGTTCGTGGTGTCGAGCTTCGGCAAGACCTATCACGTCACCGGCTGGAAGGTCGGCACGGTCGTCGCGCCGTCGCCGCTGACGGCGGAGTTCCGCAAGGTGCACCAGTTCAACGTCTTCACCGTCAACACGCCGGTTCAGCACGGGCTGGCGCGCCACCTCGCCGACCCGCGCCCGTACCTGGAGCTGCCGGCCTTCTACCAGCGCAAGCGCGACCTGTTCCTCGATGGCCTGAGGCAGACCCGGCTGGTGCCGCTGCACACGCAGGGCAGCTACTTCCAGCTGGTCGACTACTCGGGCGTCAGCGACCTCCCCGAGGCCGGGTTCTGCCAGTGGCTCACGCGCGAGGTCGGGGTGGCGGCGATACCGCTGACGGCCTTCTACGAGGGCGGATTGGAGCAGCGTCTGGCCCGGCTGTGCTTCGCCAAGCGCGACGAGACGCTGCAGGCGGCGCTGGAGCGGCTCCAGCGCCTGTGACCGGGATGCCGCGCGCCGGCCCGGTCTTCAGGGCCGACCGTGCCCTTCGCGACCGAACGGCCGCGTCGCCGGGCTGTCGAGGTCCCCGAAAGCGCTGCTGCGGTCCGACGGCGGCTCGCTCGGATCGAGATCCACCGCGGCGGTGTGGGCGCGCGCCGTGTCCGGCAGCTCGGGGCCGTCGTCGAGGTCCGGTGCAGGGCCCGCCACCGGGCGGTGCGACACCGGGTCGTCGCCGAGCGGCAGCAGCAGGTCGACGCTGCCGCTCTCGGCGGCCTCGCGGTCGAGCAGGTCGCGCGCCACCGAGTAGAGCATCAGCACTTCGCGGTATGCGGGCAGCTCGAACAGCTCGCCGCGCGAACGGCGGAACAGCAGGGCCTCGAGCTCGGCCATCGACTCCAGCGGTTGCGGCCACAGCTCCTGCAGCCGCGGCACAACGCCGGGGTAGTCCTCGAGCGTGCGGCCGTGGCCGAGGTCGGCCCCCCACTCGGGCGCGTAGGCATTGAAGCGTCGGTTGAAGCGCGAGCGCATCCGCTCGTAGGCCTCGCGGTCGTTGCGGCGCCCGTAGATTTCGAGCAGCTTCAGGTAGGGCAGCGGGCTGCCGCCGCCGGTCTGGCGCAGGTGCTCGACGAGCAGGTCGATGGCCGCCTCCTCCTGACCCAGCACCACGAAGAACTCGGCCTGCTGCTCCAGGTCGATCAGTTCCTCGATCGAGACGTCGCGCGGCTGGTTGCCCTCGACGGTGTTCGGCGCCGGCAGCGTCACCGACCGGTGGGCGGGGGGCGGCTCGGGCTCCGGGATGAACACCGGCGCGGCGGGCGGCAGCCGGGCCGGCACGCTGGCGATGGCAGCGGCAGGCCAGGAGTCCCCCGGGGCGGCGGCCGGGGGTGGCCACGCCGGCGCAGGCCGGATCTCGCTGGTGACGAACGGGATCGGCGCGGTGCCGGCTCGCTCGCCGAACGGGTCGATCGTCGCCGGCCCCCCGGCCTGCGACCGCCACTGCGCCGCGCGCTGCCGCTGCAGCGCGCTGACGCGCCGCGCCAGCCACAGGGCCGTGCCAGCGAGTACCAGCACGAGCACCAGCAGCGGCACCGTCCAGCGGCTGCTCGCGTCGGCACGCGCCAGGCGCCCCTGCAGCTGGGCAGCCAGCTCGCGCTGCGCGGAGGCATCGGCTCGCAGCTGCTGCACGGTCTGCTCCAGACCGGCCACGCGGGCCTGGGCCGCCGACGCCGCCGCAGCGGCTGCGCGCGCCGCGCTCGCCGCCTCGGTCACCGCCTGCATTGCCTGTTCGACGGCGGTCGCCTCCGCCGTGGCAGCCGCCGGCCCGGCGGCCAGCGCTTCGGCCGGCTCGAGACGCAGACGGGGCTGCGTTGCGGGCGCGGTCGCAGGCGGGGTTGCCGCGCTGCGGGCGGGTCGCGCGGGCCGGGCGGCCCGAACAGAGCCGGGCGACGCTCGCTGGGTGGCCGGGCGCGACGGCGCCGCCGCGACCTGATCCGGACCGCCGGCGGCGGACGCGGCGGGCCCGGCGGCGGCGGCACCCCCGGCCAGGGATGGGGACGGCACCGCGGCCGGCTGCGGGGGGGCCGGCGCCGCGGGCGGGGTGACGACGGCGGCCGGCAGCGAGGCCAGCCCGGCATCGGCAGCAGGAACGATCGGCACCGCGCCGCCGAGTGCCGGCGGATCGACCAGCAGCACGTAGCGACGCGCCACGCGCGACGCGCAGCCGGCGGCCACCGTCAGCGTGACAACCGGTTCGTCGACGACCTGCGTGCTGCTGACACGAATGCGTGCGGCCTCTGGACCGAGCGCCTCGACCGAGGTGCGGACCGAGGAGCCGGGAACGAGCCGCTCGCCAATGAACAGCTCGGCCTTCACGCACCGCGCCTCGAGCGGGTCGGCCAGGTCCGTCCGCACGGGGATCGCCAGTTCGAGCGGCCGACCGAGCTCCGGAGCGGCCACGTCCGGGCCGAAACCGGTGGCGGCAACCGCCGCGCCTGCCGTAGACCACGCCGCAAACCCCAGCGCCGTCAACCGCCCCGCAACACGGAGCACCCGGGCCATGCGGACGTCGGTGCCCTGCGGTACAGGCGTTGGCGGCATGCGGTGCGGGAAACGTGGGCGGGCGTGGATCTAAATCACTCTAGCATGGCCCATTGCCCGCAACGACACGCAGCCGCGGGCCTGTCCGCGAAGCATGGCACGGCACGGCACGGCGATCGCCCGGGCGCCGCGCCTCGTGCCGGCAGCTCAGGCGTCGTAGCCGGGCATGCGCCGATCCAGGCGTCGAAGCAGACCGGGCCAGGTGATCTGCGCGCCGAGCCCGCGCGTCACCTGCGCCGCCTGCTGCCGCGCGCCGGCGATGATCGCCGGATCGATCGGGACCAGTTCGCCGCCACCCGCCTGCGCGCGCACCTGGATCGCGCAGGCGGCTTCGAACAGGTACATCGAAAGGAAAGCATCGGCCACGGTGGGGCCGACGGTCAGCAGCCCGTGGTTGCGCAGCATCAGGTGGACACCGCTGCCCAGGTCGCGCACCAGGCGCGGTTTCTCCTCGTCGCGCAGCGCGACGCCCTCGTAGTCGTGATAGCCGAGAGAGGACAGCACGAAGATCGACTGCTGCGACAGCGGCAGCAGGCCGCCACGCTGCGCCGACACCGCGATGCCGTTCAGCGAGTGGGTGTGCAGCACGCAGCGTGCGTCGTGGCGCGCCGCGTGCACGGCACCGTGGATCAGGAAGCCGGCCGGGTTGACGTCGAACGGGGAGTCGTCGAGCTTGCGCCCCGACGCGTCGATGCGCACCAGGCTGGAGGCCGTGATCTCCTCGAACATCAGGCCGTAGGGGTTGATCAGGAACCCGTCGCGACCGCCGTCCTCGCCCTCGGGCAACCGCGCGCTGATGTGCGTGAAGACCAGGTCGTCCCAGCCGAACATGGCCACCATGCGGTAGGCCGCGGCGAGGTCGACTCGCAGGTCCCACTCGGCAGGACTGACCCGGCCTCGGAGGTCGGGCATCGGCAGCGCACGTGCGGGCATCGGGTTCTCCTCGGTGGCGGTTCGCCCTGCGCGCAGGCGGCGGACAATGCGCGGCGGCGGACGCTGCATCGTGCCGCGGTTGTCGCTTCAGGGACAAGCCATGAATACCCCGGTTCTTACAATGAGCGAGCGGCACTGCATCGAGTCCGGCGCGTGGTTCTCCAAGCTCTCCCCTGCCCTTCGCAGCGCGATCCTCGCCCGCTCGCACGTGCGCCGGCTCGCCGATGGCGCAACGCTGGCCGCGCGCGGCTCGGCGGCCGAGGACTGGTGCGGCGTGGCGGCTGGTGCCGTGCGGATCAGCTCGGTCTCGCTCGCCGGCAAGCAGGTCACGCTGACGTATGCCGAGCCGGGCAGCTGGTTCGGCGACATCGCGCTGTTCGACGGCCTGCCCCGCACGCACGACGCCAACGCCCACGGCCCGACCACGCTGGTGTGCGTGCGCAAGCCCGACTTCAAGGCGCTGCTGGCCAGCCACGTCGAGCTCTACGACGCGCTGCTGCGGCTGAACTGCCGCCGGCTGCGCCTGATGTTCGACCAGCTCGAGGACCTGAACACGCGCCCACTGCGCGCGCGCCTGGCCCGCCAGCTGCTGCAGCTGGCGCGGCGGCACGGCAGGCAGCGCAGCGGCGAGATCTTGATCGGCCTGGCGCTTGCCCAGGAAGACCTGGCCCAGCTGCTCGGCGCGTCGCGCCAGCGGGTCAACCAGGAACTCAAGCGCCTCGAGCGCGAGGGCGCTGTGCGCGTCGAGCCCACCCGGCTCGCGGTGCTCGACCGCGACAGCCTGCTCGCCATCGCCCGCTGAGCGCGCGCGGCGGCCTCTCCATGCACCCGAGGCCCCTCTGATGGAACAGTTCACCGGCACCCGCCCCATGGCGGCCAGCCACGCCTTCCACGTGGCCGCGCTGCAGGCCCACCTCGAGGCGCGGCTGCCCGGCTTCGCCGGCCCGCTCGCCATCGAGCAGTTCAAGGGCGGCCAGAGCAACCCCACCTACAAGCTCGTCACGCCCGGCCGCAGCTACGTGATGCGCAGCAAGCCCGGGCCGGTGGCCCGGCTGCTGCCTTCGGCCCACGCGATCGAGCGCGAGTTCCGCGTGATGAGCGCGCTGGCTGACACCGCGGTGCCGGTGGCCCGGATGCTGCTTCTCACCGAGGACGAGTCGGTGATCGGCCGGGCCTTCTACGTGATGGAGTTCGTCGAGGGGCGCGTGCTGTGGGACCAGGCGCTGCCCGGCATGACCCCGGCCGGGCGCGGCGCCGTGTACGACGAGATGAACCGCGTGATCGCGGCGCTGCACTCGGTGGACGTGCGTGCCGCGGGCCTTGCCGACTACGGCCGGCCCGGCAGCTACTTCGAGCGCCAGATCGGCCGCTGGAGCAAGCAGTACGTGGCCAGTGCCACCGAGCCGATCGAGGCCATGGACCGCCTGATCGACTGGCTGCCCGCCCACATGCCCGCCAGCGCGCGCGACGACCGCCAGCTCGCGGTGGTGCACGGCGACTACCGGCTCGACAACCTGATCTTCCACGCCACCGAGCCGCGCGTCGTGGCGGTGCTGGACTGGGAGCTGTCCACGCTCGGCCACCCGCTGGCCGACTTCAGCTACCACTGCATGGCCTGGCACATCGAGCCGGGCACCTTCCGCGGCATCGCCGGGCTCGATCACGCCGCGCTCGGCATCCCTTCGGAGCGCGAGTACGTGCGGCGCTACTGCGAGCGCACCGGCCGCGCCGACTCCGCGGCGCTGGCCGCTGATTGGGACTTCTACCTCGCCTACAACCTGTTCCGCCTGGCGTCGATCATGCAGGGCATCGTCAAGCGCGCGGCCGACGGCATCGCGGCCAGCGCGCAGGCGCAGTCCAGCGCGTCGCTGACACGCACGCTGGCCGAGCAGGCCTGGTCGTTCGCCCGCAGGGCCTGAGGCCGCACAGGCCCGCCAGGCCCGAGGCCGAACCGCGGCGCCTCCCCTAACCCACCGGAGACCGAGATGGACTTCAGCTTTTCGCCCCGCACCCAGGAGCTGCGCCAGCGCGTCTCCGACTTCATGGACGAGCACGTCTTCCCTGCCGAGGCCCGCTACTGGCAGGAGCTCGAGGCCAACACCTCGGCGGGCCGGCGCTGGACGCCGCTGTCGGTGATCGAGGAACTCAAGCCGAAAGCGCGCCAGGCCGGGCTCTGGAACCTGTTCCTGCCCGAGAGCGAGTACGGCGCGGGGCTGACGAACCAGGAGTACGCGCCGCTGGCCGAGCTGATGGGCCGCGTGTTGTGGAGCAGCGAGGTCTTCAACTGCTCGGCCCCCGATACCGGCAACATGGAGGTGCTGGTGCGCTACGGCAGCCCCGAGCACAGGAAGCGCTGGCTCGAGCCGCTGCTGGCCGGCGAGATCCGCAGCGCGTTCGCGATGACCGAGCCGGCGGTGGCGAGTTCCGACGCCACCAACATCGAGTCTCGCATCGAGCGCGACTCCTCGGGCGGGCGGGACGAGTTTGTGATCAACGGCCGCAAGTGGTGGACCAGCGGCGCCGGCGACCCGCGCTGCAAGATCCTGATCTTCATGGGCAAGACGGACCCGGCGGCGCCGCGCCACTCGCAGCAGTCGATGATCCTGGTGCCGATGGACACGCCCGGCGTGAAGGTGCTGCGCGCGCTGCCGGTGTTCGGCTACGACGACGCGCCGCACGGCCACATGGAGGTCGAGTTCACCGACGTCCGCGTGCCGGCCTCCCACATCCTGCTCGGCGAAGGCCGCGGCTTCGAGATCGCGCAGGGCCGCCTCGGCCCGGGGCGCATCCACCACTGCATGCGCCTGATCGGCCTGGCCGAGCGCTCGCTCGAGCTGATGTGCCGGCGCGCGGTGAGCCGCGTGGCCTTCGGCAAGGCGGTGGCGCAGCAGACGGTGACCCAGGAGCGCATCGCCGAGGCGCGCTGCCTGATCGAGCAGGCGCGCCTGCTGACGCTGAAGGCGGCCTGGATGATGGACGTGGCCGGCAACAAGGCGGCCAAGGCCGAGATCGCGATGATCAAGGTCGTCGCGCCCAACATGGCCTGCAAGGTCATCGACTGGGCGATGCAGGTCCACGGCGGCGCCGGGGTCAGCGCAGACTTCCCGCTCGCCTACTACTACGCCCAGGCGCGCACGCTGCGATTCGCCGACGGCCCCGACGAGGTGCACCGCAACGCGATCGCCAAGATCGAGCTCGGGCGCCACGCACCGGCCCGCGGCTGATCGGGGCCACGCCAGGCGGCTAGCGTCCCCGGTGCTCGTCGCCGGGGAGCGCGCTCTGTCCCCAGACGGTGGAGTGCAACCCTGTGGAGGGAGCGACCGCGTGCTCGTTGGCCACGCGGCGGGCTTCGCGCATAGCGCTCTCGAACAGGCGCAGCCACACCTGCAGGCGCGGCACGTCGGGCTCGTCGAGCGCGGTGCGCAGCATCAGGCGGCCCCGGCCGATCATCAGCACCACCGGCACGCCGGGCTCGACCTGCAGCGACTGCAGCGACGTCGCCAGCGCCCCCTCCAGCCACTGCCGCAGCCAGCCTCGCTGGCTGCCGGCAGCCACCCAGCGCTTCCCGAGTCCGGCCATGTCGCCATCGTCGAGCCGCTCGAACATGACGATCCAGCGCATCTCCGGCGGCGTCTGGTTGTCGATGCGCGTCCGCGTACCCTCGACGGACTGTTCGTAGACCGTCCGCTCGAGCTGTTCATGAAGTTGCCGGCTCAGCAGCACCGCCTGCAGGTCGGGACTGAGGCCCATCTCGCTGCGGATGCGCAGCTCCTGGCCACCGATGTACGGGCGCTGCGCCGGGCCCCACTCCAGGCGCCAGGCGGTGGTGCCCAGCCGGCCGTCGACGACGAAGCCGCGTTCCGGCACGGCGCGGTGGCGGTACTGGTGGGACTCCGCCCAGGGCACGACCTCGCCCCAGGGCGCGTCCGTGGCAGTCGCGCCGCCGCCCAACCAACGCTTGATGCCGTCGAGCATGGGATAAAGTGTGAAGCAGCCGGCCGGTGTGCAGATCCGCCGCGGCAGGCGCCGTGGAGAGACGATGATCGAAGTGTATTCGTGGCCCACGCCCAACGGCCACAAGGTCCACATCATGCTCGAGGAGTGCGGCCTGCCCTACCGGGCGCACCCCGTCGACATCGGTGCGGGCGACCAGTTCGAGCCGGACTTCCTGGCGATCAGCCCGAACAACAAGGTGCCGGCCATCGTCGACCCCGACGGTCCGGACGGCCAGCCGATCTCGCTGTTCGAGAGCGGCGCGATCCTGCTCTACCTCGCGGTCAAGACCGGCCGCTTCCTGCCCGCCGGCACGCGCGGCCGGTACGAGACGCTGCAGTGGCTGATGTTCCAGATGGGCGGCGTCGGCCCGATGCTCGGCCAGGCGCACCACTTCCGGATCTACGCGCCCGAGAAGATTCCGTATGCGATCGATCGCTACACCAACGAGGCGCGGCGCCTGTACGGCGTGATGAACCGCCAGATCGCCCGGCACCGCTACATCGCCGGCGACGAGTACACGGTGGCCGACATCGCGATCTTCCCCTGGCTTCGCAGCTGGAAGAACCAGGGCATCGACTGGGACGACTACCCGCTCCTGAAGGGCTGGTTCGACGAGATCGCGGCGCGCCCGGCCGTGATGCGCGGCGTGGAGGTGCTGGCCGCGCAGCGCCGCCCGATCACCGACGACAAGGCGCGCGAGGTGCTCTTCGGGCGCACGCAGTACGAGAAGCGCTGAGCTCGCCGCTGCTCCCGCAAGCGTCGGGCTCCGCAGCGACAATCCGCCCCGTCTGCCCGTAGCTCAACTGGATAGAGCAGCGGCCTTCTAAGCCGCAGGTCGGGGGTTCGAGTCCCTCCGGGCAGGCCAGCCGGAAGGCACGGCGCTGTCGCGGCTGGATGGGCATACAGTCGCGGCATGCCCCGGCTCGCGACACCTGCCGCTCCCACCGAGGCCGCCGTTGCGCTGAACCCTGCCCAGCGCGCCGCGGTCGAGCATGACCCGCAGGCCTCGGGGCTGCTCGTGATCGCCGGTGCCGGCGCGGGCAAGACGGCCACGCTGGCCGCGCGCGTGGCCTGGCTGCTCCGGCACGGCTCGGATCCGCAGCGGGTGCTGCTGCTGACATTCTCCCGCCGCGCCGCCGCGGAGATGACCCGGCGTGTCGGCCGCCTGCTGGCCGCCGAGCGCGCGCTGCCGCCCCACGTGCCCGCGCCGCGCCTGCCATGGTGCGGCACGTTCCATGCCGTCGCCGCGGCGCTGCTGCGTGCCGAGGCGCCGCGACTGGGCCTGCCGCACGGCTTCACGCTGCTCGACCGCGGGGACGCCGAGGACCTGCTCGGCCTCGAGCGGGCGCGCATGGGCCTGTCGGAGAGCCGGCGCCGGTTCCCGCTGCCCGCGACCTGCCTGGCGATCCACTCGCGCCAGGTCAACACGCAGCAGCCGCTCGACGCGCTGCTGCATGGGCAGTACCCGTGGCTCGCCGATCACCACGTCGCGCTGGCCGCACTGCTCGAGGCCTACGGCGCGGCCAAGCGCAGCCAGCACGCGCTCGACCTGGACGACCTGCTGCTCGCGTGGTGGGCGCTGATGCGGCACCCGGCATCGGGGCCGGCGATCGCCGCCCGCTTCGACCACGTGCTGGTCGACGAGTGGCAGGACGTCAACCGGCTGCAGGCCGACCTCGTGCATGCGCTGCGGCCGGATGGCCTGGGCGTCACCGCGGTCGGCGACGACGCGCAGGCGATCTACGGCTTCCGCGGCGCCGCGGTCGAGCACATCCTGCGTTTCCCCGAACGCTGCACGCCGCCGGCACGGGTCGTGCTGCTGGAGCAGAACTACCGCAGCACGCCGCCGCTGCTGGCCGCGAGCAATGCCGTGATCGCGCTCGCGCCCGAGCGCTTCGCCAAGACGCTGTGGAGCGAGCGGCCCGACCACGGCCGGCCGCGGCTCGTCACGGTGGCCGACGAGGCGGCGCAGGCCTCGGGCGTCGCCGACGCGGTGCTGGCGGCGCGCGAGCAGGGCCTGCTGCTGCGGCGCCAGGCGGTGCTGTTCCGCAGCGGCAGCCACGCCGCCGCGCTCGAGCTCGAGCTGCTGCGGCGCGGGATCCCCTTCGTGAAGTACGGCGGGCTGCGCTTCTTCGAGTCGGCGCACGTCAAGGACGTGCTGGCGCTTCTGCGCTGGGCGCAGAACCCGGCCGCTGCACTGGCCGCGTGGCGGATCGCGAAGCTGGTGCCCGGGCTCGGACCGGCGCACGCGCGGCGGCTGCTCGACCACGCCGGACCGCTGGACGCGTTCCGCGTGCCTGCGGCCGCGGCCGCACCCTGGCGCGCGCTGCGCGACGTGCTCGATGGGCTGCGCACGGGCCGCTCGGGATGGCCGCACGAACTGCACGACGCGCTGGCCTGGTACCGGCCGCACCTGGAGCGGCTCCACGCCGATGCGCACCTGCGCTGGGCCGACCTGCAGCAGCTGGTGCAGGTGGCCGCCGCCCAGCCGGACCGCGAGGCCTTCCTCGCCGCGATGGCGCTCGACCCGCCGGCGGCGAGCAGCGACGAGGCACGCGACCCGCTGCTCGACGAGGACCATCTCGTGCTGTCGACCATCCACTCCGCCAAGGGCCAGGAGTGGAACGCGGTGCACGTGCTGCATGTCGTCGACGGCTGCCTGCCGGCCGACATGGCCACGCGCAGCCCGGCCGAGCTGGAGGAGGAGCGCCGGCTCCTCTACGTCGCGATGACCCGGGCCCGCGACGCGCTCACGCTGTGGGTGCCGCAGCGCTTCCACGTCACCCAGCAGCGCGCGCTGGGCGACCGGCACGTGTACGCGCTGCGCTCCCGCTTCGTGCCCGACGCGCTGCTGCCCTGCTTCGAGGTGGCGGGGGCGACGGCTCCCGCGGGAGGCTTGCCCGGGGCCGCCGCGCCCCAGGGCATCGACCTGATGGCCCTGCTCCGCGGCGCCTAGCTAGGGCAGCCGCGGCGTCGCTGGCGGCTCCGCCGGCAGCACGGCGACTTCCACCTGCGCCGGCGCCGGGTCGCTGCCGTCGGCCGGTGCCGGCCGGGGCACATGCAGCAGGCGCGTGTCGGGGTGCAGCACGAACTCCATCTGCAGGCCCGTCAGCATCAGGTCGACCTTGGCCGTCAGCGTCACCGGGCCGTCGATGATGGGCCGCGCGCGCAGTTCCTCGGCGGCCAGGGCGAGCATGTCGCGCATCTGGGCCACGGCCTCGCGGGTGGCGGCCGTTCCGGCCCTGTCCCCGAGCTCCGCGGCCTTGCGCCGGGTGGCGTGCAGCGCGTCACCGGCTTGGCTGGCGACGCTGCCGGCGCCCTCCTTCACCGAACCGGCCACGCGGACCGCCGACGTGGTGAGCTGTCCGCCGAGTTCCTTGATGCGGTCGAGCATGGCGTGGGGCCCGCTGGCGGGGGAGAAGTACGACCCCGGCATCTTGAGGCCAGCCGGTCTCGACGTCCGGCCGAGGCGGGAAAGGCGGACCCGGCCCGGGGTTGGTCGGGGTGAAAGGATTCGAACCTTCGACCCATTGCTCCCAAAGCAATTGCGCTACCAGGCTGCGCTACACCCCGACGTGAGGAGGATTGTAGGAGCGCGGGGGGCCGCGCGACAGGCGGCCGGCAGCGTGCGGCGGCCGGACTTCCGCCGCGCGGGCCTAGGCCGCCGGCGCCGCGGGCATCACGACGACGCCGTCCTCGTCGGCGCACAGCCACTCGCCGGGCCGCACCCAGACGCCCTGGACCTGCACCGGCACGTCGCGCTGGCCCTCGTTGCGCTTGTCGGGCGGCATCGGGTGCGGCGCCAGCGCCTTGATGCCGACCGCACAGCGCGCGAGCTCGGCCGTGTCGCGCACGCAGCCGTCGACGACGACGCCGGCCCAGCCGTTGCTCGCTGCCGCCGCGCCCAGGTTCCCGCCGAGCAGCGCGCGCCGCATCGAGGCGCCGCCGGCCACGACCAGCACGCGGCCCTGGCCCGGGGACTCGACCGCCGCCTTGACCAGCGAGTTGTCCTCGTGGCAGCGCACGGTGCTCACCGGGCCGTGGAAGCGGGCGCGCCCGCCGAAGTCGCGGAACACCGGCGGCAGCACGCGGAAGGCGCCGCTCGCGTCGGACCGGTGCGCGTCGCACAGGTCGCAGGTCGGGATCTCGGGGGATTCGTCCATGGTCCGGTCCTCGCCCGGGTTGCGCTCGGGGCGGCGCGGCGCGATCAGCGGCCCGCCTGCAGTGCGGCCGAGCGGATCGCGCCGAGCGTCGTGCGCGAGGTGATGACGTCGGGATCGAGCCTGAGGTGCAGCAGGCCCGGGCGGTCGGCCGCCAGCCAGCGCTCGAGCGCCGGCTCGAACTGCTCGGTGCGGTCGACGAAGTCGGCGTGCCAGCCGTAGGCGCGGGCGAGCATCGCGAAGTCGGGGTTGCTCAGGTCGCTGCCGCTGACGCGGCCCGGGTACTCGCGCTCCTGGTGCATCCGGATCGTGCCGTAGGTGCCGTTGTCGACGACGACCGAGAGCAGCCTGCGCGCGCCGCCGCCCGTGGCGGTGGCGAGCTCCTGGCCCGTCATCAGGAAGTCACCGTCGCCGGCGATGTTGACCACCGTGCGATGCGGCTGCAGCAGCGCGGCGGCCACCGCGGCCGGCAGCCCGTAGCCCATCGCCCCCGAGGTCGGCGCGAGCTGCGTGCGGCCATGGTGGCGCAGCCCCGGGTAGCGGACGTAGCGGTGCAGCCAGCCGCTGAAGTTGCCGGCGCCGTTGGTCCACACCGTGTCCTCGGGAAGCCGGCGCTGCAGCGTCTTCATGACCACCGCGAGGTCGAGCGGCGCGACCTCGGGCGCCGCGAGGTTGGCCTCGTAGTCGGCGCGCGCCGCGAGCGCGTGCTCGCGCCACGGCAGCTCGGTCGGCGCGGTCAGCGACTCCAGGGCCTTGGCCGCGCAGTCCATGCCGGCCTGCAGCAGCAGGTCGGCCGCATAGACGCGCCCGAGCTCCTCGGCGCCGGCGTGCACGTGCACGAGCTTCTGCCGTGGCCGCGGCGCCTCGAGCAGCGTGTAGCCGCCGGTGGTCATCTCGCCCAGCCGCACGCCGAGCGCGATCACGAGGTCGGCCTCGCGGATGCGGGCGGCGAGCCTCGGGTTGATGCCGATGCCGACGTCGCCCATGTAGAGCGCGTGCCGGTTGTCGAAGGTGTCCTGGAAGCGGAAGCCGCAGCCCACGGGCAGTTGCCAGTTCTCGGCGAAGCGCTCCAGCGCCGCCGCCGACTCGGCGGTCCAGCCGCTGCCGCCGGCGATGACGAGCGGCCGCCGCGACTGCAGCAGCAACGTGCGCACCTCGCGCAGCGCGCCCGGCGCCGGCCAGGCGCTCGCGGGCGTCACGCGCGGCAGCACGGGTGCCGCCGTGGGCGTCGTCAGCATGTCCTCGGGCAGCGCCAGCACCACCGGCCCGGGCCGGCCCTGCAGCGCGACGTGGAAGGCCCGCGCCACGTACTCCGGCAGCCGGTCGGCGCTGCCCACCTCGGCCACCCACTTGGCCATGCCGAGCGTGCCGGGGCCGAACATCTGCCGGTAGTCGAGCTCCTGGAACGCCTCGCGGTCGCGCTGGTCGCTGGCCACCTGACCGACGAACAGGATCAGCGGCGTGCTGTCCTGGAAGGCCGTGTGCACGCCGATGCTGGCGTTGGTGGCGCCGGGCCCGCGGGTGGCGAAGCAGATGCCGGGGCGGCCCGTGAGCTTGCCCTGCGCCTCGGCCATGAAGGCAGCGCCGCCCTCCTGCCGGCAGGCCACGAATCGGATGCGATCGCGGTGCAGGTGCAGCCCGTCGAGAACGGCCAGGTAGCTCTCGCCGGGGACACCGAAGCAGGTGTCGATGCCCTGGGCGACCAGGGCCTCGACCAGCGCGTGGCCGGCCGGGCGCGACGGGTTCATGCTCATGGCGGCACTGTAGCGGCAGGGGCAGCCGATGCGGCCGTGCCGTGCCTGGACGGCCTCGACCGCGCGCCGCGGACCGCCACGGCGCGTTCAGCCGGGGCCGTTGCCCTCGCCCAGGTCCTGGCCCTTGCCGAACCGGCGCTCGACATGGCTCACCGCTGCGTCGAGCAGGTACCAGGTGACCAGGAAGCCTGCCGCCTCGAGCAGGAAACTGCGCCACTTGAAGAACATCTCGGCAATGGCCAGCGCCCCGACCAGCGTCGGCGCGTGGCGCAGCAGGAGCTGCTTGGGCGGCAGTCGGGAGATCAGCGAGTACATGGTGCTTGGGGCCTCGGCGCGGATGGCGTCGCAGCGAGTACAGGCGCACGGGCAGCCCTTGTCAACCGAGAAAGCCCCGACGCCGCGCGGGGCCAGAATCGGGCGACGACACGAGGAGACGCCCGATGCCCAGCCGCACCCCTGACGTCGACAGCCTGCTCTTCGGCGGGCTGAAGTGGCGCTGCATCGGCCCGCCGCGCGGCGGTCGTGTCGTCGCCGTGGCCGGCGACCCGCAGGACCCGATGACCTTCTACTTCGGCGGCTGCGCGGGCGGGATCTGGAAGACCAGCGACGGCGGGCAGGTGTGGCGCAACGTCTCCGACGGCCACCTCGGCAGCGCCGCCATCGGCGCGCTGGCAGTGGCGCCGTCGGACGCCAACGTCGTCTACGCCGGCACGGGCGAGACGACGATCCGCATCGACGTCTCGTGGGGCGACGGCGTGTACCGCTCGCGCGACGCCGGCCGCACCTGGCAGCACGTCGGCCTGCGGGACACGCGGCACATCGGTCGCATCTGCGTGCACCCGACCGACCCCGACCTCGTCTTCGTGGCAGCGCTCGGCGACGCCTTCGGCCCGAACGAGGAGCGTGGCGTCTACCGCTCGCGCGATGGCGGCGCGAACTGGCAGAAGGTGCTCCACCGCAACGCCGACTGCGGCGCCGTGGACCTGGCGCTCGACCCGCTGAACCCGCGCATCGTCTACGCCGCCTGCTGGAACGCGCGACGCAGCCTCTGGCACCTGAACAGCGGCGGCCCGGGCAGCGGACTGTGGCGGTCGCTCGACGGCGGCGACACCTGGCAGGAACTGTCCGGCCGCGGCGGCCTGCCCGGCAGCGAAGGCGGGGGCCTGCTCGGCAAGCACGGCGTGGCCGTCTCGGGGGCCCGTGCCGGGCGGGTCTGGGCGCTCGTCGAGGCCAGCGCGGGCCGGACCGGCCTGTACCGCAGCGACGACCACGGCGAGCGCTGGACGCTCGTCAACGCACATCGCGACCTGATGCACCGGCCCTGGTACTACACGCACGTCTTCGCCTGCCCGCGCCACGCCGACACGCTCTACATCAACAACCTGCAGATGTGGAAGAGCACCGACGGCGGAGCGACCTTCGGCGAGATCACCACGCCGCATGGCGACAACCACGGGCTGTGGATCGATCCGCGCGACCCGCGGCGCATGGTGCAGGGCAATGACGGCGGGGCCTGCGTCTCCTTCAACGGCGGGAGCACCTGGTCGACGGTCTACAACCAGCCGACGGCACAGTTCTACCGGCTCGACGTCGACGACCAGCACCCCTACCGCGTCTACGGCACGCAGCAGGACAACACGACGATCTCGGTGCCGAGCGCCAGCGAGTGGGGAGCGATCACGCTCGGCG
The DNA here is from genome assembly GCA_020248915.1 of Rubrivivax sp. Taxonomy (GTDB): domain Bacteria; phylum Pseudomonadota; class Gammaproteobacteria; order Burkholderiales; family Burkholderiaceae_C; genus Rubrivivax. The sequence goes on along the minus strand of JADCGP010000014.1, from coordinate 122,425 downwards.
ACTGCACCTACCCCGGCACCGGCGAGAGCGGCTTCGTCGCGGTGGACCCGCGCGACCCGAACGTCGTCTACAGCGGCGCCGTCGGGTCGAGCCCGGGCGGCGCCGGCGCACTGCAGCGCTACGACCATCGCACGCGGCAGATCCGCCTGGTCAACGTCTGGCCGGAGGCGACCCGCGGCATCCCGCCGCGCGAGCTGAAGTACCGCTTCGCCTGGACCTTCCCGATCGTCTTCTCGCCGCACGACCCCGGCACGCTCTACGCCGCCGGCAACCGGGTCTTCCGCAGCCGCGATGAAGGGCAGAGCTGGGAGTGCATCTCACCCGACCTGAGCCTGAACGACCCGGCGCGCCAGGGACCGAGCGGCGGCGAGATCACCCACGACACGGCCGGCGCCGAGGTGCATGCCACCTGCGCCAGCCTCGCCCCCTCCCGGCACCGCGCCGGCGAGATCTGGGCCGGCACCGACGACGGCCTGGTGCACGTCACGCGCGACGACGGCAAGCGCTGGAAGAACGTCACGCCCAAGGGCATGGGCAAGCTGGCCTACGTCGGATGCGTCGAGCTCTCCGCGCACGATGCCGACACCGTCTACGTGAGCGGCACGCGCTACAAGCTCGCCGACTACAGGCCCTACCTGTTCCGCAGCCGCGACGGCGGCAGGAGCTGGCGGAACATCGCCGGCGACCTGCCGAAGAACGAGATCACGCGCGTCATCCGCGCCGACCCGGTGCGACCCGGCCTGCTTTTCGTCGGCACCGAGACCGGCGTCTTCTTCAGCCGCGACGACGGCGCGCACTGGCAGCGCATGGCGGGCGGCCTGCCGGTGGTGCCCGTGTACGACATGAAGATCAAGGGCAGCGACCTGGTCGTCGCCACGCACGGCCGCTCGTTCTGGCTCCTCGACGACATCACGCCGCTGCGCACGCTGCCCGTCGCCGCCCGCAAGCCGCACCTCGTGCCGCCGCGCGCCACGGTGCGCACGGCGCAGGCGTGGAGCGCCGGCCTGGGCTTCACGAAGAAGGGGCTCAGCTACGGACCGGCCTTCGGCATCGGCGGCGCGAGCGAAGCCTTCACGCGCGCGGACGGCAGGGGCGGCCGGCGCCACTTCGACATCGGCGAGAACCCGCCCGGCGGTGCGCTCGTGTACTACTGGCTGCCGCCGAAGTTCGAAGGCCGCGTGGCGCTGAGCTTCCTCGACGCCGAGGGCCGCGTCGTGCGCAGCTTCGGCAGCGACGACACCGGGCTGCCGGAGGACCGCCGCCCGCGCACGACGCCCGGCCTGCACCGCTACCTCTGGGACCTGCGGCACGCCGGGCCGGCGAAGATCGACACGACGCTGATGCAGCGCAGGCACGCGCCGATGGCCGACGACAGCGACGAGACCAGCGGTCCGCTGCTGCGGCCCGGGGCGCTGCGGGTGCGGCTGGAGGCGGGGCGCGAGGCCGCGCTCGAGGCCGACCTGCAGATCGTCGCCGATCCGCGCGTCGGCACGCCGCCCGAGGCCTTCGCCGCGCAGTCGGCACTGCTGCACGCGCTGCACGCCAGCGTGGACGCGCTGAACCGGGGCGTCAACCGGCTGCGCCGGGTCGCCCGGCAGCTGCGCGAGGTCGAGCAGCGCCTGGGGGGCGGCGGGGCGGAGGTCGCCGGCCGTCTTCAGGCGCTGCCGGCTCTGCAGGCCCTGCAGACTCGCCTGGCCGCGCTGGAGGCCGTCTTCGTCGACCCGCACCGCGAGTCGTCGCGCGACGTGCTGCGCAACCCCGGCGGCCTTGCCGACACGCTGGACGACCTGATCAGCGTGGTCGCCATCGCCGACGCCGCACCCACCGACTCCGCGCAGGCGCTGTCGCAGCAGGCCATCGAGCGGGTCGGTGAGCATCTGGCGCAGCTCGATGCCCTGCTGGCCGGCAAGCTGCCGGCCCTGAACGCGCAGCTCGCAGCGGCTGGCGTCACCGTGCTCGGCGCCTGAGACCGACGCCGCAACGGGCGCTCAAGGACTTGCACCGCTTCCGCCTGGCGCACGCGTGCGCCAGGCCACCAGCGCCGCCGACAGCACGCCCAGCCCGAGCGTGGCCGCTGCACCGACGAACACCGACGACGGTGCGGCGTGGTCGAGAAGCCAGCCGAACACCGGCGCGGCCAGCGCGAAGCCCACGTCAAGCCCCGAGTACACGGTGCCGTAGACGCGCCCGGTCGCCCCGGGCGGCGCGGCGCGGCGGATCAGCATGTCGCGCGAGGGGCCGGCCAGTCCGGTGCCCAGGCCGGCGAGCGCAGCCACGGCAGCAGCGGCCAGCGGCGGCAGCCAGCCCGTGCCGGCCACCAGCAGCAGCAGCGCCGCCGCCGACATCGCCAGGCCGATCGTCAGCTCCAGGCGCTGCACGCGCGCGGCGACGAACCCGCCGAGCACCATGCCGGCCGCGCCGCACAGCATGTAGCCGGTGACGACGAAGGCCGTGGCCTCGAGCGGCAGGCCGTACATCCGCGCCAGTGCCGGGCCGGCGAAGCTCTGCACCGCCGACAGCGCGGCGGTGCTCCAGAAGAAGAAGCTGAAGCAGAGCCACACCGACTGCAGGCGCAGGAAGGCGAGCGGGTGCTCCGGCGGGGCGACGTTCCGTGGCGATGCCTCCTCGGGTGCGTCGCCGCCGCGCGGCACGGCCGGCGGCGCGGCCCGGTCGTCGATCGCGTCGCGCTCCAGCACCAGCAGCAGCAGCACGGCCAGCGCCCACAGCGCCGCCGCGACGCAGGCGGCGCGCCAGGTGCCCGCCAGTGACGAGACGCCGACCAGGAACACCGGTGCGAGCGCCCAGCCGAGGTTGCCCGAGATGCCATGCGCCGAGAAGGCGTGGCCCAGCCGCGGCGCCGAGACGCGCCGGTTGAGGATCGTGAAGTCGGCCGGGTGGAACGGGCTGTTGCCGATGCCGGCCAGCACCGCGGCCAGCAGCAGACCCCACCAGCCCTGTGCCGTCGCCGCCGCCAGCGCCGCCAGCACGAACACGCCCAGCGCCGACAGCAGCACCGGCCGCGCACCCACGCGGTCGACCAGGAAGCCCGACAGCGCCTGCCCGATGCCCGAGACGATGAAGAAGGCCGACACGAGCAGGCCGAGCTCGGAGTAGCTCAGGCCGAAGTCGCGGATGAACGCCGGGAACAGCGGCGGCAGCAGCATGTGGAAGAAGTGGGACGTGCCGTGCGCCAGGCCGACCAGCCCGATGACGGTGAAGTCGGATCGGGCGGATCCGGCGGCGGGAACGGTGGCGCTGCTCATCGCGGCCCGAGCGTAGGGGGCGCCGATGCGTCCGGGTTACGATAGCGGGACAATCTCTGTCGAGATGCTGCCAAGCGCCTTCGCTCCCGCCCTGCCCGCCGAGGCCGAGCGGTTCGCCCCCGACGCGGCGCACCCGGTGCGGGTGCGCGCGCGCCGGCTCGCCGCTGCCACGCGGATCCTGCCGCACTCGCACCCCTGGGCGCAGGTCGCCTTCTCGGCCACCGGCGTGCTGCGCGTCACCGCGGACCGGCACACCTACATCGTGCCGCCGTCGCGCGCAGTGTGGATCCCGCCCGGCGTCGAGCACGTGGTGACGGTGGTCGAGGATGCCGATCTGCGCACGCTGTACCTGCACCAGAGCGCGCCGCCGCACCCGGTGGGCCCGCGCCCGCTCGACGGCACGACGACGACGACCGCACCGACCGCACCGCCCACGCCCGCCACCCCGGACTGGCGGCGCTGCCGCGTGCTCGAAGTCTCGCCGCTGCTGCGCGAGCTGGTGCACGAGCTCGCGCACGAGCTGGCGGCCACCCGGGCCGGCGCGACGCGCGCGCAGGCCCTCGGGCGCCTGGTCGAGGACGAACTCCATCGCGCCCGGCCGGTGCCGCTGGGCGTGGGGCTGCCCGCGGACAAGCGCCTGCGCGCGCTGTGCGAGGCCGTGCTCGACGACCCGGCGCGCCACGCCACGCTGGCCGGCTGGGCCGGCGAGGCCGGGGCCAGCGTGCGCACCGTGGCGCGGCTGTTCCGCCAGGAGCTCGGCACCACCTTCGCCGAGTGGCGCCAGCAGGTGCTGCTGGCCAAGGCGCTGTCGCTGGCCGCGCGCAAGCGCCCGATGGCGCACATCGCCGCCGAGCTCGGCTACGCCAGCCCGAGCGCTTTCACGGCGATGGTCCGCCGCTCGGTCGGCCTGCCTCCGAGCCGCTTCTTCTCCGCCCGCGAGCCGGCGGCCCCATGAACCCGGCCACGCGCGACCCCCACCGACCGCAGGAGGACCCGATGTCCGCCCAGGTGCTCTACGACTACACGCGGCAGGACGACCGCGGCGTCTGCTCCACCGCCCACGCCTGGGCCCGCGTGCCGCGGGCGCTGCCGCCCGCCGAGCGCGCCGCGGCACGGGCCCGCGCGGCGCAGCTGCTGAAGGAACGCGGTGCGGTGCTGATCGCGCACTACTACGTCGACGGCGAGCTGCAGGACCTGGCCCTCGAGACCGGCGGCTGCGTCGCCGACTCGCTGGAGATGGCGCGCTTCGGGCGCGACCACCCGGCCTCGACGCTGGTCGTGGCCGGCGTCCGCTTCATGGGCGAGACGGCCAAGATCCTGTCGCCCGGCAAGCGTGTCCTGATGCCCGACCTCGAGGCCACCTGCTCGCTGGACCTCGGCTGCCCGCCCGATGCCTTCGCGCGCTTCTGCGACGCGCACCCCGACCGCAAGGTGGTGGTGTACGCCAACACCAGCGCCGCGGTGAAGGCGCGCGCCGACTGGATGGTCACGAGCTCGTGCGCACTGGCGATCGTCGAGCACCTGAAGGCACGGGGCGAGAAGATCCTCTGGGCGCCGGACCGCCACCTCGGCGAGTGGATCCGCGACCGCACCGGCGCCGACATGCTGCTGTGGAACGGCGCCTGCATCGTGCACGACGAGTTCAAGGGGCTCGAGCTCGAGCTGCTGGCGCGCGACCATCCGCAGGCGATGATCCTGGTGCACCCGGAGTCCCCGGAGCCGGTGGTCCGGCAGGCCCACCTCGTCGGCTCGACCTCGCAGCTGCTGAAGGCCGTGGTCGAGGGCAAGGCACGCGAATACATCGTGGCCACCGACAGCGGCATCCTGCACCGGATGCGGCAGCTGGCGCCGGGCAAGACGCTGATCGAGGCGCCCACAGCGGGCCGCGGAGCCACCTGCAAGAGCTGCGCGCACTGCCCGTGGATGGCCATGAACGCGCTGCAGGGCGTGCTCGGCTGCCTGGAGACGGGCACCGGCGAGGTCGTCGTCCCCGAGCCGGTGCGCGGCCAGGCACTGGCCTGCATCGAGCGCATGCTCGACTTCGTGCGCCTGCATCCGCAGGCCATCGCGCAGCCGGTGTCGGGCTTCGTGCCGGACCTGGGCAGCGCGTGACGGCGGCCGCGCCCATCCAGCCGGTCAGACTCAGTGGACATCCGATGATCGCCTTCGCCGACCACGACGAGACCCTGGCCGAGGCGCGCGCGCGCAACGTGCGCGACGCACTGGCCGAGGACATCGGACGCTGCGACTGGACCGGACTGCTGGTGCCGGAGGGACAGCGCGTCGCGGCCCGCGTGGTCGCCCGCGAGGCCGCGGTGCTGGCCGGGCGCGAGTGGTTCGACGCGGTCGTGCGCGCGCTCGACCCCGGCGCGGCACTCGAGTGGCTGGTGCCCGAGGGAGCGTGGATGCAGCCCGACCAGCCGGTGGTGCGGATCGAGGCGCAGGCCCGCCCGCTGCTGGCCGCCGAGCGGCCGGCGCTCAACTTCATCCAGTTGCTCAGCGCCACCGCCACCGCCACGCGGCGCCACGTCGACGCGGTGGCCGGCGCCTCGCCGCTGCCCGAGGGCTGCGCGATCCTCGACACGCGCAAGACGATCCCCGGGCTGCGGCAGGCACAGAAGTACGCCGTGCGGGTGGGCGGCGGCCGCAACCAGCGCCTGGCGCTGTGGCACGGCATCCTGATCAAGGAGAACCACATCGCCGCGGCTGGCGGCATCGGGCCGGTCCTGCAGGCCGCGCGCGCGCTCGACGCCGGCGTCGAGATCCAGATCGAGGTCGAGTCGGTCGACCAGCTGCGCGAGGCGCTGGCGCATGGCGCGGCCAGCGTGCTGCTGGACAACTTCGACCTGGCGCGCATGCGCGAGGCGGTGACCGTGAATGCCGCACACCCCCAGCCGGCACTGCTGGAGGTGTCGGGCAGCGTCGAACTGGAGCAGCTGCGCGCCATCGCCGCCACCGGCGTGCACCGCATCTCGATCGGCCGCCTGACGAAGGACGTGCGGGCGGTCGACTTCTCGATGCGCGTCACTGGCCGCCTCTGACCAGCCGCCTCGGACCGGTCGCCTCCGACCGGCCCCCGGCCCCGCAACGGCAGCACGCGCACCAGGACGCCTCTTCAGATCGCCGCGCGGCTGTCGATATCCGCGCAGAGGCTGCGTCCATCGAGCAGCCGCCAGCGCTGGGGAGGCGTCCGATGAGTGCCGAGATTGCCGTGGACTTCACGTCCGTCCGCAACCATAACGAGCGCGCAGTCTTCGACGCCGTGCTCGCGCACGCGCCCAGCTACCCGGGCGTGGCGCGCCGGCCCGACCTGCTCGCCGACGTGGCCTGCGTGGCACTGAACCGGCTGCCCACCCGTTACATCCGTCACGAAGTCGACTTCGTCTTCTATCTGAGCGAGCGCGAGCGCGCCGACAACGCGCGGCACCTTGTCGAGGCGGTGGAATACGCCTTCGGCTTCGTGCAGGCCCGGCAGGCCATGGGCGCCCGTGGCTGATCGGGACGCCGACGCCGCCCGCCTCGAAACGGCCTGGCGCGAGTGCTACCTCGATCCGGGCCGGGCTGGCGCGGCCGGGCGCGCGCTCGCCGAGGGCGGGGGCGCACTGGCTGCCTGGGGATGGCTGCATGTCGCGCTGGCCGAGTCGCGGATCGGTGACCCGTCGGTCGCCCGCCAAGCCCTCGACACGGCGCTGGACGGCTTCGAGCGGGCCGGGGACCGTCGCGGCCGGCTTCTCACGGCCGAGGTGCTCGCCATCCTGCGCCGACGAAGCGGCGACGTCGAGACGGCGGCCGCGATCCTGGCCGGCCTGGACGGCGCCGACACCTCGGTGTACACGCCGCTGGACCAATTCATCGCCCACAACTCGCGGGCGCTGACTTTCAAGCTGGCCGGACAGCCCGACGAGGCGCTGCGTCACTACTACGTCTCCCTGGACGCCGCCGAGGCGAGCGGCAACGAGGGCGCTCGGATCACGGCGCTGCTGAACCTGGCCAGCCTGCACCACGACCTGTACAACCTGGACGACGCGCGCGCGCTGACCGAGCGCGCGCTGGACGCGGCGCGCGCGGCAGGCGCCCAGCACATCGTGGCGATCACGATGGAGAACCTCGTCCTCACGCACTGGTCCAGCGGCGACCTGCTGCGGGCGCGCGAGGTCACGGAGGCGCTGATCGCGCACCTCGGCTCCGAGCTCGGCGCCGAGCTTCCGAACCGCAGCACTGCGATCGCCCTCGGGCACCTGGCCAGTGGTCGCTTCGACGAGGCCGAGACCTGGCTCGGGCCCGACTTCGCCGGCGAGTGCACCGACCTCGACTCGGCCACGCTGTGGACCTGGGTGCGCGCCCGCTGCGCGCTGGCGCGGGGCGACGCCGCGCTTGCCCGGCGCATCGCCGAGCGCACGATGCAGGCGCACCGCCACGTCGGCCTTGCCGACAGCCCGTTCAACCTGATGGAGCTGCACCGGGTGCTGGCCGACGCCTGCGAGCAGCTCGACGACACGCCCTCGGCGCTCGGGCACATGCGGCGCGCGCACGACCTGTACGTCGAGCTCGTCGGCCGCAGCGCGCGCGCGCGGCGCGTGGCGCTGCAGATCGGGTTCGAGCTCGACCGCGCGCAACGCGAGCGCGACCATGCCGTCGACTCGCACCGCGCCGCCGAGGCCGACCGCCGCAGCCTGGAGGAGCTGAATGCCGCGCTGCAGGGCCAGATCGCCGCCAACGAGGCCCTGCAGGCGCAGCTGCGCGAGCAGGCGCTGCGCGACCCGCTCACGGGGCTGCACAACCGGCGCTATCTGTTCGAGGTCGCTCCGGCGATGCTGGAGCGGGCGCGCCGCGAGGACAACGCGCTGGCGGTGGTGCTGCTGGACCTGGACCACTTCAAGTTGCTGAACGACACCTACGGCCACCACGCTGGCGACCTGACGCTGCAGCGCTTCGCGGCGCTGCTGCAGCAGACGATGCGCCGCAGCGACGTCGTCTGCCGGCACGGCGGCGAGGAGTTCGTCGCCCTGCTGCCGGGCATGAACGGCGCCGGCGCGGCCACGCTGCTGGACCGCATGCTGCAGGCCTACCAGGCCGAGGGCGTCACCATCGGCAAGCGCCGCACCCCGCGCGGCAGCTTCTCGGCCGGCGTCGCGCTCTTCCCGCGCCACGGCAGCACCCTCGAGCAGCTGCTGTCGAGCGCCGACCGCGCGCTGTACCGGGCCAAGCAGCAGGGCCGGGCGCGGGTCGAGCTGGCCGCGACGGCCGGGTTGTCGGCGTCGGCCTGACCGCCCCTCAGCGCGCGCGACTGCGCGCCGGCCGCGTCAGCACCGTCGGGAAACTTACCGGCAGGGCGTCGGGGAAGTCGCGGCTGTAGTGCAGCCCGCGGCTCTCGTGGCGGCGCAAAGCAGAGCGCACGATCAGTTCGGCGCAGGCGACCAGGTTGCGCAGCTCGAGCAGGTCGCGGTCGACGCGGAAGTTGGCGTAGTAGTCGTCGATCTCGCCGCGCAGCAGCTTGATGCGGTGCAGCGCACGCTCCAGGCGCTTGGTCGTGCGGACGATGCCGACGTAGTTCCACATCAGCAGGCGCAGCTCGTCCCAGTTGTGGGCGATGACGACCTGCTCGTCGGGATCCTCGACCTGGCTCTCGTCCCAGGGCGGCAGCGCGCGGCGGGGCGCCGGCGGCGCGTCGAGGACAGCGACGGCGCAACTGCGCCCGAGCACCACGCACTCCAGCAGGGAGTTGCTGGCCAGCCGGTTCGCGCCGTGCAGCCCGGTGTAGGTGGTCTCGCCCACCGCGTAGAGCCCCGGCAGGTCGGTGCGACCGGCCAGGTCGGTGACGACCCCGCCGCAGGTGTAGTGCGCAGCCGGCACCACGGGGATCGGCTGTCGCGCGATGTCGATGCCCAGGGCCAGGCAGCGCGCGTGTATCGTCGGGAAGTGCCCCCGCAGGAACGCATCACCTTTGGCGGCCACGATCGGAGTGGCGTCGAGCCAGACGTGGTCGAGGCCGTGCTTCTTCATCTCGAAGTCGATCGCTCGGGCCACGATGTCGCGTGGGGCCAGTTCGGCGCGCGGGTCGTGCGCGGGCATGAACCGCTGCCCGCCGGGGTCGCCCGGCCCGGTGCTGGGCAGCCTCAGCACGGCGCCCTCGCCGCGCAGGGCCTCGGTGATCAGGAAGCTGCGGTCCTGCGAGTGGTACAGGCAGGTCGGGTGGAACTGGATGAACTCCATGTTGCCCACCCTGCAGCCCGCGCGCCACGCCATCGCGATGCCGTCCCCGGTGGCGGTGTCCGGGTTGCTGGTGTAGCGGTAGACCTTGCCGACCCCGCCGCTGGCCAGCACCACCGCGCGCGCGGGCAGCGTCTCGACGCGCCGGCGGTCGATGTCGAGTGCGTACACGCCGTAGCAGTGCGGCCGCTCGTCGCGCCCGACGTGGCGCGAGGTGACCAGGTCCACCGCCATCCACCGCTCGCGCAGCGTGATGCCCGGGTGCGCCCGCGCCCGCGCGAGCAGCGCATCGTGGATCGCGCGTCCGGTGGCGTCTGCGGCATGGGCGATGCGCCGCACCGCGTGCCCGCCCTCGCGCGTCAGGTGCAGCCCGAGCGGGCCGGCCGGGTCGGCGGAAAACGGCACGCCCGCGTCGACCAGCCAGCGCACCGCCTGCGCGCTCTGCTCGGCGATGTAGCGCGCCGTGTGCTCGTCGACCAGCCCGGCCCCGGCGTCCTGCGTGTCGTGCACGTGCGAGTCGACGCTGTCGTCCTCGCCCAGGACCCCGACGATGCCGCCCTGGGCCCACGCGGTGGCCGCCTCGGAGAGGTCGCGCTTGGCCAGCACGACGACCGGCACGCGGTCGGCCAGGTGAAGCGCCGCGGTCAGCCCGGCCAAGCCCGCGCCGACGATGACGACTGGCGCAGCGCTCGTGGATTCGGTGTTCAAGTCGCTGGCGGCGTTGCCGATGAACGGATACGGGAGGCGGATTCTACGAACCCTGGCTGCAGGCCGCACCCGAACCGCCCGGCACACGCCGCCCCCCGGCAGCGCAACCTACGTCGACCATGAGCAACTACGACCCCCCGGCATTCCGCATCCCCGCCGGCTTCGGTCCGCTTCCCTCCGGCGCCGCGCCGGAGGGCAGGGCGCGCAGCGACGGCCCGTGGTCGGAGACGCAGAGCCTGGGCGGTCGCACCGAGCTCAGCGACCCGGTCACCCAGATCGTGGCCGACCGCGATGCCTACCTCGGCGGCGCCCGCAACGACGTCGGCCGCCGCATCGCCGACGACCAGGTCGAGCTGTTCGTGGCCGGCGACGCGGCCGCCTCGCTGCAGCGCGAGTTCGAGCAGCACAGTCCCGAGTTCCTCGCCGTGCACGACCTGGGCACCAGCGCTTCGCTGCGGCTGCTGGGCAGCCTGGCCGGTGCGGCCAGCGCGCGAGTGCAGCGCCTAATGATCCGCCGCCAGGGTCACGGCGTCGCGCTGTCCGTCCTGCAGTTCGTCGAGGTGCCGCTCGCCGACGGCACGCTGGTGCGCGTGTACTCCACCGACCTGAACGCAGACCCGACGACGCGCCAGGCCCTGGCGCGGACGCTGCTCGCCTTCAGCCGCCTGGGCGTGCTGCTGGTGGGCGAGCGCTCCGGGGCGGCCACCGTCGCCGGCCTCGCGCCGTTGCGCGAGGGCATCGTCCGCGGTCCCTGGCCGAATCGCGAACTGCTGCTGGTGCCGCTGGGCGCAGGGTCGCCGGCCCTCGCGGCCCAGGGCAACCAGCTGAGTGCCGGCTCTTCGGTCACGGTGCACGTCTCGCCGCCCGCCACCAAGCCACGGCAGATCTGGTCCTTCGTCGGCGGCACCTGGAACCGGCTGCACGGCCGCCCTGGCGGCGAGCGCAGCCTGGAAACCGACATCGCCCGGGCGGTTCCGCGGGCCGGGGTGCCGCGCTCCGAGGCGCTGACGATGCCGATGGAACTGCAGATGCCACCGCCGCCGTCGCAGGCGGGCCCGCCGACCGCAACCCTGCCTGCGGCCTCCCCCCCGGCTTCCCTCCCGCCCTTCTCCCTGGCCTTCTCCGCGATAGCGCCTCGGCCGATGCCGCAGCCCGGGGCCACGCCCTGGCAGGCCTACGCCGACCGCTGCGCGCAGATCAAGGGCTCGGTGGCCTGCTGCGTGTTCGACCTGCACTCGCTGCGGGTGCTGGCTGCCGCGGCCGGCCCGCCGCCGGCCGAGCGGCTGTCGGCGCAAGGCGCCGCGCTGCTGGCCGCCGCCGCGGACGCGGCGCGAGCCCTGGGGCTCGGGTCGGGGCACCCGGAGGTGACGCTGAGCCTCGGCGCCCACCACCTGCTGCTGCGCGCGGTACCGGGTCACCCGGGCGTCGGGCTGCACCTGGTGCTCGCCGCCGGCACCGGCAACCCGACGCTGGCGCGAATGCAGCTCGAGCGTATCGATCTGCCGCACTGAAGGCGGCGCGGCGGACCGCCCGCCCGGCCGGGCGGGCGGCCGGCCGCGCGCGTGCACCGGCGGGCACGGCGCCTCAGTGCACGACGCGCGAGAACCGGAACTCGCCCTTCTCGACGTCCACCGGGATCACGTCCTTCGGCCCGAAGCGGCCCTGCAGGATCAGCTTGCTCACCGGGTTCTCGATGCGCTGCTGGATCGCGCGCTTGAGCGGCCGCGCGCCGAACACCGGATCGAAGCCGACCTTGGCCAGTTCGGCCAGGGCCGCCGGGCTGACCTCGAGCTTCATCTCGAGCTTGTCCAGGCGCTGCTCGAGCTGGCGCAGCTGGATCCGGGCGATGTTTTCGATGTGCTTCTGGTCGAGCGCGTGGAACACCACCGTCTCGTCGATGCGGTTCAGGAACTCGGGCCGGAAGTGCTGCTTGACCTCGGCCCACACCGCGTCGCGGATGTCGGCGCCCGGTTGCCCCGCCATCTGCATGATCAGGTGGCTGCCCAGGTTGCTGGTCATCACGATCACGGTGTTCTTGAAGTCCACCGTGCGGCCCTGGCCGTCGGTCAGCCGCCCGTCGTCGAGCACTTGCAGCAGCACGTTGAAGACGTCCGGGTGGGCCTTCTCCACCTCGTCGAGCAGCAGCACGCTGTAGGGCTTGCGGCGCACGGCCTCGGTCAGGTAGCCGCCCTCGTCGTAGCCGACGTAGCCCGGCGGCGCGCCGATCAGGCGGCTCACGGAGTGCTTCTCCATGAACTCGCTCATGTCGATGCGCACCATGTGGTCCTCGCTGTCGAACAGGAAGCCCGCCAGCGCCTTGCACAGCTCGGTCTTGCCGACGCCGGTGGGGCCGAGGAACAGGAAGCTGCCGAGCGGGCGGTTCGGGTCGGACAGCCCGGCGCGGCTGCGCCGGATCGCGTCGGCCACCGCGCCGATGGCCTCGTCCTGGCCGACCACGCGCTCGTGCAGCCTGGCCTCCATCTGCAGCAGCTTGTCGCGCTCGCCCTGCATCAGCTTGCTGACCGGGATGCCGGTGGCGCGCGAAACCACCTCGGCGATCTCCTCGGCGCCCACCATCGTGCGCAGCAGCTGCGGCTTGCCGGCGCCCTTCTTGCCGGTCTCCTTGGCCTGGGCGTCCTTCAGGCGCTTCTCCAGCTCGGGCAGGCGCCCGTACTGCAGCTCGGCCACCTTGTTGAAGTCGCCCTTGCGCTTGAGCTGTTCGATCTGCTCGCGCAGCTGGTCGATCTCCACCTTCACCTGGGCGCTGCCCTGGGCGGTGGCCTTCTCGCTCTTCCAGATCTCCTCGAGGTCGGCGTACTCGCGCTCGAGCTTGGCGATCTCGTCCTCGATCAGGCCCATGCGCTTGATGGACGCCTCGTCTCTTTCCTTGCGCACGGCCTCCCGCTCGATCTTCAGCTGGATCAGCCGGCGGTCGAGCTTGTCCATCGCCTCGGGCTTGGAGTCGATCTCGATCTTGATCTTGGCCGCCGCCTCGTCGATCAGGTCGATCGCCTTGTCGGGCAGGAAGCGGTCAGTGATGTAGCGGTGCGACAGCTCGGCGGCGGCGACGATCGCCGGGTCGGTGATCTCGACGCCGTGGTGCACCTCGTACTTCTCCTGCAGGCCGCGCAGGATGGCCACGGTGGCCTCGACGCTCGGCTCGTCGACCAGCACCTTCTGGAAGCGGCGCTCCAGCGCGGCGTCCTTCTCGACGTACTTGCGGTACTCGTCGAGCGTCGTCGCGCCGATGCAGTGCAGCTCGCCGCGTGCCAGCGCCGGCTTGAGCATGTTGCCGGCGTCGATGGCGCCCTCGGCCTTCCCGGCCCCCACCATCGTGTGCAGCTCGTCGATGAACAGGATGATCCGGCCCTCGTCCTGCGACACCTCCTTCAGCACGGCCTTGAGCCGCTCCTCGAATTCGCCGCGGTACTTGGCCCCGGCCAGCAGCCCGGCCATGTCGAGCACGAGCACGCGCTTGTCCTTCAGCGTCTCGGGCACCTCGCCGTTGACGATGCGCTGCGCCAGGCCCTCGACGATGGCGGTCTTGCCGACGCCCGGCTCGCCGATCAGCACCGGGTTGTTCTTGCTGCGGCGCTGCAGCACCTGGATCGCACGCCGGATCTCGTCGTCGCGGCCGATCACCGGGTCGAGCTTGCCCTGGCGGGCGCGCTCGGTGAGGTCGAGCGTGTACTTCTTCAGCGCCTCGCGCTGGCCCTCGGCCTCCGCCGAGTCGACCTTGCTGCCGCCGCGCACCGCGTCGATGGCGGCCTCCAGCGCCTTGCGCGTGAGGCCATGCCCGCGGACGATGCCGCCGAAGTCGCTCCTGGCGTCGGCCGCGGCCAGCAGGAACATCTCGCTGGCGATGTACTGGTCGCCGCGCTTGGTGGCTTCCTTGTCGGCCGCCTGCAGCAGCGTGATCAGGTCGCGCCCGGGCTGCACCGGCTGGCCTCCCCCCTGCACCTGGGGCAGGTTGCGGATGGCGGTGTCCATCGCCGTGGCCAGCGCTCCCGTGTCGGCGCCGGCGCGGTCGAGCAGCGCCTTCGGGCCGTCGGGCTGCTGCAGCATCGCGGCGAGCACGTGGGCCGGCTCGATGTAGGGGTTGTCGCGGGCCACCGCGAGGCTCTGCGCCTCGCCGAGGGCCTGCATGAAGGCGGTCGTGAGCTTGTCCTGGCGCATCGGTGCGTCCTCCGTTGGCGGGCAGTTGATGCCGACCCCGGCGAAATCAAGCCCCGCCGCGCGCCGGCGGGGCCCGTCAGGGCTGGTTCAGCGTGGCGCAGTGCGGCCCGCCGCCGACCCAGTGCGCACTGATGGCATCGACGAAGCGGATCCCGCGCCCCGGGAAGGCGCGCTCGAAGAGCCGCTGCACCCGCTGCTGGCGGTCGGCCCGCGTGCCGTGAGGCACGAAGTCGGGCAGCACGACGACCCCGTTGGCGACGACGAAGTTCAGGTAGCTCGCCACGGCCACCTCCATCAGCGGCTGGCCCTGGCGGCGGCCTTCCTGCGGCGGGAAGTGCTCGGCCGACCACTGCCGCGAGCGCTCGTCGTCCGGCACTGCGGACAGGAAGACGCGCCGCTGCACGATGCCGGGCATCGGCACCTTCAGCACCGTGAACGCTCGCCCGTCGGTGTCGCGCTCGCGCTGCAGCACCGCCAGGTTGCGCTCCATGCGCTGTCGGGTCAGCCTGCGCACGGGGTGCGCCGCGGCGTCGGCGTCGTCGGGCCAGGCCAGCAGCACCGTGCGCGGGTCGGCAAAGCGCACGAACTCGTCGGTGTGCCCGCCGGCGCCCCAGGCGACGTAGTCGCCGGTGATCGTGGCGCGTAACAGCGGGTCCTCGGCCAGGCCCCCGGGCAGCCAGACCACCTTGCGGATGCCCGGCAGCGCCAGCAGCATGCGCTGCAGAGCCGCGCGCTCGACGCCCGGGTTCCGGCTGGCCAGCAGCTCGGCGTTGGCCAGCACCACGCCGCGGCCGTTGGTCTCGAAGGCGCCGCCTTCCAGCGCCAGCGCGCTGCGGTGCAGCCGCGCGCCGATGCGGCGCGCGAAGGCGACGTCGAAGCCCTCGCGCGAGCGGTCGGCGTCGGCGGCGCAGCGTTGCGCGATCCCGCGGTCGGCGTGGCGCCGGCTGCACCACTGCGCCACGCCGTACTGGCTCCAGCGCAGGTCGACGACACCAGGCTCGCCGCCGGGGCCGCGCGTGAACACCGCCAGGTCGCGCAGGAAGAAGGTGGTGAGCGGCTCGTGCACGAAGTCGCGCGCGACGTCGCCCAGGCCGCGGGCCGCCAGCAGCGCCCGGGCCGCGGCCTCGCTGGCGGCGTCGCGCACCACGAAGCGCAGCGGCACGTGGCCACGCAGCGCGGCCACCAGGCCAGCGGTCAGGTTCTCGTGCCCATGGTCGAATGACAGCCACAGCGCCGAAGCAGGCTCGAAGTCGGCGCTGCAGCGGTGGCCCGCCGCGCCGGTGGGGCCTTCGGCCGGCGGGTCCCCGGCACCGCCGGCCAATCCGGCGGCCGCCGCGCCGCCGACGCCGAGCAGCCAATCGCGGCGCTTCACGGCGCGCCCCCGGCCAGCGCGGCCGCAAGCACCGCACGCTGGACCTTGCCCAGCGCGGTGCGGGGAAGCGCGTCGACCGCCACGATGCGGCGCGGGTGCTTGAAGCGCGCCAGCGCGGCGTCGAACCGCGCCTGCAGCGCAGCGGCATCCAGCGCGGCGCCGGGCCGCAGCACGACCGCCAGCACCGGCACCTCGCCCCAGCGCGGCTCGGGCACGCCCACCACCGCGCAATCGGCCACCTCGGGCCGCGTCGCGGCCAGCTGCTCGATCTCTGCGGGGTGGATGTTCTCGCCGCCGGAGATGATCAGCTCCTTGCTGCGGCCGACGATCTCGATGCAGCCGTCGGCGTCCCGGCGCGCGAGGTCGCCGGTGCGGAACCAGCCATCGGCGTCGAACGCCGGATCGGCGCTGCGGTGGTAGGTGCGCAGCAGCTGCGGGGCCTTCAGCCAGACCTCGCCCTGCGGGCCGTCGTCCGCGCCCAGCCTCAGCTGCACGCCGCGCGCCGGCCAGCCGGCATGGCCGGCGCGGGCCAGCGCGTCGGCAGGCCGCAGCACCACCGACACCGGGCCGGTCTCGGTGCTGCCGTACACCTGGGCCACCGGCACGCCGCGGGCGTGGAAGGCGTCGATCAGCGCCCGCGGCACGATCTGGGAGCCGCTGTTGACGAAGGCGAGCGACGACAGGTCGGCGCCTGGCCAGCGCGGGTGCTCGATCAGCGCGCGCATCACCGCCGGCACCAGCAGCGTGGTGGTCGGGCGCACCCCGGCGGCCCCGACCGCCCCCTCCGCTCCGGCCGCCCCGGGGCCAGCACGCTCCACGGCGTCGAACCAGGCGTCGGGATCGAAGCGCGGGTGCAGCTCCAGCGTGCCGCCCGCCGCCAGCACCGGCAGCGTCTGGATGCACAGCCCACCGACGTGGAACAGCGGCAGCACCGAGAGCACCCGCGTCGCGGCGTCGAAGCCCTGGGCCTCGATCGCCGCCGCGCGGTTGGCGCGCATGCCGGCGGCGGTGTGCAGCGCACCCTTGGGCTCGCCGGTGGTGCCCGAGGTGTAGACGAGGAGCAGGTCGCCCGGCTCGATGCCCGCAGCCGGGCCGGGTGTGAAGGCCACGGCGCGTTGCAGCGCGCCGCCCGCCTCGGCGAGCTCGGGCCCGTGCAGCAGGTGTCCGGCCCCGGCATGCACGCACAGCCGCGCCAGCTCGGGCACCGCCAGGCGCCAGTTCAGCGGCAGCAGCACGGCGCCGCGGCGCTCGCACTCGGCCAGCGCGGCGAGCATGTCCCACGTGTTGTGCGACAGCCAGGCGACGATGGCACCGGGCTCCACCCCCTCGGCGTCAAGGCGCGCCCGGGCGGCCTGCAGCAACGGGGCCGGCAGGCCGGCGGCGAAGGACTCCCGCAGCGAGGCGGTCGCCAGGTCCAATGCGGGGCTCCGCGGGCCCTACTCGATCGCCTCGTCGCGCTCGCCCGCCTCGTACAGGCACTCGCGCCCCAGGCGGTCGAGGCACAGTTCCGCGGTCCACGGCAGCATCAGGCTGCCGCAGCGGCTGTCGCGGTAGAGGCGCTCGAGCGGCAGGCTCTTGAGCATGCTCTGCCCGCCGCAGGTGCGGATGGCCAGCCGGCACAGGTCGTTGGCGCTCTCCATGATGGTGTAGTGCGCCGAGTACAGCCGCATCCGGGTGTCCTTGTCGGGGTCGATGCGGGCGTCGCGGGCGTTCTGCAGGAACAGCGCCCGCGTAGCCTCGAGCTTGACGCGCATCTCGGCGACGGCGATCTGCTTGGTCGGGTACATGCGGCGCTTGACCGGCGGCATGCCCGGGACCTCGGCGCGCAGGTACTGCACGGTGAAGTCGTAGGCCGCCTGCGCGATGCCCATGTAGGTGGGCGACAGCGTCGCGAACATGTGCGGGAAGCGGCTGGCGGCCTGGAAGTAGAGACCCTCGGGCATCAGCCGCGCGTCGTGCGGCACGAAAACGTCCTCGAAGGCGAGGTTGCGGCTGACGGTGCCGCGCATGCCCAGCGGATCCCAGTCGCCGAAGATCGCGAGCCCCGGCGCGTCCTTGGGCACGGCGAGGTACAGCGCGTCGCGCCGCGAGCCGCGGCCCTCGGCACCGGGGCGTTCGAGCGTGCACAGCACCCCGTACCAGTCGGCCGCTCCGGCCAGCGAGGCGAAGATCTTCTTGCCCCGGATCACGTAGCCGCCCTCGACCTCGTGCGCGATCGTCCCCCAGGGTGCCGCGCCGGCCGCCGCCGCGCCGCCCTCGGAGAAGGGCTGCGCATAGATCTGGCCCTCGCCGACGATGCGCGCGTAGTGCAGCGCGCGGATGCGGGCGTGGTCGGCGCGCTGGGCGGGCGTCATGTCGAGCGCGTCGGCGATGAAGCCGCTCCACATGCACGAGCACACGTGCATGTTGAAGCTGAGCGCGGTGGCGCCGCACCAGCGGCCGATCTCGGCGGCGACCAGCACGTAGGTCTCGAAGTCGGCGCCCAGGCCGCCGTACTCGCGCGGCACGCAGATGCCGAGCAGGCCGGCCTCGCGCAGGTCGGCGTAGTTGTCGAACGGGAAGCTCGCCTCGCGGTCGTAGCGGGGCGCGCGCGCCGCCCAACGCGGGCCGAGTTCGGCCACGCGGCCGATCAGCTCGCGCTGCTGCGCGGTGAGGCGCGCCGGGTTGCCGGCGATGTGCGACGGCACGTAGCGCGACGGTGCGGCGGCGGGGGGCCGGACGGACACGGCCTCAGGCACGGCGGACATCTTCGGTCTCCTCGGTGCGATGCGCGGCGCGCAGGTGGGGCAGGACGCGGCGCTGGACGAAGTCGATCAGCGCCGCGTCGAAGGCCATCGGGTTCTCGAGCATCAGCAGGTGGCCGGTGCGGGGCAGCACGCGGCACTCGGCCTGCGCGATGCGCGCCGCCATGCGCTCGCCGACGGCCGGCGGCGCGGTGCGGTCGTCCTCGCCGGCGAGCACGAGCGTGGGCACGGCGATCGCGGCAAGCGCGGCGCGCCGGTCGAATCGTGCCAGCGCCGGCAGCACCGCCCGGTAGGTGGCCTCGGGCACGCCGGCCATCAGCGACTCGGCCGCGGCCAGCGGTGCCGGCGCGGCATCGCGCCCGGCCATCGCCGGCACCAGGCGTGCGGCGAGGCCGGGCATGCCGAGCCCGGCGTCCAGCGGTGCCAGGCGCGCGGCGACGAACTCGCGCTGCCAGGCACCGTCGCCCGGACCGAACGCGGGCGACGTGCCCGCCAGCACCAGCGCGCCCACGCTGCCCGGCGCGGTGGCCGCGAGCGCCTGCGCCACCATGCCGCCCAGGCTGTGCCCGACGACGAGCGCCGGCCCCTGCGCGGCGGCCTCGATCAGGCGCCGGACGGCGTCGGCGAAGGCTTCGATCGACGGTTCGGCCAGCGCCGGGCTGTGGCCGTAGCCGGGCAGGTCGACCGCCAGCGCGGTGAAGCCCGCGGCGGCCAGTGCTGGGCCGGTGGTCGCCCAGCCCTCGCGCCCGCCGCCGATGCCGTGCAGCAGCACGGCCAGCGGGCGCGGCGGATGCGGCGGTTGCGACCGGCCGGCCGGGCCGTGGCGCAGGTGGGCCAGCGCCGCGTCACGCACCAGCACCGGCAGCGCCGCGTTCACACCAGTTCCCCCGCGCGCACCACCTCCGAGCCGTCCAGCGTGACGGTGCAGCCGCGCAGCGGCAGGTCGAAGTGGCCCGGCGTGTGGCGGCCGGCCACCTCGTTGGCGCCGGTGGAGTACAGGAAGCTGCCGGCGAAGGCGCGCAGCTCGGTGCCGTTGAAGTCGGCCTTGTCGTAGAAGGTCATCGCGTCCCAGCGCGCGCGCCGGTTCAGGCCCCAGCCCACGTGCGACACCGCATAGGCCGACGGGTCGCCCCAGGCCGCGAAGTAGCCGCGCATCAGGTCGGCGTCGACCCCCGTGCCCTCGATGGCGACGACGTGGTCGCGCTCGATGCGCAGCGTCACCGCGTCGGCGAGGTAGCGCTTGAACGTGAGGTTCACGTCGCCCGGCGCCAGCACCAGCGTGCCGTCCACGCTGCCGGCGGCCGGGAAGGCCAGCACCAGGCCGGCCGGCCAGTGCGTCAGCGTGCCGGGCCGGGCGGTGAAGCCCCAGACGCCGCCGACGCGCGCCCCGGCCAGGTCGACCGCCAGGTCGGTGCCGGCGGCCGAGCGCACGTGCAGCCGCCGGGCGCTGCGCAGGCGACGCATCGCCTCGCGCACCGGCGCCTCGTCCTCGGCGCGCGGCAGCGTTCGCTCGAGGATCTCGGGGTGCTCGTTGCTGACCACCAGCACGCGGGCGCCGGCGCCCAGGATCCCGGGCAGCTCGGCCGCATGCTGCAGTCCCTCGACCGTGCAGTCGACGACGAAACGGCTCGCCGCCAGCGCCGCCACCGCGCCGTCGAGCCCGCCGAGCGCGTCGGACGCGCCGGTGGAGCGCACCGGCACCGGGGCCGTGACGCGCGGCGTGGGCACGGTGACGTGGAACCAGCGCGCCTCCAGGCGCGCCAGCGCCAGCTCGGCCAGCTGCACCAGCACCGGCCGCGACTGCGTCTCCGACAGCACCGCGCAGGCCTCGCCGGGCTGCACGCCGCACAGCCGGAAGGCCTCGGCGAAGCTGTCGATCCACTTCGCCTCGATGCGCACGGCCGACCCCGCTCCGCTCACAGCACCTCCCCCAGCATCCGGTAGTGGCCGCTGTGGAAGAGCAGCGGCGCGACGGCCATGTCCGCGAGACGCTCGACGCGGCCGATGAAGAGGCGGTGGTCGCCGCCGTCCAGGCGCTGCTCGGTGCGGCACTCGAAGACCGCGGCGCAGCCGGCCAGCACCGGCGCGCCGCCGAGCCCCGCGCTCCAGTGCCCTTCGGCGAAGCGGTCGGACCCGGGTGCGGCGAAACGCCGCGACAGGTCGACCTGCGACTCCGCCAGCACGTTGATGCAGAAGTGCGCCGCCGCCTCGAAGGCCGCGAGGCTGGGGCTGGCGCGGCGCAGCGACCACAGCACCAGCGGCGGCTCGAGCGACAGCGACCCGAACGAGTTGGCCGTCAGGCCGACGCGCTGGCCCGCGGCGTCGAGGCAGGTGACGATGGTCACGCCGGTGGTGAAGCGCCCGAGCGCACTGCGCAGCGCGCGCGGCTCGGGCGCCGCGGCGACAGCCTCGGCGACGTCGAGTACGCGGTTCATCGCGCTGCAGCCCCGGCCGCGCCCGCGGCGTCCCCGGGGGCAGCGCACGCGGCATTGCCGGCCGCGATGCCCCAGCGCGCCAGCGCCGCGTCGTCGGCCACCCGCGCGTCGACCCAGCGCGCGCCCTCGGCCGTGCTCTCCTTCTTCCAGAACGGGGCCTGCGTCTTGAGGTAGTCCATCAGGAACTCGCAGGCCTGGAACGCCGCGCCCCGGTGCGCCGAGGCGACGACGACGAGCACGATCTGGTCGCCAGGCGCGAGCTGCCCGACGCGGTGCACGACACGGGCGGCGCGGATGTCGAAGCGGCGCTGTGCCACGTCGATCATGGCCTCGATCGAACGCTCGGTCATTCCCGGGTAGTGCTCGAGCTCGAGCGCGCTCACCTCGCCGGCCGCGCCGCCGTTGCGGTCGCGCACCGTCCCGACGAAGCTCGCCACCGCTCCCACGCCAGGGTCGCCGGCGCGCAGCGCGGACACCTCGGCACCGAGATCGAAGTCGTCGGTCTGGATCGCGACCCGGGCCATCGCGCGGGACAGGTTGGGTTCGGCGGCGCCCATGCAAGGCATTGTGCCTTGCAGGGGCAGGCCCGGGCGCCCGGCCCGGCGCCGGCAACCGCCCATGGCGGGCCACGCACTCTGCTAGCCGCCGGTCACGGGCGGGAAGAACGCCACCTCGGCCCCGTCACGCAGCGGCTGGCCGTCGTCGGCCATCACCTGGTCGACGGCGCCGCGCACCGCGCGGCCGCGCGCCAGCATCTCGGCATGGCGACCGCCGCGCCCGACCAGCGCGTCGCGCAGTGCGCCCAGCGTGGCACCCTCGGCAAGCTCGACTTCCTCGCCGGGCCCCAGGGCCTCGCGCAGCGAGGCGAAGTAGCGCACGCGCAGCTTCATCGGTCTTCAGCCGCCGATCAGCTCGGCCAGCGGCAGGTAGCGCACGGCGTCGCCACGGGCGATGGCCTGCCCGGCCGGGTTGTCCACCAGGCCGTCCGCCCAGACGGCCGACGTCAGCACGCCGCTGCTCTGGTTGGCGAACAACTCCAGCGCGCCGTCCTCGTTGCGCCGCACGCGCAGGAACTCGCGCCGCCGGTCGGGGCGCGGCCAGTCGAAGGCGGCGGTCAGCACGAGCGGGCGCGGCCCGGCTGGCGGCCTGCCCTGCAGCACACGCAGCACCGGCGCCACGCACAGCACGAAGGTGACGAAGGACGAGACCGGGTTGCCTGGCAGGCCCACCAGCAGGGCCTGGCCGGCCGCGCCGCCGACGCCAGCGGCGCCGCGGCCGTCCCCGGGCCCGCGCCGGATGGTGCCGAAGGCGAGCGGCTTGCCGGGCTTCATCGCCACCTGCCACTGCTCGACCTGCCCTTCCGCCGCGGCGGCGGCCTTCAGGTGGTCTTCCTCGCCCACAGAGACACCGCCGCTGGTGACGATCAGGTCGCACTCGGCGGCGGCGCGGCGCAGCGCAGCACGCGTGGCGTCGAGCCGGTCGGGCACGATGCCGAAGTCGAGCACCTCGCAGCCGGCGGCCTGCGCCAGGCCGCGCAGCGTGAAGCGGTTGGAGTTGTAGATGGCGCCCGGCGGCAAGGGCTCGCCGGGCATCCGCAGTTCGTCACCGGTGGAGAAGAGGGCCACGCGCGGGCGCCGCACGACGGTCAGGCTGGCGGCGCCGACGGACGCCGCCAGGCCGAGCGCGGCGGCGTCCAGGCGCCGGCCACGCGCGAGCACGACCGCGCCCTGGCGCACGTCCTCGCCGCGGCGGCGGATCCACTGGCCAACCGCAGGCTTGACGTTCACGCGCACGCGGCCGAGGGCCGGCGCGTCGGCGGAGTGGGTGCCGGCCGGCTCGGCCAGCGCCTCGCACTGCTCCTGCATCACCACCGCATCGGCGCCCGGGGGCACCTGGGCGCCGGTGAAGATTCGGGCGGCGCTGCCGGGGGCGAGCGGCCGGCCCACGACGCCGGCCGGGATGCGCTGCGACACCGGCAGCTCCGCGCCCGGCGCCGGCACGTCGGCCGTGCGCAGCGCGTAGCCGTCCATCGCCGTGTTGTCGGCCGGCGGCACGTCGAGCAGGCTCGTGACGTCGGCGGCCAGCACGCGGCCTAGCGCGTCGAAGGTGGAGACCTGCTCGGTGGCGGTGATGCGGTGCGGCGCGCTGCCGGCCGCGAGGCGCGCCAGCGCCTCCTCCAGCGGCAGCAGGGGGCGGGGCGCGGACGTCGTCATGGCCGGGCTTCAGCGGCGCTCGAAGCGGTCGCCGTGGGCCACGAGGTAGTCGGCCAGCGCGGCCACTTCGCCCGGCGCGAACACCTCGCGCAGCGTCGGCTCGGGCAGCGCCTCGCGCGAGGGGGCCACCAGCGCGACGACGAAGGGGTCGCCGGGGTAGACCGGCGTCCACTCGAGGCCAGGACGTAGCACCTCGATGCGCATCAGGTCGGCGCCGTGGAAGCCCTCGACCAGCGCCCAGTCGCACTCGACCAGCTCGTCGAGCAGCTGGTGCACGGTGAACGGCACCTCGCCGCCGAATTCGCGCACCTTGGCCAGGCGGGTCGGCCCTGCGACCAGCGTCTCGAAGGCGCCGGCGGCGCGGCCGCGGTGGCTGTCCTTGCCGGGCACGTCGATGTCGAAGCCGCAGCTCGCGTGCTTGACATAGCTGACGCGCAGGCCACGGGAGGCCAGCTCGCGGATCAGCGCCTCGATCAGGGTCGTCTTGCCGGCGCCCGAGGCGCCGAAGAATCCGCAGGCCTTCATGGTGCGATCAGCTCGTGGGTCCGGCATGCGCCTCGATGTACTGCCGCACGCGCGCCGCGTCGGCCGGCAGCACGGTGAACCGGCGCGGCAGCCCCTCGATGCCGCGCAGCGCCGGCGGCACCTCGGGCTCGACGCCGGCGGCCTCGCGGATGGTGGCCGCGAACTTGGCCGGCAGCGCGGTCTCGAGCACGACCATCGGCACGCCCGGCTCGCGCTGCTCGAGCGCCACCTTCAGGCCGTCGGCGGTGTGGGGGTCGACCAGCACGCCGTGCTGCTGCCAGGTGCGGCGGATCGTCGCCAGCCGGTCCGCGTGCGTGCTGCGGCCGCTGCTGAAGCCGAAGCCGGCGATGCGCGCGAATTCCTCCGGCGCCAGCGTGAAGCCGCCATCGCGCGCCAGCGCGGCGCCGAACAGCGCCTTGACGCGCGCGCCGTCGCGCTGCAGCAGGTCGAACACGAAGCGCTCGAAGTTGCTCGCCTTGCTGATGTCCATGCTGGGGCTGGACGTCTCGTGGGTCTCGGCGGTGCCGCGCGGCCGGTAGGCGCCGGTGCGGAAGAACTCGTCGAGCACGTCGTTCTCGTTGGTCGCGCAGACCAGGCGGTGGATCGGCAGGCCCATCATGCGCGCCACGTGGCCGGCGCAGATGTTTCCGAAGTTGCCGCTCGGCACCGCGAAGCTCACAGGCCGGTCGCCGGAGGGCGTGGCCTGGAAGTACCCGGCGAAGTAGTACACGACCTGGGCCAGCAGCCGTGCCCAGTTGATGCTGTTGACGGTGCCGATCCTCCAGCGCCGCTTGAACGGCAGGTCGTTGCCGACGGCCTTGACGATGTCCTGGCAGTCGTCGAACACGCCCTCGATGGCGAGGTTGTGGATGTTGGGGTCCTGCAGGCTGAACATCTGCGCCTGCTGGAACGGGCTCATCCG
This sequence comes from Rubrivivax sp., assembly GCA_020248915.1. Lineage (GTDB taxonomy): Bacteria > Pseudomonadota > Gammaproteobacteria > Burkholderiales > Burkholderiaceae_C > Rubrivivax. Next base: position 97,857 of record JADCGP010000014.1, on the reverse strand, counting down.
CCCGTTCGGGCTCAGCATGAAGACGCGTATGCCGCGCTTGCCGCGCATCGCGTACTCGGCCGCGCTGCCGGTGTCGCCGCTGGTGGCGCCGAGGATGTTGAGCTGCTCGCCCCGGCGTCCGAGCTCGTACTCGAACAGCGCGCCCAGCAGCTGCATCGCCATGTCCTTGAAGGCGAGCGTCGGGCCGTTGGACAGCGCCTCGAGGTACAGCCCGTCGTCCAGCCTCTTCAGCGGCGCGATCTCGGCGGTGCCGAACACTGCCTCGGTGTAGGTGGCGCGCACCAGGCGCCCCAGGTCGGCCGGCGGGATGTCGTCGATGAAGAGCGACAGCACCTCGAAGGCCAGGTCGGCGTAGGGCAGGCCGCGCCAGCGCGCAAGCATGGCGGCGTCGACCTGCGGGTAGCGCTCGGGCAGGTACAGGCCGCCGTCAGGAGCCAGGCCCTCGAGCAGGATGTCCGAGAAGCCGCGCAGCCCGGCGTCGCCGGGGTGGCCGCGCGTGCTCAGGTACTTCAATTCAGCTCTTCCTTGCGGATCCGCACGATCGGCGCCAGCACCGTCGGCAGCGCCTGCATCTGCGCCAGGGCCTGGGTCATCCGGCCTTCGACGGTGTCGTGGGTCAGGATGATCAGGTCGGTCTTCCCCTCGCCGGCAGCGGGGGCCGCGGACCCGGCGCCCTCGGCGTCCGGGCGCTGCAGGATGGCGTCGATCGAGATGTCGTTGTCGGCCAGGATGCGCGTCAGGCTCGCGAGCACGCCCTTCTGGTCGGCGACGACCAGGCGCAGATAGAAGGCCGTGACCACCTGCTCCATCGGCAGGATCGGCGTGTCGGCCAGCGAGCCGGGCTGGAACGCCAGGTGCGGCACCCGGTGGTGAGGGTCGGCGGTCTGCAGCCGGGTCACGTCGACCAGGTCGGCGATCACCGCGCTGGCCGTCGGCTCGCTGCCGGCACCCTTGCCGTAGTAGAGCGTGGTGCCAACCGCGTCGCCCTGCACCACGACGGCGTTCATCGCGCCTTCGACGCTGGCGATCAGGCGCGACGACGGCACCAGCGTGGGGTGCACGCGCAGCTCGATGCCGTGCTCCCGGCGGCGGGTGATGCCGAGCAGCTTGATGCGGTAGCCGAGCTGCTCGGCGTAGCGGATGTCCACCGCCTGCAGCGCCTGGATGCCCTCGACGTAGGCCTTGTCGAACTGCACCGGCACGCCGAAGGCGATGGCGCTCATGATCGTGGCCTTGTGGGCGGCGTCGATGCCGGCGATGTCGAAGGTCGGGTCGGCCTCGGCGTAGCCCAGGGCCTGCGCCTGCTTCAGCACGACGTCGAAGTCGAGCCCCTTGCTGCGCATCTCCGACAGGATGAAGTTGGTGGTGCCGTTGATGATGCCGGCCACCCACTCGATGCGGTTGGCGGTCAGGCCCTCGCGCAGCGCCTTGATGATCGGGATGCCGCCGGCCACCGCGGCTTCGAAGGCGACCGTGACCCCCTTGTCGCGCGCAGCGGCGAAGATCTCGTTGCCGTGCACGGCCAGCAGCGCCTTGTTGGCGGTGACGACGTGCTTGCCCGCGGCGATGGCCTCCAGCACGAGCGTCCTGGCGATGCCGTAGCCGCCGATCAGCTCGACCACGATGTCGATGGCGGGGTCGGCGATCACCGCGCGCGCGTCGGCCACGACCTGCGCGGCGTCGCCGACGACGGCGCGGGCCCGCTCCGTGTCGAGGTCGGCCACGGTGACGATGCGGATCTCGCGACCGGCGCGACGCCGGATCTCCTCGCAGTTGCGCTGCAGCACCCGGAAGGTGCCGCTGCCGACGGTGCCGATGCCGAGCAGGCCGACGCGTATGGGTGTCATGGCTGGGTCACGCCGCGTGGCGCTTGCGGTAGTGGCCGAGGAAACGGTCGATGCGGCCCACCGCCTCGCCGAGGTCGTCGATGTTGGGGAGGAAGACCATGCGGAAGTGGTCGGGCGACGGCCAGTTGAAGCCCGTGCCCTGGACGATCAGCACCTTCTCCTCGGCCAGCAGCTCGTATGCGAACTGCTGGTCATCGGCGATCGGGTAGACCTTGGGGTCGAGGCGCGGGAACATGTACAGCGCCGCCTTCGGCTTGACGACGCTGACGCCCGGGATCTGCGCCAGCAGCTCGTGGGCTCGGTCGCGCTGCTTGCACAGACGCCCGCCCGGCGCCACCAGGTCCTTGATGCTCTGGTAGCCGCCGAGCGCGGTCTGGATCGCAAGCTGCCCCGGCGTGTTGGCGCACAGCCGCATCGAGGCCAGCATGTTCAGCCCCTCGACGTAGTCGCGAGCGTGCCGCTTCTCGCCGCTGACGACCATCCAGCCGGCGCGGTAGCCGCAGGAGCGGTAGTTCTTGCTCAGGCCGTTGAAGGTGACGCACAGCACGTCGTCGGCCAGGCTGGCCAGGCTGGTGTGCACGTGGCCGTCGTAGAGCGTCTTGTCGTAGATCTCGTCGGCGAACACGATCAGCTGGTGCTGGCGCGCGATCTCGACGATGCCCTTCAGCAGATCGGGCGGATACAGCGCGCCGGTCGGGTTGTTGGGGTTGATGACGACGATGCCGCGCGTGCGCGGGCCCACCTTGCGGCGGATGTCGTCGAGGTCGGGCAGCCAGCCGCTGCCCTCGTCGCACAGGTAGTGCACCGGGCGGCCGCCCGACAGCGACACGGCTGCCGTCCACAGCGGGTAGTCGGGGGCGGGCACCAGGATCTCGTCGCCGTCGTCGAGCAGCGCGTTGAGGCTCATCACGATCAGCTCGCTCGCCCCGTTGCCGAGGTAGACGTCGTCGACCGTGACGCCGCGGATGCCCTTCTCCTGGGTGTAATGCACCACCGCCTTGCGCGGCGCGAACAGGCCCTTGCTGTCGGTGTAGCCGGCGGCGTCGGGCAGGTTGCGGATCATGTCCTGCACGATCTCGTCGGGCGGCGCGAGACCGAAGTGCGCCAGGTTGCCGATGTTGAGCTGGATGATCTTGTGCCCCTCCTCCTGCATCTGGCGTGCCTTGTCGAGCACGGGGCCGCGGATGTCGTAGCACACGCTGGCGAGCTTGCTGGACTTGGAGATCGGTTTCACGCGCACGGGCCCGCAGGAGGACGGAACCTAGAATTATCGGACAAGGTCTGCTGCATCCCGATGAAGTTCCAGCCCGACAGCCAGGAAGGGGTCAACCTGATCTCGCGCATGGACGGCGGCCCCCCGCCGCGGGTCTGGGTCGGCGGCGTGGCGTACGCGAGCGGTCTGCTCGTGCCCTGGAGCGGCCCGGTGCAGCCCTGGCACGAGGGCGGCTTCGAGGGCCTGGCGCCGGAGCACTTCGCACGCGCCGCGGCGCTCGAGCCCGAGGTCGTGATCTTCGGCAGCGGCGCGCGGCTGCGCTTCCCGCCACCGGCCCTGGTGCGGGCACTGATCGAGCGCGGCATCGGCATCGAGACGATGGACACGGCAGCGGCGTGTCGCACTTACAACGTACTGGCCAGCGAGCGGCGCCGCGTGCTCGGCGCACTGCTGGTCGGCCCGGCCTGAGGTTCCGGGGCCGCCGCCGCATCCGGCCCGGCGCAGCGGCAAGTCCCCACACGGGCCCTCTATAATCGATGGCTGATCCGGCTTCGGCCCCGGCAGGTCCGGCGCCCGAGATCGCAGCGCCGGCGAGCCGTCCGAGAACCAAGGCCCATGACGCCCGTCCTCAACAAAGCACTGCCCGACTTCGAAGCTGCCGCCACCAGCGGCACCCGGTTCACGCCGCACACCCACCTTGGCAAGGCGGTCGTGCTGTACTTCTACCCGAAGGACAACACCCCCGGCTGCACCACCGAGGCGATGCAGTTCCGCGACCACTACCGGGACTTCGTGAAGGCCGGTGCCGTGGTGGTGGGCGTGTCGCGCGACAACCTCGTCTCGCACGAGAAGTTCAAGGCCAACCTCGAGCTGCCCTTCGAGCTGATCGCCGACACCGAGGAGAAGCTCTGCCACATGTTCGGCGTGGTCAAGAACAAGATCATGTACGGCAAGAAGGTCAAGGGCATCGAGCGCAGCACCTTCCTGATCGACGCGGAGGGCGTGCTGCGCGCCGAGTGGCGCGGCATCAAGGTCGCCGGCCACGTCGAAGAGGTCCTGAAGGCGGTGAAGGCGCTGAAGAAGGCCGCTTGAAGCGCGCACACCGACACCGGCGCAGGCGGGGCACCACCGGCCCCGCGACGAAACTTCCCTCCCCGGAGCCGCACAGCCGCCTGTGCGGCTTTTTCCTTTGTGCACCGCGCCCGGCGCGCGGCCACCCCCAGACACCCTGCCGCTGACCATGCCCCTGCCCAAGCCCCCTGCCCGCCCCGGCGACCTGCTGGGTCCCGCCGACTTCGAAGCCCAGGCCGCCCCGAAGGCCGACCGGCGGGCGCTGAAGCCGCGTGCCACGGGCGCGGAGACCCCGGTGCCGGCGGCGATGGAGTGGCGCGAGACCGCCCCCGCGGCAGGCGCCCGGACGCCGGCTGCGACGGCCTCCGGGTCGCCCGGTGCAACCGCGCGCGGCGCGCCGCGCGCCGCGACCGCACCCGCGGCGAAAGCCGCAGCACCGGCGGCGCCGCCAGTCGATCCCCTGCCGACCGTGCGGCCCGCCGCCGCGCGCGCCCCGGCGCGTGTCGAGCGCCCGGCCATCCAGCCGCGACCCCGCAAGCCGCGCGGCAGCGGGCCGGCCAAGCTGTTCGTCCTCGACACCAACGTGCTGATGCACGACCCGGCCAGCCTGTTCCGCTTCGACGAGCACGACGTGTTCCTGCCGATGATCACGCTGGAGGAACTCGACAACCACAAGAAGGGCATGAGCGAGGTCGCGCGCAACGCGCGCCAGGTCAGCCGCGAACTCGACGCGCTGGCCGGCGGCGGCGCCAAGGACGGCGCCGCGCACTTCGATCCCGCGGTCGGCATCGCGCTGGACAGCACCGGCCACCGCGAGGCCAGCGGCAAGCTGTTCTTCCAGACCACGCAGTTCGACGTCCGGCTGCCGGCCGGGCTGCCGCAGGGCAAGGCCGACAACCAGATCCTCGGCGTCGTGCAGAGCCTGCGCGAACAGCACCCCGGGCGCGAGATCGTCCTGGTGTCCAAGGACATCAACATGCGCGTGAAGGCGCGCGCGCTCGGGCTGCCCGCCGAGGACTACCAGAACGACAAGACGCTCGACGACGCCGACCTGCTGTACACCGGCGTGCTGGCGCTGCCGCCCGACTTCTGGGACCGGCACGGCAAGACGATGGAGAGCTGGCAGCAGGGCGGCCACACCTACTACCGCATCAGCGGGCCCCTGGTGCCGGCGCTGCTGATCAACCAGTTCGTCTACCTCGAGACGCCGGGCTCGGCCCCGCTGCAGGCCCGCGTGACCGAGATCACCGGCAAGACGGCCGTGCTGAAGACGGTGCGCGACTACGGCCACGGCAAGAATGCGGTCTGGGGCGTCACCGCCCGCAACCGCGAGCAGAACTTCGCGCTCAACCTGCTGATGGACCCGGAGTGCGACTTCGTCACGCTGGCCGGCACCGCGGGCAGCGGCAAGACGCTGATGACGCTGGCCGCCGGCCTGTCGCAGGTGCTCGACGACCGCCGCTACAGCGAGATCATCGTCACCCGCGTCACCGTCCCCGTGGGCGAGGACATCGGCTTCCTGCCCGGTGACGAGCAGGAGAAGATGGGCCCCTGGATGGGCGCCCTCGACGACAACCTCGAGGTGCTGGCGCGCGGCGACTCGGGCGCCGGCGAGTGGGGCCGCGCCGCGACCAACGACCTGGTGCGCGCGAAGATCAAGGTCAAGAGCCTGAACTTCATGCGCGGCCGCACCTTCCTGAACAAGTTCGTGCTGATCGACGAGGCGCAGAACCTGACGCCCAAGCAGATGAAGACGCTGATCACGCGCGCGGGGCCGGGCACGAAGATCGTCTGCCTGGGCAACCTGGCCCAGATCGACACGCCCTACCTCACCGAGGGTTCCAGCGGCCTGACCTACGCGGTGGACCGCTTCAAGGGCTGGCCGCACGGCGGCCACGTGACGCTGGCGCGCGGCGAGCGCTCGCGGCTGGCAGACTTCGCCAGCGAGGTGCTGTAGGCCACGGCCGCCTGGCGGCGCGGCCGCCGCACCAGCGGGCTCGGCGGCCTGGAGCCGGCGCGGCGGTGCAGCCCCGTCGCCACCGAAGCCGCGGAGCCGTCACCCGCGGTCCGGGTCGCGCACCCGCAGGAAGCTGGCGAATCGGGGCACGCCGCCCGCGGTGCGTCCCCTGAAGACATAGGTGACGACGCTGCCCGGCGGGGGCGGTGCCGCGCGCTCGGCGTCACTGAAGCCGGTGCCGAGCAGGAACTCGACGCCCTCGGGCGTGCGCACCTGCAGCGCGCCGAGCCGCCCCGCATGGCGACCGCGGCCGGGCACGTGCGCGACGACCACCGCCTCGGCGTCGAACAGCCGCTTGAGCTTGAGCAGCGCGTCGCTGCGGCCGGCGCGCCAGGGTGCGTCGGCCCGGTGCAGCATCAGCCCCTCGCCCCCGGCGGCCAGCACCTCGTCGAGCCGGCGCCGCAGTGCCGCGCGATCGGCCAGCGCGGATTGCTCGACGGCGTGCAAGGCGTCGAAGCGCTGCAGCCGCACGATCTCGCGCAGGCGTGCCGCGCGGGCCGCGAAGGGCCCCGCGGCGCTGGGCAGGTCGAACACCTCGTAGCGCAGCGCGCGCCACTCGGCATCGACCGCGGCCGCGCGGCGCACGGCGGCCGCCAGTTGCTCGAAGCGCCCGCGCCCGAGCCAGAGCTCGCCGTCCAGCGGCACCGGCGGCAGACGCTCGACGAACCAGTGCGGCGCCAGGATGGGCAGCCCGCTGCGGAACCACAGGCGCCGGCCGTCCCACAGCGCGCGCACGCCGTCGAGCTTCTCGCTGACGAGATGGCCGACCGGATCGATGTCGTCCGGCGCGACGCGGGCGAGCATGACCCCGGGGGCGGCGGCACGGCGCGCCGGCGCCGGGGCTGGATCGGCCGGGTGGGATGTCTGTCCAGCCTGCCCCGCGTGCGCGGCAGGCGCACCCCAGGCGGCGGCGAGCAAGGCCAGGAAACGGCGGCGATCGGGTGGCGGCATGGCGGCGGCTCCGGCGGTCGGGACCTCGCCAATGTGCGCGCTGCGCCCGGTGCGTGCCATCCCCCCGGAGACGGCCCCCTTGCGGCGGCCGCCGCCCCGCGGGCAGGCCGGGCCCGCGCCCGGGTCAGCGCCCCGCGGCCACCAGGTCGCGGATCTGCTGCAGCGCCGTCGGATCCTCGATCGTCGTCAGGTCGCCCGGGTCGCGGCTCTCGCAGACGGCCTGGATCGCGCGCCGCAACAGCTTGCCGGAGCGCGTCTTGGGCAGCACCGAGACGAAGCGCACGCGCGCCGGCCGGGCCACGGCGCCGAGCTGCTCGTCGACCAGCTTCATGACCTCGCCCTCCAGCCGGAGCGCCTTGTCGGGCGTGTCGGCCTGGGCCGGGTCCTTCAGCACCGCGAAGGCCATCGCCACCTGGCCCTTCAGCGCATCGGCCACGCCCACCACGGCCACCTCGGCCACGCTGGCGTGGCTCGAGATGCTCTCCTCGATCTCGCGCGTGCCCAGCCGGTGCCCGGCCACGTTGATCACGTCGTCGGTGCGGCCGAGGATGAAGACGTAGCCGTCCTCGTCGCGGATGCCCCAGTCGAAGGTGCTGTAGACCAGCTTGCCCGGGATGCTCTTCCAGTACGTGGACACGAAGCGCTCGTCGTCGCGCCAGACGGTCTGCATGCAGCCGGGCGGCAGCGGCCCCTCGATGGCGACCACGCCCTTGCGGTGGGCGCCTTCGAGCTCCTCGCCGGTGGCCTCGTCGAGCAGCTTGACGTCGTAGCCATAGACCGCCTTGCCGGGGCTGCCGAACTTGCTCGGCGCAGGCTCGACGCCGTTGCACACGGTGAGGATCGGCCAGCCGGTCTCGGTCTGCCAGTAGTTGTCGATGATCGGGCGGCCCAGCGCCTCGGCGATCCACTTCGCCGTCGGCTCGTCGAGCGGCTCGCCGGCCAGGAACAGCGCCCGCAGGCTGGACAGGTCGTGCTTCCGCAGCGCCGCCGGGTCCTGCTTCTTCAGCACGCGCACCGCGGTCGGCGCCGAGAACATCGACGTGACCTTGTACTTCTCGACCAGGCTCCACCAGATCGCCGGGTCGGCGCTGCCGTCCATGCCGCGCGTGGGCAGGCCCTCGTAGAGGATGGTCGCCATGCCGGCCAGCAGCGGGCCGTAGACGATGTAGCTGTGGCCGACGACCCAGCCGATGTCGCTGGTGGAGAAATAGGTCTCGCCGGCGTGACCCAGGAAGATGTGGCGCATGCTGGCGGTGAGCGCCACGGCGTAGCCGCCGGTGTCGCGCTGAACGCCCTTGGGGCGACCGGTGGTCCCGCTCGTGTACAGCGTATAGCTCGGGTGCGTGCTCTCGACCCACTCGCACGGCACCTGCGCGTCGCGGTGCTGCTCGCGCAGCGCCGCATAGTCCTCGTCGCGACCGGCGACGCGATCGAAGGGTGCCAGGCCGCGGTCGACCATCAGCACCCGCCCGGGCTTGTGGCGCGAGATCCGGATCGCCTCGTCGAGCAGGTGCTTGTAGGGCACGACCTTGCCGCCGCGGCTGCCGGCGTCGGCGCTGACGACGACCGCCGGCTCGGCATCCTCGATGCGGCTGGCCAGGCTGACGCTGGCGAAGCCGCCGAACACCACCGAGTGCAGCGCGCCGATGCGCGCGCAGGCCAGCATCGCGAACACCGCCTCGGGGATCATCGGCATGTAGACGAGCACGCGGTCGCCCTTGCGCACGCCCATCGCCAGCAGCATCGCTGCCATGCGCTGCACCTCGGCGTGCAGCTCGGCGAAGCTGTACACCTTCTCGGCCCCGACCTCGTTGGAGACCCAGATCAGCGCGTTGCCCTGCGCCCGGGTGGCGAGGTGGCGGTCGACCGCGTTGTGGCAGAGGTTGGTGGTGCCGCCGACGAACCAGCGCGCGAACGGAGGCCGGTCGTAGTCGCAGACGCGCGTGAAGGGGGTCTTCCAGTCGATCAGCCGGGCCTGCTCGGCCCAGAACGCGTCGCGCTCGGCCAGTGAACGGCGGTGGAAGTCGGCATAGCTCGTCATCGGTCGTCTCCTCGTGGCCGTGCCCCGGCACTGCGCGGGTTCCGCCCGGCGCGCTGCATCGGCGCCTTCGGCGATTGAATGCCGCCGCTCTGACGAGCCGCTGACTCCGTGCCCGTCACAGCCGCACGACGATCCGGCCGCGCACCTGGCCGGCCATCAGCCGCGCCGCGGCGCCGGTTGCGTCGGCCAGGCCGATCTCGGTGGTCATCGCCTCCAGCAGCGCGGGGTCGAGGTCGCGCGCCAGCCGCGCCCAGGCCTGCTCGCGCCGCGGGCGCGGGCACATCACGCTGTCGATGCCGGCCAGCGTGACGCCGCGCAGGATGAAAGGCGCCACCGAGGCCGGCAGGTCCATCCCCTGCGCCAGGCCGCAGGCGGCGACGACCCCGCCGTAGCGGGTCTGTGCCAGCGCGTTGGCCAGCGTGTGGCTGCCCACGGCATCGACCACGGCGGCCCAGCGCTCCTTCTGCAGCGGCTTGCCCGGCGCAGCCAGCTCCGCGCGGTCGATCACCTGCGCCGCGCCGAGCTGCTCCAGGTACGCGGCCTCCTGCGGCTTGCCGGTGGCGGCGACGACCCGGTGGCCCAGCCGCGCCAGCAGCGCCACCGCGACGCTGCCCACGCCACCGGTGGCCCCGGTGACCAGCACCTCGCCTGCGCCCGGGGCGAGGCCGTGGCGTTCGAGGGCGAGCACGCACAGCATCGCGGTGTAGCCCGCCGTGCCGATGGCCATCGCCTGCCGCGGGGTGAACGCCTCGGGCAGGCGGACCAGCCAGTCGCCCTTCAGTCGCGCACGCTGCGCCAGACATCCCCAGTGCGTCTCGCCCACGCCCCAGCCGTTGAGCACGAAGCGGTCGCCGGGGCGCCAGTCCGGATGGCTGCTCTCCAGCACCGTGCCCGCGCCGTCGATGCCGGGCACCATCGGCCAGGTGCGCACGACCGGCGCGCGCTGCGTCAGTGCCAGCCCGTCCTTGTAGTTGAGCGTCGAGTACTCGTTGCGCACGAGCACGTCGCCGGCGGGCAGCCTCGACTCGTCGAGCGTGGCCAGACCGGCACGGAAGCCGGCGTCGTCCTTCTCCAGCAGCAGGGCCTCGAACATGGGCAGCGTCTCCGGGGGGTTCCAGCCCCGATGCTGCCATGGCCGCACGACCCGGCGGAGGCCGGGGCCGGCAGGAGGCACGGCCTGCTAAGCTCGCGCCCGCGATGCGCTCCGGCCCTGCCCTGCTGTACGCGATGGCGCTGGCCGCCGCGCTCGGCCAGCCGCTGCCCGCGCGCGCGGCGCCCGAGGCGGCGCCGCCCGGCGACGCGGTGCTGCAGCTGCTGCAGGAGCGCGGGCTCGTCCCGCGGCTGCCCGGCGCGGCCGAGCTTCAGGCCAGTCCGGTGGTGCAGCAGGTCCGCGACGCGGCCAGCGAGCTGGTGGTCGCGGCGATGAACTTCCTCGGCGTGCGCTACCGGCGCGGCGGCGACAGCGCCGAGGACGGCTTCGACTGCAGCGGCTTCACGCGCCACGTGTTCGAGCACAGCCTGGGCCTCGTGCTGCCGCGACGCTCGGACGAGCAGGCGCGCCTGCCCGGCCTGCTGGCGGTGGGCCGCGAGGAGCTGAAGCCGGGTGACCTGGTCTTCTTCAACACGATGAAGCGCGCGTTCTCCCACGTCGGCATCTACATCGGCGACGGCCGCTTCATCCACGCGCCGCGCAGCGGCAGCGCGGTGCGCATCGAGGACATGCGCACGGCGTACTGGGCGCGCCGCTACGACGGGGCGCGCCGGGCCGCCGCCACGCCGCCCGCAGCGGACGCAACGGCCGGCGAGGCGGTCGACGCCGTCGCCGTGCGGCGCTGATCGCCATCGGGCTGCCGTGGGCGAGACCGTCATTCCACTGACCGACCTGCGCGCCGCGGCCTCGTTGCCGCCGGTGCCGGAGCACGCCGGGCCGCCCGCCGGCCGGGTGGTCGACCGGCTCGGCCGGCCGCTGGTCGACCTCCGGATCTCGGTCACCGACCGCTGCAACTTCCGCTGCAGCTACTGCATGCCCAAGGAGGTCTTCGACCGCGACTACCGCTTCCTGCCCCAGCCCGATCTGCTCACCTTCGAAGAGATCACGCGCGTCGCGCGGCTGTTCGTCGCCCAGGGCGTGCGCAAGCTGCGCCTGACGGGCGGCGAGCCGACGCTGCGCAAGGGGCTGGAGACGCTGGTGTCGATGCTGGCCGCGCTGCGCACCCCGGGCGGGCACCCGCTCGACCTGACGCTGACGACCAACGGCTCGCTGCTCGAGCGCAAGGCCGCCCCGCTGGCCGCCGCCGGCTTGCGGCGCATCACCGTGAGCCTCGACGCGCTGGACGACGCGGTGTTCCGCCGCATGAACGACGTCGACTTCCCGGTCGCCGACGTGCTGCGTGGCATCGACGCCGCGCTGGCGGCAGGCCTGGCGCCGGTGAAGGTCAACATGGTCGTCAAGCGCGGGACCAACGACCACGAGATCGTGCCGATGGCGCGCCACATGCGCGAGCGCTACGGGCCGCGCGTGGTGCTGCGCTTCATCGAGTACATGGACGTCGGCGCCACCAACGGCTGGCGGATGGACCAGGTGCTGCCCTCGGCCGAGGTGCGCGCGCGGCTGGACGCCGCCTTCGGGCTCGAGCCGCTGCCCGCCGCAGCCGAGGGCGAGACCGCCGAGCGCTGGCGCTACCGCGACGGCGCCGGCGAGGTGGGGTTCATCAGCAGCGTGACCCAGGCCTTCTGCGGCGACTGCAACCGCGCGCGCCTGTCGACCGAGGGCAAGCTGTTCCTGTGCCTGTTCGCCAGCCGCGGGCACGACCTGCGCGCCCTGCTGCGCGGCGGATACGACGACGACCGCATCGCCGCCGCGATCGGCCTGCTCTGGAGCGGGCGCGACGACCGCTACAGCGAGTTGCGCGGCCGCGCCGAGGCGGCGCCCGGCAGCGGCGAACGGCGCGTCGAGATGCACTACATCGGCGGCTGACCGCCGCCGGGGCCCGGGGCCCTGGCGCCCGTCCCGCCAGTGACGCGCCGCCAGCGCCCCGCCACCGAGCCGCTGCCGCACCGCGGCGGCCTCACCCCGAGGCCGCCGCCCGGCCCGGGCACGATCAGTCCGCGGTGCCGCGCGCGGCCGGAGCCGAGCCCCCATGGTGACCGTGGTCGCCGTGATCGGCCTCCGCGGTCGTGATCTCGCCCGGCACGCCGCTGCGCGCGAACAGCGTGTAGACGGTCGGCACGACGAAGATCGTGAGCAGCGTGCCCAGGCTCATGCCGCCCACGATCACCCAGCCGATCTGCTGGCGGCTCTCCGCGCCCGCGCCCTCGGCCAGGGCCAGCGGCAGCGCGCCCAGCACCATGGCGCCGGTGGTCATCAGGATCGGGCGCAGGCGCAGGCTGGCCGCCTCGACCACCGCCTCGGTGACGCTGCGGCCTTGCCGGCGCAGCTGGTTGCTGAACTCGACGATCAGGATGCCGTGCTTGCTGATCAGCCCGATCAGCGTGACCAGGCCGATCTGCGAGAACACGTTGATCGTGCCCCCGGTGAACTTGAGCGCGAGCAGCGCACCCACCATCGACAGCGGCACCGACAGCAGGATCACCAGCGGGTCGATGAAGCTCTCGAACTGCGCCGCGAGGACGAGGAAGATGAACAGCAGCGCCAGCACGAAGACCAGGCCCAGCGAGCCGCTGCTGGCCCGGAACTCGCGGCTGACGCCGTTGAGCTCGGTCGCATAGCCCGCGGGCAGGATGCGTTCGGCGGCGCGGTCCATGAAGTCCAGCGCCTCCCCCAGCGAGTAGCCCGGCGCCAGGTTGGCGGTGATCGACACCGAGCGGCGCTGGTTGAAGTGGTTCAGCTCGCGCGGGCTGACCGCCTCGCGCACGCGCACCAGCGACGACAGCGGCACCATCGTGTCGCCGCGCCCGCGCACGAAGATGCGCTCGATGTCGTCGGGACGTGCACGGTCGCTGCCGGAGGTCTGGACGATGACGTCGTACTGGTCGGCATCGCGCTTGTAGCGGGTGACCACGCGTCCGCCCAGCATGGTCTCGACGGCACGCGCCACCGCCTCCACCGACACCCCCATGTCGGCGGCGCGGTCGCGGTCGACCTCCAGGAAGATCTCGGGCTTGTTCAGCTGCAGGTCGCTCTCGGGTTGCACGATGCCCGGGTTCTTCTGCATCTCGGCGAGCAGCTGCTGCGCGACGCGCGCCATGTTCTCGTAACTGTCGCCGCTGACGATCACGTAATTCAGCGAGCGCTCGCGGAAGCCCTGCCCGAGGCTCGGCGGCGTGCTGGGGAACACGCTGACCCCCGGCAGGCTGCCCACCTTGGGCAGCAGGTCGCGCGCGAGCTCGATCGTCGAGCGCTCGCGCTCGGTCCAGTCGACGGTCCGCAGCACCGACGAGCCGGTGGACACCTGGCCGCCGCCCATGAACATGAAGCGGCGGTCGAACTCCGGGTACTGCGAAGTGATCGCCTCGATCGCGTCGAGGTAGCGCGCCGTGAACTCCAGCGTCGACCCGTCCGGCGCGCGCACCGGCATGAAGATCACGCCGCGGTCCTCCATCGGCGCCAGTTCCTTCTTCGCGGTGCTGAACAGCCACCAGCTCGCGCCGCCCGCGCCCAGCATCAGCAGCACGACGAGCCAGCGCACGCGCAGCACCGCGCGCAGCGACGCCGTGTACAGGCCCGTCATCCGCACCAGCACCGCTTCCATCGAGCGGTCGAACCAGCCCGGGCTCGGGTTGTGCCGCAGCAGCTTGCTGCACATCATCGGCGTCAGCGTCAGCGCAACGAAGCCCGACACCAGCACCGCGCCGGCCAGCGTCAGCGCGAACTCGCCGAACAGCCGCCCGGTGCGGCCTGGCGTGAACGCCAGCGGCGCGAACACGGCGGCCAGCGTCAGCGTCATCGCGACCACCGCGAAGCTGATCTCGCGCACCCCGCGCAGCGCGGCGCGGAATGGCGTCATCCCCTCCTCGATGTGCCGGTAGATGTTCTCCAGCACCACGATGGCGTCGTCGACCACGAGGCCGATCGCCAGCACCAGGGCCAGCAGCGTCAGCGTGTTGATCGTGAAACCGGCCAGCGCGATCAGCGCGAAGGCGCCGATCAGGCTGACCGGGATCGTCACCAGCGGGATGATCGAGGCGCGCAGCGTGCGCAGGAACAGGAACACGACCAGCGCCACCAGCACGACGGCCTCGATCACCGTGCGGTAGACGGCCTTGATCGAGCGGTCGATGAACACCGACAGGTCGTTGGCCTGCACGACGGTCACCGACGGCGGCAGGTCACGCTGGAGCTGCGGCATCAGCGCGCGCACGCCGTCGGCCACCTCCATCGGGTTGGCGGTGGCGTTGCGGATGATGCCGGTGCTGACGCTCGGCACGCCGTTCAGGCGCACGCGGCTGCGCTCGCTGGCGGCGGCTTCCTCCACGCGGGCGACGTCGCGCAGCCGCACCGTGTAGCCGCCCACGGTGCGCAGCGCGATCTCGTTGAACTGCGCCACCGTGTTCAGGTCGGTGCGCGACGTCACGCTGAACTCGCGCTGGCGGCTCTCGATGCGGCCCGCGGGCACCTCGAGGTTCTGGCGCCGCAGCGCGTCCTCGACGTCCTGCACCGTCAGCCGGTAGGCGGCCAGGCGGTCGGCGTCGAGCCAGATGCGCATCGAGTAGCGGCGGTCGCCGCCGATCTGCACGTCGGCCACGCCGGGCACCGTCTGCAGGCGCGGCTTGACGACACGGTTGATCAGGTCGGTGAGCTCGAGCACGCCCATCGTCTCGGACGTGTAGGCGAGCCAGATCGTGGGCGTGGCGTCGGCCTCGACCTTGGCGATCACCGGTTCGTCCACCGCCGCCGGCAGCCGCCCGCGCACGCGCGCGACGCGGTCGCGCACCTCGGCCGCCGCAGTGTCCGGGTCCTTGCTGAGCCGGAAGCGCACCGTGATCTGGCTCTGCTCGGTGCGCGAGATCGAGGTCATGATGTCGACCCCGTCGATGCCGGCGATCGAGTCCTCGAGCGGCTTGGTCACCTGCGACTCGATGACCTCGGAGGAGGCGCCTAGCAGCCGCGTCGTCACGTTGACCAGCGGCTCGTCGATGCGCGGGTACTCGCGCACGCTCAGCTGCTGGAACGACACCAGCCCCACCAGCACGAGCAGCAGCGACATCACCGATGCGAGCACCGGGCGGCGGATCGAGGTCTCCGACAGCTTCATCGCGTTCTCCGGTGGCGTGCTGGCGGCGCGCTCAGGGCCGGGCCGGGCCCGCGGCGGCCGAAGCGGGGCGCCCGCCCGGGCGGGCTGCACCCGGAGGCCGCGCGAGGTCGATCACGCGCACTGGCACGCTGTCTCCGCGCAGCCTCGACTGGCCGGCGGTGACGACCTGATCGCCCGCCGCGACGCCCTCCAGGATCTCGGCCTTGCCGGGCATCCGCAGTCCGACCCGCACCTCGACGCGACGCGCCAGGGGCTTGCCCTCGGGGCCGGGGCCGACCTTGTAGATGAACTGCCGGCTGCCCACCGGGACCAGCGCCTCCTCGGGCACCACGACCGCGCCCTCGCGCACCGCGAGCACGACGCGCGGCCGCGCGAACATGCCCGGCTTGAGCCGCTCGCCTCCGCTGGCAACGCGCGCGCGCACCAGCAGCGAACGGCCGTTGGCATCGACGTTGGAGTTCAGCGCCACGATCTGGCCGCGGAACGACTGCCCTGCCAGCGCGTCGAAGGCCACCTCCACCGGCAGCCCGGGCCGCGTGCGGGCGACATAGCGCTCGGGCAGCGCAAACTCGACCTCGAGCACCGACAGGTCCTGCAGAGCGACGATGTCGGCGCCGTCCTTGACGTAGTCGCCGACGTCGACCGAGCGCAGCCCCGCGGTCCCGTCGAACGGGGCGATGATGCGCATGCGCGCCAGCTGCGCCTCGGCCAGCGCCACCTGCGCCTCGGCCACCTGGAGCGAGGCCGCGTTCTGGTCGACCGCGCTCTGGCTGACGAAGTTCTGCGCCAGCAGCTCGCGGCTGCGTGCGAGGTTGGTGCGGGCGATGCTTGCCTGCGCCTGCGCCTGCTGGACCTGCGCCCGCTGCAAAGTGTCGTCGAGCTGGACCAGCAGCTGGCCACGGCGCACCCGCTGGCCGTCGGAAAAGCCGAGCCGCGAGATGCGGCCGCTGACCTCGGGACGCACCACCACGCCCTGCACGGCCTTCAGCGTGCCCACCGCCTGCACGTCGTCGACGATGGTCTGCGCCTCGGCCTTGGCGACCTCGACCGCGGCGGGCCCACCGCCCCCGGGTCCGCCCCCGGGTCCGCCGCCCGGGCCACCGGGACCACCTTGGGGACCGCCCGCGCCGGCCGGCCCGCCCGCGCCCGGCGCGCCGCGCGCGGCGGGCGGCGGCCCGCCCGACGGCACGTCGGCAGCGGGAGGAGCAGGCCGCTGCCACCACCACGCGGCGGCGCCGGCCAGACCGATGCCGATCACGGCCACCAGCGTGTGAAGCTTCTTCAAAGGAGGTCCGAGGGAAAAACCCTGCACTGTAACGGGGCGGTACAGCGGCCGCCGCGCTGGGGCTTACCCGCGCTCCCCGCGCTCCCCGCGCCCGAGCGTCTGGTCGACGCCGCGGTTGGCCAGTGCGTCGGCGCGCTCGTTGCCCGCATCGCCCGAGTGCCCGCGCACCCAGCGCCAGTGCACGTCGTGCGACGCATTGAGCGCGTCGAGCCGCTGCCACAGGTCGATGTTCTTCACCGGCTTGCCGTCGGCAGTGCGCCAGCCGCGTGCCTTCCAGGAGTGGATCCACCCGGTGATGCCGTTCTTCACGTACGCGCTGTCGGTGTGCACGGTCACGCGGCAGCGGCGGCGCAGCGAGGCCAGGGCCTCGATCACGGCCGTCAGCTCCATGCGGTTGTTGGTGGTGAGCGGCTCGCCGCCGAACAGTTCCTTCTCGTGCGTGCCGCTCCTCAGCCACACGCCCCAGCCGCCCGGGCCGGGATTGCCGCGGCAGGCACCGTCGGTCCAGGCCTGCACCTCGTGCGCGTCGCCCGTCACGGCCCGCGCCGCTCGATCTCGGCGGGCAGTGCGCCGGCGCTGCGCTGCGTCGCTACCGCGGGCGCGGCGGCCGCCTTGCGGCGCTCGGCGCGGGCCAGGCCCACCAGTCGCATGCCCCGCACCCGCTTGACGGCCACGACGAAGTACACCGCCCCCAGCACGGGCCACCAGTGCTCGCCGATGCGGTCGACCCAGGCCCACCGCTCCAGCCAGGACGCGCTCGACACCGGCGGCCGCCAGCAGCCGAAACGCCCGGCCTCGACCTCGAAGCCGAGCAGCCGCAGCCAGTCGCGCAGCCGCCAGTAGCCGATGAACTCGCCGGTGCGCGGCAGATACGGGACGTGACGCCGCGCCAGTCCGAGGCTGCGCACGAAGCGGCCGCCGCGCTGCCGCAGGCCCCAAAGGCTGGCGGGGTTGAAGCCCGCGATCAGCACGCGGCCCTCGGGCACGAGCACACGCTCGACCTCGCGCAGGGTCTGGTGCGGGTCGCGGGCGAGCTCCAGCGAGTGCGGGAGCACGACCAGGTCGACGCTGGCCGAGGGGAACGGCAGTGCGTCGAAGTGGCAGTGCAGGTTGACCGGCGCACCGCAGCGCACGGCGTCGGCCGCTTGCTGCGGTTGGGCGGGCGCCAGCGCGGGGGGCAGCGCCGACGGGAGGGCGGAGGGGAGCGCCGGCGTCAAGGTCAAGGCCAGCGCGTCGGTGGCCAGCCAGCGATGCGGCATCCGGTTCGCACGCAGGCCGTCGAGCTGCGGCAGGCCGAGCTGCACGGCGTGGAAGCCGAACGCATCGGCCACCTCCTGGTCGAGCCGGTCCTGCTCCCAGCCGAGCACGTAACGACCCGGCGCGGTCTGCAGCCATGCGGCCAACTCTAGAATCGATCGATCGCGTGTCATCGCCGGTTGCCTGACCGCCGGCCGGGATGACCCGCCAGCACCGATGCACCTGCTCCCACTGCCCGCCTTCACCGACAACTACGTCTGGATGCTGCACGACGGGCACCAGGCTTGGGTCGTCGACCCGGGCGACGCGGCCCCGGTGGCGGCGGCGCTCGACTCCCTCGGCCTGCAGCTGGCGGGCATTCTAGTGACGCACCACCATCCGGACCACGTCGGCGGCATCGATGCGCTTCGCGAACGCCTGGCGGCCACCGGTGGCCGCGTCCACGGGCCGTCAGGCGAGCGGATCCCCGAGCCGGTCGAGCGCCACGTCGAGGGCGACACGATCGACGTGCTCGGCCGGCGCTTCGAGGTGCTCGAGGTGCCCGGCCACACCGCCGGCCACATCGCCTACTTCGAGCGCGACGCCACGGCGCACCCGCTGCTGTTCTGCGGCGACACGCTGTTCTCCGCCGGCTGCGGCCGGCTGTTCGAAGGTACGGCGGCGCAGATGGAGGCATCGTTGGCGCGCCTGGGCGCGCTGCCCGCCGACACGCGCGTGTGCTGCACGCACGAGTACACGCTGTCCAACCTGCGTTTCGCAGCCGCCGTCGAGCCGTCCAACCGCGAGCGCGCCGACTACACGGCGCGGTGCGAGGCACGGCGCGCGGGCGGCGAGCCGACGCTGCCCTCCACCATCGGCCTCGAGCGCGCGGTCAATCCCTTCCTGCGCTGCACCGAGCCGCCCGTGATCGAGGCGGCCCGCAGCCAGGGCGCCCGCAGCGACGACGCCGTCGACGTGTTCGCTGCGCTGCGCTCGTGGAAGGACCGTTTCCGGTGACGCGCTGGCTCGGGGCTTCGCAGCTCGTCCTGGCGTTCGCCCTGGCTTTGGGCGGTTGCGCGGGGGCGCCCTCGGCGGGTGGCGTGCACGGGGCGCTCGCGGAGCAGGCCCCCGGGGCCGTGGCCGTTCCAGGCACGCCCCAGGCCTCGAATGCGGCCGCCATCGGTAGCGCAGTTGCCGAGGCCACCGCCGCGGCGCCTGCGTCCGTGCAGCCCGCGCCACCCGCCGCTGCGCAGGCGGCGGTACCCGACGCCGAGACCGCCGCCGTGGCCGGCGGCAGCGCGGTCGCGGCGGCCCCGCGCGCCCGGCTCGACCCGGCCGACGACGCCGCCGCCGGCGACCTGTGGCAGCGCATCCGCGACGGCATGTCGATGCCGGACCTGGACACCGAGCTGGTCCGCAAGTGGGAGCAGTGGTACGCCGCGCGGCCCGACTACGTCGCCCGCATGACCGAGCGCGGCAGCCGCTACCTGTTCCACATCGTCGAGGAGGTCAACCGCCGCGGGCTGCCCGCCGAGCTGGCGCTGCTGCCCTTCATCGAGAGCGCGTTCAACCCGCAGGCGCTGTCGCACGCGCGCGCCTCGGGCATGTGGCAGTTCATGCCGGCCACGGGCAAGGACTTCGAGCTGCGCCAGAACCTGTTCCGCGACGACCGCCGCGACGTGCTGGCCAGCACGCGCGCCGCGCTCGACTACCTGGAGCGGCTGCATGGCCGCTTCGACGACTGGCACCTCGCGCTGGCGGCCTACAACTGGGGCCAGGGCAACGTGCAGCGCGCCGTCGACCGCAACCTGCGTGCGCGACGAGCCGCCGACTACACCAGCCTCCAGGGGCTGCCTCTGGAGACGCGCGAGTACGTGCCCAAGCTGCAGGCGGTCAAGAACATCGTGATGCGGCCCGAGGCCTTCGGGCTGACGCTGCCGGCGCTGCAGGACAGGCCCTTCTTCACCGTCGTGACGATCGAGCGCGACATCGACGTCGCGCTGGCCGCGCGGCTGGCCGGGCTGGACCTGGACGACTTCCACAGCCTGAACCCGCAGCACAACAAGCCGGTGATCCTGGCTGCCGGCACGCCCCAGGTGCTGCTGCCCTACGACAACGCCAACCGCTTCCTGCGCGAGCTCGACGCCCACCGTGGCCCGCTGGCCACCTGGACCGCCTGGATCGCGCCGCGCACGATGAAGGCTGCCGAAGCGGCACGGCTGGCCGGCATGGACGAGAGCGGCCTGCGCGCGCTGAACCGGATCCCGCCGCGGATGATGGTGCGCGCCGGCTCGACGCTGCTGGTGCCACGCTCGGCACACGCGCAGCACGCCGCGCACGACGTGCCCGGCAAGGTCGCCGAGTCGGCCGCCCTGCTGCTCGCGCCCGAGAGCCGGCCGCTGCGTCGCGCGAGCCTGCGCGCCGGGCCGCAGGGCGACAGCGTCGCTGCGGTGGCGCGGCGCCACCGGGTCAGCGCACAGCAGGTGGCCCAGTGGAACGACATGCGGCCCGGCGACCGCTTCCGCCCGGGCCAGACCATCGTCGTGATGCTGCCGGCGCGCGCCGGCGGCGAGCCGCCTCAGGCGCGGGCGCGCGCTGCTACCCGGCCGCGCGCACAGGGCCGCGAGGCGCGGCCGGCGCGCCCGACCCAGGTGGCGCAGGCGGCTCCCGCGGCACGTGGCGGCCAGGCCGCGGTGCGCCGCGCTCAGCGGCCCAGGTAGTCGGCCTTGCCGATCTCCACGCCGGCGTGCCGCAGCAGCGCGTAGGCAGTCGTCACGTGGAAGAAGAAGTTCGGCAGCACCCAGAAGCGCAGGTAGTCCTCGCCCTGCATCCGCAGCGGGTCGCCGCTGCGCATCGGCAGCACGATCTCGCGCTGCGCGCCCTCGTCGACCTCGGCAGCCGGGACCGACTGCACGTACTCCAGCGCCTTGCGCACGCGCGCGCGAAGCTCCTCCAGCGTGGCCTCGTCGTCGGCCCAGCGCGGCACCTCGCGGCCGGCCAGCCGCGCGACGCAGCCCTTGGCGGTGTCGGTGGCGATCTGGATCTGGCGCGCGAACGGGAGCATGTCCGGGGCCAGGCGCAGGCCGGCGTAGTTGTTGGGGTCGAACTTGCGGGCCTGGGCATGGGCCTCGGCCTTGTCGATCCAGGCCAGCAGGTTGCCCAGCATGCGGACGAGGACGGGCACGCTGGCCGCATGCATCGAGAGGCTCATCGGGGTCTCCTCGGGGAGTCGGAAGACCCGCATTGTGACCAGCGGCGCGGCGCGCCCGGGCCGCCGCGGCAGAATGGCGGCGCGCCATGAACATCATCATCCTCGACGACTACCAGGATGCGGTGCGCAAGCTGAAGTGCGCCGCCGTGCTCGAGCCGTTCAACGCCAAGGTCTTCACCAACACCGTCAAGGGCATCGGACAGCTGTCCGTGCGGCTGCGCGATGCCGACGTGCTGGTGCTGATCCGCGAGCGCACGCAGTTCCCGCGCGCGCTGCTCGAAAAGCTGCCGCGCCTGAAGCTGATCAGCCAGACCGGTCGGGTCGGGCCGCACCTGGACGTCGAGGCCTGCACCCGGATGGGCATCGCGGTGGCCGAGGGCGTCGGCTCGCCGGTGGCCCCGGCCGAGCTGACCTGGTCGCTGATCATGGCCAGCATGCGCCGGCTGCCGCAGTACATCGGCAACCTGAAGCACGGGGCCTGGCAGCAGAGTGGCCTGAAGACGGCCGCGATGCCGCCCAACTTCGGCATTGGCATGGCACTGAAGGGCCGCACGCTGGGCATCTGGGGCTACGGCCGCATCGGCCGGCTGGTGGCCGGCTACGGGCGCGCGTTCGGGATGCAGGTGCAGGTGTGGGGCAGCGAGGTCTCGCGCGACCGCGCGGTGGCCGACGGACTGGTCGCCGCCGAGGACTGCATGTCGCTGTTCGAGTCGTCCGACGTGCTGTCGCTGCACCTCAGGCTCACCGAGGACACGCGCGGCATCGTCGGGCTGGAGGCGCTGTCGCGGATGAAGCCGACGGCGCTGCTGGTCAACACGTCGCGCGCCGAGCTGATCGAGGAAGGGGCGCTGGTCGCGGCGCTGAACCGCGGCCGGCCCGGCATGGCCGCGGTGGACGTCTTCGAAACCGAGCCGATCCTGCAGGGCCACCCGCTGCTGCGCCTAGAGAACGCGGTGTGCACGCCGCACATCGGCTACGTCGAGCAGGACAGCTACGAGCTGTACTTCGGCGCGGCGTTCGACAACGTCGTCAACTTCATCCACAACACCCCGACCAACCTGGTCAATCCCGAGGCGCTGAGGGTGCTGCGGTGAACACCGGCGCCCCGCCGGCGGCCGGGGACCCGGTCCGGGCCGCGCGCTGGGCGCTGCTGGCGGGCAATTTCGCGATCGGCTGCGGCGTGATGTCGGCGGCCGGCGCGCTGAACGACCTGGCGCAGTCGCTCGCGGTCACGGTGGCCGGCGCCGGGCAGCTGATCACGGTGGCCGCGGTGGCCATGGCGGTCGGGGCGCCGCTTCTGGCCGCACTGCTGGGCGCGTGGGACCGGCGCCGGCTGCTGGTGCTGGCGCTGGCCTGGTTCGCGGTCGGCCACGCGCTGTGCGCGCTGATGCCCTCCCTGGCCGCGCTGCTGCCGCTGCGCGCGGCCACGATGCTGGGGGCCGCCGTGTTCACGCCGCAGGCGGCCGCGGCGATCGGCGCGCTGGCGCCGCCGCATCAGCGCGGCCGCTCGATCGCCTTCGTCTTCCTCGGCTGGTCGGTGGCCTCGGTGCTCGGGCTGCCGGTCACCGGCGCGCTGGCCGAGACGGCCGGCTGGCGCTGGGCGTTCGCCGCGGTGGCGCTGCTGTCCGCGCTGGCGGCCTGGGGCGTGGCCCGCGCCTTGCCCGCCGGGCTGCGCGCCGCGCCGCTGACGCGGGCGAGCTGGCGCGCGGCGCTGGCCAACCCCTGGCTGATGGCCATCGTCGCCGTCACGGCGCTGTCGGGCGCCGGGCAGTTCACGCTTCACAGCTATCTCACGCCCTACCTCAAGCAGGTGCTGCTCGCGAGCACGGCCGCAATGACCTTCCTGCTGTTCTGGTTCGGCGCGTTCGGGCTGGTGGGCAACGTCGCGATGGCGCGCGCGGTCGATCGCATCGGCCCCGGTCGCGGCGCCACGCTGATGGTGGCGCTGATGGCGCTGTCGATGCTGCTGTGGCCGCTGGCGGCGGGCGTGGTCGCGCTCGCGCTGGTCAGCGTGCCGTGGGCGCTTGCGATCTTCGCCGCCAATTCGGCGCAGCAGGCGCGGCTGGTGGCGGCGGCACCGGCCGTCGCCCCGGCCCTGCTGGCGCTGAACACCTCGGCCATCTACGTCGGCCAGGCGCTGGGGGCCGGCAGCGGCGGCGCGCTGCTGGCGGCGCACGGCTTCGGCGCGCTGAGCGGGGCGGCGCTGGCGTGGATGCTGGTCGCGCTGGCGGTGAGCCTGCTGGCGCTGCGGCGGGAGCGCTCGGGTGCGCTCGCCTGAGCCATCCGTCGGAGCGCCGGCCGCGCGCGCGGCGCCGGCTTCGTGCGGGGCGCTTTTCGCGGCCTTCAACCGGCTCGCCCTGCAGGGCTTCGGTGGCGTGCTGCCGGTGGCGCAGCGCGAGCTGGTCGAGCGGCTCGGCTGGCTGACACGGGACCAGTTCCTCGAGCTGCTGGCGCTGTCGCAGGTGCTGCCCGGGCCCAACGTCGTCAACCTCGGGCTGATCTACGGCGACCGCTGCTTCGGCTGGCGCGGCGCGCTCGCCGCCAGTGCGGGCATGCTGCTGCTGCCGCTGGCGATCGTGCTGGCGCTGACGATGGCGGCGCTGCGCTTCGGCGAGGTGCCGGCCGTGGCCGGCGCGCTGCGCGGCATGGGCGTGGTGGCTGCCGGGCTGGTGCTGGCCACGGCGATCCGCCTGGCCCCGGGGCTGCGCGGCAGCCCGCTCGGCCGCGCCGCGGTCGTCGCTCTGGTGGCGGCCACGGTGGCCGCGGTGGCGGTGCTGCGCTGGCCGCTGCTGCCGGTGGTGCTGGCGCTCGGGCTGCCGGGCATCGCGCTGGCGGCCTGGCGGCTGCGGGAGGCGGCGTCGTGACCGAGCCCTGGCAGACGCTGCTGTGGGGGCCGGTGGGCATCGGTGGCGCCGACTGGTGGCTTCTGTTCCTGCACTTCACGGCGCTGTCATTGGTGGCCGTCGGCGGCGCGATCACCACCGTCAGCGAGATGCAGCGCATCGTCGTCGCCGAGCACGGCTGGCTGACGCCGATGCAGTTCAACGACTGCATCGCCATCGGCCAGGCGGCACCGGGGCCCAACGTGCTGTTCGTGGCGGCGATCGGCTTCAGCATCGGCGGCCTGGTCGGCGTGGCGGCCACGATGGCCGGCTCGCTGCTGCCCTCGGCGGTGCTCGCGGTGGCGGCCGGGCGCTTCGGCCAGCGGCACCGGCAGTCGCGCGGCGTGCGCGCGTTCTCCGCCGGGCTGGCGCCGCTGACCATCGGCCTGCTGCTGGCCACGGGCACCGCGCTGTTGCGGCCCACGGCGGGCCAGCCTGTGTCGTGGCTGCTGGTGGCCGCCACGCTGTGGCTGATGCTGCGCACGCGCCGCAACCCGATGTGGGCGCTGGGGGCCGGGGCGCTGGCCGGCGCACTGGGCTGGGTGTGAAGGCCGGGCGCGCGCTGCGTCGAGCGGCCTCCCGGGTCGCGGTGCTGGCACTGGCGGCCGCGCTCGTCTGGGCGCTGGCGGTGGCGGCGCTGTGGTGGCGCCAGGAGTGGCTGATCTTCCGGCCCCACACGCTGCCCGCCGACTGGGTGTTCGACAAGGGACCCGACGTGCACGAGCGCTGGATCGACGTGCCCGGGGGGCGGCTGAACGCGCTGCACCTGCGCCTGCCGCGGCCCGACGGCGTGGTCTTCTACCTGCATGGCAACGGCGGCAGCCTGCAGGGGTGGTTCGGCGACCTCGACCGCCACCGCCGCGCCAACCTCGACCTCTTCATGATCGACTACCGCGGCTACGGCAAGAGCCCGTGCTGCATCACCGGGGAGGGGCAGCTGCACGCCGATGTCCGCGCCGCCTGGGAGGCGATGCGTCGCATCTACGGCGACGCCGCACCGCAGCGCGAGGTCATCGTCGGCAACTCGCTGGGCACCGCGCTGGCCGCGCGCCTGGCGGCCGAGGAACAACCGGAGCAGCTGGTGCTGATCGCGCCTTACACCAGCATGAAGGCGCTGGCGGCCGAACACTACCCGTGGGTGCCGCGGGCGGTGCTGCGCTACCCGCTCGCCACCGAGGAGTGGATCGGCCGCGTGCGCGCGCCGATCCTGCTGGCGCACGGCGGGCGCGACACGCTGATCGAGCCCCACCACAGCCGGCGGCTGCAGCAGCTCGCCCCGCACGCTCAGTTGCTGCTGGTGCCCGAGGCCCGGCACCACGACCTGCAGGCCTTCCCCGAGTACCGAGACGCTCTCTGGGCCGCGTTGCGCGGCCGCTGAGCCCGGGGTCGTGCCGTCAGCCCGGCGGCCGCGTGCCGAACAGCCGGTCGCCGGCGTCGCCCAGCCCCGGGATGATGTAGCCCACCGCGTTCAGGTGGCTGTCCATCGCCGCAGCCCAGCAGCGCACGTCCGGGTGTGCGGCGGCCAGTGCGCGCTCGCCCTCCGGGGCCGCCACCAGCACCAGTGCGCGCACGTCGCGACAGCCGCGCGCCTTCAGCAGGTCGACGGTGGCGATCATCGAGCCGGCCGTCGCCAGCATCGGGTCGATCACGATCGCGGTGCGCTCCTCGAGCCGGCCCACCAGGTTGGCGTAGTACTGCTCGGGCTGCAACGTGTCGTGGTTGCGGGTCAGGCCGACGATGCTGACCTTGGCGTTGGGCACGAGGTCGAGCACGCCGTCGAGCATGCCGAGGCCGGCACGCAGGATCGGCACCACCGTGATCTTCTTGCCGGCGATGCGCTGCACCGCGGTCGGGCCGCTCCAGCAGTCCACCGTGGCCGGCTCCAGCGGCAGGTCGGCCGTGGCCTCGTAGGCGAGGAGCCGCGCGAGCTCGCCGGCGAGCTCGCGGAACTGCTTGGTCGGCAGGTCCTTCGCGCGCAGCAGGCCGACCTTGTGCTGCACCAGCGGATGGGTGACGACGTTGACGGGCATGGCGGGAAGTCTATGCCGCGGCCGTGGCGGCGGGTGCGGTGGGCGCTGCGGCGGCCGGGGCTGCGGCCAGCCGCTGGCGCCGCGCCTCGAACAGGCACACCCCGGCCGCCACCGAGACGTTGAGGCTTTCCACCGCGCCGGCCATCGGGATGCGCACCAGTTCGTCGCAGGTCCGCCGTGTCAGCTGCCTCATGCCAGGGCCCTCGGCCCCGAGCACCAGCGCCACCGGGCGCGCCAGCGACGCCTCGTACAGCGTGCGCGGGGCGTCGTCGGCCGTGCCCACCACGGCCAGCCCGCGCTCCTTGAGCTCGCCCAGCGTGCGCGCCAGGTTGGTCACCATCAGGTAGGGCACGGTCTCGGCCGCGCCGCTGGCCACCTTGGCCACGGTGGCGTTCAGACCCACCGCATGGTCGCGCGGCGCGATCACGGCGTGGGCGCCGGCGCCGTCGGCTACGCGCAGGCAGGCGCCGAGGTTGTGGGGGTCGGTCACGCCATCGAGCACCAGCACCAGCGCCGGGCCGCGGCCCGCCGCCTCGGCGTCGTCGAGCACGTCGTCCAGCGAGTGGCGCGGCGCCAGGGGCAGCACCCGCGCCACCACGCCCTGGTGGCGGGCGGTTCCGGCCAGCCGGTCGAGCCGGGCGCCGTCGCTGTCGACGATGCGCGCGCCGGCGGCCGCCGCGCGCTCGACGAACTGGCGCATGCGCGCGTCGCGCCGCGCGCCGTCGACGTGCACCTCGAGCACCGACTCCGGTGCCGTCTTCAGCCTGACGGTGACGGCGTGGAAGCCGTAGAGGACGCGCGCGCTCATCGCGCCACCGCACCCGCGCCCGCCTCGCCGGCCGGGACCGGTGCGAGCAGGCTCATGGCGTGGGTGTCCACGTGCACGCCGTCGACCCGGATCGCGTTGCGCTTGATGCCCTCGTGCCCGAAGCCGGCGCGCTCGTACAGGCGGATGGCGGCCGCATTGTCGACCCGCACCTCCAGCTCGATGCGGGTCAGCCCGCGCGCCCAGGTGGCGGCGATGCAGGCCTCGAGCAGGCGGCGCCCGAGGCCCTGCCCGCGCCAGGCCGGCAACAGCCCCATGCCGAGCGATCCCCGGTGCTGCACCCCGTGGGCCCAGCCGGGGAAGACGTCGGCCCAGCCGACGACCTGGGTGCCATCGAGCGCGACGAACTGCGCCACGCCCTGCGCGATGCCGTCGCGCACGTGCGCCCGCACCTGCGCCAGCGGGGGCGCCTCGAACATCGCCAGGAATCGCTTCTCGCGTGCCACCACGTCGAGCGCGGCGCGGAAACCCTCGACGTGGGCTTCGGAGATCGGCACCACGGGCAGCGGCTGGGCGGTCATCGTGCGCCTAGCGTAACCCACCGCCCCGCCCGGCGTCGGCCGCGGCCGGTGGCCGGGCTTCCGGATCGAGGTCGACCGCGCGCAGCTCGATCGGCTCGCCGTGCATGGTGCGCGCGGCGGCCCGTTGCCAGCCGCGCCGGGTGCGCTCGAGTTCATCGCCGCGGCCGGCGCCCTTGGCGATGACGAGCTTCTCCAGAGCCGCCAGCCACTGCCCGTAGTAGACGCCGGCCGCTGCGCCGTCGCCCTGCACCGGGGCGGATGCCGCATCGGCATCGGATGCGGCGGCGGCGCCCCCGGCGGCGATCTCCGCCGCCAGCGCGTCGGCCCACTCGCGCCAGGTGAACAGGCCGCGCCGATGCAGCTCAACCGCAAGGGCGAAGGCCTGCGCCTGCCAGGGCTCGGCGAACACCGGCTCGGCGGGCGGGCCCGGGTCGGGCGTGGACGCGGGCATGAGCGCGGGCGGCAGCGCGCTCATCGGCAGCGGGCGGCTGCGTCGCGGTGGACGTCGCCGGGGCCGGCCGCCGCCGGCTCGAGGTAGGGCTCCCAGGCGTCGACCGAGACGACGAGCGCGCCGGCCTCGGCGCGGTCGGCGGCGTCGGGCCAGAGCTCGCGGCCCTCGAAGGCCACCGTGTACAGGTGCTGCGGCATCTCGCCGCGCCCGCTGGCGTGGGCGTCGGCGAACACGTGTGCCCCGTGATGCGCGACGACCGTGCCGGTGCGCCCGCGCACGTAGCGCGGCAACCGCGTGTGGTGCGGCACGTCGCCGGCCCAGGTGCGCACGCGATCGCCGACCGCGTGGCGCGGTGCGGAAGGCGCAGGGCGCTCCGTGGGGGCGCCGCGCGCCAGCACCGCCGCCACCTCGCCGGCGCGCAGCACGCGCGCCACGGGCCGCGGCGGGTGCAGCGCGCGGCCGGCCGCCAGTTCGTCGGCGCCGACCAGTCCGCGCTCGGCCAACAGCCGGCACAGCGCCGCGATCCAGATCTCGTAGTAGCCCAGGCGCAGGTAGCCGGGCAGCGACTCGCGCGCGGCACGGCTGTTGTCGATGTTCCACTGCCCGCTGGCCCCCATGGCCAGCGTCAGCGCCAGCGCCCGCGGCTCCCAGGCGGCGTGCCAGAGCTCGCCCTCGGGCTCGGGCACGACCGGGCCGTGGCCGCGCGTGCCGCCCAGGTCGGCGTGGCTGGCGTGGGTCATGCGGGCGGGCCGCCCGCGGCAGCTGCGGGCCGGGGCAGACCGGTGCCGATCATCGAGTCGCGCGTGACCAGGCCGGCCAGGCGCTCCTCGCTCCAGCCGTCGGTGCCCTCGGGCCGCATCGGCAGCACCAGGTAGCGGACCTCGGCCGTGGAGTCCCAGACCCGCACCCGCGTGGCCTCCGGCAGCACGACGCCGAACTCGGCCAGCACCGCGCGCGGCTCGCGCACGGCGCGTGCGCGGTACGGCGCGCTCTTGTACCAGGTGGGGGGCAGCCCGAGCACCGGCCACGGATAGCAGCTGCACAGCGTGCAGACGACCATGTGGTGGGTGTCCGGGGTGTTCTCGACGACCACCATGTGCTCGCCCTGCCGGCCCTGGTAGCCCAGCTCGGCGATCGCGCGCGTGGCGTCGAGCCGCAGGCGCTCGCGGAACGCGGGGTCGGCCCAGGCCCGGGCGACGACGCGCGCACCGTTGCGCGGCCCGACGCGGCGCTCGTAGGTCTCGATCAGCGCATCGAGCGCGGCCGGGTCGACGTAGCCCTTCTGAACCAGCAGGGTCTCCAGGGCCCGCACGCGGAGGTCCATCGGGCCGAGCGCGCCATGCCCGCCGTCGTGGCCGTGGCTGCCGTGGTCGTGCTGACCATGATCATGGTGGCCAGGCTCGTGTGCCATGACGCGCACGCTACCAGAGCCCGAGCGCGCGGCCGGCCAGGATGCCCCCGATCAGCACCGGCTGGTGGAGCATGTAGAAGGTGAGTGGCCAGCGACCGAGCGCTGCCAGCGGCCGCGCCACGGCGGGCACCGGGGCGGTGAGCACCGAGCGGCGGTGCGCGAGCAGCCACTGCCCGGCCGCCAGCCCCCACAGCATCACGCCGAGCCAGGGCAGCAGTGGCACGTAGTCCTCGGTGACCGGCTTGCGGGTGACCAGCCCGACCCAGTTCGTCCACCGCGTCTCGAAGAACGGGTGGCCCCACAGCTGCGGCAGCACGAGAGCCGCGAGGCCCAGCGGCCAGAGCCAGCGCCCGAGCGGGGCGGCCACGCGCAGCACGATCAGCATCAGCGCGATGCCGTGCAGCACGCCGAAGCTGATCCAGCTGCGCGGGAACATCAGCGCCGAGCCGATGCTCACCAGCACCGCGCAGCCCGCGACCTGGCCCCAGCGGCGCCAGAACCGGGCCGCCGACTGGCCGGCCTCGAGCGCGGCCGCCTGGCCCACGCCGGCGCAGAACAGGAAGAGGCTGACGATGCAGGTGCGCTGCCAGGTCCAGAACGGGTCGCGGTGGAAGTTCTGGCGCGGGTCGAGCAGGCCGAAGTGATTGAGGTCGAATCCGAAGTGGAAAGCGGCCATCCACAGCATCGCCACGGCCCGCAGGGCATCCAGGCGATCGAAGCGCTGGCCGGGGTGGACGAAGGCGGCGGTCATTCGCACCTCTGGAAGACGCCAGTGAAGCGCTGCCCGTCCCACGCGCACAGCAGCAGCGCCTCCGGGCGGCAGCGCCGCACGCCCCGCGGGCCGAACAGCGCCACGCACAGCGGATCGACACGGGCGGTCGCCGGGGTGGCCGATGCGGTGGCCGACGCCGCGGCCCGCGAACGGTAGACGACGCCGGCCGAGCCGGCCGCGCGCAGTTGCGCACCGAGGCCGGGGGACACATCGGGGGCGGATGGGTCCCCGGGGTCACCGGGGACGGTCCCCGCTGACGCCGACGCGCCGTCTTCGCACAGGTCGTGCAGCTCAGCGTCGATGCTCGCCCGATACAGCT
Organism: Rubrivivax sp.; assembly: GCA_020248915.1. GTDB lineage: Bacteria > Pseudomonadota > Gammaproteobacteria > Burkholderiales > Burkholderiaceae_C > Rubrivivax. The sequence continues at coordinate 67,558 of JADCGP010000014.1, read as the reverse complement.
GCATCCCCACGTACATCGGTCCCTGGCCGGTGGCGCGCAGGAAGCGCCCGTGGCGCCGGCAGGCTTGCTCGACGGCGACACCGCGCGCGAGTGCCGCGCAGAGAACCCCGGACACGCCGTCATCGGACGCGGCGCCCTCGGCGCTGGCGAACACCGCGGCGACCGGATCTTCCCGAGCAGCCTGCTGCGGACGGAGGCCTTGGAGCCACGAGACGCCTGGGACACCGTGCTCATCGCCGGCCGCGGCGGCGCCGGGGCCGCCCTGGCAGGGACCGGGCGCCGTCTCGTCACCGGGCGCCGACGGCAGCGACTGCGCAGCACCCGCGCCGGACGACGACCCCGCGCTGCCTGGACGGGCCTTCCGCGCCCCGCGCGAGCGCCGACCGCTGGCGGCCGGCGTCGTCATCGCCTCCAGCTGCCCGAGCGCCTCGAAGTCGGACGGGGCCACCAGCCGCGCGTACGGCGGCGCGGCCGGCTGCGGCACCGGAACGGCCAGCCAGGCCGTCGGCCAGCGCACGCGGCGTCGCGCGAGCGCCTGCGCGGCCGCCGTCACGGCCAGCCGCCTCCGCTGCGCACGCCGTCGAGATAACGGCGCACGTGGTGCAGATCGCTGACATTGCCCTCGAGCATGCGCTCCAGCGCGCTGCGGCCATCGAACCCGGGCGCGGCGTTCGGGCGGCGCACCCAGGCATCGGCAGCGGCCGGCTCCGGCAGCAGCACCTGCAGCGCGCGCCAGATGCCGAGGAGCTCGGACAGGCGCTCGAGCGTGTCGCGCGGCAGCTTGGCGCGCTCGGGCTGCTTGCGCCAGGCGAAGTAGGTGCTGCGGGCGGGCTGGCCGAGCAGCCGGAGCTGCTCGTCGACGGTCAGCTTCCAGGCGTCGGCCATGCGCCCGAAGGCGCGCAGGCCGGCCGCGGCGAGCCAGGCCCGCGACGCCGCGTCCCGACCGCCTGCGCGGGGCGTTGGAGCGGACTCGACGGCATGCACGGTCATGGAATGACATCCATAGCTGGACTTCGCAGCAATTGTAGTCTCGCGAGGGACCTCTTGCCGAGAGGTTCCGGAACTCGCAACGCCGCCGGGAGACTGCCAGGACAGGGGCCCATCTCGGCGATCAGCGCAGCCCCGATCGGAAGTTCCGTACCAGACCTGCAAGCCCTAAAGGTCTAGCCCTGGATCTCTGGGCGCGGCAGCGCCCGAAGGCCGTGAGGGCGCCTGGAAAGGAGCCTGCCCCACCATCTCATCTGGGACTCTTCAAGAAGAAAAGTCCATGCGAAGACTGCCAGGCATGAGCATCGAACCCTGCCCTGCGATGCCCCCCAGCGAGGCGCCCCGGGCCGCCGGTCAACCGTTTGCGATGGGGCGGCCAACCACCACCCGCCCGCCACCCGCCCCCCGAAGGACCGACCCTCAGGCTGCGAAGCGCCCGCCCTGGGCGGCCATCTGCACGACCACCGCCGCAGGCTCGAAGCGCGGTCCGTAGGCCGCCGCGAGTTCGCGCGCGCGGGCCACGAAGGCCGCCGCACCCATCGCGTCGATGAACTGCAGCGCGCCGCCGTGGAACGGCGCGAAGCCCCAGCCGAAGATGCTGCCCACGTTGGCATCGGCCGCCGAGCGCAGCACGCCCTCCTCGTGGCAGCGCGCCGCCTCGTTGGCCTGCGCGAACATCATCCGGTCGATCAGCTCGCGCTGCGCCGGCTGCTGCGCGTCCACCGGGTACAGCGTCGTCAGCCCGGGCCAGAGCTGCCGGCCCTCGTCGCCATGGTCGTAGAAGCCCCGGCCGGCCTTCTTGCCGACGCGGCCGATCTCGCACAGCTGCCGGATCACGCTCATGCCAGGATGCTCGGTGTACGGCCTGCCCTCGGCGGCCAGATCCTTCCGCGTCTGCTCGGCCACGTGCAGCGCGAGCGACAGGCTCACCTCGTCCTGCAGCGCCAGCGGCGGCATCGGCATGCCGGCCTGCAGGCCCGCCGCCTCGATGCTGCGCGGGTGCACGCCCTCCTTCAGCATCGCGATGCCTTCCATCACGTAGGTGCTGAAGACGCGGCTGGTGTAGAAGCCTCGGCTGTCGTTGACGACGATCGGCGTCTTGCCGATCTGAAGCACGTAGTCGAAGCCCCGGGCCAGCGTCTCGTCGCTCGTGGCCTGGCCGACGATGATCTCCACCAGCGGCATCTTGTCCACCGGGCTGAAGAAGTGCAGGCCGATGAAGCTGCCCGGCCGCGCGCTCGCCCGGGCCAGGCCCGTGATCGGCAGCGTGCTGGTGTTCGACGCGAACACCGCGCCGGCGCCGAGCACGGCCTCGGCCTTGCGGGTGACGTCGGCCTTGACGGCGCGGTCCTCGAACACGGCCTCGATGACGAGGTCGCAAGCGGCCAGGTCCTCGTACTGCGTCGTCGGCCTGATCCTCGCCAGCAGCGCGTCGCGCTTGTCCGGCGTGCTGCGGCCCTTCTTCACCGCCTTGTCGAGCAGGCCCTGCGAGTAGGCCTTGCCCTTGTCGGCCGCCTCCTGCGTGGTGTCGAGCAGCACGACCTCGATGCCGGCCTTGGCCGACACGTAGGCGATGCCACCACCCATCATCCCGGCGCCCAGGATGCCGAGCCGGCGCACCTTCGAGGCCGGCACGCCCTGGGGCCGCGACGCACCCTTCTTGATCGCGTTGAGCTGGAACCACAGCGTGCCGATCATGTTCTTCGACACCTGGCTGGTCACGCAGGCGGCAAAGTAGCGGCTCTCGACCACCTGCGCCGTCTCGAAGTCGACCAGCCCGCCCTCGAAGATGCTGCTCATGATGTGCTGCAGCGCCGGGTAGTTGCCCTGGCTCCTGGCACTGGCGATCGACGGCGCGATGGCCCACATCGGCACCAACGCAGGCGAGCGGCTGTCGCCGCCCGGGAACTTGAATTTCGGCTGGTCCCAGGGCTGCCGGGCCTTCGGGTTGGCGGCGATCCAGGCCCGCGCCTTGGCCATCAGTTCGTCGCGGTCGGCCGCGGTGTCGGCGAGCAGGCCCATTTCCCTGGCCTTGGTCACCGCGATGTCGTTGCCCTCGCCGCAGATCTGCAGTGCGGCCTGGATGCCGACGAGGCGCGGCAGCCGCACCGTGCCGCCGCCGCCGGGCAGCAGGCCGATCTTCACCTCGGGCTGGCCGAGCTTGAGCCGCGGATCGGCCAGCGCGATGCGGGCGTGGCAGGCGAGCGCGATCTCCAGGCCGCCGCCGAGCGCGTGACCGCCGATGGCCGCCACCACCGGCTTGCCCTGCAGCTCGAGCCGGCGCAGCACCTTCTTCATCGCCATCGAGGCCTCGAAGGGCTCCTCCGGCTGCGTCCACTTCGCCATGCGGTCGATGTCGCCGCCGGCGCAGAAGTCGGCCTTGCCGCTGGCGAGGATCATGCCCTTGACGGCCGGATCGGACAGCCTGTCGACGGCCGCGGCGATGCCGGCCATCAGCTCGTCGCCCACCACGTTCATCGGCCGGCCGGGAAGGTTCATCGTCGCGACGAGGATGCCGTCGCTGCCCACTTCGAGGGAAACCGCGTCGCTCATGGTCACACCCGCTCGATGATCGTGGCGATGCCCATGCCGCCGCCCACGCACAGCGTGGCGAGGCCGGTCGCGAGGCCGCGGCGCTCGAGTTCGTCGAGCAGCGTGCCGAGGATGATGCAGCCGGTGGCGCCCAGCGGGTGCCCCATCGCGATCGAGCCGCCGTTGACGTTGACGCGGTCGATGTCGACGCCGAGGTCGCGCGCGGTCTTCATCGGCACCACGGCGAAGGCCTCGTTGATCTCCCACAGGTCGATGTCGCCGGCCGTCATGCCTGCCTTGGCCAGCGCCTTGCGGCAGGCCGGCGTCGGGCCGGTGAGCATGATCGTCGGCTCGCTGCCGATCACCGCGGCGGCCCGGATGCGCGCGCGCGGCTTCAGGCCGGCCTTGCGGCCGGCCTCGGCGTTGCCCACCAGCATCAGCGCGGCGCCGTCGACGATGCCGCTCGAGTTGCCGGCGTGGTGCACGTGCACGATGCGCTCCACCGTCGTGTACTTGCGAAGCGCGGTGGCGTCGAAGCCCATCTGGCCGATCATCGCGAAGCTCGGCTCCAGCTTCGCCATCGCCTCCATGCTGGCGTTGTCGCGGATCGTCTCGTCGCGGTCGAGCATCGGCAGCCCGTTGAGGTCGCGCACCGGCACCACGCTCCCGGCAAAGCGCCCCTCGGCGCGCGCCGCGGCCGCGCGCTGGTGCGAGCGCAGTGCGAACGCATCGACGTCGGCGCGGCCCCAGCCCTCCAGCGTGGCGATCAGGTCGGCGCCGATGCCCTGCGGCACGAAGCCGGTCTTCTGGTTGATGCGCGGGTCCATCACCCAGGCGCCGCCGTCGCTGCCCATCGGCCAGCGGCTCATGCTCTCGATGCCGCCGGCGACGACGAAGTCCTCCCAGCCGCTCTTGACCTTGGCCGCCGCGAGGTTCACCGACTCCAGGCCGCTGGCGCAGAAGCGGCTCTGGGTGACGCCGGCCACCGTCTGCGCCCACTCGGCGTCGAGCACCGCGGTGCGCGCGATGTCGGCGCCCTGCTCGCCCACCGGCGTCACGCAGCCGAGCACCACGTCGTCGACCAGCGCGGTGTCGAGCGCGAGCCGCTGCTCGAGCGCCTTGAACAGCGTGCGCAGCAGCCACACCGGCGTGGCCTGGTGCAGGCTGCCGTCCTTCTTGCCCTTGCCGCGCGGCGTGCGCACGTGGTCGTAGATCAAGGCGTCGCTCATCGCGCGGCCCTCCTTCGTCACTTGATCAGGAAATCCAGCATCGCGTCGGCGAAGCGGCCGTAGGGCGGGCCGATCAGGCTCAGCGCCGACCACCGCGCCTGGTGGAACACCGGCCGCATCTTCGAGAAGGTCTGGAAGCCCTCGTGGCCGTGGTAGTGACCCATGCCGGACGGACCGACACCGCCGAACGGCAGGTCGTGCTGGGCCACGTGCAGCAGCGCGTCGTTGACCGACACCCCGCCCGACATCACGTGCGTGAGCAGGTGGTCCAGGCGCGCGCGGTCGCGCGTGAAGGGGTACATGGCCAGCGGGCGGTCGCCCGCATTGACCTGCTGCACAACGTCCTCGAGCCGGCGGTAGGGCCGGATCGGCAGGATCGGGCCGAAGATCTCGCGCGTGGCCAGCGCCGAGCCGGGCGGGGTGTCGAGCACGATGTGCGGCGCGATCTTGCGCGCAGCGGCGTCGAAGGGGGGGCCGGGCAGCAGGGGCACCAGCGTGGCTCCGCCGGCCCGCGCCTCGTCGAGCGCGTGGAGCAGGCGGTCGAAGCTGCGCTGGTCGACGATCGACGTGTAGTCGGGCGACGCCAGCCCGCCCGGAAACCGCCGCGGCACCACGGCCTGCGCGTGGCGCACGAACGCCTGCACCTTCTCCTCCGGCACGAAGGCGTGGTCGACCGAGGTGCAGATCTGGCCCGCATTCAGGCACTTCACGAACAGGATGCGCTCGACCGCCGTGGCCAGCGGGAAGTCGTCGCAGACGATGGCCGGCGCCTTGCCGCCGAGCTCCAGCGTCACCGGGCACAGGTTGGCGGCGGCGGCAGCCATCACCGCGCGGCCGGTCTGCCCCGAGCCGGTGAACAGCAGGTGGTCGAACGGCAGCTTGGAGAACTCGATGCCCACGCCGCCGGTCTCGTCGAGGAACTGCAGCTTCTCGGGCGCGAAGTACCTGGGCGTCTTCTCGATCAGCAGCGCGGCCAGCCGGCGCGAGTTCTCGCTCATCTTGACCAGCGCCCGGTTGCCGGCGGCGAAGATGAAGGTCAGCGGGACGAAGCTCAGGTTGACCGGGAAGTTCCAGGGCACGATCACGCCGACCACGCCCAGCGGCTGCGGAACGACACGGTTGCTGGCCCCGGGGAAGCTGACGAGGTCGACATGGCGGCGCTGCGGCCGCATCCAGCGGCGCAGGTGCTTCAGCGCGTAGCCGATGCCGTCCACCGCGGGTGCGATCTCGCACAGCAGCGTCTCGTGGCGCGAGCGGTGGCCGTAGTCGGCGCTGATCGCGGCGACGAGCTCGTCCTGGTGCTCGCGCAGGAAGGCGCGCAGGCGCTTCAGGTCGTCCTTGCGCTCGGCGTAGCCGGGCTCGGGATGCGCCCGGTAGGCCGCGCGCTGCGTGGCCAGGGACGCGCTCAGCCGCTCGGCCAGCGGCAGGTCGGTGGCATCCATCGCTCTTCTCCCCTGGAAACGAGCCGCGCCGCCGCTACATGAAGCGGGCCGCCAGCTCCTTCATGATCTCGTTGGTGCCGCCGTAGATGCGCTGCACGCGCGCGTCCACGTACAGCTCGGCGATCGGGTACTCCATCATGTAGCCGTAGCCGCCGAACAGCTGCAGGCATTCGTCCATCACCTTGCACTGCTGCTCGCTGACCCAGGCCTTGGCCAGCGCGGCGCGTGCCGCGTCGAGCTCGCCCTTCAGGTGGGCGGCCATGCAGGCATCGACGAAGGCGCGGGTGGCCAGCACCGTGGCCTGCACCTCGGCCAGCTTGAAGCGCGTGTTCTGGAAGTCCCAGATGCTCTTGCCGAAGGCCTGGCGCTGCTTGACGTAGGCGAGCGTCTCCTCGAGCGCGCGCTCCATCGCGCCGATGCCGCTGAGCGCGATGATCAGCCGCTCCTGCGGCAGCTCCTGCATCAGCTGGAAGAAGCCCTGCCCTTCCTTCAGGCCGAGCAGGTTCTCCGCCGGCACGCGCACGTCGTCGAAGAACAGCTCGCTGGTGTCCTGCGCCTTCATGCCGACCTTGTCGAGCTGGCGGCCGCGGCGGAAGCCGGCCGCCCCGTCGGTCTCGACGAACAGCAGCGAGATGCCCTTGGCGCCGGAGCCGGCGTCGCCGGTGCGGCAGACGACGCAGACGAGATTGGCGTTCTGCCCGTTGGTGATGAAAGTCTTGGCGCCGTTCAGGACGTAGGCGTCTCCCTCGCGGCGCGCGGCGGTGCGCACGCTCTGCAGGTCGCTGCCGGTGCCGGGCTCGGTCATCGCGATGGCGGTGATCAGCTCGCCCGTGGCCATCCTGGGCAGCCAGCGGCGCTTCTGCTCCTCGGTGCCGTGGTGCAGGATGTAGGGCGCGACGATGGCCGAGTGCAGGCCGCCGCCCCAGCCGCTGACGTTGGCGCGCGCCTGCTCGAGCAGGATCACGGCCTCGTGGCCGAAGTCGCCGCCGCCGCCGCCGTAGGCCTCGGGCGTGCTGACGCAGAGCAGCCCGGCCGCGGCCGCCTCGCGCCAGACGGCCGGCGGCATCCGGCCCAGCTCGCGGAACTCGGCGGCGCGCGGCACCCACTTCTCCGCGATGTAGCGCGCGGCGCTGTCGCGCAGCATGCGGTGCTCCGCGGTCATCCAGGTCGATTCGAAGACGGGCAGGCTCATCGCGGTTCGGGTGGGATGGGACGGTTCAGCGGGCGTCGAGCTGCTTGCGCACCTCGGCGTTGATGACGCGCAGCTCGGCCAGCGTGGCCTCGATGTGGGCGCGCTTCTGCTCGAGCGCGTCGATCGCGGCGTCGGTGCGCTGCAGCACGTACTTCAGCTGCTGCACGCGTCCCTCGCCGCCGGCGCCGTAGAGGTCGAGGTAGTGCTTGATCTCGGCCAGGCTCGCGCCGATGGCCTTGCTGCGCAGGATCAGTGCCAGGCGCGCGCGGTCGCGCCGCGTGTAGACGCGGGTGCCGTTGACACGCCGCGGCGCCAGCAGCCCCTTGTCCTCGTAGAAGCGGATCGTGCGCAGCGTGATGCCGAACTCGCGGCACAGCTCGGTGATGCCGAACAGCTCGCCGGTGCCGTCGTCGCGGTGCGAGGCCACCACCTCCTGCGCGGAAGCGGCGGCCGAGCGCGGCCCGCCGCCCCCGGCCGCGGAGCCCGGCGCCGCCGGGCGCGCCACCCGCTGCAGCACCGTCACACCACGCGCTGGAGCTTGAGCGCGACGCTCATGTCGCCCGAGACCTTGAACTTGCCCATCATGAAACCGGTGGCGGGCTCGAGCTCGCCGGTCAGCAGCGCGACGAGGTTGTCGTGCGAGATCGCCACCGTGCAGTCGGCATCCTTGTCCTCGTTGCTCACGGTGTTGGGCACGCTGCGACCGTCGATGTAGACGCAGCCGTCGGCACCGCAGTCGAACTTGAGCGTGGCGTTCAGGCCGCTCGAGTCGCCCACCTTCGCGCGCAGGGCTTCGGTGCAGGCTGGCATGTCCATCTGAAGGGCTCCCGGGAGGGTCGGAACTGCCGCGGATCGTAGCGGCGCAGGCTTCCGCGACCCCCCGCGAAATCCCCTAGATGTGAGTCGATTGACGTTAACGTCACCCTGCGATTCAATCCGGCGAATTCCCATCCCCCCGCGCGCCGCCGGCGCGCCGACGCGATGAACGAAGCCGCCCGATCCGGCTACCGCAGCGTGTTCCGGCCCGACCTGTTCGCCGGGCAGCTGCACTGGGTCACCGGCGGCGGCAGCGGCATCGGGCGCTGCGTGGCGCACGAGCTGGCCGCGCTCGGGGCCGCGGTCGTCGTCAGCGGCCGCTCGGCCGACAAGCTCGAGCGCGTGCGCGCCGAGATCGCCGAGGACGGCGGCCGCTGCCACGCGGTCGCCTTCGACATCCGCGACGAGGACAAGGTCAAGGCCGCCGTCGCCCAGGTGCTCGCCGAGCACGGGCCGGTGGCGGGCCTCGTCAACAACGCCGGCGGCCAGTTCCCAGCGCCGCTGCTGGCCATCAGCAAGCGTGGCTTCGACGCGGTGGTGGCCAACAACCTGACCGGCGGTTTCCTGATGATGCGCGAGCTGTTCAACCAGTGCATGCAGCAGCACGGCGGCGCCATCGTCAACATGACGGCCGACTTCCGCAACGGCATGCCGGGCATGGGCCACAGCGGCGCGGCGCGCGCCGGCATGAGCAACCTGACGATGACGGCCGCCTTCGAGTGGGCCCACGCCGGGGTGCGCGTGAACGCGGTGGCGCCGGGCTGGATCGCCTCCAGCGGCATGGACACCTACGGCCCGGCGATGCAGCCGATCATCCGGCGCCTGAAGGGCTCGGTGCCGATGCGGCGCATGGGTCTCGAGGCCGAGGTCAGCGGCGCGATCTGCTTCCTGCTGTCGCCCGCGGCCTCGTTCGTCACCGGCGTCACGCTGCAGATCGACGGCGGCGCCTCGCTCGGCAGCGACATCTTCCCGCTCGGCCCGGACGCGAAGTCGGTGCCCTTCGACGGCTTCCACCGGGCCGTCACGCCCCGGATCCTGCAGGAGTGACGGCCCGATGACGGCGCTCGGCTCCAGCCTGGACCCCGCCTCCGACGCCTTCCAGGCCAACGCCGCGCGGATGCAGGAACGGCTGGCCGAGGTGCGCCGGCTCGAGGCGCTGGTGGTCGCGGAGTCCGAGAGCAAGCGATCGAAGTTCGAGCAGCGCGGCCAGCTGCTGCCGCGCGAGCGCGTGGCGCGGCTCGTCGACCGCGGCAGCGAGTTCCTCGAGCTCAGCACGCTGGCCGGCCTGGGCATGCACGACGACGACGGCAGGAAGAGCGTGATGGGCGGCGGCAGCATCGTCGGCATCGGCGTGGTCTGCGGCAGACGCGTGCTGGTCTCGGCCAGCGACAGCGCGATCAAGGGCGGCACGATCGCCCCGATGGGCCTGAAGAAGGCGCTGCGCGCGCAGGAGCTCGCGCGCGAGAACAAGCTGCCGCTGATCGCGCTGGTGGAGTCGGGCGGCGCCAACCTGATGTACCAGGCCGAGATCTTCGTCGACGGTGGCCGCACCTTCGCCAACCAGGCACGGCTGTCGGCGGCCGGCATCCCGCAGATCGCCGTGGTTCACGGCAGCAGCACCGCCGGCGGCGCCTACCTTCCGGGCCTGTCGGACTACGTCGTGCTGGTGAAGGACCGCAGCAGCATCTACCTGGCCGGCCCGCCGCTGGTCAAGGCCGCCATCGGCGAGGACGCCACCGACGAGGAGCTCGGCGGCGCCCAGACCCATGCCACGATCACCGGCCTGGGCGAGTACCTGACCGAGGACGACGCGCACGCCATCGCGGTGGCACGCCAGATCGTCGACCTGCTGCCCTGGGACCGCGTGGCCGCGCAGGCCCCGGCCCCCGCGCCGCGCTTCGCGGCCGAGGAGCTGATGGGCGTGGTGCCGGCCGACGACCGCGAGCCCTACGACGTGCGCGAGGTGGTCGCCCGCGTCGTCGACGGCTCGGAGTTCCTGGAGTTCAAGGCCGCCTACGCGACCGACACCGTCTGCGGCCACGCGCGCATCCACGGCCACGCGGTGGGCATCGTCGGCAACAACGGCCCGATCCAGCCGGCCGGCAGCACCAAGGCGGCCCAGTTCATCCAGCTGTGCGACCAGAGCGGCACGCCGCTCGTCTTCCTGCAGAACACCACCGGCTACATGGTGGGACGCGCGGCCGAACACGCCGGCGCGATCAAGCACGGCAGCAAGATGATCCAGGCGGTGGCCAACGCGCGCGTGCCCCGCTTCACGGTCGTGCTCGGCGGCAGCTTCGGGGCCGGCAACTACGGCATGTGCGGGCGCGGCTTCGACCCGCGCTTCATCTTCTCGTGGCCGAGCGCGCGCACCGCGGTGATGGGCGGCGCACAGGCGGCCAAGGTGATGGACATCGTCAACCGCAACAAGCTGCAGAAGATGGGCCTGCCGGCCAACGACGAGGCCCTCGCCGCGATGAGCGACGCGCTAAGGAAGCGGCTCGACGCGGAGAGCACGGCCCTGTTCGGCACCGCGCGGCTGTGGGACGACGGCATCATCGACCCGCGCGACACGCGACGCATCCTCGGGCTGTGCCTCCAGATCGCGGCCGAGGCTGCGGCGCGCACGCTGCGCCCCAACACCTTCGGCGTGGCGCGGTTGTGACCCACCCCCGAAGCGCCTTCGGCGCCTTCCCCTCGGGAGGGCGCCGCCGGCGGACCGGCGAGGCCGGATCCGCGGCCCCCACTCGATGGCAGCGCTGCAACACACGGAGACAGCCATGAAGTTCACCCCCGAGCACCGCCAGATCGAGGACACGGTGGTCAAGTTCGTGCAGAAGGAGATCAACCCGCACGTGGCCGAGTGGGAGAAGGCCGAGCAGTTCCCGAGCCACGAGGTGTTCAAGAAGCTCGGCAACCTCGGGCTGCTGGGCCTGAAGTACCCCGAGGAGTACGGCGGCGCCGGCCTCGACTTCAGCTACAGCATGGTGATGGCCGAGGCCCTGGGCGAGTGCAACTGCGGCGGCGTGCCGATGGCCATCGGCGTGCACACCGACATGGCCACGCCGGCGCTGGCCCGCTTCGGCAGCGACGAGCTGCGCAGGGAGTTCCTGGCGCCCTCGATCGCCGGCGACCGGGTCTCCTGCCTCGGCGTCAGCGAGCCGGGCGGCGGCAGCGACGTGGCCGCGGTCAAGACCACGGCCCGCACCGAAGGGGGCGACTACGTCATCAACGGCACCAAGATGTGGATCACCAACGGCCTGAAGGCCGACTGGTGCTGCCTGCTCGCCAACACCGGCGACGGCCCGCCGCACAAGAACAAGAGCCTGATCGTGGTGCCGATGGATGCCCCGGGCATCACGAAGCAGAAGATCCACAAGATCGGCATGGACAGCTCCGACACGGCGCAGCTCTTCTTCGACAACGTGCGCGTGCCGCGGCGCCACGTGATCGGCCAGGAGGGGCTGGGCTTCACCTTCCAGATGCTGCAGTTCCAGGAGGAGCGCCTGTGGGGCGCCGCCAGCAGCCTGCGCAGCATGGACCGGCTGATCGACCAGACCATCGAGTACACGCGCCAGCGCAAGGCCTTCGGCAAGAGCATCCTCGACAACCAGGTCGTGCACTTCCGCCTGGCCGAGCTGCGCACCGAGGTCGAGGCGCTGCGGGCGCTGACCTACCGCGCGGTCGAGATGTACGTGAGCGGCAAGGACGTCACGCGCCTGGCCAGCATGGCCAAGCTCAAGTGCGGCCGCCTGAGCCGCGAGGTCGCCGACAGCTGCCTGCAGTACTGGGGCGGCATGGGCTTCACCTGGGACAACCCGATCTCGCAGGCCTACCGCGACTCGCGGCTGGTCTCCATCGGCGGCGGCGCCGACGAGGTGATGCTCGGCATCATCTGCAAGTTCGAGGGCACGCTGCCGAAGGTTGCGCATTGACACCGGCGGCCGCGATGAGCGTCGAGCTGGCCGAGTTCCAGACGCTGGCGCTGCACCGCGCCGGCCCGGTGCTGCACGTCAACCTGAACCGGCCCGAGGTGCGCAACGCAATGAGCCTGCAGATGGTGCGCGAGCTGCGCGCCGTGCTGGCGCAGGCGGAGCTGGGCGACGGGCGTGACGATGCCGTCCGCGTCATCGTGCTGCGCGGCGCCGGCGGCCACTTCTGCGCCGGCGCCGACCTGAAGGACATGGCCGCGTCGCGGGCGCGCCTGGTCGACAACCCGAATGCGCTGGCCGAGACCAACGCCGCCTTCGGCGAGCTCTGCGTCGCCTACGCGTCCACCGGCCTCGCCGTGGTGGCCGTGCTCGAAGGCAGCGTCATGGGCGGCGGCTTCGGCCTGGCCTGCGTGGCCGACGTGGCGCTGGCCGGCGGCAGCGTGCTGTTCCGCCTGCCCGAGACCGGCCTCGGACTGATCCCGGCGCAGATCGGGCCGTTCCTCGTCGAGCGCCTGGGCTACGCCGAGGCCAAGCGCCTCGCGGTCACCGGCGCCAAGATCGGCGCCCAGGAAGCGCTGGCGCTGCGCCTCGTGCACGAGGTGCACGCCGACGCCCTGCTGGGCGAGGCGCTCGACCGCGTGCTCTGCGACATCCTCGCCTGCGCCCCGGGCGCCGTGGCCGCCACCAAGGCGCTCATCGCCAAGGCCCGCTTCGCGCCACCGGCCGCGCTGGTGGCCGAGGCGGCGCAGGTGTTCTCGGCAGCCGCGCTCGGACCGGAAGGTGTCGAAGGGACGATGGCGTTCATCCAGAAGCGCAAGGCCAAGTGGGTCCCACAGTGACGAGTGGTGCCGTGACGTTCCGAAAGATCCTCATTGCCAACCGCGGCGAGATCGCCCGCCGCGTGATGCGCACGGCGCACCGGCTCGGCTGCCGCACCGTGGCCGTGTACTCCGAGGCCGATGCGCAGGCGCCGCACGTCGCGCTGGCCGACGAGGCGGTGGCCATCGGCGCGGCGCCCGCCTCGAGCTCGTACCTGGATGTCGCGGCCCTGCTCGATGCCGCGCGCCGCACCGGCGCCGAGGCCGTGCACCCGGGCTACGGCTTCCTCTCCGAACGCGCCGACTTCGCGCGCGCCTGCGCCGCCGCGGGCCTCGTCTTCGTCGGGCCGCCGCCCGAGGCCATCGAGGCGATGGGCGACAAGGCCGCGGCCAAGCGCCGCATGCTCGCCGCAGGCGTGCCGTGCGCGCCGGGCTATCTCGGCGAAGACCAGGCCGACGAGCGCCTGCTCGCCGAGGCCGAGCGCCTGGGCGTGCCGCTGCTCGTCAAGGCGGTGGCCGGCGGCGGCGGGCGCGGCATGCGCCTCGTGCACCACTTCAGCGAGCTGCCGGCCGCGCTGGCCGGCGCGCGGCGCGAGGCGGAAAGCGCCTTCGGCGACGGCACGCTGATGCTCGAGCGGCTGATCGAGGGCGGGCGCCACATCGAGATCCAGGTCTTCGCCGACGCGCACGGCAACGCGGTGCACCTGGGCGAGCGTGACTGCACCGCGCAGCGCCGGCGCCAGAAGGTCATCGAGGAGGCGCCCTCGCCGGTGGTCGGCCCCGCGATGCGCGCCGCGATGGGCCGCGACGCGGTGGCCGCCGCGCTCGCCGTGGGCTACCGCGGCGCCGGCACGGTGGAATTCATCGTCGACGCGGCGCTCAAGCACCACTTCCTCGAGATGAACACGCGGCTGCAGGTGGAGCATCCGGTCACCGAGTGCATCACAGGCTTCGACCTCGTCGAGTGGCAGCTGCGCGTGGCCGCCGGCGAGCCGCTGCCGGTGACGCAGGAGCAGGTGCGGCTGGACGGCCACGCGATCGAGGCGCGCCTGTACGCCGAGGACCCGTATGCAGGCTGGACGCCGCAGACCGGCCGCATCACGGGCTGGCGGCCCGACGCCCTCGCCGACATGGCGGCGCAGCCGGGCGCGGGCGGCGTGCGCATCGACCACGGCATCGCCGAGGGCGGCGAGGTGACTCCGTTCTACGACGCGATGGTGGCCAAGATCGTTGCCCACGGCCGCGACCGCGCCGACGCGATCCGGCGCCTGACGCGTGCCCTGGAGGAGCTGCCGCTCTTCGGGCCCGCGAACAACGGCCGCTTCCTGCGCGACCTGATCAACCACCCGCGCTTCGTCGGCGCGACGATGACGACGACCCTGCTCGACGAGTGGCTGGCCGCGGGTGACCCGATCCTGCAGCGCCCCGAGCCGCCCGAGCACGCCTGGCGCATCGCCGCGGCGCTGCGCGGCGGGCGCGGGACCGCCGGCAGCAGGCCGCCGGCCGTCGCTGGCTTCGACCTCACGCTGCAGTGCGGCGCCGAGAAGCGCACGCTGCGCGCGCCGCTGCCCGGCGCGCGGGTCGAGTCCCGGCACGACGGCATGGCCCGCGTCACGCTCGACGGCGTGACGCGCCGGCTGCGCGCGGTGGACGACGGCACGACGCTGCAGCTGGCGCTGGACGGCGCGGTGTTCGCGTTCGCCGAGCCCTCGCCCTTCCCGGCTGCCGACAGCGCCACCGACCCGCGCCGCGCCCGCGCGCCGGTGGCCGGTGTGGTGGCCCAGGTGGCGGTGGCCGTCGGCGACCGCGTCGAGGCCGGCACGCCGCTGGTCTGCGTCGAGGCGATGAAGATGGCGATGTGGCTGCATGCCGCGGCCGCCGGCACCGTGAAGGCCGTGCACGCCGTGGCCAAGGCCACGGTGGCCGCGGGCGCGGTGCTGGTCGAACTGGAGATCGAAGCTTGAACGAGCCCGCCCACGACAAGGCCATCATCACCTGCGCCCTCACCGGCGTGCTCACCAACCCGAAGCAGCATCCGGTGCCGGTGACGCCGGCACAGATGGCGGCCGAGGCGCGCGACGCCTTCAACGCCGGCGCCAGCATCATGCACGTGCACCTGCGCATGCAGGAGGAAGGCTTCGGCCACATGCCGAGCTGGGATCCGGACGTGGCCGAGGCCGTGTGCAACGCCATCCGCGCAGCCTGCCCCGGCGTCATCATCAACCTCACCACCGGCGTCGTCGGCAAGGACATCAGCGGCCCAGTGGCCTGTCTGCGCCGCGTGAAGCCGGAGGTGGCGGCGTGCAACGCCGGCAGCCTGAACTACCTGAAGATCAAGGACGACGGCAGCTGGGCCTGGCCGCCGATGGTGTTCGACAACCCCGTGGCCAAGGTCCAGCAGATGCTCGACGTGATGGCCGAGACCGGCACGCACCCCGAGTTCGAGTGCTTCGACGTCGGCATCGTGCGCAGCGTCGGCATGTACCTGAAGGCCGGCATGTTCCGCCCGGGCGCCGGGCCGTCCCAAGCCGGGGCGTCCCCCTCGGGGGGCGGGGCCGGCGGAGCCGGCACCAGGGGGCACGGGTTCGTGCCCGAGGTCAACTTCGTGATGGGCGTGGCCAGCGGCATGCCGGCCGATGCCGACCTGCTGGCGCTGCTGCCGCGCTACGCGCCGAAGGATGCGGTGTGGCAGACCACGCTGATCGGCCGCGCGGAGATCTGGCCCGTGCACCGCCGCACGGCCGAGCTCGGCGGCATGCTGCGCACCGGGCTCGAGGACACCTTCTACCTGCCGGGCGGCGAGCGCGCCGCCGGCAACGGGGCGCTGGTCGAGGCGCTGGCGCGCATCGCGCGCGAGTGCGGGCGCGAGGTGGCCACGCCGGCCGAGGCGCGCGCCCGCCTCGGGCTGAAGGATGCGCCGGCGGCGGCCTGAGCCCGGATCGCGACGCCATGAGCTCCTCCTCCAACCTCGTGCCCCGCAGCGCCGAGGAACAGGCCCGCTTCGAGGCCGCGCTCGTCGAGCTGTTCGAGCGCCACATCAGCTTCAACCAGGTGCTCGGGCTGAAGATCGCCTCGGTGCGCCCGGGCGACGTGCGCGGCGAGTTCCAGATGAAGCCCGAGCTGGTCGGCCACTTCACCTACGGCCGGCTGCACGGCGGCGTGATCTCCTCCGTGCTCGACGCGATGGGCGGCCTGGCGCTGATGGTGGCCATCGCCGAGCGCCATCCGCACGACAGCGCGGCGCAGGTGATGCACCGCTTCGGCCGCATGGGCACGATCGATCTGCGCGTCGACTACCTGCGCCAGGGCCTCGGCCGCCACTTCGTCGCCACGGCCGAGGTGTCGCGCCTGGGCGGCCGTGTCGGCAGCACGCAGATGAAGATGCTCAACGACGAGGGCACGCTGATCGCCACCGGCGCGGCGGCCTACATCGTGGCCTGAGGGCAGGGCCCGCCCGGCCGCGCCTGCCCCGCCCATGCCGATGCGTCCCGACCACCACCGGCAGATGGCCATCGCGCTGGGCATTGGCTGCATCTGCATCGTCTTCCTGCTCGAGACGGCCATCGCGCACCGCACGAACCCGAGCCCGGCCTCGCCTTACGTCTGGGGCGGCCTCGGTGCGGTGGCGGCGCTCGCCTTCGGCCGTGCGCTGTGGCTGAAGCTGCGGTCGCTTCGCGACGACGGGGACCAGCGGTGAGCGGCCCGCTCGAGCCCCGGTCCACGCCGGCCCTCGTCGCCCTCGTGACGACCGTCGGCAGCGAGGGCGACGCACGGCGTCTCGCCGACGCCGCCATCGCGCAGCGCCTCGCCGCCTGCGTGCAGGTCGAGGCGATCGAGAGCGTCTACCGCTGGCAGGACGCGGTGCAGCACGACGCGGAGTGGCGGCTGTGGTTCAAGACCACCGCCGCGGCACTGCCGGCCCTGCGGGCGTGGTTGCGCTCGGCGCATCCCTACCAGCTGCCGGCCAGCTTCGTGCTCGGCTTGTCCGACCCCAGCCCGGACTTCGCCGACTGGGTGCGGGCCGAGAGCAGCGGCGGCGGCGGCGCGGCCTGATCGCCCCCGGCCCAGCCCGGACAGGGCCTTGCCCGCCCGGCTCGCCCAGGCCCGGCCCATCCCGGTTCGCGCGGTCGCACTTGCGATGCCGGGGGCTGGCCCCATCTCCCGCCTCTCCGGGCGCCGGCGGCCGCCGTGCGCCGCCCCGCCCCCTCTGCCACCCTCCGACCCCGGCACACTCCGAGGCAAAGCCCCCCGCCACGCCCCGGCCGCCCCACCCCACGCCCATGAAGCCCCTGCCTGCCTCCCGCCCCGCCCCGCGCTCGCCCGCGGCGGCTGCGATGGCCCTCTTCGCCGCCGGCGGCCTGGCCGCCGCCCTCGCCTTCCTGGCCCTGCCGGCCCCGGTCGACGGCCGCAGCGACGCGGTGCCGCGCACGGTCACGCCGCGCGGGCCGCTGGCCGCCGACGAGCAGGCCCACATCGACCTGTTCCGGCGCACCTCGCCCTCGGTGGTGCACATCACGTCGATCGGCGAGCAGCGCGACCTGTTCTCGCGCAACGTGCAGCAGGTGCCGCGCGGCACCGGCACCGGCTTCGTCTGGGACGACCGCGGCCACGTCGTCACCAACTTCCACGTCATCCAGGGCGCCAGCGGTGCGCGCGTGACGCTGGCCGACCAGAGCAGCTACGACGCGGAGCTGGTGGGCTACTTCGCCGACCGCGACCTCGCCGTGCTGCGCATCCAGGCGCCGAAGGACAAGCTGCCGGCGATCCCGATCGGCACCAGCCGCGAGCTGCAGGTGGGCCAGCGCGTCTACGCCATCGGCAACCCCTTCGGCCTCGACCAGACGCTGACGATGGGCATCGTCAGCGCGCTCAACCGCGAGATCGAGAGCTTCAACGGCCGCACGATCCGCGGCGTGGTGCAGACCGACGCCGCCATCAACCCCGGGAACTCGGGCGGGCCGCTGCTCGACTCGGCCGGGCGGCTGATCGGCGTCAACACGCAGATCGCGAGCCCGAGCGGGGCCTCGGCCGGCATCGGCTTCGCGATCCCGGTCGACGAGGTCAACCGGATCGTGCCGCGGCTGATCCGCGACGGCCGCTTCGTGCGGCCGAGCATCGGCGTCAGCGCCGCCTCGTCCGACGTCGGGCGTGCACTGCGGCTGCCGCCCGGCGTGGTGGTGGTGCAGGTGGGGGCCAACAGCCCGGCCGCGCGCGCCGGCCTGCAACCCTTCCGCCGCGGCAACCGCGGCGAGGTGATCGGCGGCGACGTGATCACCGCGATCAACGAGCAGCCGGTGAAGGACCTCGACGACATGCTGACGGTGCTCGAGCAGCGCCAGCCCGGCGACTCGGTGACGCTGACCGTGTGGCGCGGCGGGCAGACGCGCAAGCAGGCGGTGACGCTGGCGGCGCCGGAGTAGAGCGCGCCGCATCAGCCGCGAGGCGCGCTGCGTCGGGAAACGGCCGTCGGCGGTCAGCGCCCGGCAGCAGCCGGCGGCAGCAGCGGCGCGTCGTCGCCGAACTTCGGGCCGATCTTGAACACGCCGCTGCAGCGCACCGCCACCTTGCCGTCGGCGCGCACGAGGCCGTGCGCGAACACCATCGTGTGCGTCACCTTCAACACGTCGGCTTCGCCCTCGACCCAGGCGCCCAGCGGCGCCGGCGCCATGTAGTCGAGCTGCAGGCCCACGGTGGGCAGGAAGCGCCGGCCGACCTCGGCGCTCTTGCGGTGCACGCTCACGGGCAGCAGCATGTCGCAGAAGGTCGCGAGCATGCCGCCGTGGCACATCCCCATCGGGTTGCAGTGGCGCGGCTCGACCCGGAAGCCCAGCTTCACGACCGCACCCTGGTGCAGCAGGTACAGCGGGCCGATCCCGGCGACGAAGCCGCCGCCCATCGGCTCGGCGACGAAGCCGGGCGGGATCGCGCCGCCGGCGCCCGGGGCCGCGGCGGCGCTCACGGCGTCTCCCGGGCCACGTCGGCGTCGAAGTCGGCGTCCTTCAGGTCGGCACCCGGTATGCGCATCCACGGGTAGTGGCGCTCGAAGTCGGCGACGATGCGCTCGAGCGGCATGTCGTCGAAGGCGCCGTGCTGGTTCAGGTACTCCATGTGGCGCTGCCCGCTCTTGTCGAAGGGGTGGTAGATCGAGTCGCTGGCACCGTCCCAGTCCAGCGGCAGCAGGCCGAAGCGCTCGGTGAGCTCGATGTTGAAGGCCGGCGTCGCCTTCCACCAGCGCCCTTCGACCCGCACGTCGGTGTAGCCGTGCCAGAAGAAGACGTCGGTCTTCATCACCTGGCGCATGCGCTCGGTGCTGAGGTGGTTGCGCACGTCGGCATAGCCGACGCGGGCACCGATGCCGGCGGCGCGGCAGGCCGCGGCCAGCAGCGCGGCCTTCGTGACGCACCAGCCGTGGCCGACGGCGAGCACGCTGCTGGCGCGCATGGCCTCGGGGCGCAGGTCGAGGCGGTAGGGGTCGTAACGGAAGCGGTCGCGCACCGCGAGGTACAGCGCCACCGCGCGCTCGCGCTCGGTGGTGCCTTGCGCGTTCTCGCGCGCGAAGGCGGCGACTGCGGGGTGGTCGCTGTCGATCAGCGCCGTCGGCGCGAGCGCCGGGTCGGGAGAGGCGGTGGTGTTCATTCGTAGTCCGGATCGTGCCACCACGGGAAGAACGGCGGCATCGCCTCGGTGACACGGTCGGTGAAGCGCGCCGGCCGCTTCTCCAGGAAGGCGGTGACGCCCTCGTGCGCGTCGGCCGAGGCGCCGCGGGTGAAGATGGCGCGGCTGTCGATGCGGTGCGCCTCCATCGGGTGCGCGGCACCCAGCATGCGCCACATCATCTGCCGCGTCAGCGCCACGCTGACCGGCGCCGCATGGTCGGCGATCTCGCGCGCCAGTGCGCGCGCGGCCGGCAGCAGCTCGTCGGGCGGCAGCACGCGGCTGACGAGGCGGCCACGTTCGGCCTCGGCGGCATCGAACACGCGGCCGGCCATCGTCCACTCCAGCGCCTGCGCGATGCCCACCACGCGCGGCAGGAACCAGCTCGAGCAGGCCTCGGGCGTGATGCCGCGCCGCGTGAACACGAAGCCGAAGCGCGCCGCGCTGCTGGCCAGCCGCACGTCCATCGGCAGCAGCATCGTCGCGCCGATGCCCACCGCCGGGCCGTTGACGGCCGCGATCACCGGCTTCAGACACGAGAAGATGCGCAGCGTGACGCGGCCGCCGCCGTCGCGCACCGACTCGTGGCCCAGTTCGGGCGCGCCGCCCGCCAGTGCCGCCTGCACCTCGCCGCGGTCCTCGCGCTGCGCAGAGTCGAAGGTCTTGCCGCCCTGGCCGAGGTCGGCGCCGGCACAGAAGGCACGCCCGGCGCCGGTGACGACGACCGCCCGCACCTCGTCGTCGGCATCGGCGCGGTCGAAGGCGGCGATCAGGCCGTCCATCATCGGCCGGTCGAAGGCGTTGAGCCTCTCGGGGCGGCTCAGCGTGATCGTCAGCACGCGGTCCGCGAGGTCCAGGCGCACGGCGTCGGTGGTCATCGGGAGCTCTCCAGGATGCAGCCGGAGCGGCATCGGGCCGCCGGCACGCGACAGTATCGTCGGGCACGGCCGGCCCGGCGCGGCGCGGCCCGCGCGACGCCGGCCGGGGAAGCACCGGTCGGGCGTGCGCCGGCCGGGGGCGGCGCCGGGGCGGGTGGCCTGATCCACAATCCGGGGCGTCCCGCCGGAAACCCCCATGCACTTCGTCTGCCTCGACCTCGAGGGCGTGCTCGTCCCCGAGATCTGGATCGCCTTCGCCGAGCGCACCGGCATCGCCGAGTTCCGCCGCACCACGCGCGACGAGCCCGACTACGACAAGCTCATGCGCTGGCGCCTCGGCCTGCTGCGGCAGCACGGCCTGAAGCTCGCCGACATCCAGGCCGTCATCGGCGGCATGGCGCCGATGACGGGCGCGCGAGAGTTCCTCGACGACCTGCGCGCGCGCTACCAGGTGGCGATCCTGTCGGACACCTTCTACGAGTTCGCCGACCCGCTGATGCGGCAGCTCGGCCGGCCGACGCTGCTGTGCCACCGGCTGGTGGTCGACGCCGACGGCTTCGTCGCCGACTACCGGCTGCGGCAGGCCGACCCGAAGACCCACGCGGTGCGGGCGCTGAAGGCGCTGCAGTACCGGGTGATCGCCGCCGGCGACTCGTTCAACGACACCGGCATGTTGGGCGCGGCCGACGCGGGCTTCTTCATCCACCCGCCCGCGGCCATCGCGGCCCGGTTCCCCCAGTACCCCGTCTGCTCGAGCTACGCCGAGCTGCGCGCCGCGCTCGACGGCGCGGCGGCGCGGTTCTGAAGCGAAGGGGCCTCGTCGGCCATGCCGCGCCGCCATCTCGAGCTGCTCGCCCCGGCGCGCGACGCCGACATCGGCATCGAGGCCGTGAACCACGGCGCCGACGCGGTCTACATCGGCGGCCCGGGCTTCGGCGCCCGCGACAAGGCGAGCAACGAGGTGGCCGACATCGAGCGCCTGGCGCGCCACGCGCACCGCTACGGCGCGCGCATCTTCGTCACGCTCAACACCATCCTGCGCGACGACGAGCTCGAGCCCGCGCGGCGCCTGGCCTGGCAGCTGCACGAGGCCGGGGCCGACGCGCTGATCGTGCAGGACATGGGCCTGGCGATGCTCGACCTGCCGCCGATCCAGCTGCACGCCAGCACGCAGACCGACATCCGCACGCCGGCCAAGGCGCGCTTCCTGCAGGACACCGGGTTCTCGCAGATGGTGCTGGCGCGCGAGCTCGACCTGCGCCAGATCCGCGCCATCGCCGCCGAGGTGCAGGACGCAGTGCTCGAGTTCTTCGTCCACGGGGCCCTGTGCGTGGCCTACAGCGGCCAATGCTTCATCAGCCACGCCCACACCGGCCGCAGCGCCAACCGGGGCAGCTGCAGCCAGGAGTGCCGGCTGCCCTACACGGTGACCGACGCGCAGGGCCGCGTCATCGCGCACGACAAGCACGTGCTCAGCCTGAAGGACAACGACCAGGGCGCCAACCTCGAGGCCCTGGTCGATGTCGGCATCCGCAGCTTCAAGATCGAGGGCCGCTACAAGGACGTGGCGACGGTGAAGAACGTCACCGCGCACTACCGCCAGCTGTGCGACGCGCTGCTCGAGCGCCGGCCGGAGCTGGCGGCCGCGTCGAGCGGGCGCTGCCGCTACACCTTCCAGCCCGACCCCGGGCGCGCCTACCACCGCGGCGGCACCGACTACTTCGTCAACGGCCGCCGCCCGCCCGAACTGGGCGACATCGGCGCCTTCGACACGCCCAAGCATGCCGGGGTGCCGGTGGGCCACGTCACGCGCGTCGGCCCCGACCACTTCGACGTCGAGGCGGGCGACGCCGCGACGGTGCTGCACAACGGCGACGCCTTCACCTGGACCGACCTGCAGGGCGCGCTGCAGGGCGCGCCGGTGAACGTGGCCGAGCCGCTGCCACGCAGCGGCGGCCGCCTCTGGCGCCTCTACCCGAACGCGCCCGTCGCCACGCTGAAGGGCCTGCGCAAGGGCGCCGAGGTCAGCCGCAACCGGGACATGGCCTGGGAGCGGCTGCTCGACCGCAAGAGCGCCGAGCGGCTGATCGGCGTGGCGCTGACGCTGTCGCAGACCGCCGACGGGGTCGCGCTCGACCTGCTCGACGACGACGGCCACCACGCCCGCGTGACGGCGGCGCACGCCGGCGAGCCGGCCCGCGACGCCGCCCGCGCCGACGCCGCGGCGCGCGAGCACCTGGCACGCCTGGGCGGCACGCTGTTCGAGGCGCACACGGTGCAGCTTGCCTGGCGCGAGCCGGCCCAGCCTCCGTTCGTGCCGCCCAGCCTGCTCAACGCGCTGCGCCGCGACGGCGTCGCCGCGCTCGAGGCGGCGCGTGCGGCAGCCTTCGAGCGGCTGCCGCGCGCCGCGCCGGTGGAGCCGCCGGTGCCGTACCCCGAGGACACGCTCACCTACCTCGCCAACGTCTACAACGGCCAGGCCGCGGCCTTCTACGCGCGTCACGGCGTCAAGGTCGTCGGCGCCGCCTACGAGAGCCACGAGGAACTGGGCGAGGTGAGCCTGATGATCACCCGGCACTGCGTGCGCTGGAGCCTGAGCCTGTGCCCCAAGCAGGCCAAGGGCGTGACCGGCGTGCAGGGCACCGTCAAGGCCGAGCCGCTGACGCTGGAGCACAACGGCGACCGGCTCACGCTGCGCTTCGACTGCAAGCCCTGCGAGATGCACGTCGTGGGCCGGATGCGCCGCAACGTGCTGCAGGACGCGAAGGCGCAGCCGCTGACGTTCTACCGCACGCGCCCGGCCCCGGTGCGCGCCACCTGAGGCCCGCCGCGGTCAGTGCAGCTTGACCCGCGGCTCGGTCGAGCGCGTCAGCAGGCGCGACGCCGAGCCGAGCGCGGTCTTCCACCAGCCGTGCAGTGCCACCTGGTGCATCTTGTACAGGCTCAGGTACATCCAGCGCGCGAACAGGCCCTCGACCCACAGGTTGCCGCCCACCAGCGCACCCATCAGGTTGCCGACGGTCGAGTACTCGCCCAGCGACACCAGCGAGCCGAAGTCGCGGTAGCGCCAGGGCTCGGGTGGCAGGCCGCGCAGCCGCCGCTCGAGCTGCCGCGCCAGGTGCGAGGCCTGCTGGTGCGCGGCCTGGGCGCGCGGCGGCACCACCGCGTCGCGGCCCAGCCAGGGCGCGGCGGCGCAGTCGCCGAGCGCGAAGACGTCGTCGTCGCGGGTGGTCTGCAGCGTGGGCCGCACGACGATCTGGTTCAGGCGGTTGGTCTCCAGGCCCGCCAGCCCGGCCAGGAACGTCGGCGCCTTGACGCCGGCCGCCCACACCACCAGCTCGGCCGGCAGCCGCTCGCCGCCGGCGAGGTCGATGCCTTCGGCGTGCACCGCCGTCACGGGGGCGCCGGTGCGCACCCGCACGCCCAGCCGCTCGAGCAGCGCGGTGGCCGCCGCCGAGATGCGCTCGGGCAGCGCCGGCAGGATGCGCGGCCCGGCCTCCACCAGGTGGATGCGGATGTCGCGCTCGGGGTCGATGCGCTCGAGGTTGTAGCTCACCAGCGTGCGGGTCGCCTTGTGCAGCTCGGCCGCGAGCTCCACGCCGGTGGCCCCGGCGCCGATGATGGCCACCTGCAGCTGGCCCGGCGCCAACGGCCCGTCCTGCATGTGCGCGCGCAGGCAGGCGTTGACGAGCCGGCGGTGGAAGCGCTGCGCCTGCGCCGGCGTCTCGAGCGCGATGGCGTGCTCGGCCACGCCCGGGGTGCCGAAGTCGTGCGTCTGGCTGCCGACGGCGAGCACGAGGGTGTCGTACGACCGCTCGTAGCCCGGCGAGACCAGGGCCCCGTCCTCGTCGTGCACCGCGCCCACCAGCACGACGCGCCGCTGCCGGTCGAGCCCGACCATCTCGCCCACCCGGTAGCGGAAGTGGTGCCAGTGCGACTGCGCGAGGTAGTCGGTGGCGTGCGCATGCAGGTCCATGCTGCCGGCGGCGATCTCGTGCAGGTGCGGCTTCCAGAAGTGCGACCGCGCCTTCTCGATCAGCGTGACGTGGGCCCGGCCGCGCCGGCCCAGGGTGTCGCCCAGGCGCGTGGCCAGCTCCAGGCCGCCGGCGCCGCCGCCGACGATGACGATGCGGTGGGCCTGGGCGGCCGTCATCCGAGGCTGCCCGGGTCGAGGTTGGCGCCGCACAGCACCAGCACCACGCGCTCGCCGGCCTCCGGCCGCACGGCGCCGCTCCACAGCGCCGCCGCGCCGAGCGCCGCGGCCGGCTCCACCGCGAGCCGGAAGTCCTGCCACAGCCGGCGCTGCGCGTCGCGGATCGACGTGTCGTCCAGCAGGTGCGCCGCAGCCACGTCCGCGCGGCAGATCGGCCAGGCGATGCTGCCGATGCGACGCGCGCCCAGCGCGTCGGCCGCGACCCCGCCCACCTCCACGTCCACCGGCGCCCCCGCAGCCAGCGCCGCGTGCAGCGTCGGCGCGAGCGCCGGCTCCAGCGCCTCCACGCGCGTGGCCGTGCCCGCGAACCAGGCCGCGACGCCGGCGATCAGGCCGCCGCCGCCCACGCTCAGCAGCACGCGGTCGGGCGGGCCGAAGTCCTCCTCGATCTCCGGGCCCAGCGTGCCGGCACCGGCCACCACCTCGGGCTGGTCGTAGGCGTGCAGCGCCAGCGCCCCGGTGGCGCGCTGGTGCTCGAGGCAGGCGGCCAGCGCGTCGGCATAGGCCGGGCCGCCCACCACCAGCACGGCGCCCAGCGCCTGCAGCCGGGCGCGCTTGGCCGGGCCGGCGAGCTCGGGCACGAACACGGTGCAGCGCGTGCCGAGCGCGCGCGCCGCGGCCGCCGCCGCGATGCCGGCGTTACCCCCCGAGGCGATGGCCACGCCGGCCGGCGGCAGCGCGCCGGCGGCCGCCGCGGCGCGCAGCCGGTTGAACATGCCGCGGGCCTTGAAGCTGCCGGCCAGCTGCAGCTGCTCGAGCTTGAGGCCGACCTCGGCCGCGCCGGCGCCGAAGACGGCGCCGGGCACCCGCCACAGCGGCGTGCGCCGCACGTCGCCGGCGATGCGCGTACGCGCCGACGCTATCGTCCCCCGGTCGACGGAAACGGTGAGTCCCGGCTCCTGCATCGGGCGATGGTAGCGGCTACATTCGGGCCGATGGATCGCGCCCCCCTCCAGCCTTCGACCGCCGCGCTCGAATGGGCGCAGCGCCTGGTGCGCTACGACACCGTCAGCGCCCGCTCCAACCTCGCGCTGATCGAGTGCATCGCCGACCACCTGCGCTCGCTGTCGGTGCCGCTGCGCCTGACCTACGACGACGCGCGCGGCAAGGCCAACCTGTTCGCCACGCTCGGCGCGGGCAAGCCTGGCGGCGTGGTGCTGTCGGGCCACACCGACACCGTGCCCTGGGACGGCCAGGACTGGACGCGCGACCCGCTCGGCGGCGAGGTCGCCGAAGGCCGGCTCTACGCCCGCGGCAGCGCCGACATGAAGGGCTTCATCGGCTGCGTCACGTCGCAGGCACGGTGGCTGCTGGAGGCCGACCTGACGTTCGCGGTGCACTTCGCGTTCAGCTACGACGAGGAAGTGGGCGGCTTCGGCGCGGCCCGGATGCTGGCCGAGCTGGGCGAGGCCGGCATCGCGCCGCGCCTGTGCATCGTCGGCGAGCCGACCGACATGGTCCCGGCGCTCGGCCACAAGGGCGTGCAGCGCTGGCGCTGCCACGTGCGCGGGTGCGCGGCGCACTCCTCGCGCACGCCGATGGCCGTCAATGCGGTGGAGAACGCCGCGCGCGTCGTGGCGCGCATCGCGGCGCTGGCCGACGAGCTGCGCGAGCGCGAGCCGCGGCAGGCCGGCTACGACGTGCCCTACAGCACCGCGGCCGTGACGATCGTGCACGGCGGCGTGGCCGACAACATCGTGCCCGAGGACTGCCGCTTCCACTACGAGTTCCGCAACCTGCCCGGCACCGACACCGACGCGCTGCAGCGCGCGGTGGTGGCCGCGGCGGCGGCTCTGGAGCCGGCGATGAAGGCGGTCGACCCGCACTCCGGCTTCCGCTTCGAGCAGGTGGCCTCGATGCCCGCCTTCGAGGCCCGGCCCGAGGAGCCCGCCGCGCGCCTGGCGCGGCGGCTGAGCGGCGCGGCCGACACGACGCTGGTGGCCTTCGGCACCGAGGCCGGCCTGTTCCAGCGCGCCGGCATGTCCACCGTGGTCTGCGGCCCCGGCTCGATCGCCCAGGCCCACCAGGCCGACGAGTTCGTCAGCCTCGAGCAGCTGGCGCGCTGCGAGGCGTTCGTGCGCGGCCTGGCGGCCCCGGAAGTGGCGGCCCTGGCGGTGGCCCCGGCCTGAGGTCGCACGACCAGGGGCGGAGATTCAGCGCTCCGCCCCGGCCTTCGGCGGCCTCCCGCGGGCTTGTCCGGCTGCGCGCCTCGCGGTCGCGTCGGAGATCGGGGCCGGCGAGCTTCAGGCCGTCGCGACGACCCGCCTGCCCATGCGATCCCGATAGGCCCGTGCCGCACCGGGCCGGCCGCCGGCGGCCTCGTGGCGCAGCAGCGCCTCGTGGCACAGGTCCCACGCGCCCAGCACGTGGTGGGCGATCAGCGCGAGGCGCAGCGCCCGGTCGGCATCCAGGGTCGCAATGCGCTCCGGCGCGGGAAGGTAGATCGCGTCGGCCCAGAGTTGCTGGTGGCTTCGGGGCGCCGGCAGGGCACCGTTGGCCACTGCCGAGGCATCCCAGTCCAGCAAGTGACGCTGGCCGATGTCAGCGAAGCCGTAGAAGCGCAGGCCTCGCTCGCGAAGCATGCGGTCGATGTCCCCGAACAGCGGCTGCCCGCGGTACAGCTCCAGGAACTCGACCTCGGTCCACACCAGCAGGCATTCCTCGAGGCGGGCCCGCGCGCCGTCGAACACCCGGCCCTCGCCGCCCTGGACGTCGATCTTCAGCAGGTCCATGCCCCCGGCAGGAACGACGTCGTCCAGCCGCACGGTGCGCACCGGGTGGCGGGCCCGCTCCTGCGTGAGCGAGCCCAGGTGCGCATAGCGATCGAGCACCGGTCGGTTGGGTTGCAGCAGGGAGCCGGTCAGCGACCAGTTGGTTTCGTGGAACACCGCATCGGCACCGTCGCCCACGAAGTGCGGCAGGTAGCAGCGCTCCTGGCTGCCCTGGTGCTCGCTCCGAAGCGCGGCCAGCGCCTGGGCATCGGGCTCGAAGCCGGTCACTCGTATGCGGCAGAACTGCGCCAGTGCGGCATAGGGCTCGGTGCCGCCACCCAGCGAACTGGCGCCGACGTCCACCACCTGCAGGACCGGATCTCCCAGGTCCGCGAGGAGGTGTTCAGGGCCATCCGGTGCGGCCCGCAGCAGTGCCGGCGGCCTGGACGCGAGTTCGCGGGCGCAGTCGAGCACCGCGGACCACAGCATGCCGTTGGCGCAGGCAGCAGGCACGTGGCGCAGCCGCGCCAGCAAGGCTGCGGTGGGCGGCGTGTCGGCAGCCATGTGTGCCACCAGCGCGGCCCGCTCCGCACACGCCGAGTGTGTGGCGTCGGCCAACGCCGCAGTCCACTCGCCGGGAAGGCAGGTCGGCGTCCTGTGCAGCACGAACTCCAGCAGCGACTGCCGCAGCCCCGCAGGGTCGACCCCGGCCAGCGCCGACGCTGCGGCCAACCGAGCCTCCGCCCCGGGCCCTGCCGGGCAGCGCGCAAGAACCGAGCGCGCCAGGTCGGCCGCCTCGGCGACGAGCCCCAGCGCCTGGAGAAGCAGCACACGCTGGGCGTCGGAGTCGACGGCAGCGTCTTCACCGGTTGGCACGACGGCAGCGTCGAGCCCGCCCAGCGCTGCCAGCAAGGCCTGCGCGCGCTGTGCAGCCGGCCCCTGCGCCGGTCCCGCCGCAGGGTCGAACAAGGCATCGGCACCCGAGAGCCTCTCGGCTGCCGCGGGCGAGAGCAGCACGAGGGCCCCCTCGCCCGGGGCGCGCTGGCTCGACAGGTCATGGGGCAGGAGGACGCCAGCGCCGGTGCACAGGCGCCAGCACCGCCAGCCCGGAGGCGATAGCGTGGCCAGCAGCGGGAGGTCGGCATCGCGCAGGTCCTGCAGCGCCAGGGCGCAGGCACCATGCATGATCCAGGGCGCGAGGGTGGCGTCGAAGGCCTCGGCGACGCCGGGTGCCGCCGTGGCGCGCACCACGGCCCCATCGGCGGCATCGAGCGGCGTCGCATGGTCGAGCCATGACACGGCACCCTGGCACCCGTTCAGCGCCAGCGTGGCGGCGACGCGGCGGCGCACTCCGGGATCGGGGTCGTGCAGCCACACACGGCCAGCCGCGACCGAGGCCCAGGCGAGCGCTGCCCAGCCGGGCGCCGGCGCCAGGTCGACGAGCGGGCCTGCAACCAGGGCGAGCAGCGGCCACAGGGTCGGTTGCGCATCGGCTTCGTCCTCGTGGACGAGAACGGCCCGCGTCTCCGGGCAGGCGAAGCTCGACGCGACACGCACGCGGGCGCCGTCCGGTCGCTCGAGCGTCCAGTCCAGCGACGGAGTCGGGGTGCCGCTCATGCCGCGTGCTCCGCCTCAAGCGCAGTCTCGTCCGGCGCGGGTGTCTTCGCCATGGCGCGGGCCGCGGCGATCAGTGCGCTCCACAGTACCGGATTGGCGGTGTGGGCGGCATCCGGCAGCCACCCGAGGTCCGTCAGCGACGGATTGAGGTCAGCCACCAGATGCGCGAGGAGGTAGCGCCGCTCGATCTCCGGCGAGTGATCCGGGTCGCGGATGAGCGCTGCCCAGTTCGCGGCGCTGCCACGCTGGAAGTACGAAGACCACGCGCTGCGCCGCCCGACGAACTCCGCCAGACGCTGGCGCAGCCAGTCCCGCGGAGCGCGCCGCGGTGCGAGTCGAAGGTCGGCACGCTCCGGCGGCACCATGGGCAGGCCGGGCCCGGGCCCCGCCGCCCCCTGCTCCCACTGCTGCAGCACCGCCACGCCCAGCTCGAGCGCAGCCGCAGGACGGCCCAGCGCGTTGAGCACGTGCACGCGCAACACCATCTCCTCGGGCGTGGCGCTGCGCGGATCCACCGTGTCGTTGGCGTGGAGCAGCAAGGCCACGCGCTCCGCCGGACTCAGTCCGGCCTGGCCATGGGCCGCGGCCACTGCGGCCACGACCTGCAGCCACGGGTTGGCCTGCGCCGCGGCTGCGTCAGGCTGGCCCAGGCCCGCCAGCGCTGGCGTGGAACACCAGACCGAAAGCGCCTCGTGCCCGACGGCGGGCATGGGCTGCGAGGCCATCGCCTCCACGGTGAGCAGCAGCCCGCGCGCAGCCAGCTCGGCCTGTCGCCGGGGAGTCACCGCGACCAGGTTCAACGCGAAGGCGAACTCGCCGTCGCGCTCGTCGAAGGGCAGCAGCATCGCCAGCGACTCGCTCCAACGGAAGAGCCCATAGCCCAGCGCACGCCACTGCTGCAGCAGATCCCGGTTCACCCGGGACCCATGCATCAGCTCGAAGACGACCACCGGCTGCTGCTCGACGAAGAAGCGCCGGCCTCCGGCGATGACCCGCGGCTCCTCGCCCTCGGCATCGAGCTTGACGAGGCCGAAGCGCCGCCCCGGGGCGTGCCGCTCGAGGAAGCCGTCGAGCGCGAACAGCTGCACACGCTCGACCGCGCCGGCACCACTGCCACGCTGGTTGAACTCGCTGTGCTCGCTGACGCTGAACTCCGCCTCGCAGTTGCACTCGGCCAGACCGGCAGGCACCACGGTGATGCGCTCGGCAAGGCCGTTGTCGCGCACGCTGCCCATCAGCCGCGTGCGGGGGGCCTGCGTCGGCTCGAAGGCCCACACGTGGCTCCCCGGCCCGCAGCGCGCCATCTCGAGCGCGTAGAAGCCATGGTTGGCCCCGATGTCCAGCGCATCCTCGCCAGGCTGCATCAGGTGCCGCACCATCGTGATCTCGGGCTCGAACCAGCGCTCCTGCTCGAGCGCCACGTAGGTGCTCAGGCTGCTGAGCGACGGCGGGAGTTGCAGCGCTACGCCGCTGGCAAGCTGAACGGTCCAGGGGCGGGTGGCGCGCGCGCTCATGCGGAAGCCCTCATCTCGGGTTGCGGGTGGGTCTCGGACGGCTCCTGGGCCGCAAGGTGCTCCGGCGGCAGCCTGTCGCACCAGCGCCGCCACATGCGTTGCAGCAGCGCCTCGAAATGCCGGGTGTAGGCCGCGGCGTCGAACAGCGGCAGTGCCATGCGGTTCAACGTCAGGTGGGAACGCAGGCCGGGCAGCACCTCGGAGTCCTTGGCCATCGTCACCAGCGCGGCCGTGTACTCCTCGACCGAGCGCATCGCCAGGCCCTCCAGGCCGGCGGCAGCGAGGATGCTCATGGCCACCCGAGAGGCGAAGCTCTCCCCCGGCAGCGTGACCACCGGCACGCCTGCCCACAGCGCGTCGGCGGCGGTCGTGTGGGCGTTGTACGGCCACGTGTCGGCGAACACGTCGGCCAGCGCCAGCCTCGAGAAGTGGTCGGCGTAGCTGACGTTGGGCGCGAACACCACGCGCTCGGGCGCCACGCCGCGCAGTTCGGCCTGGCGCCGCGCCCGGTCGCGCAGCTGGCCGTTGGTCTCCTTCAGCCACAGCACGGCGCTCGGCACCTCGCGCATCACCGCGCACCAGGCGTCGAAGGCGGCCGGCAGGATCTTGTAGGTGTGGTTGAACGCGCAGATGACGAACGCGTCCTCCGGCAGCCCGGCCGTGGCTCGGCTCATCGGCTGGGGCAGCGGTCGCCAGCGCCCGTTGGGCTGGAAGGTACCCGGCATCTGCGCGATCTTCTCGGTGTACAGGTCGGCCAGCTCGAGCGGCGTGACCAGTGGATCGCCGATCAGGTAGTCCATGTAGGAGGCGCCGGTGCTGCCCGGATAGCCCAGGAAGGCCACCTGCAGCGGAGCCGGGCGATGGGCCAGGATGCCCTGGCGCTGGCCACGCGTCTGGCCCTGCAGGTCGATCAGCAGGTCGATGCCGTCCTCGCGCACGCGCCGCGCCGCCTCGCGGTCGCTCGAACCGCGCAGGTCGATGAAGTGGTCGGCCGCGGCGACGACGCGGCCGCGCAGCGCCGAACCGTCGTCCGGGCCGGTCGAGTAGAGCCAGAGCTCGAAGCGGCCGCCATGCATGCGCTCGAGCAGCTCGACGATCAGCTGCGAGACCGGGTGCTCGTGGAAGTCGTACGACAGCAGGCCCAGGCGCGGCCGGCGCAAAGCGGTCTCAGCCCGCGCCGCGCATTCCCCCGCCGTCAGCGGCGGCAGTTCGACCGCCTGCGCGCCGTTCAGCACCGACTCGCCGCGCGCGGCAGCGAGCTGCAGCGCCGGCTCGAGCGGCAGCGACAGCAGACTGAACGCGCTCGCCATCCGCGCCACGCCCGCCGGGGTCGCCTGCAGCAAGCGCTCGATCGCCGCCACGTCGGCATCCAGGTCGTCCCAGGCGAACACGTGGCGCTTCTCGTAGCACGCAGTGGCCAGGGCCTGGAGGTTGTCGGGCTCCAGCGCGAGCGCCGTCTTCAGGCACTCCACCGCCTGGTCCACCAGCGCGGCGTCGCGGAACGCGGTGGCCATCATCGCGTGCAAGACCGCCATGTCGGGCTTCTCGGCCGCGGCGCGCATCAACACGCCGACCGCGTCGAGCGGCCGCTTCAGCGCGATCAGCATCGCCGCGTGCTGCGACATCGCGTCCGGGTGCCGCTCGTCCTGCGCTTCCAGCCGCTCGAAGGCGGAGACGGCCTCGGCGTAGCGGTGTTGCTGGGCGAGGCTCTCGCCCAGCACGCGCAGCGCCACGGCCTGACGCGGGTCGATCGACAGTGCATGCTCGGCCGATTCCACGGCGCGCCCGAACTCGCCGAGTCGGCGCCAGGCATTGGCCAGGTTGGTCCAGTACAGCGCGTCGCCCGGCGCCGCGGCGACCGCCCGCGCGAAGGCCTGCGTGGCCCCGAGCCAGTCGCTGCGGCCGGCGTGCTCGAGTCCGCTGTTCCAGTGCGCGGCACCGGGTGCGTCGACCCGTACCGGGTCCAGGGTGGCGGTGTTCATGGTGCAAGGCTCTCCGCGGCCGGCGTGGCCGCCTTGCAGGCGTCGACATCGAGGCGGCACACCGTGCGGGATGTGCATGCGGCGAGGCGCGGCGGGGCGCACGCGCAGCCGACGCGGGCGACATCCAGGACGGCGCGCGCGTCGAGGACCCCGCGCCCGTCCGCGCGCTGCCAAGCGTCGATTTGAATCCTTGTTGCCATGGCATGAGCGGCCACTCGGGCCTCGTGAAAGATCGCCGAATCATGGCGCTCAAGTTCACAGCCGAGGCGTCGAATTGGCGCCCTTCGCCGGCGCATCTCGCTCTGAAGAGCGGGCGCCGCGGCCCCCTAAAGCTTGCGCTGCAGGGGTCGAAAACGGGCCCAACGTGTCTGCATCAGCAGGCACGCGGTCCGGACCACATCGGGCCACCGCGGCGCGCCCAGCAGCGTGCCGGCGGCGGCAGCGGGGCCCGGGCGAGTTCCCGCCAAGGGCCGCGCAGGCGGCAGGCGGCGGGGGTTGCAAGCGGCAGCGGGGCGCGGTTCGGCGCACCGGCGGCCGCAGGGCACTGCCTGTGGTCCCTAACCCAACGGAGTCGATATGCCTCAGACCATCAACACCAACCTGGTTTCGCTGAACGCCCAGCGCAGCCTGAGCCAGAGCCAGTCTTCGCTGGCAACCTCGATGGCGCGCCTGAGCTCGGGCCTGCGCATCAACAGCGCGAAGGACGACGCCGCCGGCCTCGCCATCAGCGAGCGCATGAACACCCAGGTGCGCGGCATGAGCGTCGCGATGCGCAACGCCAACGACGGCATCTCGCTCGGCCAGGTCGCCGAGGGCGCGCTCGGCCGGGTCGGCGACATCCTGCAGCGCATGCGCGAGCTCGCCGTGCAGGCCGCCAACACCACCAACAACACCGGCGACCGCGCGGCGCTCAACACCGAATACATGCAGATGGCCGAGGAGGCGTCGCGCACGCTGGAAGGCACCAAGTTCAACAACATCTCTATCCTGGCCAATTCGGCCAGCACCGCCTATCAGGTCGGCGCAGGCACCAGCACCACGATCGACCAGATCACGGTGGGCGGCTTCGCCTGGACCGCCGCCGCCAACAGCCTCACCGCCGTGGTGGGCACCGCCGCGGGCGCCCAGCCGGCGGCGGGGATCACGGGCACGGACGGCTCGGCCGCGCTGACCGCCATCGGCGCGATCGACAGCGCGCTGGGCACGATCAACACCGAGCGTGCCACCTGGGGCGCGGTGATGAGCCGATTCGAGAACGTGATCTCCACGCTGCAGGTCGGGGTGGAGACCCAGTCGGCCGCGCGCTCGCGCATCCTGGATGCCGATTACGCGGCCGAGACCGCCAACCTGTCGCGCGCCAACATCCTGCAGCAGGCGGGCAACGCCATGGTGGCGCAGGCCAACCAGCTGCCGCAGAACGTGCTCGCGCTGCTGCGCTGAGCGACTTGCTCTCCCTATCGGGGGCCTGCCGTTCTCGGCAGGCCCCTTTTTCGTCGCCGCTGCTCCCGGCGCAAAACAGCCGCATCCCAAGGCGGCTATTCGACCGATCGCACGCATGCACGCCGACCTAAGCTGAAGGCTGAAATCCCGGGCCGCCCGCATCGTGGGCGTTCCGCCGACGAACGCCGATCCTCCGAGGAGCTCGAACGTGCCGCAGACGATCAACACCAACCTGGTCTCGCTGAACGCGCAGCGCAGCCTGAACAGCAGCCAGAACCTCCTGTCGACCTCGATGGCCCGCCTCAGCTCGGGCCTGCGCATCAACAGCGCGAAGGACGACGCCGCCGGCCTCGCCATCAGCGAGCGCATGAACACCCAGGTGCGCGGCATGAGCGTCGCGATGCGAAACGCCAACGACGGCATCTCGCTCGGCCAGGTCGCCGAGGGCGCGCTCGGCCGGGTCGGCGACATCCTGCAGCGCATGCGCGAGCTCGCCGTGCAGGCCGCCAACACCACCAACAACACCGGCGACCGCGCAGCGCTCAACACCGAGTACATGCAGATGGCCGCCGAGGCGTCGCGTACGCTGGAAGGCACCAGGTTCAACAACCTCAACATCCTGGCCAACTCGGCCAGCACCGCCTATCAGGTCGGCGCCGGCACGAGCACCACGCTCGACCAGATCACGGTGGCCGGCTTCGCCTGGACCGCCGTTGCCAACAGCCTCACTGCCGCCGTGGGCGCGGCCGCCAGCACGCCGCCGACGGCGGGGATCACGGGCTCGGACGGCACCGCGGCGCTGGCCGCCATCAGCGCGATCGACAGTGCGCTGGACACCATCAACACCGAGCGGGCCACCTGGGGTGCGGTGATGAACCGCTTCGAGAACGTGATCTCGACGTTGCAGGTGGCGGTGGAAAACCAGGCCGCCGCCCGCAGCCGGATCATGGACGCGGACTACGCGGCCGAGACCGCCAACCTGTCGCGCGCCCAGATCCTGCAGCAGGCGGGCAACGCCATGGTGGCGCAGGCCAACCAGCTGCCGCAGCAGGTGCTGCAGCTGCTGCAGCGCTGAGCCTCTCACGGGCGGCCCCCCCGCCGCCCGGCACCGCCGGCCCGCCCCGGGCCGGCGCTCAAGCCGGCGCGCCGCCGGTCGATATCGACCTCGAAGGTGGCGTGCAGCGCCGCGGCCCGCGCCTCC
Organism: Rubrivivax sp.; assembly: GCA_020248915.1. Classification (GTDB taxonomy): domain Bacteria; phylum Pseudomonadota; class Gammaproteobacteria; order Burkholderiales; family Burkholderiaceae_C; genus Rubrivivax. The sequence continues at coordinate 32,400 of JADCGP010000014.1, read as the reverse complement.
TCCTCCTCGAGCAAGGACAGGCATGGCCACCATCACTTCGCTGGGCATCGGCAGCGGCATCGACATCAACTCCATGGTCACCCAGCTGGTGGCCCTGGAGCGCAAGCCAATCGACCAGCTCAAGGCACGCGCGAGCGACCTCAACGCGCAGGTCTCGGCGCTGGGCAAGCTGCAGAGCCTGCTGTCCGGCGTGCGCGATGCGGCCGGCGCGCTGACCGGCACTTCGCTGTGGACGCGCTCCTCGGCCAGCTCCAACAACGACGCGGCCGTGTCCCCGGTGGGCGGCGGCAGCGCGGCGCCGGGGAGCTATGCGGTCAGCGTCAGTCGGCTCGCCTCGCCGCAGACGCTGGTCTCGGGCAGCACGTTCACCGGACCGACCGCGCTGGTCGGCGGCGGAACGCTGACCATCGAGCTCGGCAGCTGGACACCCCCGGTGGCGCCGGCGGTGCTTCCGTCGGGTTTCACCCCGCGAGCGGGGGCGACGGCGCTGACCATCGCGGTCGATCCGGCCGACACCCTGCAGAACGTGCGTGACCGCATCAACTCGCTCGGCGGAGGCGTCAGCGCGAGCATCGTGACGGACGTCAACGGCAGCCGGCTGTCGCTGCGCAGCAGCGCGAGCGGCGCCGACAACGGCTTCCGCGTGACCGTGTCCGACGCCGACTCGAACAACACCGACGCGTCCGGACTGTCGCGCCTGGCCTTCGACCCGGACGCCGGCGCGACCGGCATGGGCTACGCGCACGGCGCGCAGAACGCCGCCGCGGTGGTCAACGGCATCGCCGTGCAGAGCCCGAGCAACGAGCTGACCGGCGTGATCGAGGGCCTGACGCTGCAGCTGCGCCAGGTCACCACCGGCACCGTCGACATCGCGGTCACCAACGACCGCACGGCGGTGCGCGACGCGGTGCAGAAGTTCGCCGACAGCTACAACGCGCTGGCGCGCGAGATCGCCACCCAGACGCGCTACGACGCCACCTCGAAGATCGGCGGGCCGCTGCAGGGCGACTCGGCCGTCGGCACGCTGCTGACCCGGCTGCGCGGCGTCATCAACACGCCCTCCTCGGCCACGCCGGATCTGCAGCGGCTGTCCGACATCGGTCTGCAGCTGCAGCGCGACGGCACCCTGTCGGTCAACGCCGCCAGGCTCGACAGCGCGATGGGCGATCTGACCAGGCTGCGGAAGGCCTTCTCGAACATCGACACCGCGACCCCGGCCAACGACGGGTTCATGCGCCGCATGTCGGCACTGGCGACCGACCTGCTTGGCACGGCCGGGGCGCTGGCGACGCGCACCGACGGGCTGCGGCTGCAGGTCACTCGCAACCAGCAGCAGCAGGCGCGCTACGAGGACCGGGTCGAGCGCTACCGCGAGCGGCTGGTCGCGCAGTTCAGCGCGATGGACTCCAACCTGTCGCGGCTCAACGCGCTGCAGAGCTACGTCACGCAGCAGATCACCGCGATGCAGGCCCGGAGCGGGAGCTAGCCGCCCCGTCTCAAGTGCGAACGCGGCGGACCGATAACGGAAGCATCACCGACGCTTCCGGCCCGCACCGATGTTCACACCCACCGCCGCCGCCCGCGACCCGGCCCGCATCCATCCTGGAGCACTGTACCGCCAGGTCGGGGTCGAGTCGCAGTTGAAGATGGCCTCGCCGCACGCGCTGGTCACGATGCTGTTCGATGGCTTCATGGAGGCTCTCGCCATGGCGCGCGGCGCCATGCGCGACGGACGCCACGACGTCAAGGGCGAGGCCATCGGGCGCGCGGTCCGCATCGTCGAGGAAGGCCTGCGTGGCGGCCTGGACATGCAGTCCGGCGGCAGCCTCGCCCACGACCTCGCCGACCTGTACAGCTACCTCGGGCTGCGGCTGATGCAGGCGCAGCTGCGCAACGACGAGCGCCTGCTCGAGGAGTGCCAGCGGCTGGTGCAGCCGCTGCGCGAGGCCTGGGCCTCGATCGCCGAGCACCCGGCCGCCCGCATCCCCCGCTGAAACCCGCCCTGCCGCCCGATGGACCCGCAACTGCTCCCCTACTACGAGGCGATCGAGCGCGCCAGCGCCGACATGGTCGCCGCGGCGCGTGCCGGCAACTGGGACCGCGTCGTCAAGCTCGAAGGCGCCTGCGTGCTGCTGATCACGCAGCTGCGGCACGCCGCCGACCAGGCCAACCCTCCGTCCGACGCGCAGGCCGCGAAGCAGGCGGCGCGGACCAAGTCGCGCCTGATGCAGCGCATCCTGGTCAACGATGCCGAGGTGCGCCAGCTGGCCGAACCCTGGCTCGGCGAACTCGAGGACACCCTGGCCGGTCGCAGCCGCACGCTGCACTGACCCGGCACGGGCACGCGATGTTCGCCGACACCCGCCCCGCCGAGCTCGACCCGCTGGACGGTGCCAACGCCTGGTCGGAGTTCCGCGTCGGCAACCCCCGGGAGCGGCTGGCGCTGCTGCGCCAGCTGCGCGATGCCGGCGCGACCATCGTCGTCACCGGCCCCGACGGCTCGTCGCTGAACACCACGCTGTGGTCGGTGGACGATGCGGTGCTGGCGCTGGCCGTGGACACGGGCGCCGCGGCGCTGCAGAAGCTGCTGGATCACGACGACGCGCTGGCCGTGGCCTACATCGAGGCGGTCAAGCTGCAGTTCGATCTGCGCGGGCTGGTGCTGGTGCGCGGCACCCATGCCAGCGTGCTGCAGTGCGCGACGCCCTCCGAGATCTACCGCTTCCAGCGCCGCCAGCACTATCGCGTGCGCACCGACGAGAGCCAGGGTCCGGTCGCGTGCCTGCCCCACCCCATGCGGCCCGGGGCGCAGATGCTGCTGCGCGTGCTGGACGTCAGCGGCGGCGGCTGCGCGCTGTGGCTGCCCGAGGCACAGCCGCTGCTGCTCCCGGGTTCCGAGCTGCCCGGCACCGCGATCACGCTGGACGCCGAGACGCACTTCGAGGCCACGCTGCTGCTGCAGCACCTGAGCGTGCTCGGCGGCCGCCGCCCCGGGCGAGGCGTGCGCGTGGGCTGCGGGTGGCGGCTGGAGCCGGCGGCCGAACGCAGCCTGCAGCGCTGGATCGACCGGGCCCAGAAGCGGCGCCGGCTGTTCGTGCTGGACTGATGCGCGCTCCCGGACTGCCGGCGCCGCGCGGCTTCACGCTGGTGGAGCTCGCGCTGGTGGTGGCCCTGACCGGCATGCTGGCCGCGGTGGCGCTGCCGGCGTGGCAGTCCTACCTGCTGCGCGCGGCGCGCGCCGACGGCGCCGCGGCACTGACGGCGCTGCAGGCCCGGCAGGAGCGGCACCACCAGACGATCGGCTGGTACGCGAGCAGCCTGGCCGCCCTGGGCGGCGCCACCGCCAGTCCGCAGGGGCGCTACCGGATCGAGCTGGTGCCGCGCGACGCCGATGCCTACGTCGCCCACGCCCATGCGGTGGGCACGCAGGAGCGGGACTTCGAGTGCCCGACGCTGACGCTCGACGTGCGCCAGGGGCTGGTCCGTACCGGCCCGAGCGCGCGTTGCTGGGGCCGTTGATGAAGGCAGGGCCCGGCACTCCCGGCAGCGGCTGCAAGCGCGGCTTCACGCTGGTCGAGATCATGGTCGCGCTGGCCTTGCTGGCCGTGCTGGCCTCGATCGCCGTCCCGCCCGCGACGCGCCTGCTCGAGCGCCACCGGCTGCAGGCCGCGGCTCAGACACTGGCGGCCGACCTCGCCGAGGCCCGATTCGAGGCGGTACGCAGGCGCCAACCCGTGCACGTGGCACCACAGGCCGGCACCGACTGGTGCTGGTCGGTGGCCACGACGCCGGGCTGCGACTGCCGCCAGGCCCCGGACTGCGCGCTGCGCCAGCATGGGGCCGGCGACTTCAGGGGGGTGCGGCTGGAGCGCGCCGGGGCGCTGGTCTTCAGTGCCGAGGGCCTGCCCGACGCGCCGCTGGGGGCACGGCTGGCGGCGGGCAGCGAGGCGCTGGAAGTCTCGGTCGGACCGATGGGACGCGCCCGGATCTGCAGCCCGGAGGGCGCTTCGGTCCACTTCCCGGCCTGCTGAGAGGCCAGAGGCCGAAGGCCTCAGACCTGCATGTTCATGATTTCGCTGTAGGCCTGCAGCAGCCGGTTGCGCACCTGCAGCGTGGCCTGGAAGCCGATCTGGGCCTTCTGCATCGCCAGCACGGTCTCCTCGAGGCTGACGTTCGGGTTGTCCAGGCTGAGTTCGCGTTGCAGCCTCTGGGCCTCGAACTGGCCGCGGCTGACGTTCTGCAGCGCCTCGTTCATCGCCACCTTGAAGCCGCCCTGGGCAGCCGACGGCCCGCCGACGGCGTCGGCGCGCGGCATGCCGTCGGGCCGCAGGCCCGCGCGGGCCACGGCGGCCTGGAAATCGAAAGGCTTCAGGCGCAGGTCGTTCATGGCGGCCTCGGGGATCCGGCACTTTAGGCGCCGGCCCGGCAGCGAGAAGGAGCGAACAGCCGAGCCTTTGGCGGGCTTCTCGCCCCAATGCCGGTGCCGGGCGCCCTCAAGAATGCCCCGACCCGGACGAGCGCACCCCCGCCACGCTCCGGACGCCTCGTCACCGACACACCATGCCCGACATCGTCGCCGCCAACGCCACCCCGCCGGCCCTTCTGGCCGACCCTGCCGCCGGCAAGCCCGAGGGCGGGCTGGCGGCGCGCTGGAACGCCCTGCCCGGCCGCACGCAGCTGATGGCCGTCGTCGCCGTGCTCGCGCTGCTGGCGGTGCTGGCCGCGCTGGCGGGCACCGTGCGCGAGGGCGAGTACCGGGCCCTGTTCGGCACGCTGTCCGAGAAGGACGGCGGCCAGGTCATCGAGCGGCTGACGCAGATGAACGTGCCGTACCGCTTCGCCGAGGGCGGCGCCACGATCCTGGTGCCTGCCTCGCGCGTGCACGAGCTGCGCATGAAGCTGGCGGCGGCCGGTCTGCCCGCGGGCGGTGCCGGTGGCACCCACGCGCCGGGCTACGAGCTGCTCGACAAGAGCCCGTTCGGCCAGACCCAGGGACAGGAGCGGATGAACGTGCAGCGCGCCATCGAGGGCGAACTCACGCGCACGATCCAGTCGCTGCAGTCCGTGCAGAGCGCCCGCGTCCACCTGGCGCTGCCGCAGATGAACGGCTTCTTCCGCGAGCAGCAGAAACCCAGCGCCAGCGTCGTGCTCAGCCTGCACCCGGGCCGGACACTCGAGCGCGCCCAGATCGCCGGCATCGTGCACCTCGTCAGCAGCAGCGTCCCCGAGCTCAGCCCCAAGGCCGTCAGCGTCATCGACGGCAGCGGCACGCTGCTGTCCAGCAGCGGCGACGCCGAGGCCGACGGCCTGGACTCCCAGCAGCTGCAGTTCCGCCGCGACATCGAGGCCGCCCACCTGCAGCGCGTGATGGCCCTGCTGGAGCCGGTGGTGGGGCGCGACAACCTGCGCGCCAGCGTCAGCGCCGACATCGACTTCTCGCAGGTCATGCAGACTGCGGAGGTGTTCGGCCCGAACCAGGGCGCCGACGCGCGCGCCGCGGTGCGCGAGCAGCGCACCGAGGAGAGCACCCAGCCCGGCTCGGCCACGCCGGCAGGGGTGCCCGGCGCGACGACGAACCAGCCCCCTGTGCCCGCCACCGCGCCCATCAACGGGCAGGCGCAGGCGCTGCAGGGCGCCGGCGCCACGGCCGGCAGCTCGCGCCGCGAGGGCGCCACCCGCTACGAGGTCGACAAGACGACCACCGTCACGCGCAATGCCGTGGGCACGGTGCGGCGGCTGTCGGCCGCGGTCGTGGTCAACCACCGCACGAACATCGACGCAAAAGGCAAGAGCAACAGCGCACCGCTGCCCGAGAAGGAGCTCGAGCAGCTCACGACCCTGGTGCAGCAGGCGATCGGATTCAACGCCGAGCGCGGCGACGTGGTGCGCGTCATCAACGCCCCGTTCCGCGCCGAGCCGGCGCCCAAGGTCGAGCCGACCCCGCTGTGGCAGCAGCCCTGGCTGCAGGACCTGGTGCGCAGCGCCGCGGCGCCGGCTGCGCTGGCCCTGGTGGCGGTGCTGATCGTCTTCGCCCTGCTGCGGCCGGCGCTCAAGCCGCTGCTCGCGCCGCAGCCGGCACCGCCCGGCACGCAGCTGAGCGAGGTCGTCGACGACGGCCCGCCGACGCCGCCCCCGACGGCGCTGCCGCAGCTCGAAGCGCCCCGGGACGACGCGCGCCTGGCGGCCGCCCGCGCCCTGGCCAAGCAGAACCCGCAGGCCGTGGCCGAGATCGTCCGCGGCTGGGTCAGCGGCGAGGGGACTTGAATGGGAGCGCCCGGCACGAACGGCGCGATGAGCGAGGAAGGCCTCGAGAACGCGGCCATCCTGCTGATGAGCCTCGGCGAGGAGGAGGCCGCGGGCATCTTCAAGCACCTCGCCCCCAAGGAGGTGCAGCGCCTGGGCGAGACCATCGCGAAGATGAAGGCGGTGCCGCGCGAGCGCATCGACCGCGTGATCGACGCCTTCGCCACCAAGGCCGCGAGCCAGAGCACGCTGGTGTCCAACAGCGACGAGTACGTCAAGAACGTGCTGCGGCTGGCGCTGGGCGACGACAAGGCGAACCTGGTCATCGACCGCATCCTTCAGGGCAGCGACCTGACCGGCATCGAGAGCCTGAACTGGATGGAGCCGGCCTCGGTGGCCGAGCTGCTGCGCAACGAGCACCCGCAGATCGTCGCGGCGATCGTCGTGCACCTCGAGTTCGACCAGGCCGCCGAGGTGCTGAAGGCCTTCAACGAGCGACAGCGCAACGAGGTGATGATCCGCATCGCCACGCTGGACGGCATCCAGCCCGCGGCGCTGAAGGACATGTACGAGGTGATGAGCAAGGTGCTGGCGGGCAGTGACCGCGGCAAGAAGAGTTCGCTGGGCGGCGTCAAGACGGCCGCCGAGATCCTGAACATGCTCGGCAGCTCGCTGGAAACCTCGGTGCTCGACTACGTGCGCGAGGCCGACAACGAGCTCGCACAGAAGATCATGGACAACATGTTCACCTTCGACGACGTCGAGAAGATCGACGACAAGGGCATGCAGGCCCTGCTGAAGGAGGTGCAGACCGAGAGCCTCGTCATCGCGCTGAAGGGCGCCACGCCGACGCTGCGCGAGAAGGTCTTCGCCAACATGTCGACGCGCGCCGCCGAGACGCTGCGCGAGGACCTCGAGTCGCGCGGCCCGGTGCGGCTGTCCGAGGTCGAGGCCGAGCAGAAGGAGATGCTGAAGGTCGTCCGCCGCCTGATCGACGAGGGGCAGATCGTCGTGGCCGGCGGCGGCGACGAGCAGTTCGTATGAGCGGCGGCCGGCCGATCCGCAACGTGCCGCCGCCGCAGGGCAGCAAGGGCGGCACCCCGTACACGCGCTTCATCCCGCGCGAGGAGCTCGGCGAGGTCGCCAGCTGGAAGCCGAGCACGTTCGGCGGCCTCGGCGCTGGCGCGGCTGCCGGATTCGCCGGCACCGCGGGCAGTGCAATGCAGGCCGCGGCCGAGGCCGAGCCCGGCAGCGAGGAGGCGCGCCAGCGGCTGGCCGCCGAGCGCCAGGCCCTGCGCCAGGCCGGCTATCAGGAAGGCTACCGCGACGGCCTGGCGGCCCTCGAAGGCTTCAAGCAGCACTTCGCGGCCCAGGCCACGGCCCAGATCGGGCAGCTGCTCGACGCGTTCGACCGTCAGATGTCCGAGCTCGAAGGACGGATCGCCGACTCGTTGGCGCGCGCCGCGGTGCAGCTGGCGCAGCAGGTCGTGCGGCAGGAACTGGCCACGCGGCCCGAACTGGTGGCGCGCGTGGCCGCCGACGCCGTGCAGGCGATGATGCTGAGCGCACGCCACATCACCGTGCACGCGCACCCGGCCGATCTGCCCCTGATCGCCGAGGGCGCAGAGGAAGCGCTGGCGGCGCGCAGTGCGCGGCTGGTGGCCGACGAGTCGATGGCGCGCGGCGGCGTGCGCGTGGACAGCGACGCCGGCAGCGTGGACGCCAGCATCGAGAGCCGCTGGGCACAGGCGGTGGCCACGCTGGGCAGCAATGAACCCTGGGCGGCCGACGCCGCCCCCTGAACACGCACCCATGCAAGGCACGACCCCGCTGCACGAGCGGCTGCAGGACCGCGGCGAGCGCTGGGCGCGCTGGCTCGGCGACCTCGAGCGCCTGACGGCGATGCCGGCCCCGCTGGAGACCGTGGGCACGCTGCGCCGGGTGACCGGGCTCGTGCTCGAGGCCGCCGGCGTCCGCGTGCCGGTGGGCAGCGTGTGCGACGTGCACCCGCCCGGCCCGACCGACGCGCCGCCGGTGCAGGCCGAGGTGGTGGGCTTCAACGGCGACCGCTGCTTCCTGATGCCCACCGGCGAGCTGCATGGCCTGGCGGGCGGCGCCCGCGTGGTGCCGCGGCCGGCGCCGCCCGTGCGGCCTCGGATGGGGCGCGACAACCACCCCTGGCGCCGCAGCGAGGACCGCGGGCTGCACCTGCCGATGGGTCAGGGCCTGCTCGGACGCGTCGTCGACGCGCAGGGCCGGCCGCTGGACCGCCTCGGCCCGCTCGAGGCCGTGAGCGACCAGCCGATGGTGCGGCGGCCGATCAACGCGATGGACCGCGCGCCGGTGCGCGAGGCGCTGGACACCGGCGTGCGCGCGATCAACGGCCTGCTGACGGTGGGGCGCGGGCAGCGCCTGGGCCTGTTCGCCGGCACCGGCGTCGGCAAGAGCGTGCTGCTGGGGATGATGGCGCGCTACACCGCGGCCGACGTCATCGTCGTCGGCCTGATCGGCGAGCGCGGGCGCGAGGTCAAGGAGTTCATCGAGGACATCCTCGGCACGGAAGGTCGCGCGCGCAGCGTTGTCGTGGCCGCGCCGGCCGACGCGCCGCCGCTGCTGCGGATGCAGGGCGCGAGCTACGCCACCGCGATCGCCGAGCACTTCCGCGACCGTGGCCGCCACGTGCTGCTGCTGATGGACAGCCTGACGCGCTACGCGATGGCGCAGCGCGAGATCGCGCTGGCCATCGGCGAGCCGCCGGCCACCAAGGGCTACCCCCCGAGCGTGTTCGCGCGGCTGCCGCAGCTGGTGGAGCGCAGCGGCAACGGGCTGCACGGGCACGGCTCGATCACCGCGTTCTACACGGTGCTGAGCGAGGGCGACGACCCGCAGGACCCGATCGCCGACGCTGCGCGCGGCATCCTCGACGGCCACATCGTGCTATCGCGCGAGCTGGCCGAGAGCGGACACTACCCGGCCATCGACGTCGAGCGCTCGATCTCGCGCGTGATGACGGCCGTCACGCCGAGCGGGCAGCAGCGCGCCGCGCGCCGGCTGCGCCAGTGGCTGGCCCGCCTGAACAAGGCGCGCGACCTGATCCAGCTCGGCGCCTACCAGCCGGGGCACGATGCCGAGCTCGACCTTGCCGTGCGCCTGGGCCCGCAGATCCACGCCTACCTGCAGCAGGACATGCACGAGCGGGCCGAGCTCGACCCGAGCCGCGGCGCTCTTGCGGCGCTGGCCGCCCAGGGCGGCGGCGCCTGAGCGGACACGGAACGATGCGCAACGACGACGGCCCGCTGCTGCAGCTGCTCGAGCAGTCGGAGACGGCGCGCGACGCCGCCCGCCTGCGGCTGCTGCAGGCCACCGACACCGCGCGGCGCCTGCAGCAGCAGGCCGAGCAGCTGCGCTGCTACCGCGACGACTACCGCCGCCGCGCGCCGGCGCTCGGGGAGCGCGGCGCCAGCATCGAGCTGGTGCGTTGCCACCGCGACTTCATGGCCCGGCTCGACCAGGCCATCGACCAGCAGCGCGCGCAGCTCGATGCCGCCGAGCAGGAGTGCGAGGCGGCGCGCGCCCAGCTGGTCGAGCGCGAGATGCGCGCGGCCGCCGTCGGCAAGCTGATCGAGCGTCGCGTCGCGCAGCGCCGGCAGCACGACGGCCGCCTCGAGCAGCGCCGCCACGACGAGGCCGCCGTGCATCGCGCCTGGGCCAGCGCCGACACCGCGCCAGCCGATCTCTGAGAGCGCGCGAACGTCCCATCGCCCTGCGCACCGCGCCCGCCCACCCCGCCCCACGATGAACACACTGCCCCTGATCCCCGCCACGCCCTCCTCCCTCGGGTCGCCGGCACCGGCCGGCGCGGGCCCCGACGGGGCAGCACCGTCGCCGTCGGCCGACGAGTTCCGCCGTGCGCTGGGTCGGGCGCGCGAGAACGCCGGGCCCCGCCGCGAAGGCGGCTCCAAGCCGGGCGGCGAGGCCGGTCAGGCCTCCGACGAGGCAGACGCGGTCCCGCGGCGCGAGTCGTCGTCCGCGACGCAGGCCGCGCGCGGCCGCGCGACAGGCAGCGCAACAGGCAGCGCGACAGGCACCGCGCCTGGCGGCACGGCAGGCAACGGCGGCGCGGCCGCGGCTGGCAACCGGCCGGCACGCGCCGGCAACGCCGACGCCAGCGCCGGCAGCTCCGGCCCGGTAGACGCTGCCGCCCTTGCGGAGACGGCCGACCCCGCCGAAGGCCCAACGGCCCGGCGCGGCGCAGCGCGCCCGCCCGCCGGGCTCGCCGACGACGCGGCCGGGCTCGCGGCCACCGATGCCGCCGCCCGCGCCCGGGTGCCCGGCGGCACCGATCCTGCTGGTGCCGGCGATGTCATGCCCGGGATGTCGCCGCGCACCACGCCGGCCGAGCTGCTGCGCGGCGGCGCACGTGCTGCGGCGGCCCGCGCCGGCACGGAGCGCGGGGCCGCCGACGCCCTGCCCGGCCGCGCCGGCATCGAGCCCCGGGGCGACGCGGCGACCGAGCGCAGCGGAACCGCCGGCGCCGCCGGCATGGCCAGCACGGCCAGCGGCGCCTTCGCCGCCGATGCCGCAGCCGCCGCCGCAGGCGCGCCGACCGGCACCGCAGCGCCGGGGCCCGTGACGTCTTCGGCGCCGCCCGTCGGCCTCCAGGCCGTGCAGGCATCGACTCCGGGCACCGCATCGCCGGCCGACGCGGCGGCGCTGCCCCACGAGATGCACCTGTCCACCGGCCCCGGGCGACCCGACTTCGCCGCGGCCGTCGGCGTGCAGATCAGCGTGCTGGTCCGCGACGGCATCCAGGCCGCGCGGCTGCAGCTGAACCCCGCCGAGCTGGGCCCGGTGACGGTGCAGCTGGCACTGGACGGCACGGCCGCGCAGCTGCACCTCGCGGCCGAGCAGGCACCCACGCGCCAGGCACTGGAGCAGGCGCTGCCGGTGCTGGCAGGTGCGCTGCGCGAAGCCGGCTTCACGCTCAGCGGCGGCGGCGTGTTCGAGCAGCCGCGCCAGGATCGCGGCCCGGGCCCGGCGCCCGACGACACGCGGCGCGACGGCAGTGCGCCGGCCGCGCCGGGCGCCGGGCCCGCGGCGGTCGACATGGCGCCGCTGCGCCGCCGCGGCGTCGTCGACCTCGTGGCCTGAGCGCGCCCGCGGCGGCGCGGGGAAGCCGAGCCAGGCCCCGGGCCGGACCCGGGCCGCGCCACGCCCGGACTGGCGCGGCCGACGACCGCCCGGACCGGCGCCTTGCACCGGGGCCCGGGCGCCGGGTGAGCCACGCGGCGGCGTGCAGCGCCGACAGCGGTCGAATCGGGCCCCTTATCGGCGCATCGGGGGCGGGTGCCGGCCTCAAGAATCCGTCCGCAACGCCGCCGTGAACCGCGTGCCGCCCGCACGGCAGCGGTCCCGCCCCGACCTTCCGGAGCCACGATGTCCACCGCCACCGCCACCGATGCCGAGCCCGCTGCCAAGCCTGGCCGCAAGAAGCTGTACCTGATTCTCGGGGTGGTCGGCCTGGTGCTCGCCCTGGGCGGCGGCGCCACGGTGTACCTGCTCAAGAAGAAGGCCGCCGACGCCGCCGTCGAGGCCGGCGCCGAGGAGGAAGGCGGGCAGCCCCCCGCCAAGGCGCGCTCCCGCTCCAAGGGCACCGAGGCCACGCCGCAGTTCGTGCCGCTGGACATGTTCACCGTGAACCTGGCCGACCGCGAGGCCGAGCGCTACGCGCAGGTCGGCATCACGCTGCAGATCGAGGACCCGAAGGTGGCCGAGCAGATCAAGCTGTTCATGCCGGTGATCCGCAACAACATCCTGATGGCCATCGCCGACAAGACGGCTGCCGAGCTGATGGACCGCCAGGGCAAGGACCGGCTGGCCAACGAGGTGCGCCGCGAGACCTCGCGCGCACTCGGCCACCCCGTGCCGCGCGCGGACGCGCCCGCCGAGCCGGGGCGCAAGCAGCGCGACCCGGAGGCGGCGCTGCCGATCCAGGCGGTGCACTTCTCGAGCTTCATCATCCAGTGAGCCCTGCTCCGAGCGCAGCGAACCCGTTGGCAGGCGCCGCTGGCCCGGCCCCCTCGACATGAACCAGCAGATCCTCAGCCAGGACGAAGTCGATGCCCTGCTGCAGGGCATCACCGGCGAGAGCCAGAAGCTCGAGCAGGAGGACACCCCGAGCTCGGGCGTGCGCGAGTACGACCTCGGCAGCCAGGAGCGGATCGTCCGCGGGCGCATGCCGACGATGGAGGTCATCAACGAGCGCTTCGCGCGCAACATCCGCGTCGGCCTGTTCAACTTCATCCGCAAGAGCCCCGAGGTCTCCATCGGCGGCATCAAGGTGCAGAAGTTCAGCGCCTTCCTGCGCGAGATCGTCGTCCCGACCAACTTCAACATCTGCGCCGTCAAGCCGCTGCGCGGCAGCGCGCTGGTGGTCTGCGACCCGAGCCTGGTGTTCGCGGTGATCGACGCGCTGTTCGGCGGCGTCGGCCGCTTCCACACCCGCATCGAGGGCCGCGACTTCAGCGCCACCGAGCTGCGCGTGATCCTGCGGCTGGTGGAGACCATCACCGCCGAGTACCGCAAGGCCTGGACCGGCATCTACCCGATCGAGCTCGAGTACCACCGCTCGGAGATGCAGCCGCAGTTCGCGAACATCGCCACGCCGAGCGAGATCGTCGTGGCCACGACGTTCACGCTCGAGGTCGGCGAGGTCTCCGGGTCGATCCACCTGTGCATCCCCTACAGCACCCTGGAGCCGATCCGCGACGTGCTGTACAGCACCATCCAGGGTGACAGCGTCGAGCCGGACCGGCGCTGGGTGAACATGCTGAAGACGCAGATCCAGAGCGCCGAGGTCGACCTGATCGCCGAGCTCGCGCACGCCCCGGCCACGGTGGAGCAGCTGCTGTCGTTCAAGCCGGGCGACTTCATCGAGCTCGACCTGGACCCGCTGATCCAGGCCAAGGTGGACGGGGTGCCCGTCCTCGAGTGCCACTACGGCACCAGCAACAACCGCTACGCGATCAAGGTCGAACGCATGATCACCAGCTCCGGTGCGAGCTGGCTCGGAGAGCAGAACCATGTCTGAACCCGCTGGCGCCGCCGCAGAAGGCGGCATGTCCGAGCAGGACCGGATGGCCGCCGAATGGGCGGCCGCGCTGGCCGAGAGCAAGCCCGCCGGCAACGAAGTGGCCAGCGAGGTCGCCGGCCCGGCCGAGTCCGTCGCGCCGGCGAGCTTCGCCAACCTCGGGCCGGCCACCGCCGTCGGCTCGCCGGCGGCGGGCAACGACATCAACATGATCCTCGACATCCCGGTGCAGCTCACCGTCGAGCTGGGCCGCACGAGGATCTCGATCAAGCACATCCTGCAGCTCGCGCAGGGCTCGGTCGTCGAGCTCGAGACGCTGGCCGGCGAGCCGATGGACGTGCTGGTCAACGGTTTCCTGATCGCGCAGGGCGAGGTCGTCGTCGTCAACGACAAGTTCGGCATCCGGCTGACCGACATCGTCACGCCGAGCGAGCGCATGCGGCGGCTGAGCCGCACCTGACCGGCCCCGCCCCGACACCCCGTGCCGATGGATCCCTTCACCTCCATGCTCTGGTTCGTCGTCGTGCTGGCGGCGATCCCCCTGGTGCTGTGGCTGCTGAAGCGCTCCGCTCTCGTGGGCGGCGCGACGGGCTCGGCCGCCGGCACCCCGAAGACGGTGGCGGTGCTCGCGCTGTCGCCCTCGCAGCGCGTGGTGACGGTCGAACTCGGCCAGGGCGAGGAACGGGTCTGGGTGGTGCTGGGCGTCACCCCGCAGTCGATCCGCACGCTGCACACGATGGGCGCACCGGCGCCCGGCGCGGAGGCCGCGGCCGCGACGCCGGGACCGTCGGCGACGTTCTCGCAGCTGCTCGGGCGGCTGCGCCAGGGCGCGGGCGGGGGCGCGAAGTGAGCGCGCCGGCTGCCTGGGCCCGGGGCGCGGCCGCGGCGCTGCTGCTGGCGGCGCTGCCGGCGGCGGCGCAGAACGCCGCGCCGGGCACGCTGCCGCTGGTGATCGGCCAGGGCGCCGGCGGTACCAGCTACTCGGTGCCGGTGCAGACGCTGCTGTTCTTCACGGCGCTGTCCTTCCTGCCGGCGGTGCTGCTGCTGATGACGGCCTTCACGCGCATCGTCATCGTGCTGTCGCTGCTGCGCCAGGCGCTGGGCACGCAGGCCGCGCCGCCCAACCAGGTGATCATCGGCCTCAGCCTGTTCCTGACCTTCTTCGTCATGGGGCCGACCTTCGACAAGGTCTACGAGCGCGGCTGGCAGCCCTACACGGCCGGCACGCTGCCGGCCGACCAGGCGCTGCGCGCGGGCATGGAGCCGATGCGCGAGTTCATGCTGAAGAACACGCGCCAGTCCGACATGCAGCTGTTCAGCCGCCTAGCCAAGCTGCCGGAGCAGACGCGCGCGCAGGACGTGCCGCTGACGGTGCTGGTGCCCGCCTTCGTGACCAGCGAGCTCAAGAGCGCCTTCCAGATCGGCTTCACGGTGTTCATCCCGTTCCTGATCATCGACATGATCGTCGCCAGCGTGCTGATGAGCCTGGGGATGATGATGCTGTCGCCGGTGCTGGTGGCCCTGCCCTTCAAGCTGATGCTGTTCGTGCTGGCCGACGGCTGGAACCTGCTGCTCGGCTCGCTGGCCGCCTCGTTCGCCACCTGAGAACGGCGCCGCCCGCGCGCGCCCGGAACAAACCGATGGATGCCCAACAAGTCCTCGCTGCCGGCCAGCACGGCCTGACGATGCTGCTGATGGTCTCGGCGCCGGTGCTGGGCGTGGTGCTGCTGGTGGGCCTGGTGGTGAGCGTGTTCCAGGCCGCCACCCAGATCAACGAGGCCACGCTGTCGTTCGTGCCCAAGATCGTGGCCGCGGTGCTGGTGCTCGGCCTGGCCGGCCCCTGGATGCTGACCACGCTGGTCGAGTACCTGCAGCGCGTGCTGCGCTCGCTGCCGCAGGCGGTGGGCTGACGCCGTGGCGCGCATGGCGGCCGGCCGGCAGCCGGGCCGGACCCGGGGGTCGGCGCGGGCGCGGGCGCGGGCACGCGGGCACGCGCCCGGGCCCGGCGCCAAGCCACGGGAACGGCACGGGCCGTGATCACCTTCACCGAACAGCAGCTGCTGGCCTGGATCACGCCGCTGATCTGGCCCTTCCTGCGCGCGTTGGCGCTGTTCACCACGCTGCCGGTGCTGGGCACGCGCACGGTGCCGATGCGCGTGCGCATCGCGCTGGCGGCCTTCGTCGCGCTGGCAGCGCAGGCGGCGCTGCCGCCGCCGCCCGCGGTGCCGCTGGACTCGCCGCTGGCGCTGCAGCTCGTCGCGCAGCAGCTGGTGATCGGCCTGGCGCTCGGCTTCTCGGTGCGCCTGGTGTTCGCCGCGGTCGAGTTCGCAGGCGAGCTGGTCGGGCTGCAGATGGGCCTGAACTTCGCCGCCTTCTTCGATCCGCTGTCGGCGTCGACCTCGACGGCCACCAGCCGCTTCTTCGGCACGACCATCGCCTGGCTGTTCATCGTCGCCAACGGCCACCTGCTCGTGGTGGCGGCGCTGGTGGCCAGCTTCTCGGCCTTCCCGGTCGGACCCGAGCCCTTCGCCTTCCTGGAGCGCACCGCGCCGCACCGCTGGGGCGCCGAGCTGTTCTCCACCGGGCTGTGGATCGCGCTGCCGATGGTGACCATGCTGCTGTTCGTGAACCTGGTGCTGGGCGCGATCTCGCGCGTGGCGCCCCAGATCAACATCTTCGCGATCGGCTTCCCCGTCACGCTGACCGTGGGCCTGGTCGGCATGCTGCTCACGCTGCCGGCGCTGCAGGGGCCGTTCACGATGGCGCTGGAGCGCGCGCTCGCGCAGTTCCGCTGAGCGGGCTCCGGCCGGTGCGGCCCGCTGCGGGCCGCTGCGGGCCGGCGCAGGCCGTCAGCCCGCGCGGACCTCGATCCGGCGCGGCTGCGCGTGCGCGGCCTTCGGGATCCGCACCCGCAGCACGCCGTGGGCGAGCTCGGCGCCGATCCGGCCGGGGTCGAGCTCGCGGCTCAGCGTGAAGGCGCGCCGGTAGCGGGCGATCGGAACCTCGGCGTGCAGCGGCTCGAGGCCCTGGCGCCGGGGCAGCGCAAGCACGCCCTCGATCGTCAGCGTGTCGCCCTCGACGCGCAGCTCGAGCTGCTCGCGGCCTACGCCGGGCAGGTCGGCGTGCAGCGTGATGCCGCCGGCGTCCTCGATCACGTCCACCGGGGGCAGCAGGGCCGGCTCGCGGCCGGCGGCGGGCACGCCCTGTGCGGGCGCGGCAGCGGGGATCAGGCTCATCGTCGGGCTCCTCGGGTTCACTGGACCTGGATGCGGCGCGGCTGGGCCGCACTGCGCCGCTTGACGCTCACGCGCAGCACGCCGTCGCGATACTCGGCGCCGACGCCCTCGGGGTCGATGTCGTCGGGCAGGCTGACCACGCGCCGGAAGCGGCCGCTGAAACGCTCGTCGACATGCACCGTGGTGCGGCCGTCGGCGGCCGGGCGCGCGGCAGGCCGCTCGCCGGCGATGGTGAGCACGCCGCGGTCGAGCTGGATGTCGATCGCCGACGGGTCGAGGCCGGGCACGAAGGCCTGGATCTCGACCGCATCGGGCGTGCTGCCGATGTTGAGCGCCGGAAAGCCGCCGCGCGCCGCGCCGCGGATGCTGGGCGACAGGTCGAGCGAGTGCTGCACCTCGCGCGCGAGGCGGTCGACTTCGGCGAACAGGTCGCGCGGGAACAGGCTGCGGTGGAACATGCGTGGCTCCTTGGGGCTGGGGACGCGGCACCGGCACAGCGCGCCGGCGATGTCCAGGATGTAGGGGCCGGACCGGCACGATTCAAGTCCCCGTGCCCCGCGGCTCGCGGCTCGCGGCTCGTGGCTTGCCGTGGGCAGCCGCCGATCGTTTACGCTCCGCCTCATGCGCAACGCCATCGCCCGGCCGGCACGTCGCCGATGAGCGCCCTGCTCGCCGGCGCCACCGGCCTGGTCGGGCGCGAGATCGCGCGGCTGTGGCGCGGGCCCGGGCCGCTGCACCTGCTGGTGCGGCGGCCGCTCGCCGCGCCGCCGCCCGGCTGCACGGTGCACGTGGTGGACTTCGCCGCCCTGCCCGCGCTGCCGCCGGCCGAGGAGGCCTACTGCGCGCTCGGCACCACGATCGCGGCGGCCGGCTCGCAGCCGGCATTCCGCGCGGTGGACTTCGACGCCGTGCTCGCCTTCGCGCGCGCCGCGCAGGCCGCGGGCGTGCGGCGTCTGGGCGTGGTGTCGGCGCTCGGCGCCGATGCGCGCTCGTCCAACTTCTACAGCCGCGTCAAGGGCGAGGCCGAGGCCGCGCTCGGCGCGCTCGGACTGCCGAGTCTCGTGATCGCGCGGCCCTCGCTGCTGGACGGCGAGCGCAGCGCACTCGGGCAGCCGGCGCGGCGCGGGGAGGCGCTCGCGCTCGCGCTCGCGCGGCCGCTGGCCGGGCTGATCCCGAAGGCGTGGCGCCCGGTGCCCGCCGAGCGCGTGGCCCGTGCGCTGCTGGCCGCGGTGGCCGAGGGTCGCCCGGGCGTGCGGGTGCTCGACTCGGCCGCACTGCAGGAGATGGGGGCACCGTGAAAATCACCTTCCTGGGCGCCGCCGACGGCGTGACCGGCTCGCGCCACCTCGTCGAGGCCGGCGACCGCCGCATCCTGCTCGACTGCGGCATGTTCCAGGGCTGGAAGCTGCACCGCGAGCGCAACTGGCAGTGCCCGCCGCAGTTCGGCGAGCTCGATGCGGTGGTGCTCGGCCACGCCCATCTCGACCACAGCGGCTGGCTGCCGGCCCTGGTGCGCCACGGCTTCCGGGGCCCGATCCACGCCAGCCCGGCCACCTGCGAGCTGGCCGCGGTGCTGCTGCTGGACAGCGCGCACCTGCAGGAAGAGGACGCGCGGCGCGCCAACCGCTACCACTACAGCCGCCACGAGCGGGCACTGCCGCTGTACACGCAGGCCGACGCGCGACGCGCGATCGCGCAGCTCAAGCCGCTGCCGGTGGGGCGCGAGCTGCGCATCGGCGGCAGCCGCGTGCAGCTGACGCCGGTGGGACACCTGCTGGGCGCCTGTGCCGTGACGCTGGTCGACGGCACGTCGCGGCTGCTCTACTCGGGCGACCTGGGCCGCCGCGACGACCTGCTGATGCCGCCGCCGCAGCCCGCACCGCCGTGCGACGTGCTGCTGGTGGAGTCGACCTACGGCAACCGGCTGCATCCGGCGGCCGACGGCCCCGAGGTGCTGGCCGGCATCGTGCGTGCCGCCGCCGAGCGCGGCGGCTCGGTGCTGCTGCCGGCCTTCGCGGTGGGCCGCGCGCAGGCGCTGCTGCTCGTGCTGCAGCGGCTGCGGCGGATGGGCGCCATCCCCGACAAGCTGCCCATCTTCCTCGACAGCCCGATGGCCACCGAGGCCACCGCGCTGTACCGGCGCCACCAGCGCGCGCTGCGCGTGAGCGCGCGCGAGATGACCGGGCTGCTGGACGGCGTGCGCGTGGTGGCCGATGCGGCGCAATCGATCCGTGTGTCGGCGGCGCGCTACCCGCGGATCATCATCTCGGCCAGCGGCATGGCCACCGGCGGCCGCGTGCTGCACCACCTCAAGGCGCTGGCGCCCGACCCGCGCCACGCGATCGTGTTCGCGGGCTTCCAGGTGGGCGGCAGCCGCGGCGCGCGCCTGGTGGCGGGCGAGCGCGAGGTCAAGATCCACGGCGAGATGGTCCCGGTGCGCGCCTCGGTGCACTCGCTGGAAGGGTTCTCGGGGCACGCCGACCAGGGCGAGATCCTCGACTGGCTGCGCACCCTGCCGCAGCCGCCGCGGCGCACCTTCGTCGTGCACGGCGAGCCCGATGCCGCCGACGGGCTGCGCACCGCGCTGCAGGACCGGCTGGGCTGGCGCGGCGTGGCCGTGGCCGGCTACGGCCAGACCGTCGAGGCGTGACGGCGCCACCCGACGCCGCGTGGAGCGCGCTGGCCGACGGCGATTGGCGCGCGCTCGCGCCCGGGCTGGCGGTGGCGCTGGGCTGCGGGCTGCTGATCGGCCTGGAACGCGAGCGGCGCAAGCGGCGCCGCGGACCCGCGGGAGCGCAGGCCGCCGCGGGCATCCGCACCTTCGCGGTGGCGGCGCTGGCCGGTGCGCTGGCACAGGCGCTGGAGCAGCCGTGGCTGGTGGCCGTGGGCGCGGCCCTGGTGGCGGCGCTGGTCGCGCTGGCCTACCGCTTCGGGCGCCAGGCGGCGGCCGGCACCCCCGGCGACGACCCCGGCCTGACGACCGAACTGGCGCTGCTGGCCACGTACCTGATCGGCGTGCTGGCGATGCGGGTGCCGACCCTGGCCGCCGCGGTGGCGGTGGTGCTGGCGGTGGTGCTGGCCGCACGCGAGCGGCTGCACCGCTTCGCCACCACGCTGCTCAGCGAGGCCGAGCTGCGCGATGCGCTGCTCGTGTCAGCGCTCGCGCTGGTGCTGCTGCCGCTGGTGCCGGCGGCGCCGGCGCCGTGGCTGGCGGGCATTGCCCCGCGCTCGCTGCTGCTGCTGCTGCTGCTGATCCTGCTGCTGCAGGCGGCCGGCCACGTGGCGCTGCGCTGGCTCGGGCCGCGCACCGGGCTGGCACTGGCCGGCCTGGCTTCGGGCTTCGTCTCCAGCACGGCGACGGTGGCCTCGATGGGTGCCGGGGCGCGCGAGGTGCCGGCGGAGGTGCCCTCGCGCGCGGCCGGCGCCATCTTCTCGGCCCTGGCGACCTGGGTGCAGGCGCTGGCGATGATGGCCATGCTGGCCCCCGAGGCCGCGCAGGCGCTGGCCGTGCCGGCGCTGTGCGCGGCCGCCGTCACGCTCGGCGCCGGCCTGCTGGTGCTGCGCCAGGGCGATGCCGGCGCGGCGCCGCAGGTCGGGCCGCACGCCCGGCAGCCGGGACGGCCGGGCGGTGTCCGTGGACACGACACGGGCGACGGCGCGGGTGACGGCGCGGGTGACGGCGCGGGCGGCCACAAGAGTGGCAGACCGGGGCTGGCCGCCGGCGGGCAGCGCGGCCCGCTGCGGCTGCGCGAGGCCGCACTGGTGGCGCTCGCGCTGGCCGTGATCGCGATGGGGGTCGGCTGGGCGCAGCAGGCCTTCGGCAGCAACGGCCGCCTCGTGGGCACGGCGCTGGCTGCACTGGCCGACGCCCACGCCGCCGTGGGGGCGCAGGCGGCGCTGCACGCCGCAGGCCGCATCGACACGCCCGCAGCCGTCGACGCGGCGCTGCTGGCCATCGGCGTCAACTCCGTGTCGCGCGGCGTGCTCGCGTTCGCGGTGGGCGGCGGCGGCTACGGCGTGCGCGTGGCGGCCACGCTGGCAGCGGGCATCGCGGCAGCCGCGGCCGCGCTGGTGCTGGTGCGCTGAGAAGACGCCGGGCAGGACGGTCGGGCAGTCAGTCCGGGCGGCCACGCCGGCTGGTCAACCCGGGCGGGCATTTCGGGCGGGCACGCAGGCGCGGCGCTGCCGCCGCCGAGGGCGCCAGGGTCCCCGGCTCAGCGGAACTCGCCCTCGCGCAGCCACTTCGTCGCCACCCACTTCTCGCCGGCGGTGACGGGCGCGCCGCCGTGCAGCGTGCGCGTGGCCGGGTGGGCGCGGTCGTAGCTGAAGAACACGGCGTTGCCCTGCACCGGCGCGACCTCCAGGCCGACGTCGGGAAAGGTGGTGGAGCCGCCGCCCTCGGGCGTGTTCAGGTACATCACGACGGTGGCCACGCGCTGGCCGCCGCGCTCGAGGATCTTGGGGGTGCCGGCGTAGCGCGGGTCGAAGTAGTCGTGGTGCGGCTTGTACTCGGCGCCGGGCCGGTAGCGCAGGATCTGCAGGCCCTCGCCGCGCTCGACGGGCCAGCCCAGCAGGTCGGCGATGCGCCGTTCGATGCGGTCGATCAGCGGGGTCTCGCCGCGCTCGAAGAACATGCCCTCGCTGGTGCGCGCGGCGTTGACCTCGCTGCCGCCGGTGGCGTTGTCGACGGTCTCGGAGCGCGCCAGGCGCGGCCGCGCCTCCTCCATCAGCGCCTGGCATTCATCGGTGCCAAGCAGGCCGCCGAAGACCACCACGCGCGGCAGCGCCATCGCGGCCACCACCTGCACCTGGCGGCCGCCGGCGCTCAGCAGCACGCCGGGCGGCGGGCCGGGCACGGGCACGGCGGGCGGCAGCGGGTCGGCGCGCGCCTCGCTCATCTCGGCCAGACGCTCGGTCAGCGTGCGTTCCATCGCCTCGATGGCGATGTCTTCCTGCCAGCCGCTGGCCTTCATGGCATCGAGCACGTCCTGCGGTCGGCAGCCGGCCTCGGCCTGGGCGACGATCCAGCGGCGCAGTTCGTCGGTGATGGCTTGTGCGCTCATGGCGGAATTGTGGCGCAGGGCTGCGGCGCCGGGGGGCGCGCTGCGCGCGCCGGCCAAGGGGCCTGCGATGCTCGGCGCCACCCACGCGCAGGGCACGGGGCCCGCAGCCGCCCTTGCCGCAACCGCAGCGGCGGGGCGGTTCAGGAGGTCCGCTGCGCAAGGCCGCGGGGCGCGCCGCGTGCGCGGGACTCCCGGGTACGCCAGGGCGCTCCGGGGTGGTGCCGGCAGGGGTTCAGGTGGCCGGGGGCTTCAGGTAGCTCTCGACCAGCTTGACCCAGTAGGTGGCGCCGGTGGACAGGCAGCGGTCGTTGAAGTCGTAGCCGGGGTTGTGCACCATGCAGCCGCCCTCGTCGCCCTCGCCGTTGCCGATGAAGACGTAGCAGCCCGGGATGCGCTCGAGGAAGAAGGCGAAGTCCTCGCTGGCGCTGACGGGCTCGGCGTCGAGCAGGCCCTCGGGGCCGAGCCAGTCGCGGACGACCTGGGCGCAGAAGGCCGTCTCGCGCGGGTGGTTGACGAGCACGGGGTAGCGGCGGATGTAATTGACGTCGGCGGTGCAGCCGAAGCTCTCGGCCTGCGCGCGCGCGATCTCGCCGATGCGGCGCTCGAGCAGGTCGCGCACCGCGGCGCTGAAGGCGCGCACGGTCAGGCGCAGCTCGACCTCGCCGGGGATGACGTTGGGCGCGTCGCCGGCCAGGAAGGCGCCGACGCTGACGATGCCGGCCTCGAGCGGCGGCACGTTGCGGGAGACGATGGTCTGCAGCGCCATCACGAAGCTGCTGGCGGCCACCACGGCGTCGGTGGCGCGGTGCGGCATCGCGCCGTGGCCGCCGGTGCCGCGGATCTTGACGATGCAGGTGTCGCCGCTGGCCATCGTGGGGCCGGCGTGGGCGATGAAGCGGCCCGCCGGGCGGCCGGGCGAGTTGTGCATGCCGAAGATGGCCTCCACCGGGAAGAGGTCGAGGAAGCCGTCGTCGAGCATGCGCTTGGCGCCGCCGAGGCCCTCCTCGGCCGGCTGGAACACGAGGTGCACGATGCCGTCGAAGCGCTGGGTGGCGGCGAGGTGGCGCGCGGCGGCGAGCAGCATCGCGGTGTGGCCGTCGTGACCGCAGGCGTGCATCTTGCCGAGCACCTGGCTGGCCCAGGGCTTGCCGGTGGCCTCGGCGATCGGCAGCGCGTCCATGTCGGCGCGCAGCCCGATGCGGCGGGTGCCGGTGCCCGCCTTCAGCGTGCCGACGACGCCGGTGACGCCCAGGCCGCGGTGCACGTCGTAGCCCCAGCGCTGCAGGCACTGGGCGACGAGGTCGCTGGTGGCGCGCTCCTCGAAGGCGAGCTCGGGCTGGGCGTGGATGCGCCGGCGGATGGCCACCATCTCGTCCTCGTGGGCGCGGATGTCGTCGAGCGCGGGCAGCGGCAACGGGGCGTTCATCGGGGTGTGTCCTCCGGAGGTCGGCGCATTGTGCCGTCGCGTGCGACGTCGTTGTGCCGTCGCGTGCGACGCCGTTGTGCCGTCGCGTGCGACGCCGTTGTGCCGTCGCGTGCGACGCCGTTGTGCCGTCGCGTGCGACGTCGCTGTGCCGTCGCCTGGCAAGTGGTTGCGCCGTCGCGTGCCACCTGGGAGCGTGCGCGGCGGGAGGCCCGCGGCCGGCGTGCCGGATGGAGCGGCCCGCGCTGCGCGCGGGCTGCCCTGCGGTGCTCGGTCCGGGGCGGCGCGGCATAACTCGCTGCGCGCCGCAAGCGGCGCTCCGCTCGGACAGATGCCGCGAGTCAGTCATGGAGCGCGCTTCAGCAAGCTGAAGCGCGACCGCCCCGGACCTGTGCTCCTCGGCACTCCCTACGGCACGCCGGCCACGGGCCTCCCGCCGCGCAGGCGCGACCGGCTGTTCGCGGCTCGCGGCTCGCGGCTCGCGGCTCGCTGTTCGCGGCTCGCGACTCCCGGGTCGCGGTTCGGTGCATCGCGGTGGCGGCCATACTCGCGGGCCCGGCGCACCAGTCGCAGCAGCAGCACCGGCAGCTTCGTCGCAGCACCGGCATGCCCGCTGCCACGCCGGCAGCATCCGGGGAGGAGTGCGCGGCATCTCAGCGGAAATCGCGGCTCCGCGCTGCGAGGCCATGCAGCAGCGCCGAGTGGTCGACCAGGCGCCGGGCGACCAGGTGGCGCACCTCGCGGCCGGGTGCGCCCTCGGACTGCCACACGCCATACACCGTGAGCAGCGTGGAGGCCAGCAGCGCACGGCGCTGCGCCTCGGCCACCTGGGGCCAGACGATCACGTTGACGGCGCCGGTCTCGTCTTCGAGGGTGACGAAGACAACGCCGCGGGCTGTTTCGGGGCGCTGGCGGTGGGTGACGAGGCCGCTGGCGCGCGCCAGGCGCCCCGCCGGGTAGCCGCGCAGCACGGCGGCGGGCTGCACCTTGAAGGCCGCGAGCTCGTCGCGCAGCAGCGCCACCGGGTGCTGCGCCAGGCTCAGGCCCAGGCTGCGGTAGTCGGCCAGCACGGTGGCGGCGGCGCCGGGCGCGGCGAGCTCGGCCGCCGCTTCGTGCGTGCGCGTGCGGGCCAGCATCGCGGTGGCGCGGGTGTCGATGCCGGCCACGCTCCAGGCCGCCTGGTGGCGGTGGCCGGTGAGCGGCGCCAGCGCATCGGCCTGCGCCAGCAGCGCGAGCGCGCGCGCGTCCAGCTGCGCGCGGCGGGCCAGGTCCTCGGTGCCGTCGAACGGCCGCTGCGCGCGCGCGGCAACGATGCGCGCAGCCACCTCGGCCGGCAGGCCGGCGATGCGGTCGAAGCCCAGGCGCACCGGCAGCAGGCCGGGCACGGCGCCCGCCTCGCGGCAGGCCGCATCCGCCGCCTTCGCGGCCGCCGCGCCGGCATCGGACTCGAGCGTCGTCTGGGCCTGGCTGCGCAGCACGCACACCGGCCGCACCTCGACGCCGTGCTCGCGCGCGTCGCGCACCAGCTGCGCCGGCGCGTAGAAGCCCATGGGCTGGCTGTTCAGAAGCGCGGCCAGGAA
Source organism: Rubrivivax sp. (assembly GCA_020248915.1). Classification (GTDB taxonomy): domain Bacteria; phylum Pseudomonadota; class Gammaproteobacteria; order Burkholderiales; family Burkholderiaceae_C; genus Rubrivivax. Next base: position 7,765 of record JADCGP010000014.1, on the reverse strand, counting down.
GGCGTCGGGGTGGTGGCACTTGAGCCACGCGCTGACGTAGACCAGCAATGCGAAGCTCGCGGCGTGGCTCTCGGGGAAGCCGTACTCGCCGAAGCCCTCGATCTGCCGGAAGATGCGCTCGGCGTACTCGCGCGAGTAGCCCTTGGCCACCATGCGGCCGACCAGCCGCTCGTGGAACGGGCCGAGGCCGCCCTTGCGCTTCCAGGCCGCCATCGCGCGGCGCAGCTGGTCGGCCTCGCCGGGGGTGAAGTCGGCGGCCAGGATGGCGAGCTGCATCACCTGCTCCTGGAAGATGGGCACGCCGAGCGTGCGCTCGAGCGCGCGGCGCACCTCGTCGCTCGGGTACTCCACCGGTTCCTCGCCGCTGCGGCGGCGCAGGTAGGGGTGCACCATGCCGCCCTGGATGGGCCCCGGCCGCACGATGGCGACCTCGATGACGAGGTCGTAGAAGCTGCGCGGCTGCAGGCGCGGCAGCATGCTCATCTGCGCCCGGCTCTCGACCTGGAAGGTGCCGACGCTGTCGCCGCGGCACAGCATCTCGTAGGTGGCCGGGTCCTCGGCCGGCACGTCCTGCATGCGGAAGCCGCGGCCCGGCGCCGGGCCGTGCTGCTTGAGCGCCACGAAGTCGAGCGCGCGCCGGATGGCCGAGAGCATGCCGAGCGCGAGCAGGTCGACCTTCAGCAGCCCGAGCGCGTCGAGGTCGTCCTTGTCCCACTGGATGACGCTGCGGCCTTCCATCGCGGCGTTCTCCACCGGCACCAGCTGCGCCAGGTCGTCGCGCGCGATCACGAAGCCGCCGGGGTGCTGGCTGAGGTGGCGCGGGAAGCCGATCAGCTGCCCGGTGAGCTCGATCCACAGCCTGCACAGGGGCGACCCGGGGTCGAAGCCGTGCTCGGCCAGCCGCTCGGGCTGGACGCTGCGGCCGTCGAACCAGTGCTGGCCCTTGGCGACGGCGTCGATGCGGTCGAGGTCGATGCCGAGCGCGCGGCCCATATCGCGCAGCGCGCTGCGCGGGCGGTAGCTGATGACCACCGCCGTGAGCGCGGCACGGTGGCGGCCGTACCTGCGGTAGACGTACTGGATCACCTCCTCGCGACGCTGGTGCTCGAAGTCGACGTCGATGTCGGGCGGCTCGTTGCGCTCGGCCGAGACGAAGCGCTCGAACAGCAGGCTCATGCGCGAGGGATCGACCTCGGTGACGCCCAGGCAGTAGCACACCGCCGAGTTGGCCGCGCTGCCGCGGCCTTGGCACAGGATGCCCTGGCCGCGCGCCCAGGCCACGAGGTCGGCCACGGTGAGGAAGTAGGGCTCGTACTGCAGCTGCGCGATCAGCGCGAGCTCGTGCTCGAGCGTGGCACGCACGGCGGCCGGCGTGCCCCCGGGCAGGTGCGCGAAGCGGCGCGCCGCACCCTCCTCGGTGAGGTGCCGCAGCCACGAGGCGGGCGTGTGGCCGTCGGGGACGATCTCGCGCGGGTACTCGTAGCGCAGCTCGGCCAGCGAGAAGGCGCAGCGTGCGGCCAGCGCCACCGAGGCCTCCATCCACTCGGGCCGGAACAGCTGCGCCAGGCGCGCGCGCGAGCGCAGGTGGGCCTCGGCGTTGGGCTCGAGCGCGAAGCCGGCCTCGGCCACCGTGCAGCCCAGGCGCGTGGCGGTGAGCGCGTCCTGCAGCGGCTTGCGCGAGCGGGCGTGCATCAGCACGTCGCCCACCGCGACGATGGGCAGGCCGGTGAGCGCGGCCACCTGCTGCGCGGCGTCGGCCAGCAGCGCGTCGTGCGGCCCGAGGTGGCGCGCGAGCGCGAGCGCGGCGCGGCCGCCGGGCCGGTCGGCCCCGCCGCCGAACCAGGTCTTGAGCCACAGCGCCTGCGCCAGCAGCGTCTCGAAGGGCGTGCCGCCCTGCAGCAGCGCGGCGTCGGCGTGCAGCAGCGCCAGGCAGTCGGGCAGGCCGGCCAGCACCGGCAGGTGCGGCACCCGGCCCTCGAGATCGGACGCGTGGGCCAGGTACCCGCCCTTGGACGCGCGCCGCCGCGCCAGCGTGATCCACTGCGACAGGTTGCCGTAGCCGCGACGCGACATCGCCAGCAGCGTGAGGCGCGCGCCGGGTGCGGGTGCGATTGCAGGGGCGGGTGCGGACGCTGACGCCGGCCCTGGCCCTGGCGCTGGCCCTGGCGCGGGCGCGGGCTCGCGCAATGGCGCAGGCCCCGGCGCGGACGCGGCCCCGGGCGGCGCGAGCCGCATCTGCGCGCCCACCACCAGCGGCAGACCGAGCCGAACGGCCTCGGTGTGCGCGCGCACGACGCCGGCGAGCGAGCACTCGTCGGTGATGGCCAGCGCCGCGTAGCGCAGCGCCTTGGCGCGCGCCACCAGCTCCTCGGGGTGGGAGGCGCCGGTCAGGAAGCTGAAGTTGCTGCGGCAGGCAAGCTCGGCGTAGGCCGCAAGCATGGCGCGACGACAGGCCAGGGGGTGGAGGGTTCGCGGACGCCGCGGCCACCGCCATCGCGGCGGCCACGACCGCCTGGCGCAGCGGCGGGACGGGGATCGCCCGATGCAGTGGGCGGCCAGGAGTCGCCCGCTGCAGTGGGGGGCCAGGCATCACCCGGCGCTGCGGGAGGCCATGCATCGCCCGCTGAACCGGGAGCCCAGGCGTCGCCCGCTGAAACGGGGGACCAAGCGTCGCCCGCTGAAACGGGCGGTGGCCGACCGCCCGGCACGGCGGGCGGGAATGCGCCCAGCGAACCCAGCAGGTCGAGCGGGCTGCGCACAGCGCCACCGCCCAGGCGCAGCACGTGCGTGTAGATCATCGTCGTGCCCACGTCGGCGTGGCCGAGCAGCTCCTGCACGGTGCGGATGTCGTAGCCGGCCAGCAGCAGGTGCGTGGCGAACGAGTGGCGCAGCGTGTGCGGCGTGGCCGGCTTGGCGAGGCCGGCCGCATCGACCGCGCGGCGGAACGCGCGCTGGAAGGTGACGTCGAGCACATGATGCCGCCGCCGCAGGCCGGTGCGCGGATCGACCGACGCGGCCGGCTGCGGAAACACCCAGTGCCAGGCCCACGAGGCGGCCGCGCGCGGGTACTTGCGCGCCAACGCGTGCGGCAGGTGGACCCCGGCCAGGCCTGCGGCGCGGTCGGCCTGCCAGCACTCGTGCGAGCGCAGCAGCTGCGCCTGCAGCGGCGCGTGCAGCGCTGCCGGCAGCATCACCACACGGTCTTGCGCGCCCTTGCCCTCGCGCACGACGATGGCGCGGCGCTCGAAGTCGATGTCCTTCACGCGCAGGCGCAGGCCTTCGAGCAGGCGCATCCCGGTGCCGTAGAGCAGCCGGCCGATCAGGCCATGCGCCGCGGCGGCACCGTCGGGGCCGCGGCCGGCGTCGAGCGCCTGGAGCACGCGCTCGACCTCGTCGGGCGACAACACCACCGGGAGCCGACGATCGGACCGCGGGCGGCCGATGTCGTGCAGCCAGGGCAGCTCGATGCGCAGCACCTTCTGGTAGAGGAACAGCAGCGCCGACAGCGCCTGCCGGTGCGTGGCGGCCGACACCTGCCGGTCGTTGGCCAGCCAGCCCAGGAACTGCTCGACCTCGTCGCGCGCCATGGCGGCCGGGTGGCGCATTTCGTGGAAGCGGACGAAGGCGCGCACCCAATGCACGTAGGCATGCTCGGTGCGCAGGCTGTAGTGCAGCGCCCGGATGTGCCGGCGCAACTGCTCGAGCAGGCGCGGCCCCTGCGCGCCGCCGCCATCGGAACCGGACTGATCGCTCATCGATGCTCCCCCGGGCGGCCTGCGAACCCATCAGGCCCATCAGGCCCATCAGGCCCATCAGGCCCACCCGATACTGTTTATTTGTCCAGTATCATGACACGAGGAGGCGACGGCAACAACCCGCCCGAAAGGGTGGAGGAACGTTGGCGGGCGAGGATGGCATCCACCCGGCAAGCCGGCAAGCCGGCAGGACGCGACCGCGACCGTGACCTCACCCCGCCCCACCGAGGAGCAGCAGCGATGGCCGAAAGAAGCGGCGCGCCGACGCGAGGCGCCAACCAGGGCGGCAACGGCAGCAGCGCCCGCCGCCCCGCACGCGACCGCTATCGCGTGCTGAAGACCCTGCGCCCCGACGACCGCGGCGCCATCGCGCTCGCGCGCCGCTACGGCAGCGCCCTCGTCTGCGTGCGCCACCGCGCCGACGCGCGCGGCAAGGTGCGGCACGTGACCGTGGAACTGCTGGTCGACAGCGTGCCCATCCAGCCGCGCAGCCGGCCGATGGTGCACCTGCGCATCCGCCCGCAAGACCGCGCCCTGGCGGCCATGATCCAGGCCGCCGGCGGCAGCTGGCACGACCCGACCCGAACCTGGCTCCTGCCCCGCCGCGTGGCCACCATCCTCAACCTGCGCGATCGCATCGTCACGCCGTAGGCAACTGCCGATCCACCCCTACCCACACATGCCTACCGGTGGCAACATGTGGGCAAATGGCTGCTTGAGCGGCTGTTGTCGAAAACACGTTAGGCCTCAGAACAAGCATTATGCTCAACGAGATTCTTCAAACAACCAGAAGCACGCTTGCAGAGCGACTAGCAAGCCCTTTAATCGGGGGCTTTCTGGTCTCCTGGTGCCTGTGGAACTGGAAATTTCTAGTCATACTATTCTCCGATGCTGGAGTGACTCAGACATTCACGCTCATACATACCTTCGTATTTCCGGACACAGCAAGCATTATCGCAAAGGGAATTCTCTACCCGTTATTGACTACACTGATCTATGTTTTTGTCTATCCTTATCCAGCAAGACAGGTCTATGGATTCACATTACGCCAGCAGCGAGCAGCAAATCGCTTGAGGCAGACCATATCGGAAGAGACGCTGCTAACCCTAGAAGAATCAAGGGCGCTCCGTTCTGAATACGTTGAACATGAGCGGAAAAGTCAGGAATCGATCGAACGACTGAGTGAAGAGATTGCACGCCTGAACGCTGCCCTAGACGCGCGAAACACCAAAGACGCGACGAAACCGCTTTCCACTGCAGAAAAGCTCTACGACAAGCTCGAACCATCTCAGTTGCAGGTCCTCGCGCTCCTCGAGAAGGCTGGGGGCTCAGTGCCGGAGCTTGAACTTGTTCAGATGTCAGAGCAGCCCAAAGTACAAGTGCAGTTTGATATCGGAGAACTCGAACGTCGAGAATTGATTTCCAAGCGAATGAACGTTAGAAGCGGCGGCCGCATCGTTGAGTTCACTCATGAGGGCCGGCGCACGCTACTTAAGAGCAAGCAGGAGCAAGAACCTGAGGCCTAACCCGGCGCTCAAGCGGCGCCCCAACGGCAGGCCACCAGGCCCGGTCTGGCGGTACGCGGTACATTTTCGCCAGCCCGGGCCTGGCGCCCCGCCGTCGGTTCCCGCTTAGCTCTACGTTAGGCCTCAGAAACGAACATCCTATGCTCGGCTGGTACTTCGTGATCTACCCGCAGCGGATCTTGGTCGCCGGCATGAAGCTGGAAGACTCGGCACGACTTGCAAGTTGGAAGACCGGACTGGGTGGAACCAAGTGGATCGAGCAGTTGTGCAACCTTGGGCAAGCTGTTGACTTGGGAGGAAACGGCTACCCGAACCGCTACGTTGTTCCGGCCGCAACTCTTTCACACGTACTGCAGCAGGGTGTCCCAAGTCGCACCTCACCGCCCGTGATCGGTGATGACTACTTCCTGCCGCCAAACTGGACTGGAGAAGCGAAGATCGACATCGAGAGATTGAAGTCGCTTCCCCCGGAAGTCTTGCTTGCCGTGGAAGCCTGGGATCAGAGCTGAAGAACCGCCTACTCCAATGAGTCGTCCGCCACTGAGGCCTAACCCCTCGCTCAACCGGACCCGCTACGGCAGGCCACCTTGGCCCGGGCTGAGGTACGCGGTACATTTTCTCAGCCCGGGCCAAGGCGTCCTGCCTCCGCGGGCCGGTTAGCTCGAACGTTAGGCCGCACCTCGCCTGGTCATGCAAACGCCGCGGCATCGGGCTACGCAGCAAGCAAGCTGGTGGCGCTTGTCGTCGCGTCGAGGTCCTGCGGCGGCTTCAGTACGGTCAGGGCCGGCGTGCGCGCCGGCCTGTCCTAACAGCCTTGGCGCCGCTACGCGCGGCGAGTGGTTCGCCACCGTCGGCAGCGCCGGGGGCGGCGAAGCTCAGCGCAGGGCTGCGAGCATGGGGTTCAAGGTCCGCGGCGCCGCGGCTCGGAGCTGCAGCGCGTCAGCGACGCGTCGCTGGTCTTGGGCTGCGGGTCCGCACGTGCTGTTCTCCCTGGCCGCTTGCGCATCGTCCCTTCCGCTTGCTCTCGGCTGCGCACAGAATGCGGCCTAACAGCTCGCTCGAGCCGACCCGCTCCGGCAGGCGCCGCCTGGCCGCTCCGGGCCATCGTTGTCAGCGTCCCTCCGCGGCCAGTCGGCTCCTGCCTCCTCGGTCGGCTCAGCTCCAACGTTAGGCCGCACAAACAAGCCCCAAGGCTGCTCCAAACCTGTGGCACAAGTTCGCATTCTTCGAAACTCCGGCGTCTTCGGCAAGCTGGTCGACTTACGTGTTTTCGTTGATGGTCACTGCGTCACCACGCTTCGTGAGGGCGAGCAGCAACTCTTGCAGCAAGTTCGGGGTGGCGCCAAGGTTCACGTCGAAATGCAGAACCACGTGCGCAGCCCACAGCTTGTCATCCCGGAAGGAGAGATCGAACTTGAGTGCGGTTCGAACTGGTGGCTCGCGCTCGACTGGCTGAACCTCTGCTATCTGCCAATGCTCCGCGAGCATGTCTTCTACATCAAGATGGTGGCCAAACAGCGCCAGCCAACCGCATAGAACGCAAGGCTCTGCTTCTCGTGCCGTCTATGCCAGCCTCGTCAGTACACCAATCGCGAAGGCCCATGTTCCGCGCCTCGCCGGTGCGGCCTAACCCCTCGTTCAACCCTGACCCGCTACGGCAGGCGCTGTAAGGCCGGGCAACGCCAGTGTGTACCATCGTCGCTGCCCGGCCTTACAGCACCTGCCTCCGCGGTCAGGGTTAACTCGAACGTTAGGCCTCACAACCCAACCGCTGCGTGCATCCACCCAAGTTCCCGAATGCCTCCGCCTCAGTCACCCTCGCTGAGCCCGAAGGGGAAGAGATCGAAACTCGCTGTTCTTGCTGCGGGCGCCCGATGTTTTGGGGTCACGGCTGGCTCACTATGGAAAGTGAGGCAGTCGCGGCCTACTGGTACAACTGGTCTGCGGGCCACCCTGGCCGGTTCGTTGTCAAGCTAGCGCTGTTCGAAGAAGACGAGACCCTGTTCCCGGGCGTCATTTCCATCGCGGCGCATGTTGACTTGAACTCCATCCAATACTCGATTCTCCAACCAGAGGAAGCAGTTTAGACTGGTCTCGATCTCACGCGTTTTGGCCCAGCGCTGGAGCGCACGCAGGCACTTGAGCTCCAACCGCACCTCTTTGATGTCGTGGACGCCATCGTGGCGAGAGAGAAGCGTCTTTCAGGTCGGATCCTCGGTGAGGCCTAACCCCTCGTTCAACCCCCGACCCGCTCCGGCAGGCAGCGTAAGCCGGGCCGGCGCCAGCAGTACTATCGTCGCCAACCCGGCTTACGCTACCTACCTCCACGGTCGGGGTTAACTCGAACGTTAGGCCGCACCTCGCCTGGTCATGCAAACGCCGCGGCATCGGGCTACGCAGCAAGCAAGCTGGTGGCGCTTCTCGTCGAGTCGAAGTCCTGCGCCGGCTTCATCACAGTCAGGGCCGGCGTGCGCGCCGGCCTGT
>JADCGP010000013.1 GCA_020248915.1 Rubrivivax sp. | reverse complement strand
TGCGCTGCGACAGCACCCGCAGTTCCCGGTCCGTCTGCGCATCCAACTCGATCGTCTTGGCAACCCGCATCGCCCACCTCCTGGGCGGTTTGGAGTATGCCGGGGCAATTAAGTTCTACGATTTGGCGCGCACTACACTAGCAGCCACCTGGAGCGCGAGGCTGGCGCGCCGCAGGGGCGTGCGCCGAGCATTGCGCGCCTCCCGCCGACACCGGGAGGAAGTCACGCCTGGCCATGAACGACTTCCCCGATCCTCTCGCCGACGACGGTGGCGCCTACCTCGGCAGCCGGCGCCGCTTCCTCGTGCAGGCCGGCTGCTGCCTCGGCGCCGCGGTGGCCACGCTGTTCGCACCGCCGGCCGTGGCCGCGCCCTGGGCCACCGACTGTGCCGAGGCGCTGCCGCCTTCCGCGGCCGACATGCTGGCGCGCGCGCTCGACGGCCTCGACGCCGGGCAGCTCTGGGACATGCACTGCCACCTGCTCGGCAACGGCGACAGCGGCTCGGGTTGCACGCTGCACCCGAGCCTGACGAGCGGCTTCAACCTGATCGAGCGGCTGCGCAAGCGCGTCATCCTCGACGCCGCCTGCGTGCCGGCCGACGCGCCGTCGATCGACCGCGCGTACGTCGACCGGCTGGCGCGGCTGGTGGCGCAGTTCCCGGCCGGTGCGCGCTGGCTGCTGTTCGCCTTCGAGCGCGCCCATGACGACAACGGCCGGCCGGACGCCGCCCACACCACCATCCACGTGCCCGACCGCTACACCGCGGCCGTGGCCGCCGCCCAGCCCGGGCGATTCGGCTGGGTGGCGTCGATCCACCCGTACCGCGAAGACGCGCTCGACGCGCTGGCAGCGGCGGCCCAGGCCGGCGCGGTGGCCGTCAAGTGGCTGCCGAGCTCGATGAACATCGACCTGCGCGACCCCCGCAGCGCCCGCCTGGGCGAGCGCGCCAACGCGCTCGGGCTGCCGCTGGTGGTGCACTGCGGCGAGGAGAAGGCGGTGCCCGGCGCGCGCCGCGACGACCTCGTCAACCCGCTGCACGTGCGCGCGCTGCTCGAGCGCGGCGTGCGCGTGATCGTGGCCCACTGCGCCTCGCTCGGCCACGCGGCCGACGTCGACCGGCCCTCGGCGCCCGAGGTCCCGGCCTTCGAGCTCTTCGCGCGCCTGATGGAGGAGCGCGCCCACGGCGACCGGTTGCTGGGCGACATCTCGGCCGTGTTCCAGGTCAACCGCCGTCCCGAGGTGTGGCACGCGCTGCTCGCGCGGCGGCACTGGCACCCGCGGCTGCTGCACGGCTCGGACTACCCGCTGCCCGGCCTGAAGCCGCTGGTCAGCCTGGGCAAGCTGCAGGGCGCCCGCGTGCTGTCCGAGGCCGACGTGCCGGCGCTGGCGGCGCTGCGCGAGGCCAACCCGCTGCTGTTCGACCTCGCCCTCAAACGCCGGCTGCGCCGCGGCGGCGCGGCGCTGGCCGATGCGGTCTTCGCCACGCGGCTGCACTTCGAGCGCAGGGCCGGCACCGCGTCGTCGTCGAACTAGGGCTCGCTGTGCGATACCGCCGGCCCCGGCTGGCGGGACGCCGACCGAACGCCTTGACGGTCACCGGGCGGGTGTCGAATATCCGCCCCATGTCCAACAGCCCGCAGCGGGCGACGCGAGGTAGTCCATGAATCCCAGAGGTCCCGTGATCGTGCGGCGCGACACCCGTGCCTGGCAGATGCAGGTGTGGATCAGCTTCGCGGTGGCCGTCACGCTGTGCGGCATCGGCCTGGCCTGGCTGCCAGGTGACGAGCTCGACCGCGCCTTCATGGTGATGGGCTACGTGTTCTGCATGTCGGCGGCCTTTGCGCTGGCCAAGTTCGTGCGCGACAACGCGGTGGGCAAGGTGGACACGCCGCTCTTCGGTCTGGTCGTCTGGGCCGGCTTCGGCCTCGCGATGGTGCTCACCGGCTGGGGCCTGTGGCGCATGGACATCAACCCGGCCTACAAGGGCTTCCTGCTCGTCGGCTGGCTGTTCCTGATCTCGACCGTGTTCACGCTGGCCAAGACGCTGCGCGACAAGCACGAGGCCGACGTGGCCGAGGCGCGCCTGCAGCGCGACGACTGACTCGCGACGCCGGGCGGCGGGTGCCGCGCCGGCCTTCATCTTGGTTCCGTTCACAGTGCGCGGCGGCCGTGCGCCCCGCGTTCGGGAGTTCCTCATGTCTGCGAAGCTCCGCCTGCATTCGACTGTGCTGGCCGCCGTGTTGACGGTCGGTCTCGCGCTCGGCCACGCCCCGATGGCGCGCGCCCATGTCACCGCCTCGGAGGCCAGCAGCGCCCTTTCCCTGCTGCCCGTGGCGGTGTCGGTGGCCGCGCCGGTACTGCTGGTGGCCGGCGCCGGCGCCTTCACCGTGGTCTCGGTGGCCGCATCCGCCGAGGGCAGCGTGTGGGTTCTCGAGCGTGCGTCGGACGGCGCCCGCGCCAGCGTCCGGTTCGCCGGCCACGCCTCGGCGGCGGTAGGGGCGGCTGTGGTGGTCGCCACGGTGTCCACCGGCTGGGTGCTCTCGGCAGCCGGCGCGGCCATCGCCTTCATCCCCAACGAACTCGGGCGTGCCCTGCTGCACAACGAGCGCGTGACGCGATGAAGGCCCGTCTGAATGCCCGTGGCCTGATCGCGGCGGCGCTGCTGGGCGCTGCCTTCGCGCTGGCCGCCCCTGCGCAGGCCGGCCGGCCCTGCGACACCGGGGCACCCCCGGTGGCGGCTGTCACCCAGGGCATGGCGCTGGCGGCGGCCACGGCGCGTGCGCTCGACGCCACCGGCGAGCAGGTGGTGGTGCTGGCGCGTGCCGGTCAGGACCTGTCGCGCTACGGCCTGCGCTGGTCGCACCTGGGCTTCGCCTATCGCAGCGGCGACACGCCCGGCGCGCCCTGGCGCGTGCTGCACAAGCTCAACCACTGCGGCACGGCCGAGGGCGCGCTGTATCGCCACGGCCTGGGCGAGTTCTTCCTCGACAACCCGCACCGTTACGAGGCCGCCTTTGTCGCGCTCGCGTCCGAGGCGCAGGTGCGGCTGCTGCCGCTGCTCCGGGACAACGCGGCCGCGGCGCGCTGGCACGAGCCGCGCTACAACATGGTGGCCTATCCCTGGGCACAGCGCTACCAGCAGAGCAACCAGTGGGTGCTGGAGACGCTTGTCGGCGCGATGGAGCCCGCGGCAGCGACGCGCGAGCGGGCGCAGGCCTGGCTGCAGTTCAGGAGCTACGAGCCGACCGTCCTGCGGCTGGGCGCCTTCACGCGCCTGGGCGCACGCGCGGGCATGGCCCACGTCGCCTTCGACGACCACCCGAACGACAAACGCTTCTCCGATCGCATCGAAACCGTCACGGTCGACTCGGTGTTCGCCTGGCTGCCGCGCGCCGGGCTGGCCCAGGGCGCGCCGAGAATCGTCCGGCCCTGACCCGGCTGCCGATCATGAGTACCGACCACTCCAGCCAGTTCGCCCTGCTCGGCCAGCGCCGCTTCGCGCCATTCTTCTGGGTGCAGTTCCTCGGCGCGGGCAACGACAACCTCTTCAAGTTCGCGTTCACGGTGCTGGTCACCTACCAGCTCCAGGTCGGCTGGCTGCCGCCGGCGACGGCGGGCCTGGTGATCGGCGCGCTGTTCATCGCCCCCTACCTGCTGTTCTCGGCCACCAGCGGCCAGCTCGCCGACAAGCACGAGAAGGGTGCCCTGATCCGCCTGGTGAAGCTGCTGGAGATCGCGATCATGGCGCTCGCCGGCTGGGGCTTCTGGGTGCAGAACGTGCCGGCGCTCCTCGCCTGCGTGTTCCTGATGGGGCTGCACAGCACGCTGTTCGGGCCGGTGAAGTTCGCCTACCTGCCGCAGCACCTGTCGGAGCGCGAGCTCACCGGCGGCAACGGCATGGTGGAGATGGGCACCTTCGTGGCCATCCTGCTCGGCCAGGTGGCCGGCGGCCTGCTGATCGCCGTGCCAGGCGTCGGCGGGCACTACGTGGCCTTCGCCTGCATGGCGCTGGCCATCGGCGGCTGGCTGCTGGCGCGCGCGGTGCCGCTCTCGCCGCCCACCGACCCCGGCCTCGTCATCAACTGGAACCCGTTCACCGAGACCTGGCGCAACCTGCAGCTCGCCCACGGCAACGTGGTGGTGTTCCGCTCGCTGCTGGGCATCTCGTGGATGTGGTTCTTCGGCTCGGTGTTCCTGAGCCTGTTCCCGGCCTTCGCGCGCGACGTGCTGCACGGCAACCCGCAGGTGGCCTCGCTGCTGCTCGTGGTGTTCTCCATCGGCATCGGCAGCGGCGCTCTGCTGTGCGAGCTGCTGTCGCGGCGGCACGTCGAGATCGGCCTCGTGCCGCTGGGGGCGATCGGCATGACGGTGTTCGCGCTCGACCTGTACTTCGCCACGCGCGCGCTGCCGCCGGCCGAGGTGATGGGCGCCTGGGCCTTCCTCGCGCAGCCGATGCACTGGCGCGTGTTGGCCGACCTGTTCCTGCTCTCGCTGTTCGCCGGCATCTACAGCGTGCCGATGTACGCGCTGATCCAGCTGCGCTGCCCACCCAGCCACCGCGCGCGCATCATCGCCGCCAACAACATCCTGAACGCGCTGTTCATGATCGTCAGCGCGCTGCTCACCGGCCTGCTGCTGAAGGCGGGCTTCACGATCCCGCAGGTCTTCCTGGCGGTGGGGCTGGCCAACGCGGCGGTGGCCGCCTACGTCTTCCTGCTCGTGCCCGAGTACCTGCTGCGCTTCCTGGCCTGGATGCTGTCGCGGCTGGTCTACCGTTTCAGGGTGCAGGGCGACGAGCACATCCCGCTGCAGGGCGCGGCCATCCTGGTGTGCAACCACGTCAGCTTCGTCGACGCAGTGCTGCTGATGGCGGCGAGCCCGCGGCCGGTCCGCTTCGTCATGGACCACCGCATCTTCGCGATCCCGGTGCTCGGCTGGCTGTTCCGGCTTGCCAAGGCGATCCCGATCGCGCCCCAAAAGGACGACCCGGCCACGTACGAGCGCGCGTTCGCCGAGGCGCGCCGGGTGCTGGAGGAGGGCGACCTGCTCGCCATCTTCCCCGAAGGCGGCATCACGCGCGACGGCTCGCTCGGCGAGTTCAAGGGCGGCGTGATGAAGATCCTGGCCACGCACCCGGTGCCGGTGGTGCCGCTGGCGCTGACCAACCTGTGGGGCAGTTTCTTCTCGCGCGCCGAGAAGGGTCGGGCGATGGCGCGGCCGTTCCGGCGCGGGCTGTGGAGCCGCGTTGGGCTGAGCGCCGGGCCGGCGCTCGCGCCGGGCGACGTCACGCCGCAGGGACTGCGCACCCGGGTGCAGGCGCTGCTCGCGGCCTGACTGCGCGGCAGCGGCCGTGGTCGCGCCGGTGCGCGGAAGGGCAGGGAGTTGCAGCAGATACTGTATGAACGTACAGTATCCTGGCGTCATTTCCTCCTCGCGTTTCCCGTCGTGCGTCCTGCTCCGCCGCCTTCCGTCCTGCCGCCGGGCACCACCCGGCCGTCGTCCGAGACGCCCGAGTTGCCGCACCCGGTGTTGTGGCGCGCCAGCCAGGTGGCGCGCGTGCGCGGGCCGGTATGGCCGAGCGGCTTTGCCGCGCTCGATGCCGCGCTGCCCGGCGGCGGCTGGCCGGCTCGGGAGCTGACCGAACTGCTGCTGCCGCACCCGGGCGTCGGCGAACTGCGCCTGCTGGCGCCGGCGCTCGCCGCGCAGCAGGCCCAAGGGGGCAGCGTGCTTTGGTTCGATCCGCCGGCCGAACCCAGCGCCTGGGTGCTGGAGGCGCTGGGCATCCGCACGCGCCAGCTCGTGCTGGTGCGCCCGCGGACGCCTCCTGGCAGCCGGATCGCACCGGGCCGTCCCGCGCGGGCTGCGCTGCCGGCCGCCGACGTGCTGTGGGCGCTCGAGCAGGCGCTGGCCAGCGGCCAGGCCGGCGCCGCGCTGGCCTGGCTGCCGGTGCGGCTGCCGGCCGACGCCTTGCGCCGCCTGCAGCTGGCCGCGCAGGCCCACGACGGGCCGGCTTTCCTGTTGCGCGGGCTCGAGGCGCGCCAGCGCCCGAGCGCGGCACCCCTGCGGCTGGTGCTGCGCAGCGCCGGGCCCGACGCGCTGCGCGTGCATCTGCTCAAGCGCCGCGGTCCGCCGCTGGCGCAGCCGCTGGACCTGGCGCTGCCGTCGGCGCTCGCGCCTGCCGCACAGGCCCGTGCCGCGGCTGCCCGGGCGCCGTCCGGGCCGGCGCCGGCAGCGGCACGGCCCCTGGTCGCCCAGCAGCCATGAGCCGGCCGGGTGCCGCGCGCGGCGTCCCCGGCGCCGCGGCGGCGGTCCGATGAAGCACCGCCGCAGCCGCCGCCTCGGGGCCGCGGTGCCTGCTGCCGACCCTGCCGCGCCCGGTGCGGTGCCGCCGCCGGCCGGCGCTGCTGCGCCTGCCGCGGCCGCTGCGGCTGCCGTACCGCTCTGGCTGGCCGTGCACCTGCCGCTGCTGCCGCTCGAATCCTGGCGGGCCACGCTCGATGCGCAGGCGCGCGCGCGTCCGCTGGCACTGCTGGCCGGGCAGCGCGTGAGCCATGTCGATGCCGCTGCTGCGATGCGCGGCATCCGGCCGGGCATGAAGCGCGCCACGGCGCTCGCCCTGGCCGCCGAGCTGCTGCCGGGCACGGCCGATGCGGCCCGCGATGCGGCGGCGCTGCAGGCGGTGGCCCATGCCGCGCTCGCCTTCACGCCGGCGGTGGCGATCGACGACCCGGCCACCGTCGTGCTCGAGGTGCGCTCGTGCCTGCGCCTGTTCGGCGGGCTCGACGCGCTGCTGGCGCGGCTCGGGGCCACGCTGGCGCCGCTGGGGCACCGCCTCGAGGTCGCGGCTGCACCCACCGCGGCGGGCGCGGCACTGCTGGCGCGCTGGGTGGCGCTGTCGCCGCCCGGCGGGGCGGAGTCCGGCGCCGTTCCGCCGGCGCTGCGCACGCCCGCCCGCGGCGCCCACGTGGCGCAGCGCCGCGCGCTGGCCGCGCTGCTCGATGCGGCGCCGGCCTGGCTGCCCGGCAGCGCGCGCGCGCGCCGCGAGGCGTTCGACGGCATGGGCCTGCACACGCTGGCCGGGTTGCGCGCGCTGCCGCGCCCGGGGCTGGCGCGGCGCTTCGGTGAGGGTCTGCTCGACGAACTCGACCGCGCCTACGGGCTGCGCCCCGACCCGAGGCTCTGGCTCGAGGCGCCACCGTTCTTCGACAGTCGCCTCGAGCTGTTCTCGTGCGCCGAGCACACCGAGCAGGTGCTGGCCGGCGCGGCGGTGCTGCTGGCGCGCCTGGTGGCCTGGGCACGGGCGCGCCAAGGCCGCATCGGCGCCTTCACGCTGGCGATGCGCCACGAGCCGCGGCACGGCGCCCCGGTTGCGGCCACCGAGCTGCACGTCGAGCTGGCCGAGCCGGCGCTCGACCCCGCGCACCTGCAGCTGCTGCTGCGCGAACGGCTCGGCCGCATGACGCTGGCAGCGCCGACGCTGGAACTCGGGCTGCGCTGCAGCGGCCTGGTGGCCGGCCCGCCGCCCGACGGCGACCTGTTCCCGACCCGCCACGGCACCGACCACGGCCTGCTGCGCCTGCTCGAGCGGCTGCGCGCGCGCCTGGGCGACGAGCAGGTGCAGCGCCTCGTTCCGGTGGCCGACCACCGGCCCGGCCGCGCCAACCGCTGCGAGCCGGCACTGACCGGATCGCAAGGCGCCGCGGCCCGGCCGGCCAGGCCGGCGCCCGCCGGCCCCGACCTGCCGCTGCACCGCCCGGCCTTCGTGCTGTCCGAGCCGCAACCGCTTGCCGAGTGCGACGGCCTGCCGGCGCTGGATGGGGCGCCGCTGCAGTTGCTGAGCGGCCCCGAGCGCATCGAGAGCGGCTGGTGGGACGGCGGCCTGGTCACGCGCGACTACTTCATCGCCGCCACCCGCGCCGGCGCGCTGGTGTGGCTGTGGCGCGAACGGCTGCCGCCGGGAGCTGCCGCTGCGCAGTGGTACCTGCAGGGCCGATTCGCCTGACCCGCCGCCGCGATGCCCGGGGCGCGGCCCGGCCTCAGCGGCGGTGCAGCACCTGCTGCAGCCACTGCGCGAGCGCCTGCAGCTCCTCGACGCACACCGTGTGCTCCATCGGGTACTCGTGCCACTGCACCGGGTGGCCCAGAGCGGCCAGCGCGTCACGGGCGGCGCGCCCGCGTTCGACGCCCACGATGCCGTCGCGGCTGCCGTGGGCCAGGAACACCGGCGTGCCGGCGTTGGCCGCGTTGCGCTCGGCCGCGGCGGCGTCGGCCAGCGGCAGGTAGCCGCTCAGGCCGGCCACGCCGGCCAGCGGGCGGGCGTGCCGCAACCCGGCGCCCAGCGCGATGGCGCAACCCTGGGAGAAACCGGCCAGCACGGTGCGCTGCGCCGGCATGCCGCGCGCCTCCTCGCGTGCCAGCAGCGCGTGCACCTGCGCGAACGACTCCCGCAGCCCGGCCTCGTCCTCGCGCCGGACTGCGCCGGGGCCGAGGATGTCGTACCACGCCCGCATCCGGTGCCCGCCGTTGATCGTGACCGGGCGCACCGGCGCCCGCGGGAACACCCAGCGCACGGCGCCCAGCGCTCTCAGGTCCAGTTCGTCGGCCAGCGGCAGGAAGTCGGTGCCGTCGGCGCCGAGGCCATGAAGCACGATGACCGTGGCATCTGCCTCAATCGGGGGGTGCACTTCGATGGTCTGGGGCGGCATCATGGGGAGTCATCGTAAAGCGGGTGGCAACGCGTGGCCTCTCATGTGCGGTCGGTGGCACGACCGCGTTCCCGGAAACTGCGACGCTACTGGGTGGACGGGCCCACGTTGCTCATCATCGGCGTGGCCGTCGCGCTCGTCGTCGTAATGGCGCTCGCCCTCGAGGGTCGGCAGCTGGTGCTGCCCCCCGGGATGGGCGGCCCGACGCTGCAGGACTTCCAGCGCGCGAACCCCCACCTCGCCGTGCGCGAGGAGCACGTCGGCGACCCGGAGTGGCGCAGCGCCGGGCAGCGCCCGGGTTTCGTGCTGCTGCACCTGGAGGACACCCGAACCGGCGCCCGCGCCACGCTGCGCGAAGACTTCCTGCTCGGCCACCCGGTGCGCCTGCAGGATTGCCCCCCCGACCTGCCGGTGGCGCCCGTGCTGCGCGATGTGCAGTGCGTGACCGCGGCGGCCACCGGCAAGCTTCCCCAGGTGGAGTGGCTGTCGGCACGCCTGCCCGCGGGCGGCGAGGGGCCGGATGCCGCGCACGAGCGGCTGCAGCCGTTCTACGCCGCGGCCGACGCCGCGGCCGGCGATGCGCACACGCTGGTCCTGCACCGGATCAGCACCGAGCGCATCGCCGTGGCGCTGGCGCCGCGCTCGGCGGCGGTGGCCGCGCAGTAGCTGCGCAACGTCCGCACGGCAGCCTTGCGGCGACCGCGCGCAGCCGCCGCGCAATCCCCTAGTAGTCCAGGCCCATCGCCGCGCGCACGTCGCGCATCGTCTGCCGCGCCACCGTGCGGGCGCGTTCGGTGCCGTTCTCGACGATCCAGTGCACCTTCTTCGGTTCGGCGAGCAGCGCCGCTGCGCGCTCGCGCCACGGCGCCTGCCCGGCGACGATGGCGTCGATCACCGGCTGCTTGCAGTCGAGGCAGCCGATGCCGGCGCTGGTGCAGCCCTGGCGCACCCACTGCTGCACGCTGTCGTCGCTGTAGATGCGGTGGAAGTCAAACACCGGGCACTTCTCGGGGGTCCCGGGGTCGCTGCGGCGTACGCGTGCGGGGTCGGTGGCCATGCCGCGCACCTTCTTCGTCACGACCTCCGGCTCGTCGCGCATCAGGATGGCGTTGCCGTAGCTTTTGCTCATCTTCGCGCCGTCCAGGCCCGGCAGCGTGACGACCTCGGTGTGCAGCGCCTGCGGCTCGACGAGCACGCTCTTGCCGCTGCCCTTCAGGTGCCCGAGCAGCAGCTCGCTGTCGTCGCTGGTCCAGCCCGCGACGGCCACGGCCGCGCGCCGCACGATGCCTTCGCCCTTGGACCAGGCCGCGGCGTCGCCGGTCTCGCCGAACGCCTTGCGCTGCTTCTCGTAGTAGCGCGCGTCGTCCTTGCCGAGCTTGGCCAGCGCGGCGGCCACCTGCTGCTCGAAGTCGCGCGCGCGGCCGTACAGGTTGTTGAAGCGGCGCGCGACCTCGCGCGTCAGCTCGACGTGAGAGCTCTGGTCACCGCCCACCGGCACGTAGGTGGCCTTGTAGATCAGGATGTCGGCCGCCTGCAGCAGCGGGTAACCCAGGAAGCCGTAGGTCGCGAGGTCGCGGTCCTTCAGCTTCTCCATCTGGTCCTTGTAGGTCGGCACGCGCTCGAGCCAGCCGAGCGGCGTGCCCATTGCCAGCAGCGTGAACAACTCGGCGTGCTCGGGCAGCCGGCTCTGGATGAAGATCGTCGCCTTGTCGGGGTCGAGGCCGGCGGCGATCCAGTCGACGACCATGTCGTAGACCGTCTTCTCGATGACCTCGCGCTCCTCGTAGTGCGTGGTCAGCGCGTGCCAGTCGGCGACGAAGTAGAAGCAGTCGTGCTCGTGCTGCAGCTTCACCCAGTTCTTGAGCGCGCCGTGGTAGTGGCCGAGGTGCATGCTGCCGGTGGGGCGCATGCCGGAGAGGACTCGCGTACGCATGGGTGCGGTGGTCTGGTGGGTGCCGCGGGCGGTATGCCGCGCGCTCGGATTCTCGCAGAGCCGCCCGCGCCGGAAGCCGCGCCGGGCGCGCCTACACTGCAGGCCCGATGAAGCGCATCGTCGTGCTGATCTCCGGCCGCGGCTCCAACATGGAGGCCATCGCGCTGCGCTGCACCGAGGAAGGCTGGCCCGCGCAGGTGGTGGCCGTGGTCTCGAACCGGCCCGGCGCGGCCGGGCTGGCGTTCGCGCGGGCACGGGGCATCGAAGCCGAGGTCGTCGACCACACGGCCTTCGCGACGCGCGAGGCGTTCGACACCGCGCTGGCCGACGCCGTAGGGCGTCACCGGCCCGACCTGGTGGTGCTGGCGGGCTTCATGCGGGTGCTGGGCGAGGCCTTCGTGCGGCGCTTCGAGGGCCGGCTGCTCAACATCCACCCTTCGCTGCTGCCGGCCTTCCCGGGCCTGCACACGCACCGGCGGGCCCTGGAGGCGGGCTGCCAGGCGGCAGGCGCCACGGTGCACTTCGTGACGGCGGAGCTGGACCGGGGGCCGATCGTGATGCAGGCCGTCGTGCCGGTGCGGCCCGGCGACGACGAGGCCGCGCTCGCGGCGCGCGTGCTGGCTGCCGAGCACGTGATCTACCCGCTGGCAGTGCGCTGGTTCGTCGAGGACCGGCTGGTCGTCGAGGGTCCGCGCGTGCGGCATCGCGACGGCGCCTCGCAGCTCCTGATGTAGCCGGCAGCGTGCGCGGAGCCGACTGGCGGCGACCGCCGGACGTGCCGGGATAATGCGTCCGATGCATCCGAACGCGCTGCTCGACCTGGCCACCGGTCTGCTGCGCACCGTGCTGCAACTGGACAAGCCGGCCGATGCGGTGGTGTCGGAGTTCTTCCGCCGCCACCGCGCACTCGGCCCGCGCGAGCGTCACGCCCTGGCCGAGACCACCTACGCGGTGCTGCGCCGCCGCCTGCAGCTGCAGCATCTGGCGCAGGGTGGCGGGGGCGCGCTGGAGCGGCGGCTGGCGATCCTTGGCTGGCAGGGCGACGCCGGCCCGCTGCTGGCGGCGCTCGGGCCGGCCGAGCGCGCGTGGCGCGGGCAGGTGCAGGCCATCGACACCGCGACCCTGCCCGACAAGCTGCGCCACAACCTGCCCGACTGGCTGGCGGGCGCGCTTCGCGCAACTCTCGGCGAGGAGTTCTGGCCGCTCGTGCAGGCGCTGGACCGTCCGGCCCCGCTGGACCTGCGGGTCAACGTGCTGAAGGCGCGCCGGGAGGCGGTCGTCGCCGCACTGGCGGCGGCCGGCGTCGAGGCCACGCCGACGCGCCACTCGCCCTGGGGCCTGCGGGTCGAGGGCAAGCCGGCGCTGAGCCGGCTCGAGCCCTTCACGAGCGGCGCGGTCGAGGTGCAGGACGAGGGCAGCCAGCTGCTGGCGCTCCTTGTCGATGCGCACCGCGGGGAGATGGTGGTCGACTTCTGCGCCGGCGCCGGCGGCAAGACGCTGGCCCTCGGCGCGGCGATGCGCAACACCGGCCGGCTCTATGCCTTCGACGTCTCGGGCCATCGGCTGGCGGCCCTGAAGCCACGCCTGGCGCGCAGCGGGCTGTCCAACGTGCACCCGGTGCAGATCGCGCACGAGCGCGACGAGCGCATCTCGCGCCTGGCGGGCAAGATCGACCGCGTGCTGGTCGATGCACCGTGCTCCGGGCTGGGCACGCTGCGCCGCAACCCCGACCTGAAGTGGCGCCAGTCGCCCCGCTCGGTGGCCGAGCTGCAGTCGCGGCAGGTCGCGATCCTGGCCGGCGCGGCGCGGCTGCTCGGGTCTGGCGGTCGCCTCGTCTACGCCACCTGCAGCCTGCTGCCGGCGGAGAACGAGGAGGTGGTCGCGTCGTTCGAGGCGGCGCACGGCACTGCCTTCGAGCTCCTGGATGCGGCGCCGCTGCTGGCCCGTGCGGCCGTGCCCGAGCCCGCCGGGCTCACCGACGGGCGCTTTCTGAGGGTGTGGCCGCACAGGCACGGCACCGACGGTTTCTTCGCCGCCGTCTGGCAAAGACGCTGACGGAGCCCGTGCCCGGCTCGGGCGACTTCTCTGTCCACTCCGCTATCGTGTTCTAATTTTACATCAATTGCGGTCAAATACCATCAAGTACACTCTATCGTTCGTCGTCTTGGGCGGTGAGCCGGCCTTGGGAGCTTTCCCTAGCACCGAGGTGCAACTTTCCCGCTCTGCGCGAACCTAAAATGTCGAGCGACAAACTGGGACATCACGAGGACCGACCCATGAATGCCTTTGCCTTGGTCCACGACGCACTGGTGGCTTGGCTTTCCGACGGTTTGCTGGCCGCCACTTGGTGGCAGATCGTCGCCTTCACTCTGGTGACCACCCACGTGACGATCGCCGCGGTGACCATCTTCCTGCACCGCTCGCAGGCCCACCGTGCGGTCGACCTGCACCCTCTGGTGCAGCATTTCTTCCGGTTCTGGCTCTGGATCGGCACCGGGATGGTGACCCGCGAGTGGGTCGCGATCCACCGCAAGCACCACGCCAAGTGCGAGACCGTCGACGACCCGCACAGCCCCCAGGTCCATGGCATCCGCAAGGTCCTGCTGGAGGGCGTCGAGCTGTACCGCTCCGAGAGCCGCAACGCCGAGACGATGCAACGCTACGGCCACGGCACCCCCGACGACTGGGTCGAGCGAAACGTCTACGGCCGCTACACCTGGCAGGGCGTGGGCCTGCTGCTGGTCCTCGACCTGCTGCTGTTCGGAGCCGTCGGTGCCACCGTCTGGGCCGTGCAGATGCTGTGGATTCCGGTCACCGCGGCCGGCATCGTCAACGGCCTCGGCCACTTCTGGGGCTACCGAAACTTCGAGGCCCCGGACGCGTCGACCAACGTCTCGCCCTGGGGGGTGCTGATCGGCGGCGAAGAGTTGCACAACAACCATCACACCTACCCGACCAGCGCCAAGCTCTCCGTCAAGCCCTACGAGTTCGACATTGGCTGGCTCTACATTCGCCTCCTCGAGATCGGCGGGTTGGCGAAGCCGCGCAAGGTGCCGCCGCGGCTGGAGCTCGGCGCAGTCCGTCCGGTGGCCGACGGCGAGACCCTGGAGGCCCTGATCGCGAACCGCTACGAAGTGATGGCCGGCTACGCGGCAGCCCTCAAGGCCGCCACGGCCAGCGAGTTCGCGCGGCTGAAGGCGGAGGGGGCGAGGGCCGGCGCGGCACGCCTGCGCAACATGCGCCTGGCGCTGCGCTGGCTGCACCGCGATGCGGACCGCATCCCGCAGGGGGTGCGACCGCAGATCGATCAGGCGCTCGGGGACAGCCCGAAGCTGGCGAAGCTGGTGGCCATGCGCGAGGAGCTGCGTTCGTTGTGGACCCGCACCAACGTCTCGGGTCCGCAGCTGGTGGCCGATCTGCAGGCCTGGTGCCGCAAGGCCGAGGACAGCGGCATCGCTGCGCTGCAGGACTTCAGCCTGCGGCTGCGCTCCGCGCACGCCTGAACGCGCGATTCCGCCGCCGTGCGCAGGTGCGCCGTGCGCGCTCACCCGCCAAGCCCCGCCGCTGGCGTGGATCGGGCCGCCGTGCGGCGGCCCTGCAGAGCACCCTGTTCCGGTACCCGAGCCCCGGAGCGCAGGCGGACTCGATAGCGCACAGGGCGGGTGCGGCGCCAGCGATGGCGCCGCACCCTGGGGGTCACTTCTTGGCGGGTCCGCCCGGAGCGTAGGCCGTGCACCAGCCCTTGGCGGCGACGTTGCCCTTGTTGGCGAACAGCGGGCACGGGGCGCTAGGGTCGCTCGCCTTGCCCTGGTACAACGCGCAGTTGTTGCACAGCTGGCCGGCCTTGTAGAGGGCCTTGTCGGCACGAGCCACGTCGGCCACGTACTTCAGCTGCACCGCGGTGGGGTCCTTCTCGTCGAGCATCTTCGCCTGCGCGACGGCCGCGCGGGCACCGAGCAGCGTGGCGCCGGCCACCGGGACGATCTGGATGAAACGACGGCGTGAGGTCATTGTTCGAGGCTCCTGGGGTTGATGCAGCGCGCACCCGCCGGATGACGGGTGCATCGGGTATCAACGCGGCGCGGCGGGTTCCGGCTGACAACCGCAGGACCGCCCAACCGGGACGACCGCGGGGTGCTACGCCTGCAGCCGCACCGGCGTCGATGGCCCTGATCTTACGATCGGGATCCGAACCGGCCACCACCACCGTCCCGATGTCCCACTGCAACCCAAGCCCGCCGCCGCGGGCCCGCTCCGCTGGCAGGCCGCGCCGCCGCGCCGGGAAGCCCCGATCGTCGGCGCGCGATCGGGCCATCGACGGCGGTATCGGGCGATGACGCGCCGCCTTCTCGGCCTGGTGGCTGCCGCGCTCGCCCTCGGCCTGTTCGCAGGGCTGCTGCTTCACCTGGCGGCACTGCGCGAGTCGCTCGGCGCCGAACTGCGCCGGCACCAGCAGGCGCTGGCCCCGGTGGCCGCCGCAGCGCTGGCCCCGTACGCCGCGCAGCCGGCGCTGCTTGCCGAGCGGGCGGGGAGGCTGGCCGAGCAGGCCGGCTTGCAGAGCCTGCGCGTGCGTGCTGGCATGGAGGCCGCGTTGGAACTGCAGCGGTCGCCCGCCGCCATGTCGGCGCCGTCGTGGTTTGCCGCGGCCATCACGCGCGACGTCCCCGCGGGCGAGGCGACTGCCGATGGCCCCCCGACCGTGCAAGTGCGGCTGCAGGCCGACCCCGCCGCCGCGATCGAGGCGGCGTGGCGCGGCACCCTGGCGTGGATGGCCTGGGGGCTGGCAGCCACGGTCGTCGTCGTCCTGGCGACGCTCGCGCTGCTGCGTCAGTGGCGAAGCGCGCTGGCCGCCGCGGCGGCGCGCGCCAGAGAGATCGGCGGCGATGGCCTGGCCGCGCTCGACGGCGCACCGCCGCCGGGGGCCGTGCCGGAGCTCGACGAGATCGCTCGCGCGCTGGACGCCGCCGTGCTGCGCTTGAGGGGGCTGTTCGACGCCCAGGCGGCCCAGGTGGCACAGTTGCGGCAGCGCGTCCAGACGGACGCCGTGACGGGCCTGCCGGTGCGCGAGCAGTTCGTCAGCCGTCTCGCGGACTTGCTGTCGGATCCGGTCGGGCCGGCGGTGGCGCTCCTGCTGGTGCGCGTGCCGGCGCTGGAGCGTCTCAACGAGCGCCACGGCCGGGAAGCCACCGACCGTCTGCTCGCCGCGCTGGCCGATGTGCTGCTGACCTACGTCGACCGCGTGGCGGGTGCGTGTGCCGGCCGCCTGAACGGCACCGATTTCGCCCTGGGCCTGCCCGCCGCCGGGATCGCGCGCGAGACCGCCGAGGCCCTGCAGCGGGCGTTGCGGGCCACGCCGCCGGCGCGGCTGGCCGGGGCCCGCTTCCTGCTGGGCGGTTGCGACGGGCTGCGCGAGATCGCCGCCGGTGAGGCGCTGGCTGCAGCCGATGCGGCCCTCGCCCGCACCGAGGCGGGCGACACCTCGGACCCAGCGCAGTGGATCGTGATCGACGACCTGCCCGATGCACGCGGCGGCGGCCGCGCCTGGCGCGAGCAGCTCGAGCAGGCGCTGCAGCAGTCGCGCGTGCGGCTGGGCGCCTATCCGGTGGTCGATGCCCAGGGCACGCTGATCCACCTCGAGTGCCCGTTGCGGGTGCAGCTCGAGCCGGGCGGCGAATACCAGGTCGCGCGGCGCTGGCTGGCGCTGGCCGCGCGCAGCGGGCTGCTGCACGAGTTCGACCGGGCAGCGATCGAGCTCGCCCTCGCGGCCATCGAGGCCGACGGACGGCCGCGCTGCGTGCACGTGGCCGCCCGCTCGTTCGCCTCGGCCGAGTTCGTCGCGCGGGTGCGGGGCAGCCTTGAAGCGGCGCCGATGGCCGCGCGCCGGCTGGCCATCGAGTGGACCGACAGCGAACGGTCCGCGTCGAGCGTGGCGCTGCGCAGCGCGCTCGCCCAGTGGCGGCACGCCGGCGTGACCGTCGGCGTCGAGCACGCCGGCGCCTCGCCGCAGGCCCTGCCGGCGCTGAAGGAACTCGGGGTGCAGTTCGTCAAGATCGACGCCCGCCACCTGCGGGGCCTGGCGCAGGACGACGCCGTGCGCGGCTACGCCCGCAGCCTGGTGACGCTGGTCCACTCGCTCGGCTTGGTTGCGCTGGCCGAGGGCATCGACGAACCGCTCGACCTGCAGGCGCTGTGGGCCCTCGGGTTCGATGGTGCCACCGGTACGGCGGTGCGCTTGGACGGTGTCTGAGCCCGGCTGTCCCGCGGCCCGCAGGGGCTGCCGGGCCTGTCCACATCCGCCGCGTGTCCGGACGGACCGGGCGCGACCCTAGGCGATGTCTCCCTCGTGCACCGGGAAGCGGCCCGTGCGGCGGTCGGCGTAGAAGTGCTCTAGCGTGCGGCGCACGGTCCTGAACGCCAGCTGGTCCCAGGGCACCTCGTGTTCGCGGAACAGCCTGGCCTCGATGGTCTCTGGGCCCGGGTCGAGATGCAGGTCGAGCATGCGCGCCCGGTAGAAGAAGTGCACCTGCCCCGCGCGCACGACGTTGAGCACGGTGTACAGGCCGTCGAGCTCGATGCGCGCGCCTGCCTCCTCGACCGTCTCGCGCAGCGCGCCCTCGGCACAGGTCTCGCCGAGCTCGAGGAAGCCTGCGGGCAGGGTCCACAGGCCGAAGCGGGGCTCGATGTTGCGCCGGCACAGCAGCACCTGGTCCTGCCACACCGGAACGGTGCCTACGACGTTGATCGGGTTCTCGTAGTGCACCTCGGCGCACGCCGGGCAGACCGCGCGCTCGCGGCTGTCCCCGGCCGGCACCCGGTAGGCGACGCCCGCGCCGCAGCGGCGGCAGTGCTGGATGCGGCGCGGCTCGAGCATCGGAGCAGTGTAGCGGCGGGGTGGATCGGGTCCCGCGTGGCATCATCGATGCACCCATTGCAGACCCGGCGGCCGAGCGCCGTCGCCCGACGATGAGCCCCGACTTCCCCGCCCCGCCACTTCCCGTCGTGCCCGTGGCCGGCGGCGGCAGCTTCCCGGTGCATCGGATCTACTGCGTCGGGCGCAACTACGCCGAGCACGCGCAGGAGATGGGGTTCACCGGCCGCGAGCCGCCGTTCTTCTTCCTGAAGCCTGCCGACGCCGTCGTGCCGGTACCTTTCGGCACCACGGGCGCGATCGACTACCCGAGCCAGACGGCAGACTTCCACCACGAGATCGAACTCGTCGTGGCCATAGGCCGCGGCGGGCGTGACATTCCGGCCGCGCAGGCCGCCGACCATGTCTGGGGCTACGCCGTCGGGCTGGACATGACGCGCCGCGACCGCCAGGGCGAGATGAAGAAGCAGGGCCGGCCGTGGGACATCGGCAAGGCCTTCGACCAGTCGGCCCCGATCTCTCCGATCGTGCCCAAGGCGCAGTGCGGCGTGCTGTCGGCCGGCGCGATCACGCTCGCCGTCAACGGCCAGCCGCGCCAGAAGGGCGACCTGCGCGAGCTGATCTGGAACGTCGACGAGACGATCGAGCAGCTGAGCCGGGCCTGGGAACTTCGCCCGGGCGACCTGATCTTCACGGGCACGCCGGCCGGCGTGGCCGCGGTGGTGCGCGGCGACGTGATGGAGGGCCTCGTGGAGGGGCTGGGCACGCTGCGCGTGGCCGTGCGCTGAGCCCGGCCGGCGGTCCTGGAGGCATCGACATGGAGCTCTACAACTACTTCCGCAGCTCGGCCTCGTATCGCGTGCGGATCGCGCTCGCGCTCAAGGGCCTCGAGTACGACTACAAGGCGGTGCACCTGGCGCGCAACGAGCACTTCCAGGAGAGCTTTGCCGCCGTGTCGGCCGCGCGGCTGGTGCCGTTGCTGCGCGACGGCGACGCGGTGCTGACGCAGAGCCTGGCGATCATCGAGTACCTCGACGAGTTGCATCCGCAGCCGCCACTGCTGCCGCCCGACCCGCGCGGCCGCGCACGGGTGCGGGCCCTGGCCTACGACGTGGCCTGCGAGATCCACCCGCTGAACAACCTGCGCGTCCTGCGCTACCTCACGCGTGACCTGCGGGTTGGCGAGGACGACAAGAACCGCTGGTACCGCCACTGGGTGGAGACCGGCCTCGAGGCGATCGAGCGCCAGCTCGCCGCGGCCCCGTCCACCTACTGCCACGGCGAGGCTCCGACGCTGGCCGACTGCGTGCTGGTGCCGCAGATCTTCAACGCAAGGCGCTTCGACTGCCGGCTCGACCACGTGCCCCAGGTGATGCGCGTCTTCGACGCCTGCATGAAGCTGCCGGCCTTCGAGGGCACGCGGCCCGAGGCCTGCCCGGACGCCGAGTGACCGCGAGCCCGGTCGCGGCCGCGTCGCTGCCGCTGCTGGCGGCGCCGTGGTCGGTGCCGGGCGTGGGCGCGGCGATGAGCACGCGGGGCGGCGGCGTCAGCGCGGCGCCCTGGGACAGCCTGAATCTCGGGGCCGGGGTCGACGACGACCCGCAGGCCGTGGCCGAGAACCGGCGCCGCTTCGTCGCCGCGCTGGGCGGGGCGCGGCCGGTCTGGCTGCGCCAGGTGCACGGCAAGGACGTGCTGCGGCTCGACGCGGCGACGCTCGAGCACCCCGATGCCGCGGCCGATGCCTGCTGGACCTCCGAGCGGGGCATCGCCTGCATCGTCGGGGCGGCCGACTGCCTGCCCGTGCTGCTGGCGCGGTGCGACGGCGCCGCGGTGGGCGCTGCGCACGCGGGCTGGCGGGGCCTGGCGGCCGGCGTGGTCGAGAGCCTCGTCGAGGCGATCTGCGAGGGCAGCGGTTGCCGTCCTGCCGTCCTGTGCGCGTGGCTGGGGCCCTGCATCGGCCCTCAGCGCTTCGAGGTCCGCGCCGACGTCCTCCAGGCCTTCGGCACGCAGCCTGCGCCGCACGACCTGCCGCACTTCGCGTTCCGGCCGCGGGCCGACGGCAGTGCCCGCTGGCTTGCCGACCTGCAGGGCCTGGCAGCGCAGCGCCTGCGGGTCATGGGGCTCGCCGACGTGCAGGCCACCTCTGCCTGCACCGCCAGCGACGCGTCAAGGTTCTTTTCGTTCCGGCGCGAGGGCCGCACCGGCCGCATGGCCGCCGCGGTCTGGCGGCGCTGAGGGTGGGTAGGGCAGGTCGGCCGGGGAGGCCGGCGAGGCTGGCGAGGCCAGCGTGGCCTCGGCGACGGCCGCCGACCCGGCGGGCGGGTCGGCGACCGGCGCCGCGGCCGCGACGTGGGCCGCCTCGCGCTGCTCGGCCAGCCGAAGGGCCTTCTTGCGCGCCGGCGTGGCCACGATGTAGAGCACGATGGCCAGCGGCAGCACCCCATACAACAGGAAGGTGAACACCGCCCCGATCACACTGCCCTGGCTGGACAGCGCCTCGGCGACAGCCATCATCAGCACGACGTAGATCCAGCCGATGGCGATCAGGTGCATGGGAAGGGGGCCGGGACGGTGAAACGGCTTGCGGATGGCGGGAAGGCCCTTCGTCATGCGCCAGTCAGCCGAACGCCCTACAACCCGCAGTAGCGCGCATGATGGCAGCATCGCCACGCGCATGCAGAGCATGGAGATGCCAGGAGACATGGCCACGAAGAGCAAGCCCCGCGCAGCGCGCCGCGCTGCCGCACCCGCCGCCCCTAGGGCGGCGGCCCGCACTGGCGCCGCCCCCAGGGCGGTGGCCCCCGCTGACACTGCCCCGGAGGCGGACGCCTTCGCTGCGGCCGCCACCGACCCGGCCGATGCTTTCGGCTCGGCCGTCGGCGACCTGTGGAAATCGATGTCGGGCCTGAGCCTCGCGCCCGACCGTCTGGCCGAGATGCAGGGTGACTACCTTCGCAGCGCCGGGGAGATCTGGAACCAGTCGCTGCATCGCTTCGTGCCGGCTAACGGCGGCCCGGCCGAGCCGCCCGCGCTGGCCGACCGGCGTTTTGCCGGCCAGGAGTGGCTGAGCAACCCCGCGGCCGCGTTCACGGCGCAGATGTACCTGCTCAACGCGCGCACGCTGATGGGCATGGCCGAGGCCGTGCAGGGCGACCCGAAGACGCGCGCGCGGCTGCGCTTCGCAGTGCAACAGTGGGTCGACGCAGCCAGCCCGGCCAACTACCTGGCGCTGAACCCGGAGGCGTTGGCCAAGGCCGTGCAGACCCAGGGCCAGAGCATCGGCACCGGCATGCGCCACCTGCTCGAGGACCTGCGCAAGGGCCACGTCTCGCAGACCGACGAGAGCATGTTCGAGGTAGGCCGCAACGTCGCCACCACCGAGGGCTCGGTGGTGTTCGAGAACGACCTGTTCCAGCTGATCGAGTACCGCCCGCTGACGGCCAAGGTGCACGAGCGGCCGTTCCTCTTCGTTCCGCCCTGCATCAACAAGTACTACATCCTCGACCTGCAGCCCGAGAACTCGGTCATCCGCTACACGGTCGAGCAGGGTCACCGCGCGTTCGTGATGAGCTGGCGCAACCCCGACGAGAGCCTGGCGGCCAAGACCTGGGACGACTACATCGAGCAGGGCCCGCTGACCGCGATCCGCGTGATCCGCGAGATCACAGGCGTCGACCGCTTCAACATGCTCGGGTTCTGCGTCGGCGGCACGATCCTGGCCACGGCGCTCGCGGTGGCCGCCGCGCGTGGCGAGCAGCCGGCGACATCGGTCACGCTGCTCACGACGCTGCTGGACTTCGCCGAGACCGGCGTGCTCGACATCTTCGTCGACGAGGCCGCCGTGCAGCTGCGCGAGATGACGATCGGCGAGCAGGCCCCTTCCGGCCCCGGGCTGCTGAAGGGCAAGGAGCTCGCCGCGACGTTCAGCTTCCTGCGGCCCAACGACCTGGTCTGGAACTACGTCGTCGGGAACTACCTGAAGGGCGAGACCCCGCCGCCCTTCGACCTGCTGTACTGGAACGGCGACAGCACCAACCTGCCCGGGCCGATGTACTGCTGGTACCTTCGCCACATGTACCTGCAGAACGAGCTCAGGCAGCCGGGCAAGCTCGTGGTCTGCGGCGAGAAAGTGGATCTCGGCCGGATCGAGGCCCCGTTCTTCGTCTACGGCTCGCGCGAGGATCACATCGTGCCGTGGATGGCCGCCTACGCCAGCATGCCGCTGATCAAGGCGCCCAAGCGCTTCGTGCTGGGCGCCAGCGGCCACATCGCCGGCGTGATCAACCCGCCGGCCAAGGGCAAGCGCAGCCACTGGACCAACGACCGCATCGACGGCCGCACGCCCGCCCGCGCCGAGGACTGGTTCGACACCGCCACGGAGCACCCGGGCAGCTGGTGGCCCGAGTGGGCGAAGTGGCTCGCCGGCCACGGCGGCAGGCTGGTGCCGGCGCCGCGCGCCCAGGGCAGCCGCTCGCACAGGCCCATCGAGCCCGCGCCCGGGCGATACGTCAAGGCCAAGGCCTGACCCCGCGGCCCGCAGCCGCGACCTGCAACTGCAATCAACCCACCAAGGAGACGAACATGGCACAGAAGACGGCATACGTGACGGGAGGCATGGGCGGCATCGGCACGGCGATCTGCCAGCGCCTGGCCAAGGACGGCTTCAAGGTCATCGCCGGCTGCGGCCCGAGCCGTGACCACGCCAAGTGGCTCGACGAGCAGAAGGCCCTGGGCTACACGTTCTACGCCTCGGTGGGCAACGTGGCCGACTGGGACAGCACCGTGGCCGCCTTCGCCAAGGCGACGGCCGAGCACGGCACGATCGACGTGCTTGTCAACAACGCCGGCATCACGCGCGACCGCATGTTCCTGAAGATGACGCCCGAGGACTGGAAGGCCGTCATCGACACCAACCTCAACAGCATGTTCAACGTCACCAAGCAGGTGGTGCCGGGCATGGTGGAGAAGGGCTGGGGCCGCATCATCCAGATCAGCTCGGTCAACGGCGAGAAGGGCCAGGCCGGCCAGACCAACTACTCCGCGGCCAAGGCAGGCATGCACGGCTTCACGATGGCGCTGGCGCAGGAGGTGGCGAGCAAGGGCGTCACCGTCAACACGGTGAGCCCGGGCTACATCGGCACCGACATGGTGCGCGCGATCAAGCCCGAGGTGCTGGAGAAGATCGTGGCCACCATCCCGGTCAAGCGCCTGGGCACGCCCGAGGAGATCGGATCGATCGTGGGCTGGCTGGCCGGCGACGACAGCGGCTTCACGACCGGGGCCGACTTCAGCTGCAACGGCGGCCTGCACATGGGCTGAGAGCGGCACCGGGCGGCGCGCGTGGGGCCTGGCGCCTGGCGCCCTCTGCACGGCACGGCCCGCGGGCCCGCCGCGCGCGCCGGCGGCGCAGCTACTCCCCGCCGATCATCAGCTTGATGATCCCCTTGGCAACGAAGCCGAGCAGGCCCACCCCGAGCGCCAGGAACAGCACGAAGGTGCCGTAGCGTCCCGCCTTCGACTCGCGCGCCAGCTGCACGATGATGAACACCATGTACAGCATGAAGGCGCCGACGCCGAACGTCAGGCCGAAGCCCGCGATCTGCTCCTCGGTGTAGCCGAACATCAGCGGCGCGCGGCGGGCGGGGTTGCGCCGGGCGGTGGCGCCGGCGGCGACTGGTCGACGATGTCGCGGTAGGCGTGCCAGCTGGCGTGCCCGAGCCACGGCACGACCACCACCAGGCCCAGCAGCAGCGGCGCCATGCCGAGCAGCGTCAGGCCGAGGATCACGGCGGCCCAAAGCGCCATCGGGGCCGGCGATGCCAGCACGGCGTGCCAGCTCGCCAGCACCGCCTCGAGCACGGTGGCGTCGCGGTCCATCAGCAGCGGGATGGCGATGACGCTCGAGGCGAAGACCGGCGCCGCGAGCAGCGCGCCGAGCACCAGCCAGATCTCGAACAGCCAGCCGCGGTCGGCCAGCACGATCAGGCGCAGGAAGTCGAGCGGCTGCTCGATCGGCGCGCCGGCGAAGCCGGTGACCAGGGACGCCGAGGTCAGCACCCAGCCTGTCCCGGCGAAGGCGAGCAGCACGCCGAAGTGCATCAGGCGCGCGTCCCGGCCGCGCCAGATGCGCAGCGAGTCGCGCAGGCTCGGATCCGCCCCGGCCTCCAGGCGCCGGCTGAGCTCGTAGACGCCGGTGGCGGTGATCGGCGCCACCAGCAGGAAGCCGCTGAAGGCACCGGCCAGCACCCAGAACAGGTCGTAGGCGAGCAGCCAGGCTGCGAGCCCGAAGGTCGTGGCCGCCAGCCCGTGGAGCAGCCCGGGAACCGGGCAGCGCCGGAGGTCGCGCCAGCCGAGCGCGAGCCAGCGCGCGACGTGGCCGAAGCCGACCTCGCGCACCGCGAAGCGCCGCGCTTCGAACGGGAGCGTGCGGGCGTCCATCGGCGGGACTCTAGCGCCGCCCGTCGCCGGCCGGCAGGGCCGGGTCGGCTTGCGGCGCCAGCAGCCGGCGCGCGGCCGCAGCGAGCGTCGTCGGCGCACCGTCGGCAAGCTCGAGCACGCTGCCGGTCGCGAAGCCGGTGTAGTTGCGTCGCATCGAGCGCTCGTAGACCGGGTCGTAGTGCTCTGTCAGCAGTTCGCGGACGACGTCGGCGTGCCGCCCGGCGCGCGCATCGGCCTGCCAGCGCTCGACGACGGCGGCGCCGCGCAGCTCGCGCAGTGCCGCCAGCCGCTCGCAGAAGGCCTCGGTGTCGGTGACGAAGTGGGCGTATTCCGCGCACAGGAAGCGCACGCGCTCGTCCAGCGGCATCTGCAGCACCACGCAGGGCGCGGCGCGAAGCCGCTCGAGCAGCGGTTCGGGCACGCGCAGGCGGCCGATCGTGCGGCTCTCGCTCTCCGCCCACACCGGCCGGGCGGGGTCGAAGCCGGCGAGCGCCGACCACAGCGCGGTCTCGAAGGCCTTCTGCGACGGCTGCGCCGTGCCCGGGAGCGGGCCGAGCACCGAGCCGCGGTGGCAGGCCAGCGCCTCCAGGTCGAGCACCTGCGCTCCCGCGGCTGCCAGCGACACCAGCAGCCGGCTCTTCGCGCTGCCGGTGCGACCGGCCAGCACGCGGAACGCCAGCCGGCCGGGCAGGGCGTCGAGCTCCGACAGCACCGCGCGGCGGAACGCGCGGTACCCGCCCTCGAGCACGCTGACCGGGAACCCCACCGAGTCCAGCACGTGGGCGAGTGCCGCGGAGCGCTGGCCGCCGCGCCAGCAGTACACGAGCGGGTGCCACTCGCGCGGCTTGTCCTGCACCTCGCGCTCGAGGTGAGCCGCGATGTTGCGGGCCACCATCACCGCGCCGAGCTTGCGCGCCGCGAAGGGCGAGTCGTGCCGGTACATCGTGCCCACCGTGGCACGCTCGGCGTCCGTCAGCGAAGGCCAGTTCGCGGCGCCGGGGAGGTGGTCGTCGGCGTACTCGCCCTCGCTGCGGGCGTCGAGGACGGCGCCGAACTGCGGGAGCCGCGCCAGCGCCTCGGCCGCAGCGACACGCCGGACCGCCATCGCCCGCCCTCAGCCCGCAGGCGCGGCCACTGCGTCGAGGATCTCGCCTTCGATGCGCAGCTGTGCCTTGTTGTGCTGCAGCGCCGGCCCGTCGACGAGGAAGGTGTCCTCGACGCGCTCGCCGAGCGTGCTGACCTTGGCCAGCTGCAGGTTGATGTGGTGGCGCGCCAGCACGCGCGCCACCGCGTACAGCAGGCCGCTGCGGTCGCTGGCCGAGACGGTCAGCAGCCAGCGCTGCGCGCGCTCGTCCGGCGTCAGGCTCACGCGCGGGATCACCGGGAAGCTGCGGACACGGCGCGAGATGCGGCCGTGGCGCGGCTCGGGCAGCGGCCCGGTCTCCCTCAGTGCCGCCGCGAGCTGCGTCTCCACCAGCGAGATCAGGCTGCGGTGGTCGGTGGCGCCGTCCTCGGCGTGCTGGCTGACGACCTGGAACGTGTCCAGCGCCCAGCCGGCGCGGGTGGTGTGTACCTTGGCGTCCTGGATGCTGTAGCCGGCGCCGTCGAAGTAGCCGCAGATGCGCACGAACAGGTCGGGCGCGTCGGGCGAGTAGACCAACACCTGCAAGCCCTCGCCGACCGAGGACACGCGGGCGCAGACCACCGGCACCGGGCTGCGCACGTGGCGCCACAGCGAGCGCGCGTGCCACGCGATGTCGGCGGCGTCGTGGCGGGCGAAGTAGCTCACCTCGAGCGTGCGCCAGAGCTCGTCCTCCGTGCCGGGACGCTCGGAGTGCAGCGCCAGGTTGTGGCGGGCCTCCTCCTTGCGGGCCTCGATCTCGGCGTCCAGGTTGGGCCGCGCGCCACCCAGGGCGCGCAAGGTCTGGCGGAACAGGTCCTCGAGCAGCTTGCCCTTCCAGGCGTTCCAGACCTTGGGACTGGTGCCCCGGATGTCGGCCACCGTCAGCAGGTACAGCGCAGTCAGCCGGCGCGGGGTGCCGACGCGGCGCGCGAAGGAGGCGATGACGTCGGCGTCAGACAGGT
This sequence comes from Rubrivivax sp., assembly GCA_020248915.1. GTDB lineage: Bacteria > Pseudomonadota > Gammaproteobacteria > Burkholderiales > Burkholderiaceae_C > Rubrivivax. Next base: position 61,847 of record JADCGP010000013.1, on the reverse strand, counting down.
CCTCCTTCTGCGCGATCCGGCTCATCGTCAGGTGCTCGCGCACGAGGAACTCGATCAGGGTTGCGTCCTCGCCGGTGATGCCGTGGTCGCGGCAGAAGCGCCGCGCCTCCGAGCCGCCGAGCTCGCTGTGGTCGCCGCCGCGGCCCTTGGCGACGTCGTGGAAGATCGCTGCCACGCACAGGATCCAGGGCTTGTCCCACTGCGAGGCGAGCTGGCTGCAGAACGGGTACTCGTGGGCGTGCTCCGGGATGAAGAAGCGTCGCACGTTGCGCACCACCATCAGGATGTGCTGGTCGACCGTGTAGACGTGGAACAGGTCGTGCTGCATCCGGCCGACGATGCGGCGGAAGACCCACAGGTAGCGCCCCAGCACCGAAGTCTGGTTCATCAGGCGCAGCACGTGGGTCTGGCCGCGCGGCTGGCGCAGGATCGCCATGAACAGCTCGCGGTTGACGGGGTCGCGCCGCCACGTCGCATCCATCCGGTTGCGCGCGTTGTACAGCGCACGCAACGTGCGCGCGGACAGGCCCTGCAGGCCGGGCGTCTGCTGGAACACGAGGAAGGTCCGCAGGACGGCGTGCGGGTCCTCGAGGTAGAGGTCGTCGCGTTCGACCTCGAGCATGCCGCCGCGGTCGAGGAAGCCGCCGGCAATCCGCCGCATCGGCGCATCCCCGCTGCCCACGATGCGTTCCTCGAGGCCCTGCAGCAGGATCTGGTTGAGCTGCGTCACCGCCTTGGCCGCCCAGTAGTAGCGGTGCATCAGCACCTCGCTGGAGCGCTGGCCCTTGGTCGGCTCGAGGCCGAAGCTGGCGGCCACGGCGGCCTGCAGGTCGAACACCAGCCGGTCCTCGCGGCGGCCGGCCACGGCGTGCAGCCGCGCGCGGATCAGCTTCAGCGTGCCCTCGTGGCGCACCAGCTGGCGGACCTCGAACGGCGTCAGCAGCCCGCGCGCCGCCAGCTCGCGCCACTTGCGCCCGAGCCCGGCAGCGCGCGCGATCCAGATCAGCACCTGCAGGTCGCGCAGGCCGCCGGGGCTCTCCTTGCAGTTGGGCTCCAGTGCGTACGGCGTGCCTTCGTACCGCACGTGGCGCTGCCGCATCTCGAGCACTTTGGCGCGCAGGAAGGCGGCCGGGTCGAGCGCGGCGTCGAAGGAGGCGCGCATGCGGCCGAACAGCGGCTGCGAGCCGCACACACGGCGCGCCTCCAGCAGCGCCGTCTGGATGGTCACGTCGCGCCGTGCCTCGTCGACGCACTCCTCGACGCTGCGCACCGCCGACCCGATCTCCAGGCCGATGTCCCAGCACGCCGCGACGAAGCGCTCGACCGCGCCGCGCACGGCTTCGTCGTTGGTCAGCGACTCGGGCAGCAGCACGACGACGTCGACGTCGGAGTACGGGAACAGCTCTCCGCGGCCGTAACCCCCGGCGGCGGCCAGTGCGGCGCCGGCGGGCATCCCGCTGTGGCGCCATACCGCGGCCAGCGCGCCGTCGACCAGGCGCGCCAGCGTGCGCAGCAGTGCCGAGGCGGAGGTGGCGGTCGGCCGCGCCGCGCGGAAGCGCGCGAGCGCGGCCGCCTTGTCCTCTTGCAGCCGGCGGCGCAGCGCGATCAGGCTGCCGTCGTGCAGCATGCCGTCGTCTGCGGCTGCGGGCATCGCAGAGCGGGTGCGGGCGCTCAGGACGCCGCGGCGAGCGCGGCGCTGACGCCGGCCCCGCCGTCGGCCGCCGGTGCCGCGGCACCGTAGCCGAGCGGCGCGAACGCGGGCGGCGGCGGGCTGCCCGCGCTCAGCGTCAGCACCTCGTAGCCGGTGTCGGTGACCAGCACCGTGTGCTCCCACTGCGCCGACAGCGACCGGTCGCGCGTGACGATCGTCCAGCCGTCGTAGGGCCGGTTGCCGCGCCGGTCTTCCTTGATGTCGCGCCGGCCGGCGTTGATCATCGGCTCGATCGTGAACACCATCCCGGGCACCAGCTCCTCGAGCGTGCCGGGCCGACCGTAGTGCAGCACCTGCGGCTCCTCGTGGAATCGCGTGCCGATGCCGTGGCCGCAGAACTCGCGCACCACCGAGTAGCCGGCCGACTCCGCGAAGGTCTGGATCGCGTGCCCGACGTCGCCCAGCCGCGCGCCTGGGCGGACGCGTGCGATCCCCCGCCACATCGCCTCGAACGTGACCTGGCACAGCCGGCGTGCAGCGATCGTGGCCTCGCCGACGACGAACATGCGGCTGTTGTCGCCGTGCCAGCCGTCCTTGATGACGGTGACGTCGATGTTGACGATGTCGCCGTTCTTCAGCGGCCGGTCGTCCGGAATGCCGTGGCAGACCACCTCGTTGACCGACGAACACAGCGACGCCGGGTAGGCGGGGTAGCCAGGCGGCGCGTACCCGAGCGTGGCCGGCACCGCGCGCTGCACCTCGACGATGTGGCGGTGCGCGATCGCGTCCAGCTCCCGCGTGGTCACGCCGGGTTGCACGTGGGGCGCCAGCAGGTCGAGTACCTCCGAGGCCAGGCGGCCGGCGAGCCGCATCGCCTCGATCTCGGGGCTGCTCTTGATCGTGATCGTCATCGCCGAAATTATCTCACCCGGCTCCTAGAATGGCGGTCGCCCCGGCAGGCCATCGCGCCGCCGCCCATCCCGTGCCGCCCGCGCCGCGCCGAGCGCCCGACCCGTGACCGAATCCCCCCGCCCCTTCCTGCTCGCCATCGAAGGCGGGCGGGCGCTGTCGGCCGCGCGCGCGGCCGCGCTGCTGCAGCGCCTGCAGGCCGCCGACGTGCCGATCGGCGCGCTGCACGCGCGACACGTCTACTGGGTGGCGACGGACACCGCGCTCGCGCCGGAAACCGCCGACCGCGTGCGCGCGCTGCTCGCGGTGGGTGACCGCTACGACGGCCCGGAGCAGGGCGGGTCGCTGGTGGTCGTCGCGCCGCGGCTGGGCACGGTGTCGCCCTGGGCCAGCAAGGCGAGCGACATCGCGCGCAACTGCGGCCTGCCGGTGCATCGCGTCGAGCGGGTTACCGAGTACCGCCTGTTCGGCACGCGCGGCCTGCTTGGGTCGGCCAGGGCACTGGAGGCCTCGGCGGCGCAGGCCGCTGCCGCGCTGCTGCACGACCGAATGACCGAGAGCGTGCTGTCCGCGCGCGACGACGCGCGCGCCCTGTTCGATCCGCAGCCGGCGCCGCCGCTGCAGCACGTGGACGTGCTCGGCGCCGGTCGTGATGCGCTGGTGCGGGCCGATGCCGACTTCGGACTCGCGCTGTCGGGCGACGAGATCGACTACCTCGTCGACGCCTTCGGCAAGCTTGGCCGCAACCCGAGCGACGTCGAGCTGATGATGTTCGCGCAGGCCAACAGCGAGCACTGCCGGCACAAGATCTTCAACGCCCGCTTCACGATCGACGGCGTCGAGCAGTCGCACTCGATGTTCGGGATGATCCGCCATACCGAGAAGGTCGCGCCCCAGCGCACGGTGGTGGCGTACAGCGACAACGCCGCCGTCATGGAAGGCCTGCCGGTGCAACGCTGGCTGCCCGAGGGCTACACCAACGCGCCGCGGTACGGCGCGCGGGCGGACACGGCGCACGTGCTGATGAAGGTGGAGACGCACAACCATCCGACGGCGATCTCGCCCTTCCCGGGGGCGGCCACGGGCGCCGGCGGCGAGATCCGCGACGAGGGCGCCACCGGCCGCGGCGCGCGCCCGAAGGCGGGGCTGGCGGGCTTCTCGGTGGGAGCGCTGCGCCTGCCGGGGACCGACGAGCCCTGGGAACGTGACGACATCGGCCGGCCGGGGCACATCGCCAGCGCGCTCGAGATCATGACCGAGGGGCCGCTCGGCGCCGCCGCCTTCAACAACGAGTTCGGCCGCCCCAACCTGGGCGGATACTTCCGCGTCTTCGAGCAGCCGGTGGCTGGCGTGATGCGCGGCTACCACAAGCCGATCATGATCGCCGGCGGCGTGGGCACGATCAGCGCGTCGCAGACGCACAAGGAGCGCTTCCCCGCCGGCACGCTGCTGGTGCAGCTGGGCGGCCCGGGCATGCGCATCGGCATGGGCGGCGGGGCGGCCAGCTCGATGGCTGCCGGCAGCAACACCGCGGCGCTCGACTTCGACTCGGTGCAGCGCGGCAACCCCGAGATCCAGCGCCGCGCGCAGGAGGTCATCAACCACTGCTGGGCGCTCGGCGCCGCCAACCCGATACTCGCCATCCACGACGTCGGCGCGGGCGGGCTGTCCAACGCCTTCCCCGAGCTGGTGGACGGTGCCGGCCTCGGCGCCGTATTCGACCTGACGAGGGTGCCGCTCGAGGAGAGCGGGCTGGCGCCCAAGGAAGTCTGGTGCAACGAGAGCCAGGAGCGCTACGTGCTGGCGCTCGACCCGGCGCTGCTGCCGCTGTTCGAGCAGATGTGCGAGCGCGAGCGTTGCCCGTTCGCCGTGGTGGGCACGGCACGCGAGCAACACACGCTGGTCGTCGAGGGGGGCGAGGGCGGTGCGCGCGTCATCGACATGCCGATGGAGGTGCTGCTCGGCAAGCCGCCGCGGATGCACCGCGTCGTCGAGCGCGTGGCGCGCGCCGAGGCGCCGCTCGACCTCACCGGGGTCGAGCTCGCGCGCGTGGCGCTCGACGTCCTGCGCCATCCCACCGTGGCCAGCAAGCGCTTCCTGGTGACGATCGGCGACCGCACCGTCGGCGGCCTCAGCCACCGCGACCCGATGGTCGGCCCGTGGCAGGTGCCGGTGGCCGACTGCGCCGTCACGCTGGCCGACTTCGGCGGTTTCGGCGGCGAGGCGATGGCGATGGGCGAGCGCACGCCGCTGGCGGCGCTCGACGCGCCCGCCTCGGGCCGCATGGCGGTGGCCGAGGCCATCACCAACCTGCTGGCCGCGCCGATCGAGCTGTCGCGCGTCAAGCTCAGCGCCAACTGGATGGCCGCCTGCGGCGAGCCCGGCGAGGACGCCGCGCTGTACGACACGGTGCGGGCGGTCGGCCTCGAGCTGTGCCCGGCGCTCGGCATCGGCATCCCCGTGGGCAAGGATTCGCTGTCGATGCGGACGCGGTGGAGCGAAGGCGGCACGGCCCGGCAGGTGACGGCGCCGGTGTCTCTCGTCGTCACCGCCTTCGCGACCCTGCCCGACGTGCGCGGCACGCTGACGCCGCAGCTGCAGGCCGTCGCGGCCGAGCCGGGCGGTGCGGGCTGCGGCGACACCACGCTGCTGCTCGTCGACCTCGGCGCCGGGCGCATGCGCATGGGCGGCTCGATGCTGGCGCAGGTGCTGGGGCGCTTCGGCGACTTCGTGCCCGACCTCGACGACCCGACGCTGCTGAAGGCGCTGGTGGCGGCGGTCAACGCGCTGCGCGCGCAGGGCCGCATCCTGGCCTACCACGACCGCAGCGACGGTGGCCTGTGGGCCTGCGTCTGCGAGATGGCCTTCGCCGGGCGCCTGGGCGTGAGCCTGAACGTCGACATCCTGGTCACCGAGGGCGACGGCATCGGCGACAGCCGGGCGGAGCACGGCGACTCGAAGAACTGGGCCTCGCAGGTCGGCGAGCGGCGCAACGAGCTGACGCTGCGGGCCCTGTTCAACGAGGAGCCCGGCGTCGTGCTCCAGGTGCCCACCGCGGTGCGAAACGAGGTGATGGCCACGCTACGCGCGCACGGCCTGGCGCGCCACGCCCACTTCGTCGGCAAGACCAACGACCGCGGCGTGATCGAGGTCTGGCGCGACACCAAGTGCCGCTTCAGTGCCCCGCTGGCCGAGCTGCAGCGGCACTGGGACGAGGTCAGCTGGCGCATCGCGCGGCAGCGCAACGATGCCGTGGCGGCCGACGCCGAGCACGCCGCGGCGGGATCGGCCGACGATCCCGGGCTGCACCTGCACCTGAGCTTCGAGCCGGCCCGCGCGCCAGCCGTGCGGGGTGCGCGGCCTCGGCTCGCGGTGCTTCGCGAGCAGGGTGTCAACTCGCACGTCGAGATGAGCTTCGCGTTCGATGCCGCGGGCTTCGACACGTTCGACGTGCACATGACCGACCTTCAGGCCGGCCGGGCGCGGCTCGACATGTTCCACGGCCTGGTCGCCTGCGGCGGCTTCAGCTACGGCGACACGCTCGGCGCGGGGGAGGGCTGGGCGCGCTCGATCCTGTTCAACCCGGGCCTGGCCGAGCAGTTCGCGGCCTTCTTCGCGCGCCCCGACGTGTTTGCGCTCGGCGTGTGCAACGGCTGCCAGATGCTCGCTGCGCTGTCGTCGCTCGTGCCCGGGGCCGAGCACTGGCCGCGCTTCACGCGCAACCGCAGCGAGCAGTTCGAGGCCCGCCTGTCGCTGGTGGAGGTGCAGGACGGGCCGAGCCTGTTCTTCCGCGGCATGGCCGGCAGCCGCATCCCGATCGCGGTGGCGCATGGGGAAGGCCACGCCGACTTCTCGGCACGCGGCGATGCGGCACGCGTGCGTGCGGCGCTGCGATTCGTCGACCACCACGGCCGGCCGACCGAGGCCTACCCGTTCAACCCCAACGGAAGCCCCGGCGGCCTGACCGGAGTGACCACGGCCGACGGTCGCTTCACCGCGCTGATGCCGCACCCCGAACGCGTGTTCCGCAACGTCCAGATGAGCTGGTGCGGCGGCGATCCGTCGGCCCCGAGCCCGTGGATGCAGATGTTCCACAACGCCCGCAGCTGGCTCGACCGGGCCTGAGGAGCGCAGCCGTGTCCGCACTCGTCGTCCGCCGTCTCGGCATCGATCTCGACGCCCCGGTGGCGCGGCACTGGTGCGGCGGAGACGCGTTCCGCACTGCGCTGTTCAACGCCCTGTCGATGAGCTTCCCGGCCGGCGAGCAGGTGTTCATCGACTCGGTGCGGCGCGGCGTGGCAGCGCTGCCGCCGGATCAGCGCCCGCGTTTCGCCGACGAGGTGCAGGCCTTCGTCGGCCAGGAGGCGACGCACCGCCATGTCCACGCGCGCTTCAACGCGCGCATCGAGGCGCACGGTCTGGTCAACCACTGGGAATGGCGCATCCTCGCGCGGCGCGAGCGCGTGATGGCCCGGCTCGGCACGCGCAACTGGGTCGGGGTGACCGCCGCCACCGAGCACTGGACCGCGATCCTCGCGCAGCACCTGCTGGCCCAGCCGTGGCTGCTGGCCGACGCCGAGCCGCGCTTGCGCCTGCTGTGGCAATGGCACTCGGCCGAGGAGCTCGAGCACCGCAGCACCGCGTTCGACCTGTACCGCGCGCTCGGCGGCAACGAGCGCTGGCGGACGCGGCTGTTCCTCACGGTCAGCGCCTATTTCGTCGTCGACCTGCTGCGCCAGACCGTCCACAACCTGTGGCGCGACGGCACATGGTGGCGCCCGTCCACGTGGGCGAGCGCCTGGAGCGTGCTGCTCGGGCGCCGCGGCATCGTGCGCTGCGGATTCGCGTCCTGGAAGCGCTACCTGGCGGCGGACTTCCACCCATCGCAGGCCGATGGATCGGCCGGCAAACGCTGGCTCGCCGGCCACGCCGGGCTGGCGCCGCCCGTGCGGGCGATGCCGGGGGCGTGAGGCGTAGCCGCCGCGCCGCCCCGGATCAGGACATCTGCTCGATGCCGGCGATCGCCCAGCTCGCGTCGTCGCGGCGCGGGCGGACCAGGTGCCAGACCTCGTCGAAGGCCGCCGGCGTGCCGCCCGCCTCCTCGACCACCTCGCCGCGGTAGCGGACGCTGACCACCTGGCGCTCGGCCTCCTCGGCCACGTCGAGCACCTGGGCCTCGACGCGACGCACTTCGGTGGCCTGCGCCGCCGGGCCGCGTTCGAGGATGTCGAGCTTGAGCGAAGCGAACATCTCGGGCGTCGTGAACTGGCGCAGGTCGTCGAGGTTGGCAGCGTCGTTGGCGGCCTGCAGCCGGATGAAGATCATCTTCGCGATGCGCTCGAAGCCCTCGCTGTCGAACGTGGCCGGGACGAAGGCGGCCGCCACGGGCGCCGCGGTGCCGGACAAGACCGGGCCGGCCGGCGCGTCCGTCGGCGCGGTGTCGAGGCCGCGGCGCTCGGTCGACGTTACCGGCTGCGGCGCGGGCCAGGCCACCTGCGCGGGCGACGTGCCGCCCGAGCCGGCCGCGGCACCGGCCAGTGCCGGTCCGCGTTGCGCAGCCCCGCCCGCCATGCGGCGGCGGATGAACACGAACAGCGCGATGGCCGCCACGGCCAGCAGCGCAAGAAGCAGGAAGTTGGCGAAGGCCTCGCCAAGGCCCAGGTGGCTCATCAGCGCCACGAGGCCGAGGCCGGCGGCCAGGCCGGCGATCGGCCCGAGCCAGCTGCGCTTGCCGGCCGCCGCGGCGGCGCCGGTGGCGGCCGTGGCCGCACCCGGGGCGGCCTGCTGGGCCGGGGTCGTCGGCGTGCCCTGGGCCGGCGCGGCAGGCTTGGCCGGCGGCGCGTCGGGCGCCGTGCGGGCAGGCATGTCGCGCTGCATGCCGCTGTTCTTGCCGCCGCCCAGGCGCTTGGCATCGGCCGCGAACGGTGTCATCGTCGCCGCGACGGCCACGACGAGGGCAGCGATCATCCAGTTCTTCATCGAAACGACCTTTCGTTGCAACGACGGCACTTGCAACCGCGCCGCCAGGATCCAAGTGTGCGGCAAGCCGGCGCCGTGGCACATGCCGGCCGGCGCTTGACCCTCGCGGCGCTGTGCGATTGGCCCGTTGCGGGACCGCTGGCCGGACGGGCAGGGGTCCGGCGCTGCGGGCACGCCGCGTGGTCCTCTGCAGCCGTTGCACTGCCCGCCGGAAAGGAAACCCTGGAATGACCGTCACGCTGCTGTGGATCGCGGCGATCGCGTTGATCGTGGTGGGGCTGGCCGGCACGGTGCTGCCGGCGCTGCCGGGCACGGCCTTCGTGCTGGGCGGGATCGTGCTCGCAGCCTGGATCGACGACTTCACCCGCGTCGGGGTCGGCACGCTGGCCGTCGTCGCGGTGCTCGCGGTGGCGGCCTGGGTGCTCGACTACGCGGCCGGCCTGCTGGGCGCGCGGCGGGCCGGGGCCAGCCGCCAGGCGCTGGTGGGCGCCGCGCTCGGCACCGTCGCCGGGCTGCTGATGGGCGTCGTCGGCGTGCTCTTCATGCCGCTGGTCGGCGCCGCGATCGGCGAGTACCTGGCGCGCCGCGACGAGCGCAACGCGCTGCGCGTAGGCATCGCCACCTGGCTCGGCATCCTGGCCGGGCTGCTGGCCAAGGTGGCGCTCGCCTTCGCGATGATCGGCGTGTTCGTCGCTGCCCTGATCCTCTAGCCGGGGCGCGGCCGCGCGGAGGGCTGCGCAGGGTCCGGCGGACCGACCCGAAGGGGTGGCGTGGACCCTGGCGGACTCAGGCGCCGACGAGGCGTCCGATCCACTCGTGGAGCGTGAGGCGCAACTCGGCGTAGCCCTCGCGCGAGGGCAGGAAGTAGCCGAGGTTGACCGGCCCGCGTGGTTCGAGCCCCATCGGCGCGGCGACGATCTCGATCCGCTGTCGCGCCTTGGCTGCCGCCCGTGCGAAGTTGTCCAGCGCGCGCGGCATGTGGTAGCCGTGCGTCACGAGGACGATGCGCTCGATGCCCTGCGCCTCGAGCAGGGCCACGGAACGCAGCGCGTTCTCGCGCGTGTCGCGCGAATCGGCCTCCTGCCAGCGCAGCGGCCGGCCGAAGTCGCGCTCGGCCACCCGCGCGGCGATCTCGGCCTCGCTCGGGCCGGGCTCGGCGGCATGGCCGACGCCACCGCTGTACATCACCGGCAGCGACGTCACGCGTCCGAGCCACACGCCGTAGCGCAGCCGGTCGAGCGACATCGGCCGCAGGTCGGCGCTCGCGTACTCGGCGGCCAGCAGCTTGCGGCCGCCACCCAGCACGACCACCGCCGTTCGCGGGGCGCGCTTCAGGGCGTCGACCTGGGCCGAGGTCAGGGCCGGCACCGCGGGCAGCATCCACTGCCGCAGCAGACCGGCCGCGAAGGAGGTGCACGACAGCCAGATGCCGGCCACGCCGGCCAGCACCAGCAGCCAGGCCAGTGCCCGGCGGCGCGCCATCAGCCCGGCGCCGGCGAGCACCATCGCAAGCAGGGGCACGGGGGGCATCGCCAGCGCGGCCAGCACGCTGCGCCAGCCGTCCAGCCCGAGCCAGACGAAGAAGTCGTTCACCTCAGAAGAAGGCCTGCAGCCCGGTCTGCGCGCGGCCGAGGATCAGCGCGTGGATGTCGTGGGTGCCCTCGTAGGTGTTGACCGTCTCGAGGTTGATCATGTGGCGGATCACGTGGTACTCGTCGTGGATGCCGTTGCCGCCGTGCATGTCGCGCGCCATCCGGGCGATGTCGAGGGCCTTGCCGCAGCTGTTGCGCTTGACCAGGCTGATCGCCTCCGGGGCCGCCTTGCCGTCGTCGAGCAGGCGGCCCACGCGCAGGCAGCCCTGCAGGCCAAGGGTGATCTCGGTCATCATGTCGGCGAGCTTCTTCTGCACGAGTTGGTTCTGGGCCAGCGGCCGGCCGAACTGCCGGCGGTCGAGCGTGTACTGGCGCGCCGCGTGCCAGCAGAACTCGGCCGCGCCGAGCGCGCCCCAGGCGATGCCGTAGCGCGCCTTGTTCAGGCACCCGAACGGGCCCTTCAGGCCGTGGACGCCCGGCAGCAGGTTCTCGGCGGGCACGAACACGTCGTCCATGACGATCTCGCCGGTGATCGAGGCGCGCAGGCTGGTCTTGCCTTCGATCTTGGGCGCGCTCAGGCCCTTCATGCCCTTCTCCAGGACGAAGCCGTGGATCGCCTCCTGGCCGCCGACGCGCCCGTCCGGATCCTCTCTCTTGGCCCAGACGACGAACACGTCGGCAATCGGGCTGTTGGTGATCCACATCTTGCTGCCCTTGAGCACGTAGCCGCCATCGACCGGACGCGCCCGGGTGGCCATCCCGGCCGGGTCGCTGCCGTGGTCGGGCTCCGTCAGGCCGAAGCAGCCCACCCATTCGCCGGTGGCCAGCCGAGGCAGGTACTTCTGGCGCTGCGCCTCGCTGCCGTAGGCGTGGATGGGATGCATCACCAGCGAGCTCTGCACGCTCATCGCGCTGCGGTAGCCGCTGTCGACGCGCTCGACCTCGCGCGCCACCAGTCCGTAGCAGACGTGGTTCAGGCCGGCGCAGCCATAGCCCTCGATGGTGCTGCCGAGCAGGCCGAGGGCGCCCATCTCGTTCATGATCTCGCGATCGAAGCGCTCGTGCCGAGCCGCCATCAGCACGCGCGGCTGCAGCCGCTCCTGGCAGTAGGCGTGCGCCGCGTCGCGCACCGCGCGCTCGTCGTCGCCGAGCTGGTCGTCGAGCAGGAAGGGGTCTTCCCACGAGAAGGTGGCCTTCATCGCGTCGGTCTCCGGATAATCCCCGGGAGTGTAGTGACTGGGCGCGAGCCCGGAGGGTCGGTGCGATGGAATCCACGGCGCGGACCGAGCTCATCACGCTCGGCGGCGGATGCTTCTGGTGCCTGGAGGCGGTGTACGAACTGGTCGACGGCGTCCTCGCCGTCGAGAGCGGGTACAGCAACGGTCACGTGCCGCGCCCGAGCTACCAGCAGGTGTGCACCGGAACCACCGGCCATGCCGAGGTGGTGCGGGTGACCTTCGATCCCGCCCGTATTCCGCTGTGCGAAGTGCTCGAGATCTTCTTCGCGATCCACGACCCCACCACCCGCGACCGCCAGGGCAACGACGTCGGACCGCAGTACCGCAGCGGCATCTACTGGCACGACCCGGCGCAGGAGGCGGTGGCGCGCGCGGTGGTGGCAGAGGCCGATGCGGCGCACGGCGGTCGCGTCGTCACGGAACTGCAGCCCGAGGCCAACTACTGGCGCGCCGAGGACGAACACCAGCACTACTACGCGCGCCACCCGATGCAGGGCTACTGCGCCTTCGTGGTTGCACCGAAGGTTGCCAAGTTCCGCCGCACCTTCGCCGCCCGCGTGCGGGCTGGCGTCTGACCACCGCGGCCGCATGGCCGGTTGAGAAGCACGAGGCCAAGGGGCCGGAGGACCGGGGGCAGGTGCCGACGAGAGAGGTGGCGGCGGACGCGGTCACCGCTGCCTGCCGCCCGCGCGACGGCAGGCAGCCGGGCGAGGCAGTCAGAAGGGCGAGAAGGCGCTGTCGGGCTGGCTGTCGGGGAAGAGCGTGTCGAGCGCACGGCGCAGCGATCGCCGCCGTTCCTTGCCGGCCGGGCCCGCGAGCGCCTCGAAGGCCGATGAACGCAGCAGCCAGAGGTCCAGCGGCATTTCGGCCAGCCGCACCTGCTCGCGGAGCCAGACCGCCTCGCGGCCGGTCGCCGGCTCCAGCGCCTCGAGGAAGGCGCGCTTGAGCGACACGAAGGCTCGGCGCTCGACGACCCGCTCCAGGCGGTGCTCCGGAAGGCCTGCGCCCGTCAGCGCGCCGTCGGCCACGAACTGCCGGGGCCCTTCGGCCGCCACCGGGCCGGACTCCGCCGCCCGCGCGAACGGGTCGGCGGCCGGGGACGTCGGTGTGCGAGAGGTCGTCATGGCGCAGCCGACGGCGCGGACGGACCGCGCGTCGTGAAGTGTCGGGCCAGGGCGGCGAGGCGGCGCTCGGCCTCGGTCTGGTCGTGGCAGACGCCGACCAGCCGGTAAAGCTCGCTGCGCAGGTGCCAGAGCTCGCGCAGCGAGCGCGACCCGGCGATGCGCCGGCGCAGCGCGTGGGCCTCTTCGCCGTCGATGTCGGTGATTGCGGCCAGGAAGTCGGTGCGTACGCTCTGCAACCGCGAAGGCGGAGGTGCCGCGTCGTAGGGTGCCGGCGCGAGCAGCCAGAAGAGCAGCCTGTGCAGCGCGGAATCCGGCGCATGCCGCAGCGACGGTGGGCACACCTCCGCACGCCGGCTGTGCAGCTCGCTCGGAGCCGACGCTCGGGACAGTCGGGCGAGGATCGCGGTCATCTTCATCCAACGTGATATCGGACACGGGAGCCAGAACCTGAGGCTTCCGTGTTGCTTGATCGGGTCGGGATCGTGCGGCCTGCCCGCAGGAGCCGATCGGCGGATAAGCGCTGCCTGCCGGCGCCACTTCCCGGCCCTGCGGGACGGCCGGGTGGCGGGGGCCGCAGCAGCGCCGGCGCGGGGCGAAGGCGGTCAGGCTAGAGGCGCCCGACGCGGGCCTTGAGGGCCGCGGAGAAGGCCCACCACGGGCGCGGCTGGCCGCCGCGCATGAAGTCGACCACCGCGAGCAGGCTGTCGAGCACGCAAGGATCCTGGCGGCGGCCGGTTGCGCTGCACAGCGCGCGGTACAGCGCCAGGGCGTCGTGCCCGGCCAGCTCGCGAGGGTGCCCGATGCCGAGCAGGCGGAGGTCGGCCGCGAGGGCCGGGCCGACGTTGGGCAACTGTTCCAGGCGCTCGCAGTCGGCCGCGCGTGCCGCCTTGGGCCCCCTGCGCGGCGTCGGCACCGCGCCGCCGCGGGTTGCCGTACGCGCCATCAGGTGAGCATCGTGTTGCGGATCAGCCCGACCGCCAGGCCTTCGAGCGAGAAGTCGTTGGCGTCGGACGGCACGTGGATGGTCTCGAACTCGGGGTTTTCCGGGATCAGCTCCACGCCCGCACGGGTGCGGCGGAAGCGCTTGACCGTGACCTCGTCGCCGAGCCGCGCGACGACGATCTGCCCGTTCTTGGCCTCGCCGGCCTTCTGCACGGCCAGCAGGTCGCCGTCGAGGATGCCGGCGTCGCGCATGCTCATGCCGCGCACCTTGAGCAGGTAGTCGGGCCGGCGCGGGAACATCGACGCCTCGACCAGGAAGGTCTGGTCGATGTGCTCCTGCGCCAGGATCGGGCTGCCGGCGGCGACGCGGCCCACCAGCGGCAGGGTGAGCTGCGCCAGGCTCGGCAGCGGCAGCACGTACTGCCGGCCGTAGGGGTTGAGACGCGCCTCGTTCAGGGCGCGCAGGGTGTCGGACTTGAGCCGGATGCCGCGCGACGTGCCGCCCACCAGTTCGATCACGCCCTTGCGCGCCAGCGCCTGCAGGTGCTCCTCGGCTGCGTTGGGCGAGCGGAAGCCCAGCTCGGCCGCGATCTCGGCGCGCGTGGGCGGCGCACCGGTGCGTTCGATCGCGCTCTGGACCAGGTCCAGAATCTGCTGCTGGCGGGCCGTGAGCTTGGGGCTGTCGTCGATCATCGTCGCCGCCCCGGGCACGTTGCCGTCCGGGGCTGTCTTTCCATCCAGTGGCTGTATTTTCATCCAGAATCCGCCGAATGCAAGCGAGCCGCGTCGTCATCGTCGGCACCGGGGGCACGATCGCCGGCGTGGCCGGGCGCGCCGACGACCTGGTCGACTATCGGGCCGGCACGCTGGACGCCGCAGACCTGGTGGCGGCGGTGCCCACGCTGGCTGGCCAGCCGCTGGAGACCGAGACGCTCGCGCGCCTGGACAGCAGCGACATGGATCACGCGACCTGGCTCGCCCTGCACGCGCGCCTAGTCGCACTGATGCAGCGCGCCGAGCTCGCCGGCGTGGTGGTGACCCACGGCACGGACACGCTGGAGGAGACCGCCTACTTCCTGCACCGGACGCTGGCCGCCCCTCGGCCGGTGGTGCTGACCGCGGCGATGCGCCCGGCCACGGCGCTGTCGCCCGACGGGCCCCGCAACCTGGCCGACGCGGTGGCCGTGGCGCGCACGCCGGGGGCGGGCGGGGTGGTGGTGGCCTTCGGCGGCCGCGTGCTTGCCGGGCACGAGGTGCGCAAGGTCCACGGCTTCGCGCTCGACGCGTTCAGCACCGGCGACGCCGGCCCGATCGCGGTGAGCGAGCAGGGCGCGCTGCGGCTGCTGCGTGGCTGGCCGCAGGCGCCGTTGCACGCGGCCGCGACGCGACTGTCCGCGGCGCATGCGGCAGGCGCTGCCGCGGCGCTGCCCTGGCCGCGGGTGGACATCGTCACCAGCCACGCCGGCGCCGACGGGCGCGTGATCGACGCCCTGCTGGCCGCCGGCGCGCAGGGCATCGTCGTGGCGGGCACCGGCAACGGTAGCGTGCATGCCGCGCTCGACGCCGCTGCGCGGCGCGCGCTGGCGGCTGGAGTGCGGGTGGTTCGCGCCTCGCGCTGCCAGCTCGGCGGCGTGGTCGGCGAGCGGGCCGATGCGCTGCCCAGCTACGGCGTGCTCACGGCCGCGCAGGCGCGCGTCGAGCTGCTGCTCGACCTGCTGGCCGCCGCGTGATCAGGGCCGCAGCGCCCGACCGCCCGCGCGGCGGCGGGCCAGCCCCAGCGCCAGCAGTGCAGCGGCCACCAGGACTGCCGAGCCAGGCTCCGGAAGCAGGCGGAACAGCACGGTGTTGTTGGACGGGTCCTCGTTGTGCAGTGCCAGGTAGCTTGCGCCGTTCCACTCGAACGCGGTGATCCCCTCGACGCGGTACTGCGACGTGCTGCCGGTGGCGATGATCTGCATGAACTGCACGGAGAACGGGTCGGTGACATCGAACAGCGCGACCGCTCCCTGCGTCGTGCGCTCGAGGCCGATGGCGGCGATGGTTCGCCCGCCGAGACCGAACAGCGTGACGCCCTCCGGTTCGACGCCCTTGTCGTCGCTGCGGCCGTCGTCATAGAGGCCGGCGGCGATGACCGCCTCCTCCAGCAGGCTGCCGCTGTCGTAGACCAGGCTGCCGTCGTCGGCCCGGATCGAGAAGGAGCGTGCACCGAGGGTCACGATCTCCTTCATCGCGGTGGTGCTGCCGTCCCCCGTGGCGCCGTTGCGCACGATGTTGAGGCGGCCGAGCGCCGCATCGGGCTTGAGTTGGGCCTGTGTCGGCCGGCTGACGCCGTCGAACACGGCAGGGTCGAGCGTCACGGCCGAGCTGCCGAAGCGCACGATGTCGCTGTCGTCGGTCGCCGCGTCGCCCTCGTTGGCCAGCACGTAGAAGCTCTTGCCCGCGAACGAGTACGACGCGATCGCATCGGGCTGGTAGAGCCCCTTGACCGGAACGCCTCGCAGCGCGACTGTGCTGTCGCGGTCGCTCGGGTCGATGCGGTTGGCGGCGAGCGCGAAGTCCTTCAGCCCGAGTCCGCGGATGTCCGTGACCCGGGGCGAGGCCAGATCGATGAAGGCGAGGGCGTTGGCCTCCTGCAGCGTGACGACCGCCCGCGTGCCATCGGTCGAGAGCGCCACGTACTCTGGCTCCAGGGCTGCCGATGCGGACTGGCCCGCGCCGATCCGCACCCCAGCGGCGCGGAGCGCCGACTCCTGCCCGTCGAACGACTCCAGCCCGATCCGCGTGACCGTCGACAGCGCAGGGCTCGAGGCATTGAACGTGATGAGGCTAACGCTGCCCGGCGGGTTGAAGGTGGTGCCGCCGATCACGCGCCGCTCACCCTCGTTCGCCACGAGGAGCCGGGTGCCTTCGGCCGTCCAGGTGACCATGTCGGGTACCGCGCCGACCGTGACTGCGCCCAGATAGCCGCCACTGCCGCCACTGGATCGGAAGAGGCTGGTGTCGAAGAAGCGCACGCTGCCGTCGCTGGCGTACGCCGACGGACTGGCACCGGAGGCGGTGAAGCTGACGGCAGCGATGCCGTTGAAGATGGAGATGCTGTTGATCTCTCCGAAGCCCGCGGCGGCCGTGTCCAGCCGCGCGACGCGGTTGCCCGCGACGTCCAGCAGCTCGATCCCCTTGCCGCCGACGACGAACAGGCTGCCAGTGCGGCTGTCCCAGGCGCCGATCTCCGACGCGAAGCCGCTGGAGTTCGCATACGACCAGACCTTGCTGACACCCAGGGTCGGGCCGGCCGCCGCGGTCGTCGGTGCCAGCAGCGTGACGCCCAGGGCGACGACGGCGGCCGCGACGGCCGCGGTTCGCTGCCCGGCGTGCCGAGGTGCATGGCCGGCCGGCGCCGTGGGGATCGGGGCGGGAAACGGGCGACGGCTTGGGTGCATGACGAGGTGCCGCGGAAGCGGCAGACTGGAGAGACAGCCCAGTCTGGCCACCCTGCATGAACGTTCCGTGACCGTTCCGTGACCCACGGCAGGCAGCCACCCCTGACTGCGGGGCCGGGTTCTCCCTGGGGGGCGAGAGCGGCCGCGGAGACCCGTCAGACCACCGTCAGCGCCACGTCGACATTGCCGCGGGTGGCATTGCTGTAGGGGCACACCTCGTGGGCCGTTGCCACCAGTGCTTCCGCCGCGCTGCGGTCGAGGCCGGGGATCGAGACCGCCATCTTCACCGAGATGCCGAACGCGCCGGGCTTGCCGGTCATCGGGCCGATCCCGACGTCGGCGGTGATGGACACCTCGGCCGGGAGCGTGATCTTCTGCCGCGCCGCGACGGCCTTCAGCGCCCCGATGAAGCAGGCCGAGTAGCCGCTGGCGAACAACTGCTCGGGATTCGTGCCGGGACCGCCGTCGCCGCCCAGCTCCTTGGGGGTGGACAGCCGCAGCTGGATACGGCCGTCGCTCGAGGCGGTGCTGCCGGTGCGGCCGCCGGTGCTGGTGGCGGCTGCCGTGTAGAGGGCTTTGTCGATGGCCATGGTGCGGCTCCTGGGGTCGGGCGTGCGGAATACGGCGGCCCGGTCAGGCTGCCGCGGGTGGTGCGCGAAGCAGTTCGTCGCGCAGGGATTGGAGGCGCGCCGTCAGCGCGCCGATCTCGTCGAGGCGGCAACCGCTGGCGCCGGCGATCGCAGGCGGCACGGAAGCGGCGCGCGACTCGAGCGCGCCGCCCGACGGGGTGAGCCGCAGCAGGACGCGGCGCTCGTCGTCGGCGTCGCGCAGGCGCTGTACGCGCCCGGACGCCTCGAGCCGCTTGAGCAGCGGCGTCAGCGTGCCCGAGTCGAGGCCCAGGCGGGCCCCGACCTGCGACAAGGAGCAGCCGTCGGTCTCCCACAGCACGAGCATCACGAGGTACTGAGGGTAGGTCAGCCCGAGCGGGTCGAGCAGCGGCTTGTAGACCCGGGTCATCGCGAGCGATGCCGAGTAGAGCGCGAAGCACAGCTGGTGGTCGAGCCGCAGCCAAGCGTCGGGGTCGGCGGGCGCGCGCGGCATGGCCATAAGCATAGCGGGCAATTTGATTGTGCACAACAAAATTTCGGGCCCACGGCCGCGCGATGCCCCTTCCGCCGGCTCGGCCTGTTCCGCCGCCGTAGACCGCGGCCGGGCCCCGCGGTCACTCTGCGGCGCCGAGCGCCTCGAGTTGGGCTTGGATCTCGAGCCAGCGCTCCTCGAGCATCGCGATCTCGGCCGCGACGTGGTTCAGGCGACGGCCCGCGTCGGCCATGCCGGCCACCGGAACTCGTCCCTCGGCCAGCGCAGCCTCGACGTCGCGGCGCTCGGATGCGAGCCGCTCCAGCTGGGCGTCGACGTCGCGCAACTCGCTGCGCAAGGGTCGCGTGCGCTGCGCCCGCTCGGCGCGCGCCTGCGCGGCGGCCTTGCGATCGTCACGCCGCGGCGCCGCTCCAGGAGCGGCGGGGGAGGACGGCGCCGCCCGCGCTGGTGCGGGGGAGGGCGTCGGTGCGACCGCCGCGGCGGCGGGCCGAAGGGCCGCGTAGGGCGGCGGCGGCTCGGCGCCCCGGGCCACGGCCCGGCTCACCTCCTGCAGCCAGCGCTGGTAGTCGTCGAGGTCGCCGTCGAACGGCTCCACCCCGCCGCGCGTGACGAGCCAGAACTCGTCGCACACCTCGCGCAGCAGCGCACGGTCGTGGCTGACCAGCAGCACGGTGCCCTCGAACTCGTTGAGCGCGATCGACAGCGCCTCGCGCGTGGCCAGGTCGAGGTGGTTCGTGGGCTCGTCGAGCAGCACCAGGTTGGGACGCCGCCAGACGATGGTGGCGAGCACGAGCCGCGCCCGCTCGCCGCCCGACAGCGTGCCGACCCGGCGCAGCACCATGTCGCCGTCGAAGCGGAACTGGCCGAGGAAGTTGCGCAGGTCCTGCTCGCGCGCGTCGCGGCCGGCAACGCCCGACTCGCGCGCGAGCCGCGTCATGAGCTGCAGCGGCGTGTCGTCGGCGGCGAGCAGATCCATCTCCTGCTGCGCGAAGTAGCCGATCGCCAGGCCCTTGCCCTCGGTCAGCCGGCCGGCCAGCGGCGGCAGCACGCCGGCGATGGTCTTCACCAGCGTCGACTTGCCCTGGCCATTGGCGCCCAGGATGCCGATGCGCTGGCCCGCGAGCACGGTGCGGCTGGCATGGCGGACGATCGACAGCTCGCCGCCCGAGGTGCGGTAGCCGCAGCCGACGTCGTCGAGCACCAGCATCGGGTTGGGCAGGCTCGCCGGCTCGCGGAACTCGAAGTCGAACTCGCTCTCGGTCAGCACGGGCGCAAGCCGTTCCATGCGCTCGAGCGCCTTGACCCGGCTCTGGGCCTGCCGGGCCTTGGTGGCCTTGGCGCGAAAGCGGTCGATGAAGCGCTGCAGGTTGGCGATGCGCTCCTGCTGGCGGGCAAAGGCGGCCGCGGCCTGCGCCAGCCGCTCGGCGCGCATCGTCTCGAAGGCCGTGTAGTTCCCGCCGTAGCGCTGCACCCGGCCCTGGTCGACGTGCAGCGTCACGCGGGTCACCGCGTCGAGGAACTCGCGGTCGTGGCTGATGACGACCAGCGTGCCGGCATAGCGCTGCAGCCAGCCTTCGAGCCACACGAGTGCATCGAGGTCGAGGTGGTTGGTCGGCTCGTCGAGCAGCAGCAAGTCGCTCGGGCAAAGCAGCGCGCGCGCCAGCTGCAGCCGCATCCGCCAGCCGCCGGAGAAGCTGTCGACCGGCGCGTCGAGCTGCGCGGCGCCGAAGCCCAGGCCGAGCAGCAGGGCCTGGGCACGCGGGCGGGCGTCGAAGGCCCCGGCCTCCTCGAGCGCCACGTGGGCTACGGCGATCGCATGCCCGTCGTCGGCTGCCTCCGCTTCGGCCAGCGCGTGCCGGGCGGCAGCAAGCGGCAGGTCGCCCGCGAGCACGTAGTCGGTGGCGCCGGTGGACTCCTCGGGCATGTGCTGCGCCACCTCGCCCAGCCGCCAGCGCGGCGGCACCTCGATGTCGCCGCCATCGGGGTGCAGCCGCCCGGCCAGCGCCGCGAACAGGGTCGACTTGCCGGCGCCGTTGCGCCCAACCAGGCCGGCGTGCTCGCCCGGGTTGAGCACGAAGCTCGCGCCGTCCAGCACCGCCCTGCCGCCGCGGCGCAGGACGAGGTCGCGGACGGTGATCATGCCGGTCGCCCCGACGCGAGTGACGCGTGGTCCAGCAGCAGCACTGCGTCGTCGCCGGCGCTGCACGGCAGCCACACGGGCTCGAGCCCTGGGAACGCCGCCTCGAAGTGCGCGCGCTCGTGCCCGATCTCGAGCACGAGCAGGCCGTCCGGGGCAAGGTGATTGGCGATGCCGGCGAGCAGGCCGCGCACGAAGTCCATCCCGTCGCTGCCGCCAGCGAGTGCCAGCGCCGGCTCGGCCCGGAACTCCGGCGGAAGCGCCGCCATCGACGCGGCGGGGACGTAGGGCGGGTTGCACAGCACGAGATCGAAGTGCTCGCCGGCCACGGCGGCCAGCCCGCTGCCGCGGCGCAGATCGATGCGCTGCCCGAGGCCGTGGCGCGCGACGTTGCGCGCGGCCACTTCCAGCGCCTCGGCGCTGAGGTCGGTGCCGACCACCTGCGCATCCGGCCAGGCGAGCGCTGCCAGCACGGCCAGGCTGCCGTTGCCGGTGCACAGGTCGAGCACGCGCGTCGGCGGTTCGCCAAGCCACGCGTCCAGGCGGCCGTCGACCAGCGGCTCGGCGATCAGCGAGCGCGGCACGATGGCGCGGGCATCGATGAAGAACGGCACCCCGTGCAGCCAGGCCTCGCCGGTCAGGTAGGCGGCCGGCAGCCGGGTGGCGATGCGGCGCTCGACCAGTGCCTCGGCCGCCGCGCAGCCGGCGGCGTCGACCCGGGCGTCGCCGCCGGTCGCCAGTTCGTCCAGCGGCAGGCCCAGCTGCCACTGCACCAGCCAGGCGGCCTCGTCGTAGGCGCAGGTGGTGCCGTGCCCGTAGGCGACGCCGGCCTGCTCGAGCCGCGCCGCGCTGCGCTCGACCAGCTCGGCGAGCGTCATGCCAGCAGCGACCCGAGCACGCGCTGGTAGACGCGGGCCAGCGGCTCCAGCGCCGCCGCATCGATCCACTCGTCGACCTGGTGGATGCTGGCGTTGACGGCGCCGAACTCCATCACCTCGCGGCAGATCGCCGCCATGAAGCGGCCGTCGCTGGTGCCGCCGGTCGTGCTGAGCTCGGGCCGCAGCCCGCACTCGGCCTCGATCGCCGCGGCCAGGGCGTCGCCCAGCGGGCCGGGCGGCGTCAGGAAGGGTTCGCCGCCCAGCGTCCACTCCAGTGTGAAGTGCAGCCCGTGGCGCAGCAGCAGCTCCTCGACGCGGCTGCGCAGCGCGGCCGGCGTCGACGCGCTGCCGAAGCGGAAGTTGAAGTCCACCACCAGTTCGCCCGGGATCACGTTGAGCGCGCCGGTGCCGGCGTGCACGTTGCTGACCTGGAAGGTCGTCGGCGGGAAGTGGGCGTCGCCGTCGTCCCAGCGCACGGTAGCGAGCTCCGCCAGCGCCGGCGCCGCGAGGTGCACGGGGTTGCGCGCGAGCTGCGGGTAGGCGACGTGACCCTGCACGCCCTGCACGCGCAGTCGGGCCGACAGGCTGCCGCGGCGCCCGTTCTTGACCATGTCGCCCAGCCGCTCGACCGAGGTCGGTTCGCCGACGACACAGGCGTCGATGCGCTCGCCGCGCTGGCGCAGCACCTCGACGACGTGGCGGACGCCGTGCCGTGCCGGGCCTTCCTCGTCGCTGGTGAACAGCAGGGCCACGCGGCCGGCATGGCCCTGGTGCGCGGCCGCGAAGCGCTCGGCCGCCACCGTCATCGCGGCGACCGCGCCCTTCATGTCGGCGGCGCCCCGGCCGTGCAGCCGGCCGTCGCGGTGCGTCGGCACGAACGGGTGGCTGGCCCAGGCCTCGAGCGGGCCCGGCGGCACGACGTCGGTATGGCCGAGAAGCACGACGGTCGGCCCGGGGCGCGCTCCGTCGCGTAGCGCCCAGAGGTTGGACACGCGCGCCTCGGCGGGCCCCGCGTCGAGGTGCTCGACGCGGAAGCCGGCGGCGGCGAGGCGCGCCGCCAGCAGCGCGTGCGTGCCTGCGTCGGACGGCGTGACGGACGGACAGGCGATCAGCGCCTCGGCCAACCGCAGCGCGTCGCTCACGTCTGCCTGGTGACCGGCGGCGGCCGCCCGGCAGCGCCCGCGCCGGCCGGCGCGACCGGCGCACCCAACCCGCCCGACAGCGTGCCGAAGCGGGAGTCCTCGCCGGCGACGTCGATCGTGATCTCGGTGAACGAGGCCTGCTCGGGCTCCTCCTTCTTCGGAGCCTGGCGCGAGATCGGGTTCTGCTCGTTCTGCAGCCGCCACAGCAGGTTGGTGGGTGAATCCGCGTGGCTGAGGCCTTCGTCGCGCGACACCACACCCTCGGTGATCAGCCGGGCGATGTCCGCCTCGAAGGTCTGCGAGCCCTGGGCCAGCGACTTCTCCACGGCCTCTCGCAACGCCGACAGGTCGCCCTTCTCGACCAACTCGGCGACGAGCTTGGTGTTGAGCAGGATCTCGATCGCTGGCACGCGGCCGCCCGAGTTGCTGCGCAGAAGCCGCTGGCTGATCACCGAGCGCAGACCCGAGGCGAGGTCGGACAGCAGCGTGGAGCGCGCCTCCGGCGGGTAGAACGACAGGATCCGCCCGAGCGCGTGATAGCTGTTGTTGGCGTGCAGAGTGGCCAGCACCAGGTGGCCCGACAAGGCGTAGGACAGCGCCGAGGACATCGTCTCGCGATCGCGGATCTCGCCGATCAGGATGCAGTCGGGCGCCTGGCGCAGCGCGTTCTTCAGCGCGATCTGCAGGCTCTGCGTGTCGCGGCCGACCTCGCGCTGGTTGACGATGCTCTTCTTGTTGGAGAACAGGAACTCGATCGGGTCCTCGATGGTCAGGATGTGGCCCGCCAGCTGCTGGTTGCGCCACTCGATCATCGACGCCAGCGTCGTGCTCTTGCCGGTGCCGGTGGCACCGACCATCAGGATCAGCCCGCGGCGCTCGGTGACGAGATCGCCCAGGATCTGCGGCAGTCCGAGCGACTCCAGCGTCGGGATCTGGTGAGGGATGCAGCGCACGACGGCCGCCACCGACCCGCGCTGCTTGAAGGCCGACAGGCGGAAGCTGCCGACGCGGGCCATGCCGATGCCGACGTTCAGCTCGCCCGTCTCGTCGAGCTCCTCGAGCTGCTGCGGGCTGAGCATCTCGGCCAGCAGCGCGCGCGTCTGGTGCTGCTCCAGGACCTGCTCCGACAGCTGCAGGAGCTGGCCGTGGATCTTGATCAGGATCGGGGTGTTGGCCGCGAGGTAGACGTCCGAGGCGCTCTTCTCCGCCATCAGGCGCAGCACGCGTTCGAGGTTGCTGGACATGGCAGGCTCGGGCCCTGGGCGGCAGGCGCCGTCAGGCGCGCAGCAGCTCGTTGATGGCGGTCTTGGCGCGCGTCCCGGCGTCGACGCGCTTGACGATGACCGCAGCGTACAGGCTGTACGGCGTGCCGTCTGCGCACTTCTTGGGCAGATTGCCCGCCACGACCACGCTACCCGCGGGCACGCGGCCGTAGGTCGTGCGGCCGGTATCGCGATCGAAGATCGGGGTGCTCTGCCCGATGAAGACGCCCATCCCGAGCACCGAGTTCTCCTCGACGATCACGCCCTCGACGACTTCGCTGCGCGCGCCGACGAAGCAGTTGTCCTCGATGATGGTCGGGTTGGCCTGCAGCGGCTCGAGCACGCCGCCGATGCCCACGCCGCCCGACAGGTGCACGTTCCGGCCGATCTGCGCGCAGCTGCCCACGGTGGCCCAGGTGTCCACCATCGTCCCCTCGTCGACGTAGGCGCCGATGTTCACGTAGCTCGGCATCAGCACCGCGCCCGGGGCGACGTAGCTGCCGCGGCGGGCCACGGCGGGCGGCACGACCCGCACGCCCGCCGAGCGCAGCGCGGCGTCGTCCATCGGGCCGAACTTGGTGGCGACCTTGTCGAAGAAGGCCAGCTCCCCGGCCCGCACCGGGCGGTTGTCGCTGAGGCGGAACGACAGCAGCACCGCCTTCTTGATCCACTGGTTGACGTGCCAGTCGCCGACGCCGCGTCGCTCGGCCACGCGCAGCCGGCCGGCATCGAGGCCGGCGATCACCTGCTCGACCGCGTCGCGCACGTCCGGCGCGCTGGTCGCGTCGATACGGGAGCGCGACTCCCAGGCGAGTTCGATCAGGGATTGCAGGTCGGGCGTGCTCATCGTTCGGTCCGGGTCAGGAAGGAGACGATGCGCGTCGCGGCTTCGAGGCACTCGTCGGGGGCGGCCACCAGGGCCATGCGGATGCGCCCGGCACCGGGGTTGAGGCCGTCGACCTCGCGGGCCAGCAGGCGGCCGGGCAGCACCTGCACATTGTATTGAGCGAGCAGTTCCCTGGCGAAGGCGATCTCGTCGCCGGCCCAGGCTGCCGGCACGTCGGCCCACAGGTAGAAGCCGGCCTCGGGCTGCTGCACTTCGAGCAGCGGCGCCAACATCGGCACGACCTGGGCGAACTTCGCGCGATACAGCGCCCGGTTGGACTCGACGTGCGCCTCGTCGCCCCAGGCGGCGATGCTGGCGCGCTGCACCAGCCCGCCCATCGCGCTGCCGTGGTAGGTGCGGTACTGCAGGAACGGCCGGATCACGCGGGCGTCGCCGGCGACGAAGCCCGAGCGCAACCCCGGCACGTTGCTGCGCTTGGACAGCGAGCCGAAGGCGACCAGGTTGCGCAGGTCGTCGCGGCCGAGTGCGCGCGCGGCCTGCAGGCTGCCCAGCGGCGGCGCGTTGCCGAAGTAGATCTCCGAGTAGCACTCGTCGCTGGCGATGACGAACCCGTGCCGGTCCGACAGCTCGAACAGCAGCCGCCACTCCTCGAGCGGCATCACGGCCCCGGTCGGATTGCCGGGCGAGCAGACGTAGAGCAGCTGCGTGCGGGCCCACACCGCGTCCGGCACGGCCTGCCAGTCGGCCGCGAAGGATCGCGCCGGGTCGCTGGCGACGAAGGACGTCTCGGCGCCGGCCAACAGCGCCGCGCCTTCGTAGATCTGGTAGAACGGGTTGGGGCAGACGACGGTGGCTCCCGGGCGGCTCGGGTCGATCACCGTCTGGGCGATCGCGAACAGCGCCTCGCGCGAGCCGTTGACCGGCAGCACCTGCGTCGCCGGATCGAGGGCGACCCCATGTCGCCGTCCGATCCAGGCTGCGAGGGCCTCCCTCAGTGCCGGCTCGCCGGCGGTGGCGGGGTAGCTCGACAGGGACGGCAGAGCCTGCACGATCGCCTGCTCGACCAGCGCCGGGGTCGCGTGTCGTGGCTCGCCGATCCCCAGGCTGATCGGACGCAGGCCCTGAGGCGGCTCGATGCCGGCGTTGATCTCGCGCAAGCGCTCGAACGGATAGGGAAAAAGTCGCTTGAGTCGGGGATTCATCTACGGGATTATCCGGGGCGAGTGCGTCTCCGCCGACGGCGCTGCCGCCGAGCGTCGCCGCACGCTGCAGTACCCATGAACGCCACCGCCGCGCTGCCCCGGGCCGACGCCACGCGATACCGCTTTGCGCTCGCGTGGTTGATGCCGCTCACGGTGGCGGCCGGCGCGTGGTGGTCGCCCTGGGCGGCCTGGGGCGTCACGTTCGGATGGCAGGCCGCGCTGGCGCTGGCCGAGCGCCAGCCCGGCTGGGCTGACTCGCCGCCCGCGGCAGCCGCCACGCCCTGGCACCGGTTCTGCCTGCTGATGCACCTGCCTTTGCAGGCCGGGCTGCTCGCGCTCGGGCTGTGGCTGGTGGCGACGGGCGACCTCTCCGCCTGGGCGGTGGTGGCGCTCGGCATCGGCGTGGGCGGGGTCTCCGGCGGCCAGGGCATCACCTTCGCCCACGAACTGGGCCACTCCCGTTCGCGCCTGGAGCGGCTGCTGGCCTGGGCGCTGATGACGAGCGTGCTTTATGCCCACTTCATGGTCGAGCACTACCGCGGCCACCACGTGCGGGCCGCGACCCGCGACGACCCGGCCAGCGCGCGCTACGGCGAGAGCCTGTGGCGCTTCCTGCCACGCAGTTTCGCCGGCAGCCTGGTCAGCGCGTGGCGCCTCGAGGCGCTCTGGCTGGCGCAGCGGCGTCGGGGCTGGGCGACGAGTCCGCTGGCCTGGGCGACCGGCGTGCAACTCGCCTGGCTGGTCGCGCTGTGGCTGGCCATCGGCCCGCTGGCAGTGCTGTTCTGGGTGATCCAGGCCGGCTACGCGGCGTTCCTGCTGGAGACCACGAATTACATCGAACACTACGGCCTCGAGCGCGGCATGCAGGGCGGGCGCCGCGAACCCTTCGGTCCGGGGCACGCCTGGAATGCCGATCACCTGCTGACCAACAGCGTGGTGGCCAACCTGCAGCGCCACAGCGATCACCACATGCACGCGTGGAAGCCGTACCCCGAGCTCGAGCCGCTGCCGGGCCCGCAGCTGCCCACCGGCTACGCCGGGTGCCTGTTCCTGGCGTCCGTGCCGCCGCTGTGGTTCTCGACGATGCACCCGCGGATCGCGGCCTTCGCCGCCGCGCGCGCCTGAGCCGGCGCGCCGCGTGCCGCCCGGGCCGACGCGGCCTGCGGCGCAAGCGCGATCACAGCGCGCCCCGGCAGCCCGGGGCCCCGCAGCGGCAGGCCAGCCGACCCTCGTGGTGCGTCTCGCCGTAGTCGACCGTGATCTCCTCGCCGAGCGCGATCGGGCGCCGCGCGTAGAACTCGACGCGGCCGTTGCGGATCACGAGCTGCGCGTTCGGGCGGCAGCTGTGGTTCGTGTAGCGCATCGGGTCGGCGCTGCGGCTGAAGTCGATCGCCCGGCGTTCCGACAGCTCCACGATCATGATGCGCTCGCTGCGCGTGGCGCGGATGCGCGCCTCGTCGACCGTGATGCTCTCGCCGCGGATCTCGCCGATCTTGCGCCGGGCCGGCACGGGTTCGGCGGCGAAAGCGCCGAGCCCGTCGATCGCGCTCGGCCGCACGTCGACCGCGAACTTCTGGTAGGTCGGATGGGGTGCGGCGGGCGCGCCGTGCGCGGCAGGCGCGGCCTGCACTTCGGCGCCGCCTTCAGGCACCACGCGGCAGCTCCACTGCCAGTTGCGGCCTCCAGCCCTTCCTGCGGTGCTCCACGGTCACGAAGGTGCCTATGCCCCCGCGCACGAACCAGTCGGCGTGCACGCGCACGAAGCGCGGGTCGATGGCCGAGACCAGGTCGCTGCAGACGGTGTTTGTCACCTTCTCGTGGAAGGCGCCCTCGTTGCGGAAGCTCCAGAAGTACTGCTTGAGGCTCTTGAGCTCGACGCACAGCGCGTCGGCGACGATCTCGATCGTGAAGTGGGCGAAGTCGGGCTGCCCGGTCAGGGGACACAGGCAGGTGAACTCGGGCACGTCGAAGCGGATCACGTAGTCACGCTCTGGGGCAGGGTTCGCGAACACCTGCAGGTCGCGGCTCGGGCTGCTGGGCGGCACGGCGGGCCTGGCGCGCTCGCGAGGCGGGGCGGAAGAGGTCTTCTTGGGCATGGCTGCTGAGCCGGCGGCGGCGGTGCCCAGCGGGGGCGCGGGCCGCGGCCAGGGTCGGGGATCGGGGGGGCGCGATGCTATCATCCAGCGCACGTCGCGCTCGAGATGGAGCGCTTTTTTCCTTTTCGAATCAAGCACTTGCGTTGTCACTGCGGATGCCCGCAGGGCCGCCGCACGCCGCCGGATGCGCCTCTCGCAGATCAAGCTCTCGGGCTTCAAGTCCTTCGCCGAGCCGACCACGTTTCAGCTGCCAGGCCAGCGCATCGGCGTGGTCGGCCCCAACGGCTGCGGCAAGAGCAACATCATCGACGCGGTGCGCTGGGTGCTCGGCGAGAGCAAGGCGAGCGAGCTGCGCGGCGAGAGCATGCAGGACGTGATCTTCAACGGCAGCGGCAACCGCAAGCCGGCCGGCCGCGCCAGCGTCGAGCTCGTCTTCGACAACACCCTGGCGCGCGCCGGCGGGCAGTGGAACAGCTTCGCCGAGATCGCCGTCAAGCGGGTGCTGGCGCGCGACGGCACGTCGAGCTACTACATCAACAACCAGCCTGTGCGCAGGCGCGACGTGCAGGACGTCTTCCTGGGCACCGGCCTCGGGCCGCGCGCGTACGCGATCATCGGCCAGGGCACGATCAGCCGCATCATCGAGAGCCGCCCGGAGGAGCTGCGCCTGTTCCTGGAGGAGGCCGCCGGCGTCAGCAAGTACAAGGAGCGGCGCCGCGAGACCGAGAACCGGCTCAAGGACACGCGCGAAAACCTGACGCGCGTGGACGACATCCTGCGCGAGCTGGGCGGCAGCCTCGACAAGCTCGAGCGCCAGGCGGAGGTCGCGCAGCGCTACCGCCAACTGCAGGACGCCGGGACCACGCGGCTGCACCAGCTGTGGTTCCTGAAGCACCGCGACGCCTCGTCGGAGGAGACCCGCGTTCGGGCCGCGGTGGCCGAGGCGCACAACGCGCTGGAAGCCCGCCTGGCAGATCTGCGCCGCACCGAGGCCGAACTCGAGGCGGTGCGCCAGGACCACTTCGCGGCCAACGATGCGCTGCATGCCCGGCAGGGTGCGCTGGCGGAGGCTCAGCTGGAGGTCAGCCGGCTCGAGGAGCGCATCCGCTTCATCGTCGACGGGCGCAGGCGTGCCGAGGCCCGGCTGGCCGAGCTGCGTGCGCAGAACCAGCAGTGGGCCGAGCGGCAGCGCGAGGCCGAGGACGAGCTGGAGCGGATCGGCGCGCAGATCGCCGATGCCGAGGACCAGGCCGCCGGGCTGCACGCGCAGGCCGGGGAGCAGGGGCTGCGCCTGCCTGGGCTGGAGGACGCGCTGCGCACGGCGCAGGCTGCGAGCAGCCGGCAGCGCAACGCCGTGTCGCAGGTGCAGCAGCAGATCCAGGTGCTCGCCGCCGAGGGGCGCGCAATCGACGAGCAGCGGCGCGGGCTGCGGTCGCGTCGCGACCGCCTGGCCGGTGAGCGCCAGGGGCTGCAGGGGCCCGACCTGGCGCGCCTGGAGACGCTGCGACTGCAGGAGGCCGACGCATCGTTGCGCCGCGAGCAGGCCGACGCGGTGCTCGCCGAGCTGTCCGAACAGTTGCCCGCGCTCGACGAACAGCGGCGGGCGGCGCAGGAGGCGGCCGCGCGCGACGCCGGCACTCTCGCCGACCTGAGCGCCCGGCTGCAGGCGCTGCGCGCGCTGCAGGACAAGGTGCAGACCCAGGGCCGACTGCCCCCATGGCTCGAGCGCCACGGGCTGGCCGGGCTGCAGGGTCTGTGGAAGCAGGTGCACGTCGAGCCCGGCTGGGAGCCGGCGCTCGAGGCCGCGCTGCGCGAGCGACTGCACGCGCTCGCGGTCGGGCGGCTGGACACGGTGCGCGCGTTCGCGGCCGACGCCCCGCCGGCCCGGCTGGCCTTCTACGCGCTGCCGGGCGAGCCGGCGCGGGCGCCGCAGCCGCGCGCACCACGCCAACTGCCCCTGCTGGTCGACCTGGTGCGCGTGCCCGATGCCGGCCTGGGCGCGCTGCTCGGCGACTGGCTCGAGGGCGTGTTCAGGGCCGACTCCCTCGAGGCCGCGCTCGCCGCCCGCGGCACGCTCGCGCACGGCGAGGTCATCATGACCCGCGAGGGGCATGCGGTGTCGCAGTTCGCCGTCTGCTTCTACGCTCCCGACAGCGAGCAGGCGGGCCTGCTGGCGCGTGCCCAGGAGATCGAGAACCTCGAACGCCAGCAGCGCGCGCAGCAGCTGATCGCCGACGAGTCGCGCGCGGCCGCGGTGCGGCTGGACGCCGCCTACGGCGACGCGGCCCAGCGGCTGGCCGCGGCGCGGCGCGAGGCGGCCGAGGCGCAGAACCGCGCGCATGCGCTGCATGTCGAGGTGCTGCGGCTGGCCCAGCAGGCCGAGGCGACGAGCGCGCGCCACGAGCGCATCGCCGAGGAGCTCGCCGAGCTCGACGCCGGGCTCGAGCAGCTGGCCGAGCGCGAGGCCACCGGACAGGCGCGCTTCGAGGAGCTCGATCTCGAGCTGGCGAGCGCCCAGGAGCAGCACGCCGCACTGGACGATGCGGTGCTCGAGGCCGAGCGCGCGCTGTCGGCGGCGCGCGAGCAGCAGCGCGCGCTCGAGCGGCAGGCCCAGGAGGCCTCGTTCCAGGCGCGCGCGCTGGCCAGCCGCCGTGCCGAGCTGCAGCGCGGCATCGAGACGGCAGCGGCGCAGGTGGCGAGCAACCTGCAGGCGGGCGGGCAGCTCGAGCTCGAGCTCGGCGCATTCGACGACGCGGCCGTGCAGTCGGGCCTGCAGGGTGCGCTGGCGTTGCGCGTCGAGCGCGAGCAGGAGCTGGCGTCCGCGCGCAGCAGCTACGACGGGCTGAGCGCCCGTCTGAAGGCGCTGGACGAGCAGCGTCTCGCGCACGAGCGCAGCCTCGACCCGATGCGCGAGCGCATCACCCGGCTGCAGCTCGAGGAGCAGGCCGCAGCCCTCGGCGGTGCGCAGTTCATGGAACAGCTGGTCGCCGCGGGCGTCGACCTGGCGGCGCTGGAGCACGGGATCGCCGAGGGCAAGGTGCGGCTGCAGGGCCTGCAGGGCGAGATCGACCGCATCCAGCAGGAGATCGCCGAGCTCGGCGCGGTGAACCTGGCCGCGCTGGAGGAGCTCGGCGCCGCGCGCGAGCGCAAGGCCTTCCTCGACGCGCAGAACGCCGACCTGCAGGAGGCCATCCGGACGCTGGAGGACGCGATCCACCGCATCGACCTCGAGACCCGCGAGCTGCTGGCCAGCACCTTCAACCAGGTCAACGAGCACTTCGGCCGCATGTTCCCGGTGCTGTTCGGCGGCGGGACCGCCCGGCTGGCGATGACCGGCGCCGAGATCCTCGACGCCGGCGTGCAGGTCATGGCGCAGCCGCCGGGCAAGCGCAACAGCACGATCCACCTGCTGTCCGGTGGCGAGAAGGCGCTGACGGCCATCGCGCTGGTGTTCGCGATCTTCCAGCTCAACCCGGCGCCGTTCTGCCTGCTCGACGAGGTCGACGCGCCGCTGGACGACGCCAACACCGAGCGCTATGCGCGGCTGGTCGCGCAGATGAGCCGGGAGACCCAGTTCCTGTTCATCAGCCACAACAAGATCACGATGGAGATGGCCGAGCAGCTGATCGGCGTGACCATGCAGGAGCAGGGCGTGAGCCGCATCGTCGCGGTGGACATCGAGGCGGCCGTCTCGCTGGCCGAGGCGGCGTGAGGCCGGCGGCGCGATGAGCCTGACGACGGCGCTGGCCCTGCTCGGCGGCGTCGTGCTGCTGGCGCTGGCGCTGCACGGGCTTTGGAAGACGCGCCGCGCCGCGGCCCGCCTGCCGCGTGTCGCGCAGGGCACAGCGGCCCGCACCGAGCCCAGCCTGCTCGGCCCCGGGGGCGCCGCGCCGGCGCAGGGGGCGGGAGCGGAGCCGGCGGTGGCCGCCGCGGCCGTGCGCCTCGCGCCCTGGCGCGGCGCGCGCCTCGACCCGCTGATCGACGCCATTGCCCCGATCGCGCTGCAGGCGCCGGTCAGCGGCGACGCCGTCGCCGCCCACCTGCCGCCCTCGCGCCGCGCCGGGACGAAGCCGTTCCACGTCGAGGGGCTGGACGCCGAGACCGGCACCTGGGAGCCCATCGGTCCGGGCCGGCGCTACACCGAGCTGCAGGCGGGGGTGCAGCTGGCCAACCGGGGCGGTGCGCTCAACGAGATCGAGTACAGCGAGTTCGTGCACAAGGTGCAGGCGCTGGCCGAGTCGATGGACGGCCGCGTCGACGCGCCCGACATGCTGGAGGTGGCCGCCCGCGCCCGCGAGCTCGATGCGCTCGCCTCGCCGCTCGACGCCACGCTGGCAATCACGCTGCGCAGCAACTCGGTGGCGTGGTCGGTGGGCTACGTGCAGCAGGTGGCGGCGCGCCAGGGTTTCGTGCCCGGGGCGACGCCCGGTCGCTTCGTCATTCCCGGCGCGGAGGAGGGCGGGCCGCCGCTCGTCGTGCTGTCGGTGCCTCCCCAGGCGGCGCTGGCCGAGGACCCGGCGCTGGCGGCGGTGCGCGAGTGCACGCTGGCGCTCGACGTCCCGCAGTCGCCCGAGTCGGCCGAGCCCTTCCCCGCCTTCCATCGCGCTGCCACGGCGCTGGCCGCCGAGCTCGACGCCACCCCGACCGACGACGGCGGGCAGCCGGTGACGCTGCACGCCTACGACGCGATCGGCCGCGAGGTCGAGCGCCTGTACCGCGAGCTCGACAGGCTGGACCTGTCGGCGGGCTCGCCCGCGGCGCGGCGGCTGTTCAGCTGAGCGCGCCGGGGCCGGCGCGTCCCGCGTGGTGCGGCATCGGTGCGGCCGTGCCCGAGAATCGCGGCCATGCCGACCCCGAGCGACGCGGAACAACGTGCCGGCGAGCTGCGCGCGCAGCTGCACCACCACGCCCACCGCTACTACGTGCTCGACGCGCCGGAGATCCCCGACGCCGAGTACGACCGGATGTTCCAGGAGCTGCAGCGGCTGGAGGAGGAGCACCCCGCGCTGCGCACGCCCGACTCGCCGACGCAGCGCGTGCTCGGCCGTGTCCTCGAGGGCCTGGCGCCGGTGCGGCACGCGGTGCCGATGCTGTCGATCCAGACCGAGACCGACACCACCGCGGCCGGCGCCGAGGCCTTCGACGCGCGGGTGCGGCGCGAGCTCGGGCTCGGCGAGGACGCGCCGCCGGTCGCCTACGCTGCCGAGCTGAAGTTCGACGGCCTGGCGATCAACCTGCGCTACGAGCATGGCGTGTTGGTGCTCGGCGCGACCCGGGGCGACGGCGAGACCGGCGAGGACGTGACGCAGAGCATCCGCACCATCGGCCAGGTGCCGCTGCGGCTGGCCACCGACGCGCCGCCGCCGGTGCTCGAGGTGCGTGGCGAGGTCTACATGCGGCGCGACGACTTCGAGGGCCTGAACGAGCGTCAGCGCGAGCGCGGCGAGAAGACCTTCGTCAACCCGCGCAACACCGCCGCCGGCGCGGTGCGCCAGCTCGACCCGGCCGTGACGGCGGCGCGGCCGCTCAGCTTCTTCGCCTACGGCGTGGGCGACGTGCAGGGCGCCGCCGGCATCGACCCGCTGCCGGCCACGCACGGCGCGCTGATGGACTGGCTGCAGTCGCTCGGCCTGCCCGTCGACGCCGAGCGCGCGGTGGTGCAGGGGGCGGCCGGCCTGGTGGCGTTCCACGACCGCATCGAGGCGCGGCGCGACGCGCTGCCCTTCGACATCGACGGCGTCGTCTACAAGGTCGACAGCCTCGCGCTGCAGCGGCATCTCGGGTTCAAGACCCGCGAGCCGCGCTGGGCGGTCGCGCACAAGTACCCGGCCCAGGAGCAGCCCACCCGCCTGAACGACATAGAGATCCAGGTCGGCCGCACAGGCAAGCTGACGCCGGTGGCCAAGCTCGAGCCTGTGTTCGTCGGCGGCACCACGGTCAGCA
The DNA here is from genome assembly GCA_020248915.1 of Rubrivivax sp. Classification (GTDB taxonomy): domain Bacteria; phylum Pseudomonadota; class Gammaproteobacteria; order Burkholderiales; family Burkholderiaceae_C; genus Rubrivivax. The sequence goes on along the minus strand of JADCGP010000013.1, from coordinate 28,364 downwards.
ACGCCACGCTGCACAACCTGTTCGAGCTGCGGCGCAAGGGCGTGCGCGTGGGCGACCGCGTGATCGTGCGCCGCGCCGGCGACGTGATCCCCGAGATCGTCGGCCGGATGCCGGGCGAGCGCATGGCCTACGTGCCAAACTTCCGCATGCCGACTGCCTGCCCGGTGTGCGGCAGCGCCGTGCTGCGCGAGCGCGGCAGCGTCGAGCACCGCTGCACCGGCGGGCTGTTCTGCGCCGCGCAGCGCAAGCAGGCGCTGCTGCACTATGCCGGGCGGCGCGCGATGGACATCGAGGGCCTGGGCGACAGGCTGGTTGACCAGCTGGTCGACGCCGGCCTCGTGCGCACGCTGCCCGAGCTGTACCGGCTGGGCGTGGCCAAGCTCGCCGCGCTGGAGCGCATGGCCGAGCGGAGCGCGGCCAACCTGGTGGCGGCGCTCGAGGCCAGCAAGCGCACGACGCTGCCGCGGTTCCTCTACGCGCTCGGCATCCGGCACGTCGGGGAGGCCACGGCCAAGGACCTGGCGCGTCACTTCGGCAGCCTCGACCGGATCATGTCCGCCGGCGCCGACGAGCTGCTGCAGGTGCGCGACGTCGGCCCCGTGGTCGCGCGCAGCATCCGCGCGTTCTTCGACCAGCCGCACAACGTCGAGGTCGTCGAGCAACTGCGCGCCGCCGGCATCGGCTGGGACGAGCACGACGGCACGCGCGCCGACGCCGCGGCGCTGCGGCTCGCGGGCAAGACGCTCGTTCTCACCGGCACGCTGCCCACGCTCGGCCGCGACGCCGCCAGGGAGCTGATCGAGGCCGCGGGCGGCAAGGTCGCGGGCTCGGTGTCGAGGAAGACCGACTTCGTCATCGCCGGCAGCGAGGCCGGCAGCAAGCTCGACAGGGCCCGCGAGCTGGGCGTGGCCGTGCTGGACGAGCAGGGCCTGCGCGACCTGCTGGAAGCCCCTCGGGGCGACGGCGCCTGAGGGCGGCATACTTCTGCCGGCAGCCCGCGGCAACGCCCGCGACCGCGCCCGCCCGGCATCCGCGCCCAGGGTGCCCACCGAACCCCGAGGAAAGACGATGAAACGCCTGCATCTGGCCTCCACCTTCCTGCTCGCCGCGCTGGCGCTGCCGCTCCAGGCCCAGTGCCTGAGCGACGCCCAGGTCGCTGCCCTCTTCGACGCCTACAGCAGCCGCCAGCCCGCGGCCAACCCCACCGGCCTCACGGCCGCCGACGCGAGCTGCTCGCGGGCCAAGTTCAACCGCATCCTCGAGCTGAACCTGGGCCCGCCGGTGGGTTACAAGGCCGGCCTCACGAACCCGGCGATGCAGCAGCGCTTCGGCGCCACCGGGCCGGTGTGGGGTGTGCTGTACGAGACCGCGCTGCTGGCCGGCGGCAGCACCGTCGATGCCGCCTACGGCGCGCGCCCGCTGTTCGAGGCCGACATGCTGGTGCGCGTGGCCGACGAGTCGATCAACCGCGCCAAGACGCCGGCCGAGGTGATGGCAGCGATCGACCAGGTGATCCCGTTCGTCGAGCTGCCCGACCTCACGGTGCAGGCGCCGCCGCAGCTCAACGCGGCAGCGATCTCGGCCATCAACGTCGGCTCGCGCCTGGGCGTGGTGGGCAAGCCGATCGCCGTCCCGGCGACGCGCGCCGAGCGCTTCGCGCTGCTCGACGGCCTGCGCGACATGACGGTGCTCGTGCGCGGCGACGGCGCCGAGATCGACCGCGGCAAGGGCAGTGATGTCATGGGCCACCCGCTGGCGGCCGTCGCCTGGCTCGCCGGCGAGCTGGCCAAGGAAGGCAAGGCGCTGCGCAAGGGCGACCTCGTCAGCCTGGGCTCGTTCTCGCGTGGCCTGCCGCCCAAGCCCGGCATGAAGGTCGAGGTCGAGTACGTCGGCCTGCCGGGGCAGCCGACGGTCGGCTTCACGTTCCGTTGAGTCGGCAGGGAGGCGCGGCGTGGCGGTGCGGCAGATCCTGAGGATGGGTGACCCGCGCCTGCTGCGCGTCGCGCAGCCGGTGTCGGCCTTCGACACGGCGGAGCTGCACGCGCTGGTCGCGGACCTGTTCGACACGATGCACGATGCCAACGGGGCCGGCCTGGCCGCGCCGCAGATCGGCGTGGATCTCCAGCTCGTCATCTTCGGCTTCGAGCGCAACGTGCGTTACCCCGAGGCGTCCCCGGTCCCGCCCACGGTGCTGGCCAACCCCGTGATCGAGCCGCTGTCCGACGAACTCGCCGAGGGCTGGGAGGGTTGCCTGTCGGTGCCGGGCCTGCGCGGTGTGGTGCCGCGCCACGCGCGCATCCGCTACCGCGGGTTCGACGCGCACGGTCGTCCGGTCGGGCGCGAGGCCGAGGGCTTCCACGCGCGCGTGGTGCAGCACGAGTGCGATCACCTGATCGGGCGGCTCTATCCGACGCGGATGACGGACCTGACCAAGCTCGGGTTCACGAGTGTGTTGTTCCCCGAGCTCGGTGGGGTCGCCGACGACTGAGGGGTCCGCGCGGGGGCCGGGCCTTCCCCAGGCCTCTCCTGCTGATTCGGCGGCGGGCCGGCCGCCCCGCCGGGCCGCAACACGAAGCCCACGCCGGGCCCCGAAGCCAGCCAACTCACCCCAGGATCGGATCCAGCACCTTCTCCCAGGCCGAAGCGGCCTTGCGGTACCCCTCGCGCGTGGGATGGATCTCGTTGATCCAGTCGCCCGACGGCCCGGTGGTGTCGGCGTCGGCTGGCAGCAGCCCGGCGGACTGCGAGTCGGCGATGTGGATGCGGCACTGCGGGTCGCGCGCCACGCGCGCGGCGGCGAGTTCGCGCACCAGTGCGCCCAGGCGCGAGATCAGCTCGTCGCTGACTTTCGAGCGGTCGGCGTTGGGCACCTGGAAGCGCTCGAGCGACGGCAACAGCCAGGGCCCGAAGCCGGCCCCGGCACCGACGCGGGTGGGCGTGACGCGCGCGTAGTTGTGCCAGACGATCGGCGTCGTGCGGTTGATGCCGCTGTCGCGTGCGTCGACGAAACGGTCGAAGACCAGTCGGATGTGGGCACGGAAGGTCTGCCAGCCTGCTTCGCTCACGTAGTCGGCGCCACTCGCCGGGTGCGGCCCGCGCTCGGCCGGCGTGCGCAGGATGCGCTGCTGCGGCGGGTGATCGGGGCCCGCGCTGCAGGCGTCGATGAGATCGTTGCCGCCGCCGGACAGCAGGATGGCGTCCCACTTCAGCGCCTGGGCACCACACAACAGGCGCAGGAACGACTGCTCCGTCGTGGTGTCGGTCATGCGGTGCAGCAAGGCGCCGGGCCGGGCGCAGTTGACGATCACGGTGCTGCGCAGCAGGCGCAGCTCCGCCAACACCCGCGTCGTGCGTGTGGGCGGCAGCGCGCCGATCGAGAACCAGGAGTCGCCCTGGGCAAGCATCGTCCGCTCGTACAGGTCGAACGGGAACGGGCCGAGGTCGCCGTCCCCGTTGGCGGTGAGCGGGTCGATGAGTTGCGCGCGTTCGCGTTCGGGCATGGCTGCGGTCTCCGGGGGCGTGGTCGCAAGGCATGCAGCCTACCCGCCCGCGTCGGCCTGGCGCCACCTCCGGATCGACGATGCGCGGTCGCGGGCAGCCGTGCCGGCGGGCCCGAAACACCGCTTTACACGGGCCGCGGTCAGCGCCGGGCGCGGCCGCCGCGTTGAAGCGGGCATGGACATCCTCCGCCACGTCTTCGGATCGTGGCGCCGGTTGCCTGGCCTGTTGCTCGCGGCGCTGGTCGTCGCGGCGGCGATGCCGGCAGCAGCGCGCGACGATCCTCCGGGCCGCGTCGGCCGCCTCGTCGACCTGCAGGGCCGCGTGTCCTGGTTCGACCCCGAGCAGGGTCGCTGGACCGAACCGCAGCGCAACCGCCCGCTGGCCGAGGGCGACCGGCTGTCGACCGCCGCCGAGGGGCGCGTCGAAGTGCGCATCGGCTCGACGACGCTGCGGCTGGGCGGCGGCAGCGAGCTCGAGGTGCTGCGCCTGGACGACGAGGCGATCCAGTTCCAGCTGCATGCCGGCCGGCTGGCCTTGCGCGTGCGCTCGCGCGAGATCGCCGACGAGATCGAGGTTGTCACGCCCGAGGCGCGGCTGCGCCCGGTGCGCAGCGGCCACTACCGCATCGACCGCATCGACGACAGCAGCTTTGCCGGTGCATGGCGGGGCGAGATCCGCGTCGAGGGCCCTGACGCACTGGCGGTGGCTGCCGGGCAGCGCATCGAGATCTGGCGCGAGCGGGGTGGTGGGGCCGCGCGACGCGACTGGAGCGTGCTGCCCGACGACGACTTCGGCAACTGGGTGCTGCAGGCCGACCAGCGTGACGAGAGCCGCAGCGCGAGCAACCGCTACGTGTCGCCCGAGATGACCGGCGCCGAGGAGCTCGACCGCCATGGCCGCTGGGACCGCCATCCGGAGTACGGTGCGATCTGGCTGCCCGTGGTCGTGGTCACCGACTGGGCGCCCTATCGCTTCGGGCGCTGGGCCTGGGTGCGGCCGTGGGGCTGGACCTGGATCGACGACGCGCCGTGGGGCTTTGCGCCGTTCCACTATGGTCGCTGGGTCTGGTGGCGCGGCCGCTGGGGCTGGGTGCCCGGCACCTACGTGGCGCGCCCGGTCTACTCGCCGGCGCTGGTGGCCTGGGTCGGCGGGCCGAACTTCTCGATCTCGATCGGCATCGGTGGAGGCCCGGCCGTCGGCTGGGTGCCGCTCGCGCCGCGCGATCCCTACGTGCCGTGGTACCGCCACTCGCCGCGCTACCTCGAGCGCATCAGCCCACCGCCGAAGCCGCTTCCGCCGGGCCACCGCCCGCCACCGCAGGTGCCCACCGGACCGATCATGTACGGGAACCAGGGCGTGCCCAACGCGGTGACGGTGGTGCCCAGGGATGTGCTGGTGCAGCAGCAGCCCGTCGCGCGCGCAGTGGTGCCTGCACCCGAATCGGCGCGCGTGCCGGTGCCGGTCGGTCGGCCGCCGTTGCCGGCGGTCCAGGTCGCGCCGGCGGTCCCTGCGGGACCGGCCAGTCCCGCCGTCTCCGCGCCTGCGGTGCAGGTCGTCCCGGGCGGCGCGGTGCCGCTGCCGCCGGGTCGGCCGGCACCTGTCACGACACCCCTGCAACCGGCCGTGCCGACCACGCCGCTGGCACCGGCCTTCCCGCCGCCACCTGCCTTTCCATCCGAGTCGGCCCGTCCGACAGCTCCCCTGGCACCGGCCGTGGTGCCCGGCGCGGTGTCCCCGTCCGCGCCGCCCGCTGCACCCGTCGGTCCGCCCCCGGCCGCCGGTCCGGTGCCGTTCAGTGCAACCGTACCTGCGCCGGCACCGGGGATTCCGCCGGCAAGGGTTTACCGGAGCGACGACGGCCGCCTGGTACCGGTCCAGCCAGCAGCGCCGCCCCCTGCCGCACCGGCGCCGTCCGCTGTCGCGGCTCCGGCGCCGCCATTGGCCACCGTGCCCGCTCCCGTCCCGGCCCCGGTGGTTCCCCCTGCACGGGTCTACCGCAGCGACGATGGCCGGCTGGCACCGGTTCGGCCCTCGTCCGCTCCCGTACCCGGCGCCGTCGCGGCGCCTGGGGCTCCGGCACAGACCGTGCGCGCGACGCCCGCGCCTCCAGTGCTCGTCGCGCCACCGCGCAGTGCCGAGCCGAAGGAAGCGCGCGAGGCGCCCGACGACCGTCGGCGCATCCCCGAGCAGCGACAGGGACAGCGCGAGCGAGAGGCTGCGCGCTGAGGCGGCGCGCCCACGCCGCGCCGCTGTGGGGCCGTCGTCGGCGTCAGGACCCGGCGCGCAGCATCGGGCCGAGCACGCGCCAGACGTTGTCGAGGATGCGTGGGTGCGCCTCGGCGCGGGGGTGGATGCGGTCGGGCTGGAAGAGGTTGTCGGCCTGCGGCCCGTCGGCCACTCCGGCGAGCAGGAACGGCACGAGGGCAGTGTTCTCCGCCCTGGCCACCTTCGAGAACAGGGCCGCGAACTGGTCGGCGTACTGGCGCCCGTAGTTCGGCGGAACCGCCATGCCGGTGATCAGCACGCGCGCACCAGCGGCGCGCGAAGCCCGGGTCATCGCCACCAGGTTGGCCTCGGTCATGGCGAGAGACAGGCCGCGCAGCGCGTCGTTGCCGCCGAGCTCCAGCACCACGATCGCCGGGGCGTGCCGCTGCAGCAGCGCCGGCAGCCGCGAGCGGCCGCCGCTGGTGGTGTCGCCGCTGATGCTGGCGTTGACCACCTGCCACGCCAGCTTCTCGCGCACGAGCCGCGCCTCGAGCAGCGCGACCCAGCCCTGGCCGCGTGCCAGCCCGTACTCCGCGGACAGGCTGTCTCCCACCACCAGCAGCGTGCGCTGCCGACCCGGCCTAGCCCCCTGGCTCCGGGCGGATGCCGCTGCGCCCGCCAGCGCCACCGCGGCCAGGCGGCTACAGTGCAAGGTCCAGTCTCGCCGGGTGAACCGCTCGATGTCCGATTCGATCATTGCCGTTGAACGCGTCACCAAGCAGGTGGCCGACACCAGCGGGACGCTGACCATTCTCTACGACATCGAGTTCACGTTGCGGCCGCGGGAGTCGGTGGCCATCGTCGGAGCATCGGGCTCGGGCAAGAGCACGCTGCTGTCGATCCTGGCCGGGCTGGACGTGCCCACCCGCGGCACGGTCCGGCTGCAGGGCCAGGACCTGTTCGCCCTGGACGAGGACGAGCGCGCCGCACTGCGGGCCCGCAGCGTCTGCTTCGTCTTCCAGAGCTTCCAGCTGCTGGGGAACCTGAACGCCCTCGAGAACGTGATGCTGCCGCTCGAACTGCTCGGGCGCGGCGACGCGCGGCCTGCCGCCACCGAGATGCTGCAGCGGGTCGGCCTGGGGGAGCGGCTGGGCCACTACCCCAAGGTGCTGTCCGGCGGCGAGCAGCAGCGGGTGGCGCTGGCGCGCGCCTTCGTCGTGCGCCCGGCGCTGCTGTTGGCCGACGAGCCCACCGGCAGCCTCGACTTCGCAACCGGCGGCAAGGTCATGGACCTGATGTTCGAGATGAACCGCGAGCTCGGCACCACGCTCGTGCTCGTGACGCACGACCGCGGCATCGCCGCGCGCTGCGACCGGCAGCTGCGCATGGAGGCGGGGCGGATCGAGGAGGCGCCGTCCGTCGCCTCGGGGTGATCCGAGGGCCTGGCTGCCGTCGGCGACGCGACCGGTGTCCCCAGCGCGGCGAGCGCGGGCGGGCCTGGCTGAAGGCGCTGGCGTCCCGGTCGTCCGGACTCGGCCTTCGCGCCCACGCTGCAGACGGCCGATGGGGCCTTCGGCTCAGCGCGGTGGCAGACCGAGGAACTCCCGCACCGCGCCCACGGTGGCGGCCGGGTCTTCCTCGTGCGGCACGTGGCCGAGCCCCGGGAACTCCACGAGGCGGCTGCCCTCGATGGACTCGGTGAACACCCGGGCCACCGAGGGCGGGATCAACCGGTCGCGTCCGCCCCAGAGGATCAGCGTCGGCGCCCGGATCGTCTTGAGACCTTCGATGCCCGCACCCGGCTCCAACTGCTCCATCCGGATGCGCAGCGCCCGCCGGTTGCCCTCGCGCAGGGTCAGCTGGTAGTAGCGCTCGACCAGCTCCGGCGTCACGCGCGCGGGGTCGCCGTAGACGTTCTCGACGCTGCCCTCTACCACTTCGCGCGGAAGCATCCACTCCGCGAGCCGGTTCAGGCCCGGCGTCCGCGCGACGACGAATCCCAGCGGCAGCGACTGCGGCACGAAGTCGGCGCCCGCCGGGTCGACCAGGATCAGGCGCGCCACGCGCACCGGTGCGAGAACCGCGGTGCGCCAGGCCACCTCGCCGCCGAGCGAGTTGCCGCCCAGCACCGCGCGCTCCACGCGCAGGTGGTTGAGCAGGTCGATCACGAAGCGCGCGTAGGTCTCCCCACGGTAGTCGTCGGGCGCGTACGCGCCGTCGAACGGCCCGGTCAGGCCGAAGCCCGGCAGGTCGAACGTGATGACGCGCCGCGCCGGCTTCAGCGCGCGCACCCAGCCTTCCCAGGTGTGCAGGCTCGCGCCCGTGCCGTGGATCAGCACGATCGGCTCCGGGTCGTCGCGCGGGCCCTCGTCGCGCAGGTGGACGACCTGGCCGCGGACCTCGACGAAGTCCGAGGGCGGCGGGGCGTAGCGGCCGACCAGGCTCTCCACCGGCAGGTCCGGGGCCCGGGTCAGCGCCAGCGCAAGCGACGTGAGGAGCAGCAGCGCGCCGAGGATGCGCAGCACCCAGCCCCACGAGCGCTGCGCCGCTGCGGCGGCGTCCTGCGATGCCATGCACCGCATTGTAGGAAGGCGCCGCGCCGGCCGGCACCCCGGTGCCGCTGCCTAGAATGGGCTGGACATGAACGACGCGCCCTTCGTCCACCTGCGCCTGCACAGCGAATACTCGGTCGTCGACGGCACGCTGCGCATCGCCGAGGCGGTGGACGCGGCGCGGCGCGACGGCATGCCGGCGCTGGCGCTGACCGACCTGGACAACCTGTTCGGTGCGGTCAAGTTCTACCAGGCTTGCCGCAGCCAGGGCGTCAAGCCGATCCTCGGCGCCGACGTCTGGATGGAGCCGCTGGCGGCCGCGACGTGGGCGGGCAGCGGAGACAAGGCGCCAAGCCGGCTGCTGCTGCTGGTGCAGGACCGGCGCGGCTACCTGAACCTGTGCGAGCTGCTGGCCCGGGCCTGGGTCGGCAACACCGGGCGCGGGCTCGCGCAGTTGAAGTGGGAGTGGCTCGAGGAGCAGGGCGGCGGCCTGATCGCGCTGGCCGGGGGCGACCAGGGCGCCGTGGGCACGGCGCTGCTGGCCGGCGACGGCGAGCGCGCGCGGCTGGTCGCGCGGCGCCTCGCGGCCTGTTTCCCTGGACGCTTCTACATCGAGCTGCAGCGCGCCGGGCTGCCCCAGCACGAGGCGCACGTGCGGGCGGCGGTGCCGCTGGCGGCGGAGCTCGGGCTCCCGGTCGTGGCCACGCACCCGGTGCAGTTCCTCGGCCGCGACGACTTCGAGGCGCACGAGGCCCGCGTCTGCATTGCCGAGGGCGAGACGCTGGCCAATCCGCGGCGCGTGCGCCGCTTCTCGCCCGAGCAGCACTTCCGCCCCCAGGCCGACATGCGTGCCCTGTTCGCGGACGTCCCGAGCGCGCTGGCCAACAGCTCCCGCATCGCGATGCGGTGCAACCTGAGCTTGGTGCTCGGCAAACCCCAGCTGCCCGACTTCCCCACGCCGGGCGGCATTCCGCTGGCCGACCACCTGCGCCAGGTCGCCGTCGCCGGCTTGGAGGCCCGCCTCGAGCGGCTGTACCCCGAGCCCGCGCGGCGCGCCGCCGAGCGCCCGCGCTACGCCGAGCGGCTCGACTACGAGCTCGCCACGATCGTGCAGATGGGTTTCGCGGGCTACTTCCTGATCGTCAGCGACTTCATCGTCTGGGCCAAGGCCAGCGGCTGCCCGGTCGGACCCGGACGTGGCTCCGGCGCCGGCTCGCTGGTGGCCTACGCGCTGTCGATCACGGACCTCGATCCGCTGGCCTACCAGCTGCTGTTCGAGCGCTTCCTGAACCCCGAGCGCGTGTCGATGCCGGACTTCGACATCGACTTCTGCCAGGCCAACCGCGACCGCGTCATCGACTACGTGAAGGCGCGCTACGGCCGCGACGCGGTCAGCCAGATCGCCACCTTCGGCACGATGGCGGCCAAGGCGGCGCTGCGCGATGTCGGCCGCGTGCTCGGCATGGCCTACGGCCACGTCGACTCGATCGCCAAGCTGATCCCGGCCCCGCCTGGGCGCACGGTGACGCTGGCGCCGGTGCCGGCCGGCCACGACCCGGACCGCGACACCACCATCTACGCCCGCCGCGAGGCGCCCGAGCTGAACCAGCGCGAGGCCGCCGAGGAGGAGGTGCGCGAACTGCTGGCGCTGGCCACGCGGGTCGAGGGGCTGGTGCGCAACGTGGGCATGCACGCCGGCGGCGTGCTGATCGCGCCGGGCCGGATCACGGACTTCTGCCCTCTGTACCAGCAGCCGGGCAGCGACAGCGCGGTCAGCCAGTTCGACAAGGACGACGTCGAGGCGATCGGCCTCGTCAAGTTCGACTTCCTCGGCCTGGCGACGCTGACGATCCTGGAGCTGGCCAGGGAGTTCATCCGCACGCGCAGGCCCGGCCTGGCCGACTTCGACTACGAGCGGCTGCCGTTCGACGACCCGAAGGTGTACCGGCTCTTCGCGCAGGCGCAGACCGAGGCCGTGTTCCAGTTCGAATCGCGCGGCATGCAGGCCATGCTGCGCGAGGCACGGCCGGCCCGGCTGGAGGACCTGATCGCGCTCAACGCGATGTTCCGCCCCGGCCCGATGGAGAACATCCCGAGCTTCTGCCGGCGCAAGAACGGGCAGGAGGAGATCGAGTACCCGCACCCGCTGCTGGAGCCGGTGCTGGCCGAGACCTACGGGATCTTCGTGTACCAGGAGCAGGTGATGCAGGCGGCCCAGATCCTGGGCGGCTACTCGCTCGGCGGCGCGGACCTGCTGCGCCGCGCGATGGGCAAGAAGAAGCCCGAGGAGATGGCCAAGCACCGCGGCACCTTCCGCGAGGGCGCCGCGCGCCAGGGCATCGACGGGGCGAAGGCCGACGAGGTCTTCGACCTGATGGAGAAGTTCGCCGGCTACGGCTTCAACAAGAGCCATGCGGCGGCCTACTCGGTGCTGGCGTACCACACGGCCTGGGTCAAGGTGCACGCGCCGGCCGAGTTCTACGCGGCCAACATGACCGTCGAGGCCGACGACACCGACAAGCTGCACGTGCTGCTGGCCGACGCGCGGCTGCAGGGCGTGGAGTTCGAGGCGCCCGACGTCAACCGGGGCGTCGCGCGCTTCGAGCCAGTGGGCGATCGCCGCGTGCGCTACGGGCTGGCGGCGGTCAAGGGCACCGGCGCCGGCGCGATCGAGGCCATCGTCGCCGCCCGCGAGGGCGCCGATGGTGCGGGCGGCGGGCCGTTTCGCAGCCTGTTCGATTTCTGCCTGCGCGTCGATCGCCAGCGCGTCAACAAGCGCGTCGTCGAGGCGCTGGTCAAGGCCGGGGCCTTCGATGCGCTGGGCGCCGGGCGCTCGCAGCTGCTGGCCAGCGTGGGCCTGGCCTTCGACTGGGCCGAGACGCAGGCTGCCAACGCGTTGCAGGTCGGGCTGTTCGATTTCGGCGACGAAGCCCACGGCAGCAGCACGCAGGAGCCGGCGCTCGTGCAGGTGCCCGCCTGGGACCTGCGCGAGCGGCTGGGCCACGAGAAGGCCGCGCTCGGACTGCACATGTCCGGGCACCTGTTCGACGCCTACCGCGACGAGGTGCGCCGCTTCGTGCGGCGGCCGATCGCGGAGCTGACCGACAGCCGCGAGCCGCAGCTGATCGCCGGCATCGTCGGCGCGGTCCGCTTCGTGCCCACCGCGCGCGGGCGGCTGTGCATCTTCGAGGTCGACGATGGCTCGGTGGCGCTGGAGGTCAGCATCGACGAGGGCTCGCTTGGCGCCCAGCGCGCGTTGCTGCAGGACGAGGCGCTGGTGGTGCTGCAGGGCCGCGCCCAGCCCGACCGGCGCGGCGGCGCGCTGCGCTTCAACGTGGCGGCGATCTGGGACCTGCCGGCGGCACGGGCGCGCTTCGGGCGCTACCTGGCGGTCGACCTGGCCGACGGCGTGCCGCCGGTGGCCGACGTGCTCGAGCTGTGGCCGGCGCGGCGTGTCGAGAGCGAGCACGGCGAACTGCGGCAGGGCCTCGCGGTGCGGCTGCGGCTGCAGCGCCGCTCGGCCAGCGCCGAGATCGACCTCGGCGACGGCGTGCGCTTCTGGCCCTGCGACGAGGCGCTCGGCCGCTGGCGGGCCGTCGCCCGCGGCGGTGCCGCCACGGTGATGTACGAGTGAGCCGGCCCGGCGCTGCGGGATAGCCCGCGCGCCACGACCGCGCGCGCGCGGCACCATCGGGGCATGTACGAGACACCGCTGACCGCGCTGGTGCTGAGCGGCGGCGGCGCGCGCGCGGCCTACCAGGTGGGCGTGCTGCGGGCGATTGCGCGGCTGCGCCGCGAGCGGCTGGGGCCTCGGGCGCGCCTGAACAACCCCTTCGGCGTCATCTGCGGCTCCTCGGCCGGAGCAATCAACGCCGCCGCGCTGGCCGCGCAGGCCGACCGTTTCGACGCGGCGGTCGAGGTGCTGGCCCGGGTCTGGCAGGACCTCAGCGCGGCCCGCATCTACCGCGCCGACTCGCTGGGCGTGATCCGCTCCGGCGCCCAGTGGCTGACGATGCTGTCCGTGGGCTGGCTGATCGCGCGCTGGCGCCGCGCGCGACCGCGCTCGCTGCTGGACAACGCGCCGCTGGCCGAGCTGATTGCACGCCTCGTGCCGCTCGAGCGCATCCCGCTGGTGCTTCAGCAGGGGCACCTGCACGCTCTGGCCGTCACCGCCAGCAGCTACAGCAGCGGCGAGCACTTCACCTTCTACGACAGCGCGCGGCCGATCGAGCCGTGGCTGCGCTCGCAGCGGATCGCCGCCCCGTGCCGGCTGACGCACGCGCACCTGCTCGCCTCCTCGGCGATCCCTTTCGTGTTCCCTGCCACCGAACTGGAGCACCGGGGCCAGACTGGCTGGTTCGGCGACGGCTCGATGCGCAACACGGCACCGTTGTCGCCCGCGATCCACCTCGGCGGCCAGCGCCTGCTGATCGTCGGCGCCGGGCGGATGGCCGAGCCGGAGGAGGGCCGGCGCGTGCCCAACACCGGCTACCCGCCGCTGGCGCAGATCGCCGGCCACGCGATGTCGAGCATCTTCCTCGACGCGCTGGCGGTCGACATCGAGCGGCTCAAGCGCATCAACCGCACGCTGGCGCTGCTGCCCGAGCGGGCGCTGGCGGACACGTCGCTGCGTCCGGTCGAGCTGCTGGTGATCGCGCCCACGCAGCGCCTGGACGACATCGCCTCCAGGCACCTGGCCAGCATGCCGCGCACCGTGCGCTCGCTGCTGCGCGGCACCGGCGTCAGCGGGACCGGCAGCGAGGCGCGCGGGACGGCTCTGGCCAGCTACCTGCTCTTCGAGAGCAGCTTCACGCGCGAGCTGATGGCACTGGGCGACGCCGACACGATGTCGCGGCGCGACGAGGTGCTGCAGTTCTTCGGCTGGGGCGGCCCGCCCCGGCCCGGCGAGTCCGGCGGCAGCGCGCCCGGGTTGGCCGGGCGCCTGCCCGACATCGACCTCGACGCACTGCCCCCGGACATCGCCTTGCCCTGACGGCGCGGGTGCACCCTCTCAGGCCTGCGGAGCCTTGCCCTCGGCGGCCGGCTTGGTGGCGCGGCGCGTGCCCTTGTCGCCCGACTCGGTCTTGGCGGCCTTGCCTTCGGCGCGCTCGGTCCGGCTGCCCTTGGCCGTGCGCTCGCCGGCCTCGGCGGCGACCTTGGCGCCGCCCTTGGTGGGGGCCGGCAGCGACGACGCGTCGAGCGGGCTGCCGCCGACCGTCAGGCCGGCCTGCGAGAAGCGGGCGGCGTTGCCGGGCCCGACGCCGCCGACGCGCTCGACGAAGTCGGCCCAGCTCTTGAAGGCGCCCGTCTCGCGCGCCTTGACGATCTTCGACGACAGGCCCGGCCCGATGCCCTTGACGGTCTCGAGTTCGGCCTGCGTGGCACGGTTGGCATCGACAGCGGCCAGGACATTGAAGGCGGCAGCGGCCAGGACGACGGCGAGCAGCTTGCGGAACATGATCGATCTCCTCGTGGTTGCGGTGGTCGCCCGGGCGGACATCGCGGCGGGCGAGGGCCATTCTTCGTAACAGGCCCGGCCACGTCCCTCCCTCCACGGCAGGGCCGCCGAGGGCCCGCGGGCGGGTGGGTGTCGAGCCGGGGCGGGTGCCCCCGGTCGAGGGGCCGGGGGCTCTAGGGCGCGCCCAGGCGGGCCGTGACGGCCGAACGGACCGCCGCCGCCGACGGCCAGGTGGCGCCCGGGCCGCGCACGAACTCGACCCCCGGTCCCCATGCCCCCCACTGCGCGGGCTCGCTCGGGCCCAGCACCGACAGCAGCGGCGTGCCCACCGCAGCCGCGAGATGGCCGGGTCCGGTGTCGTTGGAGATCATCAGCGCGGCCTCCGACAGCAGCGCGGCGTAGGCCCCGAGACCGACGCGCTCGAGGCAGATCGCACCGGGGAAGGCGTCGTGCGCGACGGCCTCCTCGCCGGGCCCGGGGCAGATCAGCACCGGGCGACCCCAGCGCGGCAGTTCCCTGGCCGCGAAGTCGGCGAAGCCCGGCCAGGTCTTGGGTTTCTTGTCCCAGGTGCCGCCGGCGAACGGGCAGATGACGACGTAGCCGGCGCCGATGCCGTGCACGCGGCGCAGCGCGTCGGCCTGCTCGCGGTGGCGCGGCGCGAGCGCGAGGTCGATCTCGCCCGGCGGCGCGGCCTGCTCGCCGAGCAGGGCGCCGGCCAGCTGCCAGTAGATCTCGAATTCGTGCAGCCCGCGGGGCCTTGGCACCGCGCGCCCGAGCAGCAGGCTGCGGCCCTCGTAGGCGTGCCCGATCGCCCGCAGGCCGGCGAGGCGGAACTCCAGCGCGCTGGACCACGAGTACGGAAAGCAGACCGCGTCGATGCGGCCGCCAGTGGGGCCGGTGCCCGCCCGTACCTCGCGGCGCAGTCGGGCGAGCAGCGCGACGCGTTCGCGCCAGGTGGAGGGCAGCGGGTGCACCGGCCACCGGTACGCTTCAAGCAGGTCCGCGGCCCATCCCTTGCCCACCAGGTGCAGCTGGTAGCGCTGGGCCAGCCGCCGCAGCGCGGGGACGCCCAGCACCACGTCGCCCACCCAATTGCGCAAGCGGACGACCAGGGCGGGGCGGGACGACATCGGCAGTCGATAATCCTTCGACGCATTCTGCCAGCCGGGTTGCCGTGCCGCGCCCGCCGGATCCACCCGACGCCACTGCCGATGACCCCGATCCTGCTCGCCCGCGACGTCGTCGCCCTGCACGACCGCCTGCTCGCCGCGCCCGGCTGGCCGCGCGACGAGCCGCAGGCGGCCGACGCGCACGCCGCAGGCGGCCTGTGGCGCTGGATCCAGGCCAACCACCGCTTCAACAGCCAGCTGTGGAACGAGGAGGACCTGGCCCGCAGGACGCAGGTGGCCGATGCCGAGATCGCGGCCAACAAACGCGCGATCGACCGCTTCAACCAGGCGCGCAACGACGCCACCGAGCGCGTCGACGAGATCCTGCTGGTGGCGCTCGGGCTGGTCGATGCGGAGTCGGCCCGCACCGACGCTCCGCGCAGCACGGCCCCCGCCGGCGCGCGCCTGAACAGCGAGACGGCCGGCAGCATGATCGACCGGCTGTCGATCATGGCCCTCAAGGTGCATGCGATGCGCGCCCAGACGCAGCGCACCGACGTTTCTGCGGCGCAGCGCGAGGCCAGCGTCGCCCGGCTGGCGCGGCTCGAGGAGCAGCGCCGCGACCTCGCGTCCTGCCTCGACGCGCTGCTGGCCGACTGCGGCGCCGGCCGGGCCTGCTTCAAGGTCTACCGGCAGTTCAAGATGTACAACGACCCCGAGCTGAACCCGGTGCTGGTTGCCGAGCGCTCGCAGCGCGGGCCGGGCTGACGCAGTGCGGCTGCTGATCGTCAAGACATCGTCGATGGGCGACGTCGTCCATGCCACGCCCGCCGTCTCCGACATCGTCCGTCGCCACCCGGGGGCCCGGATCGACTGGCTGGTCGAGGCTGCCTTCGCCGCCATCCCCAGGATGCACCCCGGGGTGCAGCGCGTGCTGCCGATGGCCTGGCGCCGGTGGCGGCGCCAGCTGCTGCGGGCCGACACCTGGCGCGCCATGTCGGCCCTGCGCGCCGACCTGCGCCGCGAGCCCTACGACCTCGTGCTCGACCTGCAGGGCCTCGTCAAGAGCGCGGTCTGGGCGCGCCAGGCCGCCGGCCCGGTGGCGGGCTTCGACGCGGCGAGCGCGCGCGAGAGCCTGGCCGCGTCGCTCTACCAGAGGCGCGCCACCGTCTCGCGCCACCTGCACGCGGTGCAGCGCTGCCGGCTGCTTGTGGCGGCGCATCTCGGCCTGCCGGCCCCGGCGGGCGAGCCCGAATTCGGCCTCGGCCCGCCGACGGGTGCGTGGGTCCCGCAGGGAGCCTACTCGGTGCTGATCCCCAACGCCAGCCGCCGCCAGAAGCTGTGGCCCGAGCGCCACTGGATCCAGATCGGGCAGCGCCTGGCCGAGCTCGGCTGGCCGCCGGTCGTGCTGTGGGGCAGCGAGGACGAGCAGATCCTGGCCGAGCGCATCGCCGCCGGCTGCGACGGCGACGTGCCGCCCTTCCTCGACGTCGGCCAGATGGCCGCGGTGCTCGCGCAGGCGCGCCACGTGGTGGGGTTGGACACCGGCTTCACCCACCTGGCCGCGGCGCTGGGGCGCCCCACGGTGGGCATCTACTGCGACCACGAACCCGGGCTGGCCGGCCTGACCGGCGCCGGCCCGGTGGCCAGCATCGGCGGCAAGGGCCAGGTGCCGTCGCGCAACGACGTGCTGACCCTGCTCGAGCGGCAACTCGCCGCCTGACGCCGGTCTGCTGCCGACCGCGGCGTCACAGCGTCTCGATGCGCTGCGGCGGGTAGCTGTCCCAGCTCAGGCAGCCGGGGCACTGCCAGAAGTAGTTCTGCGCCTCGAAACCGCAGGCTGCGCAGCGGTAGCGCTGCAGCGGGCGCGAGGCCCGCGCGACGGCGGCGCGCAGCGCTTCGTGCCCCCCGGCGGGCCACTGCGCCGCCGGCAGGGCGAGCAGCCGCTCGGCGGCCGCGAGCGACGGCGCCTGTTCCAGCTGCCCCGTCCAGCGCGCGGCTGCGCGCGCCGGGGCGTCGTCTTCGCCTCCGGCGGCGGCGTCCAGGCGGTCCAGTGCGGCGAGCAGTTCGACCGACGGGCGCCGGGCGTGCTCGGCCACCAGCGTATCGCGGGCGGCGGCGATTCGGCCTGCAGCGCGCGCGGCTTGCGCGTACTCCAGCGCGACCAGCAGGAACGCACCCGGTTGCACCGCCCGCAGTTCGTCCCAGGCCGCCAGCGCCTCGGCGGGGCGGCCCGCGCGGGCGTGGCGCTGCCCGGCCAGCAGCAGCGGGCGTGCCGCCTGCGGTGCCAGCGCGTGCGCGCGTGCCAGTGCCGATTCGGCGTCGGCGTCCTTGCCGGCCGCGTCCGAAGCCAGGACCTGCTCGCACTCGTAGTGCGCGCGGCGCGTGGCGAACGAGCCCTCGGCAGCCTCGTCCAGGCCGGCGGCGAGCTCGAGCGCGCGCGGCCAGTCGCGCGATCGCTCCGCAAGCGCCAGCAGCGCGAGCCGGGCCTCGCGTTCGAAGCGGGTGCCCTCGAGCGCGCGCCAGGCTGTCTCGGCGTGGTCGAACAGGCCGGCCTTGGCGAAGTCCTCCGCCAGCGCGCGCTGCGCGCGTTCGCGGTCGGCAGCCCGCAGGTCGCCGCGTGCCAGCAGGTGCTCGTGAACACGGACGGCGCGTTCGAACTCGCCTCGCCGCCGGAACAGGTTGCCCAGGGCGAAGTGGAGCTCGGTGGTGTCCGGGTCGTGCCTGACCGCGTCGACGAAGGCGTCGATGGCCTTGTCCGGCTGCTCGTTGAGCAGCAGGTTCAGGCCCTTGAAGTAGGCGCGGGGCGCGTCACGGTTCTCGCGCCGCAGTTGCCGCAGGTCGAGTCGCGACGTGATCCAGCCGAGCGCGAAGGCGATCGGCAGGCCGATCAGCATCCACTGCAGGTCGAAGTCCATCGCGGGTCGCGCGGTGCCGCGCTCAGGGGCCGTCGCGCGGCGGTTGGGGGCCGACGGCCCCGGCGCGCGCCAGGGGGAGCGTTGCGTCCAGTCCGTCCGTGGCGGCTGCGCTGCGGGTTGCACGCAGCCGGCGCCACCAGCGGGGCAGCATCGCCAGCACGCCGACCGCGCTGCCTGCCGCGAAGGCGGCGAGCACGACGATCACCAGCGGTGCGCGCCACTCGGCGCCGAAGAACCAGTGCACCGTGACCGGTTGCTGGTTGTTGAGCGCGAAGGCGAACAGCGCGAAGAAGACGAAGCCACGGAGCAGCCAGACCACGAGTCGCATGGCTTGCGATGATGCGGCATTTCGGGGCCGGGCCGGGCCGGCGAGAGCGCGGCCGGCGACGCGACCCTCCTCAGGCGTCGCGCAGGTGGGCCGGGATCTCGGCGCTGCCGCCGTCGCCCGCAGCGAGCGGGCCATCCACCGCCTCGCGCAGCGCCTTGCCGGGCTTGAAGTGGGGGACGAGCTTTTCCGGGATCTGGACCTGCTCCCCGCTGCGCGGATTGCGGCCCACCCGGGGCGGGCGGCGCGTGACCGAGAAGCTGCCGAAGCCGCGGATCTCGATGCGGTGGCCGCGCGCGAGCGCATCGGTCATCGCGTCCAGCATGGTCTTGACGGCGAACTCCGTGTCGCGCTGCGTCAGCTGCGGGAAGCGCTCCGCCAGCCGCGCGACGAGGTCGGAACGGGTCATGGCCATCGCGGTCGGATCCGGTCGGAGGCGCGCGCCGCCCCACGCCGCGCCGTGGACGGCGCGGCGTGGCAGCGGTGGTCACTCGCCGCTCTTGTCGAGCTTGGCGCGCAGCAGGGCGCCCAGGCTCGTGGTGCCGGCGGTCTCGCGCTCGTTGCTGTGCGCGAGGCGCTGCATCGCCTCCTGCTGGTCGGCCGCATCCTTGGCCTTGATGCTGAGCTGGATGCTGCGCATCTTGCGGTCGACGTTGATGATCATCACGCTGACCTCGTCGCCTTCCTTCAGCACGTTGCGCGCGTCCTCGACGCGGTCGCGGCTCAGCTCGCTGGCGCGCAGGTAGCCGGTGACGTCGTCGTTGAGCTGGATCTCGGCGCCGCGCGGGTCGACGCTGCGCACCCGGCCGCCGACGATCGCGCCGCGGTCGTTCAGCGTCGTGAAGCTGGTGAACGGGTCGACGTCGAGCTGCTTGATGCCCAGGCTGATGCGCTCGCGCTCGACGTCCACCGCCAGCACGACCGCCTCGACCTCCTGGCCCTTCTTGTAGTTGCGCACCGCGCTCTCGCCCGGCTCGTTCCACGACAGGTCGGACAGGTGCACCAGGCCGTCGATGCCCTGCGCCAGGCCGATGAAGACGCCGAAGTCGGTGATGCTCTTGACCGGCCCCTTGACCTTGTCGCCGCGCTTGACGTTCGACGCGAACTCCTCCCACGGGTTCGGCTTGCACTGCTTCATGCCGAGGCTGATGCGACGCTTGTCCTCGTCGATCTCGAGGACCATCACCTCGACTTCCTCGCCGAGCGTGACCACCTTGCCGGGAGCGACGTTCTTGTTCGTCCAGTCCATCTCGGAGACGTGCACCAGGCCCTCGATGCCGGGCTCGATCTCGACGAAGGCGCCGTAGTCGGCGATGTTCGTGACGCGGCCGAACAGGCGCGTGCCCTGCGGGTAGCGGCGGCTGACGCCCAGCCACGGGTCGTCGCCGAGCTGCTTGAGGCCGAGGGAGACGCGGTTCTTCTCGGCGTCGAACTTCAGCACCTTGGCGGTCAGCTCCTGGCCGACCTGCACCACCTCGGTCGGGTGGCGCACGCGGCGCCAAGCCATGTCGGTGATGTGCAGCAGGCCGTCGATGCCTCCGAGGTCGACGAACGCGCCGTACTCGGTGATGTTCTTGACGACGCCGTTGACGATGGCGCCCTCGGTCAGCGTCTCGAGCAGCTTGGCGCGCTCCTCGCCCATCGAGGCCTCGACCACCGCTCGCCGCGACAGCACCACGTTGTTGCGCTTGCGGTCGAGCTTGATGACCTTGAACTCGAGCGTCTTGCCCTCGAACGGCGACATGTCCTTGACCGGACGCGTGTCCAGCAGCGAGCCGGGCAGGAAGGCGCGGATGCCGTTGACGAGGACGGTCAGGCCGCCCTTGACCTTGCCGCTGACCGTGCCGGTGACGAACTGCCCGCTCTCCAGCGCGTTCTCCAGGCTCATCCACGAGGCCAGGCGCTTGGCCTTGTCGCGGCTGAGGATAGTGTCGCCGTAGCCGTTCTCGACCGCGTCGATGGCCACCGCGACGAAGTCGCCGACCTGGACTTCGACCTCGCCCTGGTCGTTGCGGAACTCCTCGATCGGGATGTAGCTCTCGCTCTTCAGGCCGGCGTTGACGACGACGTGGTTGAAGTCGATGCGCACCACCTCGGCCGAGATGACCTCGCCGACGCGCATGTCGGCATTCTTCAGCGACTCCTCGAACAGGGCGGCGAACGATTCCATGCCGCCGGCGGCGGCAACTTGCGTCTGGGACATGTGTTTCCTGGGCCCGGGATGGGGTGGGGTGCAGAGCCGGGCGATGCGTGCGGCGGGTGCCGCGGGGTTGGCGTTGGACACACCCGTCGCGCCAGGGATCCGGTGGTCGCGCCTGCGCGCAGCCGCCCGATCCCGACCTGCCGGCCTGAGCACCGAAGCTCGAGCGGACGCGACGGAACCTATCGTGGCCTTCGCGGTGTCGAGGCGCGCCTCAGGCGGAGTCGCCCTGGGCGCCGCCGGCAACGCCGAACGGCCCGCGCTGCCGCCACCATTCCAGCACCTGCGACACCGAGGCTTCGATGCTCAGGTGCGAGTTGTCGAGCAACCGCGCGTCCTCGGCCGCCTTCAGCGGTGCGACGCTGCGACCTCGGTCGCGCGCGTCGCGCGCTTCCAGATCGGCGCGAAGGTTGTCGAGATTAGCAGAAATCCCCTTGGAAATCAATTGCTTATGCCGTCGCGTCGCGCGCTCGGCGGCACTGGCGGTCAGGAACACCTTCAACGTCGCGTCCGGAAACACCACGGTGCCCATGTCGCGCCCGTCGGCCACGAGGCCCGGGGCGCGGCGGAAGGCCAGTTGCAGACCGTGCAGCGCCCGGCGCACGGCGGGCAGGGCCGACACGCGCGAGGCGGCCAGCCCGGTCGATTCCAGCCGCAGTTCATCGGTGACCTCGCGGCCGCGCAGCCAGACGCGGCCGGCGTCGGCGCCCTGTCCGAAGCGCAGGTCCAGCGCGCCGGCCAGCGCCGCGACGCCGACTTCGTCGTCCAGCGCGACGCCGTCCCACGTGGCCGCGAGGCCCGCCGCCCGGTACAGCGAGCCCGAGTCGAGCAGCGCGTAGCCGAGCGCGGCGGCCACCGCCGCGGCCAGCGTGCCCTTGCCCGACGCGGTCGGGCCGTCGATCGCGATCACCGGCACGTCGGCCGCGTCGGCCGCGGCCACGGCGAACAGCGACTCGAAGAAGTCCGGGAAGGTCTTGCCGACGCAGCGCGGGTCCTCGATGCGCACCGGCACCGCGCCACCGGCCAGCGGATTGAAGGCCGCCAGCGCAAAGCACATCGCCATCCGGTGGTCGTCGTACGTGCGGATCGAGGCGGCGCGCCAGGCCGGGCGCGGCTGTACCTCGAGCCAGTCGTCGCCCGAGCGCACCGACGCGCCCAGCCGCGCGAGCTCGGCAACCATCGCGGCGATGCGGTCCGTCTCCTTGACACGCCAGCTGCCGATGCCGCGGATGCGGGTCGGCGCGTCGGCGTACAGCGCCATCACCGCCAGCGTCATCGCCGCGTCGGGGATCGCGTTGGCATCCAGGTCGATCCCGGCGAGCGGCCAGCGGCCGCGCCGCACTTCGACGAAGCCGGCCCCGGCGCGGACCTCGGCGCCCATGGCGCGCGCGGCGTCGAGGAAGGCGATGTCGCCCTGGATCGAGTCGCTGCCCACGCCCTCGATGCGGAGCGGCGCGCCGCCGGCGGCCGCGAGGGCGCCCGCCGCGACGAAGTACGAGGCCGACGAGGCGTCGCCCTCGACGTGCAGCCGCCCCGGGCTGCGGAAGCGGCTGCCGGCGGGGACGGTGAAGCGCGCGTAGCCTTCGCGACGCACCTCGACGCCGAAGCGTGCCAGCAGCTTGATCGTGATGTCGACGTAGGGCTTGGAGATCAGTTCGCCGTCGACCTCGACCACCGCCTCGCGCGCCGACACCACCAGCGGCAGTGCGAGCAGCAGCGCGGTCAGGAACTGGCTCGACACGTCGCCACGCACGCGGATCGGGTGCTCCGGTCCCAGCGCCGAGAACCCGCCCGCCCCGGTGCCGGCCACGCGCAGCGGTGGGAACCCCGGCGTGCCCAGTTCCTCGACGGTGCAGCCCAGCGGGCGCAGCGCCTCCACCAGGTCGCCGATCGGGCGCTCGTGCATGCGCGGCACGCCGCGTAGCGTGAAGCGGCCGCCCTGCGTGGCCGCCAGCAGCGCCAGGGCGGCGGCCAGCGGCCGCATCGCGGTGCCGGCATTGCCCAGGAACAGGTCGGCCTCCGGCACCCGCAGACTGCCGCCGAGCCCGCCGATACGCCAGGTGGTGGGCACGCGCGGGTCGGCCTCGACCGCGCAGCCGAGCGCGCGCAGCGCCTCCAGCATCACCGCGGTGTCGTCGCTGGCCAGCACGTCGTGCAACTCGGTCGCGCCGTCGGCAAGCCCCGCCAGCAGCAGCACGCGGTTGGAGATGCTCTTGCTGCCGGGCAGCCGCACCGTGCCCGAAGCCGCGCGCAGGGGCGGCAGGTCGAGGAACGGGATCGCGTACATGCCGACGGGCCGCTCGTTGGGGTGCGCGCGGGCTCAGCGCCCGCTGCCGCGGGTGCCACCGAGGTGCCAGCGGGCGCGCGCCTCGGACACGCCGCGCAGCAGCGTCTCGACGGCTTCGGCGTTGCCATTGTCCAGCGCCGCCTCGAGCGCGTCGAGCGCATGGCGGAACAGGCGCGACTGCTCGAGCACCTGTTCGCGGTTGGCCAGCAGCACGTCACGCCACATCTGCGGGTTGCCGGCGGCGATGCGGGTGAAGTCGCGGAAGCCGGGCCCTGCCAGTTCGAGGAAGTCGCGGCCCTGCGGCTGGTTCAGGATGGCGCCGAAGTAGGCGAAGGCCAGCAGGTGCGGCAGGTGGCTCACCGCCGCGAAGGCCGCGTCGTGGTTCTCCGGCGTCATCTTGAGCACCGTGCACCCGATCGCCGACCAGACGTCCGCCGCCTTGCGCAGCGCCTCGGGCGAGGTCTGCGGCAGCGGGGTCAGGATGACCTGGCGGCCGCCGTACAGCCCGGCATCCGCGTGCTCGATGCCGCCGATCTCGCGCCCTGCGATCGGGTGCGCCGGCACGAATGAGGACACGCGTTCGCGCAGGACGCGCTCGGCGGCCTCGACGACGTCGACCTTGGTGCTGCCGACGTCCATGAACAGCGCGCCCGGTTCGACCAGGTGCCGGATCGCGCGGAAGGTGGCCTCGGTGGCGGCCACTGGCACGGCGATCAGCACGATGTCGCTGCCGCTGACGGCCAGCAACGCGGACTCGGCGGCGTCGTCGATGACCCCCAGCTTGCGCGCGCGCTCGGTCGTCGAAGGCGACTTGCTGTAGCCGATGACCCGCCGCACCAGCCCGGCGCGCCGCAGCGCCAGCGCGAAGCTGCCGCCCATCAGCCCGCACCCGATGACGCCGAGCTGCCGGAACATCGTCAGTGCAGGTCGACAGGGTAGGTGCCGAGCACCTTGAAGAACGCGCAGGCCGCGCGCAGCTCGCGCAGCGCAGCCTCGACGCGAGGGTCGTCCGGGTGCCCCTCGAGGTCGATGTAGAAGTAGTACTCCCACTGGCCCGAGCGCGCCGGCCGACTCTCGAACCGGGTCATCGAGACGCCGTGGTTCTTCAGCGGCACGAGCATGTCGTGCACCGCGCCCGGCCGGTTCGGGACGCTGACCACGAGGCTCGTGCAGTCGTGGCCGCAGGCCCGCGGCGTCGGGTGGCGATCGGGGTGCGTGACGATCGCGAAGCGGGTGCGGTTGTTGGGCTCGTCCTGGATCGCGGGCGCGACGACGTGCAGCCCGTACTCGCTGCCGGCGCGTTCGCTGGCGATCGCCGCCAGCGCGGGGTCGAGCGCGGCAAGGCGCGCGCCCTCGGCGTTGCTGGCCGCAGGGCGGCGCTCGGCCTGCGGCAGGTGCGCGGAGAGCCAGCCGTGGCACTGGGCCAGCGCCTGCGGGTGCGCGAGCACGGCCGTGACGCCGTCTAGCGAGTCGCTGCGACGCAGCAGGTTGTGGCGCACCGCGAGGCTGGTCTCGCCCACCACCGAGAGCGGCGAGTGCAGCAGCAGGTCGAGCGAACGCGCGACCACGCCCTCGGTGCTGTTCTCGACGGGGACGACGCCGAAGTCGGCCGCGCCGGCGGTGGTGCAGCGGAACACGTCGTCGATGCTGGCGCACGGGACGCGGACGATCGAGCTGCCGAAGTAGCCGAGGGCGGCCCCTTCGCTGAAGGTGCCGGCCGGGCCGAGGTAGGCCACGCGCGTGGGCGTCTCGAGCGCCCGGCAGGCCGACATGATCTCGCGCCAGATCGGCGCCACGCTGTCGGTGCCCAGAGGGCCGGGGTTGATCGCCTTCAGGCCGTCTATGACCTGCGCCTCGCGCTCCGGGCGGAAGGCCGTGCCGCCCTCGCGCTTCTTCAGCTCGCCGACCTGCTGGGCGAGCGCGGCACGGCGGTTGAGCAGCCCGAGGAGTTCGCGGTCGAGCTCGTCGATGCGGCCGCGCAGCGCGAGCAGTTCCGGCGAGACCGGGCCGGCCATTGCGCAGCCTCAGTTGCCCTTGGGCACCGCGGCCTCGATGCGCGAGGTGATCGCGCGCCGCAGGGCCTGCGCCTTCGGCTCGACCAGCGGGCGGGTCTCGCCGACCAGCCGCTCGCCCAGGGCGCGCTGCATCTCGGGGGCGAGTTGCTGGAACTTGGCGTTCACCGGGGACTCCAGGATCGCGATGATCTGGCGCAGCTCGTCCTCGGTGAAGCGCTGCTCGAGCAGCGGGCCCACTGTCGACGGCGCCAGCGCCACCGCGCGGTCGCGCACCAGCGGCACCGTCTCGTCGAGGTACTTGCGCACCTCGGCGTCGAGCTCGCGCGCGACGGCGTCGCGCTTGTCCGCGGGCGCGCGCTGCAGCGCGGCGCGGGCCTGCGCCACCATCTGCTGGGCCGGCGCCTCGGCGAGGGCGCGGCCGAGCTGCTCCAGGCCCGACTGCTGCAGCTTCAGCACCCGCGCCACCAGTTCCTTCTTGGCGCCGTCGGCGGGCTGCTGGGCCGTGGCCGGTCCGATGGCCAGCAGTCCGATGGCAGCCCACAGTGCGACCGCGGCCCCGGCCGCTCGCGCCGCCAACCGTGATTCGAGGGTCATGGCCTGCCTCCCGGCTCGGTGTCGCCGTCGCCGGCCTCGGCGGCGGCGTCGTTCTCGGCAATGCGCTGCAGGCCCGACAGCCGCGTGCCGTCGTCCAGCGCGATCAGCGTGACGCCCTGCGTCGCCCGGCCCAGTTCGCGGATCTCGGCGACCCGGGTGCGCACCAGCACGCCGCGGTCGGTGATCAGCATGATCTCGTCCTCGGCGCGCACCAGCGTGGCGGCCACGACCTTGCCGTTGCGCTCGCTCTGCTGGATCGCGATCATCCCCTTGGTGCCGCGCCCGTGGCGGGTGTACTCGGCGATCGACGTGCGCTTGCCGAAGCCGTTCTCCGTGGCGGTGAGCACGCTCTGCGTCTCGTCCTCGGCCACCAGCATCGCGATGACGCTCTGGCCGTCCTCCAGCGCCATGCCGCGCACGCCGCGCGCCGTGCGTCCCATCGGCCGCACGTCGTCCTCGTCGAAGCGCACCGCCTTGCCGCCGTCGGAGAACAGCATCACGTCGTGGCGGCCGTCGGTGAGGGCGGCGCCGATCAGGTAGTCGCCCGGGTCGAGGTCGACGGCGATGATGCCGGCCTTGCGGGGGTTGCTGAACTCGTCGAGCGAGGTCTTCTTCACGGTGCCCAGCGCCGTGGCCATGAACACGTAGTGGTCGGCCGGGAAGCTGCGGAAACCGTCGGTCAGCGGCAGCACGACGGTGATCTTCTCGCCCGGCTGCAGCGGGAACATGTTGACGATCGGCTTGCCGCGGCTCGCGCGGCCGCCCTGTGGCACCTCCCAGACCTTCAGCCAGTAGACCCGGCCGTGGTTGGAGAAGCACAGAATCCAGTCGTGAGTGTTCGCGATGAAGAGCTGGTCGATCCAGTCGTCTTCCTTCGTCACCGCCGCCTGCTTGCCGCGGCCGCCGCGGCGCTGCGCGCGGTACTCGCCGAGCGCCTGGCTCTTGACGTACCCGGCGTGGCTGAGCGTGACCACCATGTCGGCCGGCGTGATCAGGTCCTCGGTGCCGAGCTCCTGGACGTTGCGCTCGATCACCGAGCGTCGCGCCCCGTCGCGGGTCTGGCCGAACTCCTGCTTCAGCTTGGCGAGCTCCTCGGCGATGATCCCCTTGACGCGCTCGGGGCGCGCCAGGATGTCCAGCAGGTCGGCGATCTCGGCCATGACCTCGCGGTACTCGGCCACGATCTTGTCCTGCTCCAGGCCGGTGAGCCGTTGCAGGCGCATCTGCAGGATCTCCTGCGCCTGCTCGTCGCTGAGCCGGTACCGGCCGTCGGGCTGCAGGCCGTAGCCCGCGGGCAGGCCCTCGGGGCGGTAGGCCTCGCGGCCGCCGGCGGTGGTCTGCTCGGCCCGCGCCAACATCTCGCGCACCAGCGAGCTGTCCCAGCTGCGCCCCATCAGAGCGGCCTTGGCCAGAGGTGGGGTCGGCGAGGTCTTGATCGTCTCGATGAACGCGTCGATGTTGGCCAGCGCCACCGCCAGGCCCTCGAGCACGTGGCCGCGCTCGCGCGCCTTGCGCAGCTCGAACACCGTGCGGCGCGTGACGACCTCGCGCCGGTGGTCGAGGAAGATCTCCACCAGCTGCTTCAGGTTGCACAGTCTGGGCTGGCCGTCGACCAGCGCGACCATGTTGATGCCGAAGGTGTCCTGCAGCTGCGTGCTCTTGTAGAGGTTGTTCAGCACGACCTCGGGCACCTCGCCGCGCTTCAGCTCGATGACCACCCGCATCCCCGACTTGTCGCTCTCGTCCTGGATGTGGGCGATGCCCTCGAGCTTCTTCTCGCGCACCAGCTCGGCGATCCGCTCCAGCAGCGTCTTCTTGTTGACCTGGTACGGGATCTCGTCGACGACGATGGCCTGGCGGTCGCCGCGCTCCAGGTCCTCGAAGTGGCACTTCGCGCGCATCACGACGCGGCCCCGGCCGGTGCGGTAGCCCTCGCGCACGCCGGCCAGGCCGTAGATGATCCCGGCCGTCGGGAAGTCGGGCGCCGGCACGATCTCCATCAGCTCCTCGAGCGTGGCCCCGGGATTGGCCAGCAGGTGCAGGCAGGCGTCGACCACCTCGTTGAGGTTGTGCGGCGGGATGTTGGTGGCCATGCCCACCGCGATCCCTGCGCTGCCGTTGACCAGCAGGTTCGGCAGCCGCGCCGGCAGCACGGTGGGCTCCTTCTCGCTGCCGTCGTAGTTGGGTTGGAAGTCGACGGTGTCGGCGTCGATGTCCTCCAGCATCTCGGCGGCGATCTTCGACAGCCGGATCTCGGTGTAGCGCATGGCGGCGGCGTTGTCGCCGTCCACCGACCCGAAGTTGCCCTGGCCGTCGACGAGCATGTGGCGCAGCGAGAACGGCTGGGCCATGCGCACGATGGTGTCGTAGATCGCGGCGTCGCCATGCGGGTGGTACTTGCCCATCACGTCGCCGACGATTCGCGCGCTCTTCTTGTACGGCCGGTTCCAGTGGTTGGACTGCTCGTGCATCGCGAACAGCACGCGCCGGTGCACCGGCTTCAGTCCGTCGCGGGCGTCGGGCAGGGCGCGGCCCACGATGACGCTCATCGCGTAGTCGAGGTACGAGCGTCGCATCTCCTCCTCGAGGCTGATGGCGACGGTTTCCTTGGCGAACTCTGTCATCGGCGGCTGCAGCGGCGGGCGTGCAGCAAGCCGGGGCGCTCTGCTGCGGAGCCGGGGATTCTACGGGCCGGGTCCTGTCGCGGCTGCGCAACAGGGCCTCCGGCAGTCCGCGTCGGAGCAGCCAAAATGAAGACCGTTCGGTGCCCTATGGCACAATGAATCGGCTCTACGCAGGTGCCCGCGCCGGTGGGGATTTGCACGCTTTCACGTACGTGGTCCTGGACGTAACGCAGCCCGACTGCGGCTTTCCTCGAGAGGAGAATCAATGAAGAAGTTGAACCGGGTGGCGGTGCTTTTCGCATCCGCCGCACTCGCTGCACCGATCGCCGCGTTCGCGCAAGCGAGGACGGTCGACAACTGGCGTGCGGGCGACGGCACGACGGTCTGGCGCAACGGCACGAACGACCTGTGCTGGCGCGATGCCTTCTGGACGCCGGCCACTGCCGCCGCCAACTGCGACGGCGCGCTGCGTCCGCCGGCGCCGGCGCCTCGGGTGGCCCCGCCGCCGCCGCCGCCCCCGCCCCCGCCCCCGCCGCCGCCGCCC
The DNA here is from genome assembly GCA_020248915.1 of Rubrivivax sp. Lineage (GTDB taxonomy): Bacteria > Pseudomonadota > Gammaproteobacteria > Burkholderiales > Burkholderiaceae_C > Rubrivivax. The sequence continues at coordinate 32 of JADCGP010000013.1, read as the reverse complement.
CCGCCCGTCGCCCCGCCGCCGCCGCCCCCGCC
>JADCGP010000012.1 GCA_020248915.1 Rubrivivax sp. | reverse complement strand
CGGCCTGCTCGGCTTCACCGTGGATGACGTGGCGGTGCCGGCAGGCTCGCTCGTCGTCGTCGGCGGGCACGACAACCCGGCGCTGCTGGGCGGCGGCAGCATCACGCTGGGCGGCAGCGGCGCCAACCGCACCGTCAGCGTGACGCCGCTGGCCAACGCCTTCGGCTCGGCGACGATCACGCTCATGGTCAGCGATGGCGGGAACACCACCTCCACGTCGTTCACGCTCACGGTGAACCCGGTGAACGACCAGCCGGTGGCCACGGGCAGCGCCTTCCTGGCGCCGGTGGCCGAGGACGACCCGTCGCCGCCGGGCACGCAGGTGTCGGCGCTGTTCGCCGTCAACTACAGCGACGCCGCCGAGGGTCCGAACGCCACCGCGCTGTCAGGCGTGGCCATCCTCGGGAACCTCGCCAACGCGACCGAGGGCGCCTGGCAGTACTCGGCCGACGGGTCCAGCTGGACGGCCGTGCCGACGGGAACCCTGACCCTGTTCACCGCGCTGGTGCTGCCCGCGTCCCACTGGCTGCGCTTCGTGCCGGCCGCCGACTGGAACGGCATGCCCGGCATGCTGCTGGCCGTCCTGGCCGACGGTTCGCAGGGCCCGGTGGGCTTTGCCGCGAGCCAGAACCTCTCCGGCACGCAGGGCCCCACCGGCATCTGGTCGGCGGCTGCCGTCGCGGTGTTCGCCAATGTCACGCCCGCCGCGGACGCGCCGGTGCTCGCGCTCGGCACGAGCACCCAGACCTACATCGAGGGCCAGGCTCCGGCGGTGCTCGACGCCGGGCTCACGCTGTCGGACCCCGACGACACCGAACTCGTTGCCGCCACCGTGGCGATCACCGGCGGATTCACGCCGGGCGACCTTCTCGACGCGACGGTCGTGGGCGACATCACCGTCAGCTTCGACGCCACCAGCGGCGTGCTCACGCTGGCGGGCACGGCCACGCTGGCCGACTACCGGACGGTCCTGCGCAGCGTGGCCTTCTCCAGCACGAGCGACCACCCCACCGCCGGCGGCGCCACGCGCACGCTCTCCTGGCAGCTCGACGACGGCACCAGCACCAGCGCGGCGCAGACCTCGACCGTTGACGTGGTCGAAGTCAACGACGCACCCACGGGCACCGACGCGACCATCACGCTCGCCGAGGACACGCCGCGCACGCTGACGCTGGCCGACTTCGGCTTCCTCGACGTCGAAGGCGATGCCTTCGACGCGGTGTACATCCTTCCGCTCTGGGGCGGCGGCAGCCTCACGCTCGACGGCGGGGCCTTTGCGGGCAACGCGTTCGTCATGGCCCATCAGATCGCCGCCGGCAAGCTCGTCTACGCGCCGGCCGCCGATGCCTCGGGGCCGAACCACGGCGGCTTCGAGTTCCACGTGATCGACGACGGCGGCTTCGCGAACGGCGGCCAGGACACCGACTCTTCGTCGCACACGCTGCGCTTCGACGTCACGGCGGTCAACGACCGCCCGCTGGCCACGGGCAGCGCCGTGCTGGCGTCCGTGGCCGAGGACACCGCGTCGCCGATCGGGGCGCAGGTGTCGGCGCTGTTCGCAGGCCACTACAGCGACGCCGTCGATGGCGCCCAGGCCACCGCGCTCGCCGGCGTGGCCATCGTCCACGCTGCGGCCACGGCGACGGAGGGTGCCTGGCAGTACTCGGCAGATGGGTCCACCTGGGCAGCCGTGCCCACCGCGGGGCTGTCGGACACCGCCGCGCTGGTGCTGCCCACGTCGTACTGGCTGCGCTTCGTGCCGGCCACCGACTGGAACGGCACGCCGGGCAGCCTGACGGCGCGCCTGGCCGACGGCTCGCTAGGCGTCGTCGCGTTCGCGACGGCGCAGAACCTCGCCGCGGCGCTGGGCCCGACGGGCATCTGGTCCGACGGAACCTCCGCGCTCTCCACCGCCGTCACCGCGCTGCCCGACGCCCCCGTGCTCGCGCTCGGCATCGGCCAACAGGCCTATGTCGAGGGGCAGGCGCAGCTGGTGCTCGCGTCCGGGCTGGTGCTCACGCATCCGGATCACGCGCTGCTGACTTCGGCACGCGTCGCGATCGTCGGCGGCTTCACCCCCGGCGACCTGCTCCAGGTCACGGCCCCGACCGGCGTCGTCGCCAGCTACGACGCCGCGAGCGGCCAGCTGACGCTGACGGGCGCCGCGGCCCTGTCCGACTACCAGACCGCCCTGCGCGGCCTGAGCTTCCGCAGCACAAGTGACCACCCGACCTCCGAAGGCGCCACGCGCACCCTCTCCTGGACCGTGACCGACGGCAACGGCACCAGCGCGGCGCAGGCCTCGACGATCGACGTGACCGCTGTCAACGACGCCCCGGCGATCTCGCTGCCGGCGACGCTCGGCGCGCACGCTTACGGCACGCTGCAGTTGATCCAGGGACCGGCCGGCGTGAGCGTCGCCGACGTCGACGCCGCCTGGATCACCGTGACGTTGCAGGCCGGCGCCGGTGCGCTCATCGCGCTGGCTGGCGAAACGGGGCTGGACTCGGTGAGCGGCAACGGCAGTTCCGCGGTGTCGCTGGCCGGCCCGCTGCAGCGGGTCAACGACGCGCTGAACGGCATGACGATCGCCGTGGGCGCGCCCGGCCAGGTGCTGCTGACGGTGGAGGGGAGCGACGGCGGGCAGCAGGGTGCCGGCGGTCCGCTCTCCGCCACCCGGACGCTGACCATCGACGTGACCCCGGGCGTGGCCCCGGTCGTCACCGCATCGGGCGCCGGCGCGATCTTCACCGAGGACGGACCCGCCGTGCCGGTGGACACCGGCATCGAAGTCGCCGACGCCGACAGCGCGTCACTGACCGGCGCCCGCGTGCTGGTGATGCACAACCACCAGAGCGGCGACCGGCTGTCCATCGACAGCTTCGCCGGCATCACCGCCACCTGGGATGCGGTCGGCGGCGTGCTGACGCTGGCGGGCACGGCGTCGGTGGCGACCTACCGCGACGCGCTGCGGACGGTGACGTTCGGCCATGACTCCCAGAGCCCGTCGGACGCGACGCGCACGATCGCCTTCGTCGTCGACGACGCCGCCGGCTCGAGCGTCGCAGCGACGGTCACGGTGCAGGTCGTGCCGACCAACGACGCCCCGGTGCCGGGCACGCCGATCGCCGACCAGGCCGCGACCCGGGGCGTGCCTTTCGCCTTTGCCCTGCCGCCGGACGCCTTCGCCGACGTGGACGCGGGGGACACGCTCGACTTCGATGCGGCCCTCGCCAGCGGTGCGCCGCTGCCGGCCTGGCTGACTTTCGACACGGCGGCGCGCACCTTCGCCGGCACGCCTGGCGACGCTGACGCCGGCACGATCGACCTGCGGCTCACGGCGACGGACACCGGCGGCGCCAGCGCGAGCGTCGTGTTTCGGATCGACGTGGCCGCTTCGCCAGCGCCAGCGCCAGCGCCCACGCCCACGCCCACGCCCACGCCAGCACCCGCACCCGCACCCGCACCCGCACCTGAACCAGCGCCACCACCTGCCGTGGCGCCCATGCCCGACCCGGCGCCATCGCCGGTGCTCGCGGGTGCGGTGCCCGCCTTGGTCACCATCACCCCGCTGATCCCGGCCGCGCCGTGGCCGGGACCCGTGGCGCCGGCCGCGGCGAACCAGGTGCCGCCGGCAGCGACGCCAGCCGCCCCGCTGAACTCGTCGAGTCCCCTGGCGGCTCCTCCTCTGGCGATGTCCGACGCATCGACTCCGGTGGCTGCTACGGTCAGCGCGTCAACGGTCCCGCCGACGGGCCTGACATCGGTCAGCGACCGGTCGGCCGCCACGCCCTCGGCCGGTGCCACCACGTCCTCCTCCGCAGCGGCCCGGGAGACGGGAAGCAAGGCCGCGGCGTTGCCGGCCGCAGCCGGCGCACCTGCACCGGCACCCGGCAACACCGAGGCCGATGCTGCGCCCTCGGCAGCGCCCGGCGCCGGCAGCCCGGGCGCGCAAGCCAACGCGAGTGGGGAGAGCCCTGCGAAGGCCGACGGCGCGAACCGGCCCGACGGCGGTCCGGCCGGACCCGCGGCGCCGGCCGCGCCGCGCGCCGACACGTCGGTTCGCGTCGAGGTCCCGGAGAGAATCCCGGGCGCTGCCGCCGTCAACAACCTGTTGCGCTGGGTCGCAGGCCCGGCAGGCCCCGGGCCGGCGATGGCCGATGCCTCCCTCCAGCCCAGCCTGACCTGGGCCCCCATCGGCCAGATCGCACTCGACCGCGGGGCCTTCGACTCGGTGCTCGGACTCGCTGCGTCCGGTGCCGATGGCCGCGCGGCCCAGGTGCACCTCGACGGCTCGTTCCGGCAGGTCAACGAGGAGGTGCGCGAGGAAGCCGCGCAGGAGCTGGGCGTGGTCGCCAGCAGTGTCGTGGTCAGCACGGGCCTGTCCATCGGCTACGTCCTCTGGCTTGCCCGCGGTGGCGCGCTGCTGGCCAGCATCGCCTCGGTGATCCCGGTGTGGGCATCGATGGACCCGCTCCCCGTGCTGTCGCGGCAGAAGGCACGCGGCGCCGGCGGCCGCGACCCTGAAGATTCCGCGCCCGGCGCCGAAAACGACGCCATGGTCGGATCTAGCCAGGACGACGTGGAAGACTTGTTCGGCGCACCGGGCCGCGGACCCGCCGCGCCTGCGCGCGCCGCGGCCGGCATCGCGGCGGCCGACGCGGCGACCGACGCGACGGCCGCCTCCGCGGCACCCGGGCGCGAGAATGCCCGCACTGGAGCCGACTCGTGACCGGGCTACTGGGTCGTGCCGGCCACCGACTGCGCGCACTGACGGCGCGCGTGTCGTCGCGTACCCTGCTCGCCTTCGGGCTGTCGACCATCGTGGTCTGCGCGCTGCTGGTGTCCGACCTTGCGGGCGTGCTGCCCGACGGGCGCAAGGCGGTGCGCGACGGCCGCGTCGCGCTGGCGGAGACGGTGGCCCTGACCGCCTCGATGCTGGCCAACGCGGGTGACGCGCAGGGTCTGGCCAGCTACCTGGGCGCGGTGACGCAGCGCAACGCGGCGCTCGAGGGCGTGCGGCTGCGCAGCGCCGACGGCGGCTTCAGGCTCGAGGCGGGCAAGCCGGGCGCACCGAGCCTGGCCAACGAGTCCACCGACACCCGCATGGTCGTGCCGATGCTGGCCGAGGGCCGGACCTGGGGACACGTGGAGTTCCACTTCGTGCCGCCGTCCTGGCTGGCGCAGCACGCGCCGTGGCTGCCGCCGGCCACGCCGCTGGTGCTGTTCATCGGCCTGACCTGCGCCATCGCGTTCCGCGTCTACCTGACGCGGATGCTGCGCCACCTCGATCCGTCCAACACGATCCCGGCGCGTGTCCGCACCGCGTTCGACACGCTGGCCGAGGGCCTGATGGTGGTCGACCCGCAGGGCCAGATGGTGCTGGCCAACCGAGCGCTGGCCGAGGTGACGGGGCAGGAAGCGGACTCGATGGTGGGCCGCAGTGCCGCGGACCTGCCCTGGGTCCGTGATGCGCAGCGGCCGGGTGCGGCGGGCGCGGCAGATGCACCGGGCCCTGGCGCGGACCCGCGGCCGGCCTTCGTGCTGCCGTGGATGCTGGCGCTGAAGGACGGCCGGGTGCACTCGGGCCACGTGATGTACCTGCACGACGCCCAGGGGCGGCGCCGCACCTTCATGGTGAACTGCTCGCCGATCCAGGGCGGCGCCGGGCCGGCCGGCGTGCTGGTCAGCTTCGACGACGTGACCGAGCTCGAGGAGAAGGAGATCGAGCTGCGCGCCGCGCGCGACGCCGCCCAGGACGCCAACCGCGCCAAGAGCGACTTCCTGGCCAACATGAGCCACGAGATCCGCACGCCGATGAATGCCATCCTCGGCTTCACGGACGTGCTGCGGCGTGCCGGGCCCCAGGGTGCGGCCGACGCGCAGAAGTACCTCGACATCATCCACGGCAGCGGCCGTCACCTGCTGGAGCTGATCAACGACATCCTCGACCTGAGCAAGGTCGAGGCGGGCCGGCTCGAGGTGGAGCGCGTGCCCTGCGAGGTGCACCAGGTCGTGCTCGACGTGGCCCGCATCATGAAGGTCAAGTCCGACGAGAAGGGCATCGCGCTGCGCGTCTGCTTCGACAGCGCGCTGCCGCGCCAGGCGCTCACCGACCCGCACCGGCTGCGCCAGGTCGTGACCAACCTGGTGGGCAACGCGATCAAGTTCACCGCCCAGGGCGAGGTGCGCATCGGCCTGCGGATGGACCCGGCGCCGGGGAGCACGCTGATGCGCATCGACGTGGCCGACAGCGGCATCGGTATCCCGGCCGACCGGCTGGAGTCGATCTTCGAGCCCTTCGTGCAGGCCGAGGCCTCGACGACGCGGCAGTTCGGCGGCACCGGCCTCGGGCTGACCATCAGCCGGCGCTTCGCGCGCGCGCTGGGCGGCGACGTGCGCGCCACCAGCGAGCCGGGGCGCGGCAGCGTGTTCCACGTCAGCATCGACGCCGGGCCGCTGGACGCCGCCGGGTGGCTGTCGGTGCCGGAGCTGGAGGCGCGGCGCGAACTGGCCAGCGAGGCCGCGGGCGGGCGGGTGGAGTGGATCTTCCCGGCGCGCCGCGTGCTGGTGGTGGACGACGGGGCCGAGAACCGCGAGCTGCTGCGCGTGGTGCTGACCGAGGCCGGGCTGGCGGTGATCGAGGCCGAGAACGGCGCCGTCGGCCTGGAGCGCGCAGCCGAGCACGATCCCGACCTCGTGCTGATGGACATCCAGATGCCGGTGATGGACGGCGTGACCGCATCCCGACTGCTGCGCGAGCGCGGCTACGACCGGCCCGTGATCGCGCTCACCGCCAATGCGATGAAGGGCTTCGAGCGCGAGATCGAGGCCGGCGGCTTCAGCGGCCACATGACCAAGCCGATCGACATCGACGGCCTGCTCGAGCGCCTCGCGGGGTTGCTGGGCGGGCGCCGCGTCGAGGCAACGGCAGCGGCGCCGGCTGCCGCCTCGGCGCAGCCGCCGCGCGCCGCTGAAGGATCGCCGCCACAGGTGGTCGGCGCGACGGCCGCCCCTGCCGCCGGCGGCCCGATCCACTCGCGCCTGGCCGGCCATGCCCGCCTGGCGCGCGTCGCGGCCAGCTTCTGCGCCCAGCTGCCCGGCAAGCTCGACGAGATGGACGCGGCGCTGCGGGAGGGCCGGCACGAGGCGCTGGCGGCGCTGGCGCACTGGCTCAAGGGCGCGGGCGGCAGCGTCGGCTACGACGCGCTGTTCGAGCCGGCGCGCGAACTCGAGGCGGCGGCCAAGTCGGGCGACACAGCGCGGGCTGCGCTGTCGCTGCGCCGGTTGCGCGTGCTCGGCACGCGGCTGGTGGCGCCGGAGGTGCGGGATCCGGACCGCGCCCCGGCCTGAGCGGCGCGCAGCCACCCACGCACGCGCCCGACCGAAGAGCAATCAGGGAGCACGGATGGACTCGACAGGAACGGCGCCGGAGGCACCCGAGGCCACGGAGCGCACGCCGGCGGGTGCGCTGTCCGTCGCGCGCGAGGCCGCCCGGCACGCCCAGGCCGCGGCTCCTGCACCATCGGCCGCGCCTTCGGTCGAGGCCGGCGCAAGCGCGGTGGGCGACGACGATGGGGGCGGGACCAGCCCGACCGACCTTACGGTGATGATGATCGACGACGAGCCGATGCTCACGGAGGTCATCGGGGCCTACCTGGAGGATGCGGGATACCGGCGGCTGGTGGCCGTCAACGACGCGACCACCGCGCTGCGCGAACTGCGCCAGCGCGACCCGGCGCTGGTGCTGCTCGACCTGGTGATGCCGGGCATGTCGGGCTTCGAGATCCTGCAAGCGATGCGCCGCGACGAGCGGCTGCGCTACACGCCGGTGATCGTGCTCACCGCGGCCAGCGATCCGGACACCAAGCTCCAGGCCCTCGGGCTGGGGGCCACCGAGTTCCTGGCCAAGCCGGTCGACCCGAGCGAACTGGTGCTGCGGGTGCGCAACAGCCTCGTGCTGAGGATGTACCAGGACCGGCTGGCCAACAACGACCCCGTGACCGGGCTGCCGAACCGGCGCATTCTGATGGACCGCCTGCGCGCCTGCCTGGCGCGGGCACTGGACGAGGGTCGAAAACTGGCACTGCTGCACGTGCGACTGGACCGGCTGCAGCAGCTCCAGGCGACGCTCGGCCAGAGCGCGGGCGACGAACTGCTGCGCGCGGTGTCGCAGCGCCTGCAGGGGCGGACACGGCGCGATGACGACGACGTGCGCTCGGCGCGGTCGCGCCCGACGCTGCTGAGCCGGCTGGAAGGCGACGAGTTCCTGGTGCTGCTGCCCGACCTGGACGACTCCGAGGTCGGCGCGCGCGTGGCGCGTCGCGTGCTGCAGGCGCTGGCCGAGCCGTTCCGCATCGGCGGCGACCGGATCTCGGTGTCGCCGAGCATCGGCATCGCGGTCGCGCCCGACGACGGGCAGACGCCCGAGGACGTACTGGCGATTGCGGCCGGCGCGGCGGCGCTGGCGTGCGCCAGCGGCCGCAACACCTACCGCTTCGGCTCGCGCCAGCGCAACCAGGCGGCGATGGAACGGCTGAAGCTGGAGGCGGCGCTGCACCACGCCGTCGAGCGCCGGGAACTGCGCCTGCTGTACCAGCCCAAGTACGACCCGGTGCAGCGGCGCATCGTCGGCGCCGAGGCACTGATGCGCTGGCACCCGGCCGAGCTGGGGCCGGTGTTCCCCGACCGCTTCATTCCGATCGCCGAGGAGACCGGCCTGATCGTGCCGCTGGGCGCGTGGGCGCTGCAGGAGGCCTGCGAGCAGGGCACGCGCTGGGCGCAGCAGGGCCTGGCGGACCTGAAGGTGGCCGTGAACATCGCCGGACTGCAGCTGTCGGCGGGCGGCCTTCCCGAGCTGGTGGAGGAGCTGCTCGGGCGCCACCCGGCGATGCGCGGGCGCCTGGTGCTGGAACTCACCGAGGGCGTGCTGATCGACTGCGGCGCCGGTGTCAACGAGCAGCTGCAGCGCTTCCGCCGGCACGGGGTGCAGTTGTCGATCGACGACTTCGGCACCGGCTACTCGTCGATGAACTACCTGCGCAGCTTTCCGCTGGACGAACTGAAGATCGACCGCTCCTTCGTCAAGTCGCTGCCCGAGCAGGCCTCGGATCTGGCGATCGTGCGGGCGATGACCGTGCTCGGCCACAGCCTGGGCATGCGCGTCGTAGCCGAGGGCGTGGAGACGCGCGAGCAGCACGCCTGCCTCGTGCAGCTGGGCGTCGACCAGATCCAGGGCTACCTGATCGGCAAGCCGATGCAGGCCGACGACCTCGCCGCGCTCGCCTCGGGGCGGGCCGCACGCGCGGCCGGCACCGCCGCCCCGGCAGGGAGCTAGCGCTCCAGGCGCACGATCTGGCCGTCGTTGGAGTCGGTCAGCAGGTACAGCCAGCCGTCCGGGCCCTGCCGAACGTCACGGATGCGCTGGCCGAAGGTCTCGAGCAGCCGTTCCTCCCCCTTCACCGCACGGCCGTCCAGCGTCAGCCGGATCAGGCTCTGACCGCGCAGCGTGCCCATCACCAGGCTGCCCTTCCAGCCCGGGTAGCGGTCGCTGGTGACAAAGGCCATGCCGCTGGGCGCCACCGAGGTGGGCACCCAGTGCCGCACCGGCATCTCGATGCCGGGCCGCGGACCCTCCTCGCCGATCCGCGTGCCGGTGCCGTAGTTGCGGCCGTAGGTCACCACCGGCCAGCCGTAGTTGCGGCCGGCCTCGGCCACGTTGAGCTCGTCACCCCCCTGGGGTCCGTGCTCGGCCGCCCACAGCTCGCCGGTGACCGGGTGCAGCGCCATCGCCTGGATGTTGCGGTGGCCGATGCTCCACAGTTCCGGCTTCGCGCCTGCGCGACCGACGAAGGGGTTGTCGGCGGGCGCCTTGCCGTCGGCGTCGATGCGCACGATCTTGCCGAGGTGGTTGTCCAGCGTCTGCGCGTCGGCCATGCGACTGAAGCGGTCGCCCAGGCCCACCCATAGGCGTCCCTGGCGGTCGAACACGATGCGCGAGCCGCAGTGGTTGCGCGCTTCGACCTTCGGGGTCTGGCTGAACACGATCCGCACGTCGGCGAGGCGGTTGCCCTCCAGGCGCGCGCGCGCCACCGCCGTGCTGTTGCCGCCCTCGCCCGGCTCGGCGAACGTGAACCAGACGCGCTGGTTCTGGGCGAAGGCAGGATCGACCGCCACGTCGAGCAGGCCGCACTGGCCGCCCGTCGAGACCGGCGGCAGGCCCTCCAGCGGCGGGCCGAGCCGGCCATCCGGAGCGACGATGCGCATGCGGCCCGGCTTCTCCGTGACCAGCATGCGCCCGTCGGGCAGGAAGGCCAGGCCCCAGGGCTGCACGAGGCCACGGGCGACGACCACGGGCTTCGGTTCGGCGGCCTGGACAGCCGGCGCCAGGGCCGCGGCAGCGGCCAGCACGGCCGCGCAGCCTGCGCTGCGGATCTTGGACGGGAGGAGCTTCATGGACAGCGATGCTGCCGCGGGCGCGGAGTCCGCGGGCCCGCGGGGACATGCCGCCCGGCGGAGTCCGGCCGGTCGAGGCCGGATCAGCCCGCGGCTTCCACCACCATCTGCAGGCGCGGCTGCCCGTTCCACTCGTCGAGGCCCAGCCGGTAGGCCAGGCGCGCGCGGCCGGGCAGCGGCTCGGCATGGTTGAACCAGATGCCCTCGCGCAGCTGCCCGGCGTGGCGCAGGCGCAGCTTCAGGTGCCGCTCGCCCACCAGCCGCTGCTGCAGCACCTCGACTTCGTCGCAGAACAGCGGCGGCTCGAAGCCGGTGCCCCAGACCTGCTGCTCGAGCAGCGCCACCGTCTCGGCGTTGAACCACTGCAGCTCGAGCGGGCCGTCGGTGGGTACGGTGCGCGTCAGCGTGGCCGCATCGAGCCACTCGGCGGCCACCTGCTGCAGCGCCGAGCCGAAGGCCGCCACGGCGCCCTCGGCGAGCGTGCAGCCCGCGGCCATCGCGTGGCCGCCGAAGCGCAGCAGCAAACCCGGGTGGCGCTTGGCGACCAGATCGAGCGCGTCGCGCAGGTGGAAGCCCGGGATCGAGCGGCCGGACCCCTTCAGCACGCGCGCACCGTCGCCGCCCTGGCCGGCGGCGAACACGAAGGTCGGACGGTGCAGGCGGTCCTTCACGCGGCCGGCGACGATGCCGACCACCCCCTCGTGGAAGCTCTCGTGGTGCAGCACCACGGCCGGCGGCGCGGCGTCGAGGCCGGCCAGCAGACCGTCCAGCGCCCGCTCGGCCTGCTCGCGCATGCCGGCCTCGACCTCGCGGCGCTCGCGGTTGATGGCGTCGAGCCGCGCGGCGAGATCGGCCGCACGCCCGGCGTCGTCGGTGAGCAGGCACTCGATGCCGAGCGTCATGTCGGCCAGCCGGCCGGCGGCGTTGATGCGCGGCCCGAGCGCGAACCCGAAGTCGAACGCGCCGGCGCGCGCCGGGTCGCGGCCGGCCACGCGGAACAGCGCCGCCACGCCCGGCTGCATCCGCCCGGCGCGGATGCGCTTCAGGCCCAGGGCCACCAGGCGCCGGTTGTTGGCGTCCAGCCGCACCACGTCGGCCACCGTGCCGAGCGCCACGAGGTCGAGCAGCGCGTCCAGCCTGGGCTGCGCGGCGGCCTCGAACGCCCCGCGCGCGCGCAGCTCGGCGCGCGCGGCCAGCAGCACGTAGAACATCACGCCGACGCCGGCGATGGACTTGCTCGGGAACGCGCAGCCGGGCTGGTTGGGGTTGACGATCACGTCGGCCGCGGGCAGCGCCACCCCGGCGGCCGGCAGGTGGTGGTCGGTGACGAGCACCTGCATGCCGAGCGCTCGCGCATGGGCGACGCCTTCGTGGCTGGCGATGCCGTTGTCGACCGTGATCAGCACGTCGGGCGCGAGTGGCCGCGCCAGCTCGACGATGGCCGGCGTCAGCCCGTAGCCGTGCACGGCGCGGTCGGGCACGACGAAGCCGAGCGTGGCGCGCGGCGCGCCGAGCAGGCCCAGGCCGCGCAGCGCCACCGCGCAGGCCGTGGCGCCGTCGCAGTCGTAGTCGGCGACGACGACCAGGCGCTTGCACGCGGCGATCGCGTCGGCCAGCAGCCGTGCCGCCTCGGCCGCGCCGCGCAGCGCGTCGGGCGGCAGCAGGCGCGCCGCGCCGTCGTCGAGGTCGGTCGGCTCGCGTACGCCGCGCGCGGCGAACAGCCGCGCCAGCAGCGGGTGCACGCCCGCCTGCTCGAGCGTGAAGGCAACCCGCGGCGGGACGTCCCGCGTCTGCAGGATCACAGCGACTCCAGCAGCGCATGCGGCGCGGACCGCGCGAAGCGCGCGCGCAGCGCCGCCCACGGGCCGCGAGGCTGCGGGCGCAGCGTGGCCGCGACGCGCTCGCCGGCCAGCACCAGCAGCGCGTCGGGATCGCCTGCGGCGGCCTCGACCCAGGCCGCAAGCGGCCCGGCGTCGAGGGCTCGCCAGGCCTGCGTCCAGGCCTGCGCGTCACCATCGAGCGCGGGCTCGCGCAGCCGCTCGTCCAGCACGATCGGGCGGCCGCCGGACGGCTGCGCGACGCCGCAGCCGCTGAGCCAGAACGAGTTCACCGGCGCGAGCCCCCGCTCCTCGCGGGCGGCGTTGACGGGGTGGGTGTGCAGCAGCATCTGCACCTCGGACTGCAGGCGTCTGACGCGGCGCGCGGCCGCATCGCTGCCCAGCCAGGGGTCGACATTGCGCCCGGCCACGCGGTCGAGCGAGGCGGTGCGCAACTGCGCCAGGCTGTCGTGCACCACGTACCAGCGCAGCGGCGCCCCCCAGGCGAAGCCGAAACCCTCGTCCACGAACAGCGACCGGACGGCCGCGAACAGGGCCAGCGACTCGGCCTCCGACAGCGCCAGCTGCGACGGCGGCAGCAGGCTGACCTGGTCGGTGCCGACGTGCCAGTGCGACGGCGTCACCTGGCCCCAGGCCGCACCGGCGGCGGCGGCACCGAGCACGCCATCGGCGGCAGCGGCCTCCGCCGCGAACGGCAGCCTGCCGTCCTCCCCGCTCCAGCCGCGCGCACGGGCCAGCGCCCGCTCGTGCGGGGCGCTGAAGGTCCAGGGTTCGCCGGCGTCGCGCTGCGCCGGGCCGCAGCGCGCGAGCGCGGCACGCAGGTTGGCCAGCGGCAGCGCGGCCAGCGCGGCGCGGGCGGCGTCGGACGGCGGGGCGGCGAACGGGATCAGCAGGCGCGCGGTCGACGACACGGGCGCTGATTATCCCGGCGCCGCGCCCCCGGCGGCCGCGGCACGCGGGCGCTAGCATCGCCGGCCATGTCCGCAGCCCCGCCCCGCCCGGCCCGGCCCCGCGCCTGGCCCTTCGAGTGGCAGGTCGGCTGGCGCTATACGCGCGCCGGGCGCGCCGGGCGCGCCGGGGCGGGCAACGGCTTCCTGTCCTTCATCAGCACGGTGTCGGTGCTCGGCATCGCGCTCGGGGTGGCCGCCCTCGTCGTCGTGCTGTCGGTGATGAACGGCTTCCAGAAGGAGGTGCGCGACCGGATGCTGGCCGCGGTGGCGCACGTCGAGCTGCACGCGGCCGACGGCGGCGCCCTGCCCGACTGGGCCGCCAGCGCGGCGCTGGCGGCGCGGCACCCGTCGGTGCGCGGCGCGGCCCCGTTCGTCGCCGCCCAGGCGCTGGCGGGCCACGACGGGCGGCTGGCCGCGATCGCGCTGCGCGGCGTCGAGCCCGCGGCGGAGGCGCAGGTCACGCCGCTGGCGGCGGCCGAGGTGGCCGCCTTCGCCCGGCTCGCGCCGCAGTCGTGGAACGTGCTGCTCGGCGCCGGGCTCGCCCGCCAGCTCGGCGTGCGCATCGGCGACCGCATCAGCCTCGTCGCGCCTGCCGGGCAGGTCACGCCGGCGGGCATCGTGCCGCGCACGCGGCTGTTCGTGGTCGCGGGCGTGTGGGAGTCGGGCCACGCCGAGGCCGACGCCACGCTGGCGCTGGTCCACCTGGAGGACGCGGCGCGCCTGCTGCGCACGGGGGGCGTGACCGGCGTGCAGCTGCGGCTGGACGACGCGCAGGCCGCGCGGACGGTCGGCGCCGAGCTGCAGCGCCAGCTCGGCCCGGCGCTCGAGGTGCGCGACTGGACGCGCACCCATCGGCACTGGTTCGACGCCGTGCAGCTCGAGAAGAGGATGATGTTCCTGATCCTCACGCTGATCGTCGCCGTCGCCGCGTTCAACCTGGTGGCCACGCTGGTGATGACGGTGACGGACAAGCGGGCCGACATCGCGATCCTGCGCACGCTGGGCGCCACGCCGCGCAGCATCATGGCCATCTTCGTCGTGCAGGGGGCCGCCGCCGGCCTGATCGGCACCGCGGCGGGGCTCGGGCTCGGGCTGGCGCTGGCCTGGAACCTCGACGTCGTCGTGCCCGCGATCGAGCATGCACTGGGCATCGCCTTCCTGCCGGGCAACGTCTACCTGATCACGCGCATGCCGAGCCAGCCGATGGCGGCCGACATCGTGCCGGTGGCGCTGATTGCCGCGGCGCTGTCGCTGGCGGCCACGCTGTACCCGAGCTGGCGCGCCAGCCGCACCGACCCCGCCGAGGCCCTGCGTCATGACTGAACCCGACCCGTCCGGCGAGGTCGTGCTGCGCGCCGTCGGACTGCACAAGCGCTTCCGCGAGGGCAGCGGCGCCGGCGCCATCGACGTCACCGTGCTGCGCGGCCTGCATCTCGAGGTGCGGCGCGGCCAGACGCTGGCGGTCGTCGGCGCCTCGGGCAGCGGCAAGAGCACGCTGCTGCACCTGCTGGGCGGACTGGACGCGCCGAGCGCCGGCCGCGTCGAACTGATGGGCCGCGACCTGGCCGCGCTCGACGCCGCCGGCCAGGGCCGCTGGCGCAACCTGCATCTGGGCTTCGTCTACCAGTTCCACCACCTGCTGCCCGAGTTCACCGCGCTGGACAACGTGGCGATGCCGTTGCGCATCCGCCGCCTGCCGACCGCCGAGTCGCGGGCGGCGGCGCGCGCCCTGCTCGAGCGCGTGGGGCTGGGCGAGCGCGCGGCCCACCTGCCTTCGCAGCTGTCGGGCGGCGAGCGCCAGCGGGTGGCGATCGCGCGCGCGCTGGTCGCCGGGCCGGCCTGCGTGCTGGCCGACGAGCCCACCGGCAACCTCGACCGTCGCACGGCGGCCGTGGTGTTCGATCTGATGCTCGACCTGGCGCGCGAGCACGGCACCGCGTTCGTGCTGGTCACGCACGACCCGGCACTGGCCGAGCGCTGCGACCGCCTGCTCGAGCTCGGCCGCGGCGACTGAACGCGGCGCGCGGCGGCAATGGCACCCTGGTCTTCCTACGAGTGGCAGGTCGGCTGGCGCTACCTGCGCGCCGGGCGTCGCGCCGGCCGTCGCAACCGCTTCATCTCCTTCATCGCCGGCGTCTCGGTGCTCGGCATCGCGCTGGGCGTCGCGGCGCTGATCGTCGTGCTGTCGGTGATGAACGGCTTCCGCACCGAGGTGCGCGACCGCATGCTCGACGCGATCGCCCACGTCGAGCTGTACGCCGGTGAGCGTGGCGCGCTGCCCGACTGGCGCGCGGTGGCGGCCGCCGCGCGCTCCGACCCGCGGGTGCAGGCCACCGCCCCGTTCGTGCTGCTGCAGGGCCTGGTGGGCCGAGACGACATGTTGCGCGGCGCGCTGCTGCGCGGCATCGACCCGGCGGCCGAGGCCGGCCTGACGACGCTGGCCGGACGCCTCGACGCCGCCGGCACGCTGCGGCAGCTGGCCGGCGGCGGGCGTCGCATCGTGCTGGGCGCCGAGCTGGCGCGTGCGCTGCGGGTGCGGGCCGGCGACGCAGTGGCCGTGCTGGTGCCCGCGCCCGCGGATGCGACGGCGCCCCAGGCCGGCACACTGCCGCGCAGCACGGTCTTCACCGTCGCCGGCGTGTTCGACGCCGGGCACTACGAGTACGACAACACGCTCGCGCTGGTGCACCTGGACGACGCCGCCGAGCTGGCCGGGCTTCGCGGCCCGTCCGCGGTGGCGCTGCGCGTGGCCGAGCCGCTGGCGGCGCCCGCGGTCGCCGCCGGCCTGGCGGCCCGGCTGCCCGGCCCGCTGCTGGTGCGCGACTGGACGCAGGTCAACCGCACCTGGTTCGAGGCAGTGGCGCTGCAGAAGCGCATGCTCGGCCTGATCCTGGTGCTGATCGTCGCGGTGGCTGCGTTCAACCTCGTCAGCACGCTGGTGATGACGGTGACCGACAAGCGGGCCGACATCGCCGTGCTGCGCACGCTGGGCGCCAGCCCGCGCAGCGTGATGGGCATCTTCTTCGTGCAGGGCGCCGCGGCGGGCGTGCTCGGCACCGCCGGCGGCGTGGCGCTCGGCGTCGCCGTCGCCGCGCACCTCGGTACGCTGGTGCCGGCGCTGGAGAGGCTGCTCGGGGCCACGCTGCTGCCGGCCAGCGTGTACTACATCGACCGCATGCCGAGCCAGCCGCTCGCCTCGGACATCGTGCCGATCGCACTGGCTTCGCTGGTCCTGGCCTTCGTGGCCACGCTGTACCCGAGCTGGCGCGCCAGCCGCGTGCAGCCGGCGGTGGAGCTGCGCGGCGAGTAGGGCTGCACGGCGGGCCTGACCGCGGCCCGAGCGGCCCGCAGACGCGGGCTGCGACGGGCCGGGATAATGGCTATGTGCACCTGATCAACGCCGACCTGCACTCGCACTCCACCGTCTCCGACGGCACGCTGCCGCCGGCGGAGCTCGCGAGGCGGGCCGCGGCCGCCGGGGTCCAGCTCTGGGCCCTGACCGACCATGACGAAGTCGACGGGCTGGCCGAGGCGCGCGCGGCCGCGCTCGACCATGGCATGGCCTTCCTGGCAGGCACCGAGATCTCGGTCAGCTTCGCCGACGAGACGGTGCACGTGGTTGGCCTGGGCATCGACCCGGAGGACGCGGCGCTGCGAGCGGGCCTGGCCGCGACGCGCGCCGGGCGTCGCGAGCGGGCGCGGCAGATGGCCGAGGGGCTGGCCCGCGTCGGCATCGATGGCGCTCTGGAAGGCGCGCTGGCCCATGTCGGCAATCCCGAGCTGGTCTCGCGCACCCACTTCGCGCGCTTCCTCGTCGAGCGCGGCGTCTGCGCCGACACGCACGCCGTGTTCCGCCGCTACCTGACGCCGGGCAACCCGGGCTATGTGCCGCACCGCTGGGCGTCGCTGGGCGACGCGGTGCGCTGGATCACCGGCGCCGGGGGCGTGGCCGTGATCGCGCATCCGGGGCGCTACGCGCGCTTCAACGCCACGCTCGAGTACGCGCTGTTCACCGAGTTCGTGGGCCATGGCGGCCGCGGCGTCGAGGTGCTCACGGGCAGCCACAGCGAGGCCGAGCGGCTGCGCTACGCGGACACCGCGCTCGAGTTCGGGCTGCTGGCCTCGCGCGGCAGCGACTTCCACTCGCCCGAGGAGAGCCGCACCGGCCTCGGCGCGCTGCCCGACCTGCCCGGCCGGCTGACGCCGGTGTGGAGCGCACTGGCACACCGCATCGAGGGCCGCTTCGCCGACCTCGCGGACAGCCGTGCTGACGGTCGCCCGGCATCCCCTTCGTCCGGCCGCACCGACTCGCCGGCAGGAACAGGGGCGATCGGCTAGAATGCGCTCCAGCGGCTCCGGCATCCGGGGCCGTTTTCGTTCATCTCCCTGGCCTCGTACGCGGCGCACCCCGGGTCCCGAACCCGGAGCCTGCACTTCCGGTCGGCGGCGATGCCGTCGCATCCGGGACCGCGGACACCCTGTGTCCGCCCCCGCAGACCCCGCGACCCACCCTCACGCGGCGTGCCCCTCGAGATCCGAGGGAGCGGCTGGCGTGACCGCGTGCGCCCGCGCCTTCGAGCCGGATGCCCGCGGACCCGTGCGAGAGACCCGATGAGCTTCGACACCCTGGGCCTGCCCGAGCCGCTGCTGCGCGCGCTGGCCACCGCCGGCTATGCCGTTCCCACCGACGTGCAGGCGGCGGCCATTCCGGCCGCGCTTGCAGGCCGCGACCTGCGCGTCAGCAGCCGCACCGGCAGCGGCAAGACTGCCAGCTTCATGCTGCCGGCGCTGGCGCGCGTGCTCGCCGCGCGCGCCGCGGCCGCGGCCGCGTCACCCACCGGCCGCGGCAGCCGTCCGCCGCGCAACGGCAGCCCGCGCGTGCTGGTGCTCGCGCCCACGCGCGAGCTGGCACAGCAGGTCGCGCGGGCGGCGCAGGACTACGGCCGCCACGTGCCCCACCTCACGGTGGCCACCGTGGTCGGCGGCGTGCCCTACGGGCTGCAGCAGCGCATGCTCGGCGCCACGCCCGACATCGTCGTGGCCACGCCCGGCCGCCTGCTCGATCACCTGGGCGCGCGCGTCACGCGTCTCGACGCCGTCGAGCTGCTGGTGCTCGACGAGGCCGACCGCATGCTCGACCTGGGCTTCATCGACGACCTGCGCACGATCGCCGCGGCCACCCCGGCGGCGCGCCAGACGGTGATGTTCAGCGCCACCTTCGACGGCCACGCCGGGCACCTGGCGGCCGAGCTGCTGCGCCAGCCCGAGCGCATCGACGTCGCCCACCACACCGAGGCCCATGCCGACATCGAGCAGCGCCTGCACTGGGCCGACGACCGCCGCCACCAGCAGGCCCTGCTCGAGCACATCCTGGCCGCGCGCGAGATCGAGCAGGCGCTCGTCTTCACCAGCACGCAGATCGACGCCGAGCGCGTGGCCGCGCACCTGGCCGAGATCGGCCACGAGGTCGAGGCGCTGCACGGTGGCCTGCCGCAGGGCCGCCGCAACCGGGTGCTGCAGGCGATGCGCAACCGCCGCCTGCGCGTGCTGGTGGCCACCGACGTCGCCGCGCGCGGCCTCGACGTGCCCACCATCAGCCACGTCATCAACCTGGGTCTGCCGATGAAGGCCGAGGACTATGTGCACCGCATCGGCCGCACCGGCCGCGCCGGACGCACGGGCCTCGCGGTGACGCTGGCCGAGCGGCGCGACTTCGGGCAGCTGCAGCGCATCCAGCACTTCACGACGCAGCGTATCCCGGCCAGCGTGGTGCCGGGCCTGGAGCCGCAGCGCGCCGAGCCGCGGCCCGCGCCGGCGCACGCCGCGCCGGCCGCGCGCAAGGGCCGGCCCGGCCCGGCCGCCCACCGCGGCGGCCCCGGCCGGCCGCGGGGCCATGGGCAGGCCCCTGGTGCCGGCCACGGTGGTCCCCGTCGCGGGCCCGGGCCGCAGGCCCGCACGGGCCCAGGGCCTCAGGCCCGCGCGGGCGATCGCGGCCGCTGAAGGCGCTGGCGGGCCGGCCCGCGCCGGGTCAGACCGCCAGCAGTTCCACCTCGAACACGAGGGTCGCGTTCGGCGGGATCACGCCGCCGGCGCCGCGCGCGCCGTAGCCCATTTCGGGCGGGATCGTCAGCACGCGCGTGCCGCCGACCTTCATGCCCTGGACGCCCTCGTCCCAGCCGCGGATGACCTGCCCGGCGCCGAGGTGGAATGCGAACGGATCGCCGCGGTCCTTGCTGGAGTCGAACTTGCGGCCGCGCTGCTGCGGCGCGCCGGCGTCGTGCAGCCAGCCGGTGTAGTGCACGCGCACGCGCTGGCCGGCGCCGGCCTCGGCGCCGGAGCCGGCGACGGTGTCCTCGTACTGCAGTCCGCTGGCAGTGGTGATGATGGTCATCGTGGGGTCGCGTCGGACGACGCGTTCGCGGGGTTCAAGGGGACGCGCATCATGCCAGCCCAGGCCGGCACCGCCGCGGCCAGCCAAACCGCGGGCGCGGCCGCCTCGAGGCGCGGCAGGCCCAGCACCCGCGCCGCGGCCTGCAGCGCGGTCACCGGATCGCGCAGGTCCAGCGGCGCCGCGCCGTTCTGCTTGCTCAGCTTGGCCCCGTCGGCCCCCAGCACCAGCGGCAGGTGAAGGTAGCGCGGGGTGGACAACCCCAGATCGCGCTGCAGCAGGATCTGGCGTCCGGTGTTGTCGGCCAGGTCCTCGCCGCGCACGACGTCGGTGATGCCCTGCGCGGCGTCGTCCACCACCACGGCCAGCTGGTAGGCCCACGGCCCGTCGGCGCGCTGGAGCACGAGGTCGCCGACCTCGGCCGTCACGTCCTGACGCTGCGGGCCGAGGCGGCGGTCGGTCCACCCGATGACGACCGGCAGGCCGCCGCGCAGCGTGCGCAGGCGCACCGCGCGCGGTGCCCTGCCCCCCAGGCCGCCGCGGCAGGTGCCCGGATAGACGCGCTCGGCGTCGCGCGCGTGCGCGTGGCCGGCCGCGGCGAGCGCAACCTCGACGTCGCGCCGCGTGCAGCCGCAGTCATAGGCGAGGCCGGCCGCGCGCAGGCGCGCCAGCGCCTCGGCGTAGGCCGCGCCGCGCCCCGACTGCCGCCACGGCGGGGCATCGGGCTGCAGCCCGCAGGCCGCGAGCTGGCGCAGGATCTCGGCCTCGGCACCGGGCACGCAGCGCGGGCCGTCGACGTCCTCGATGCGCACCAGCCAGCGCCCGCCGCGGGCGCGCGCGTCGAGCCAGCTGCCGAGCGCGGCCACCAGCGAGCCGGCGTGCAGCGGCCCGGTGGGCGACGGTGCGAAACGGCCGGTGCAGGCGGGCGCGTCCATTGCCGCGACGGCCGCCCGTGCGGCTCAGAGCCCGCCGCGAGCCGCCGGCTCGTCACGCATCAGCACCCAGGCCGCAAGCATCCCGAATCCGACGTTCAGCAGCGCCACGAACGCCACCAGCAGCGTGCCCAGCGTGTTCAGCGGCAGCTCGCGCAGCGCCCAGGCGCAGAGACTGGACAGGACGTTGAACACCAGCATCTGCCAGAACAGCAGCCGCCGCGGCTGCCACAGCCGGCGCCAGTTCAGGCTCATGCGGCCCGCACGGCGTCAGGCACGGCGCGCCCGCGCCAGCGCGGCCCCGTCGGCCAGCGCCTTCAGCTTGGCCTCGGCGACAGCGCGCGACATCGGCGCCAGTCCGCAGTTCGTGCACGCGATCAGGTGCTCGCCGGGAACGTATCGCAGCGCGCGCTCGATCGTGGCGGCTACCTCCTCGGGCGTCTCGACCGCCTCGCTGGCCACGTC
Organism: Rubrivivax sp.; assembly: GCA_020248915.1. Lineage (GTDB taxonomy): Bacteria > Pseudomonadota > Gammaproteobacteria > Burkholderiales > Burkholderiaceae_C > Rubrivivax. Next base: position 176,963 of record JADCGP010000012.1, on the reverse strand, counting down.
GATCACGCCCACCATCACGTCCTTGCCCGCGAGCAGTGCCATCAGCTCGGCCGGCACGTGGGAGTGGATGCATTCGAGGCTGACCTGGTCGATCGAGCTGGCGGCCAGCGCCGGGAACACCTTCTCGTACTGGCGCCACTCCTGGCCGAGCGTCTTCTTCCAGTCGATGTTCGCCTGGATGCCATAGCCGTAGCAGATGTGCACGGCCGTCGTGCACTTCAGCCCCTGCGCCGCGCGCTCCAGCGCCCGCACGCCCCAGGTGGCGGCCTCCTCCAGGTAGACGTTGAAGGCCGGCTCGTCGAACTGCACGACGTCGATGCCGTCGGCCTCGAGCGCCCGCGCCTCCTGGTTGAGCAGGTCGGCGAAGGCCATCGCCATCGTCACGCGGTCGCCGTAGAAGCGGTCGGCCACGGTGTCGACGATGGTCATCGGGCCCGGCAGCGTGAACTTGGTGCGCCGCGCGGTGTGCGCGCGCAGCAGGCGCGCCTCGGTCTCGTGCACGCGGCCCTTGAGCGCGAGCGGCGCCACCACCTGCGGCACCATGGCCTTGTAGCGGTCGTTGCGGATGCCCATCTCGACCTTGTGCTCGAAGTCGATGCCCTCGACGCGCTCGAGGAAGCCGTGCACGAAGTGCTGGCGGCTCATCTCGCCGTCTCCGATCACCGTGAGGCCGGCGTCCTCCTGCACCTTGATCCACAGCAGCGTGGCGTCGAGCTTGGCCTGCGCCAGCGCGGCGCCCTCGGACTGCCACTTAGGCCAGAGCTTGCCGGTCTCGGCGAGCCAGGCGGGCTTGGGCAGGCTGCCGGCGATGGCGGTGTCGAACATGGGGGTCCTCCGGTGGTTCGTCAGGTCCTGGGGGTGGCGGTCGCGGCCCGCTCGCGCTTGCGTGCGGCCAGGCGCGACCGGACGCGAACGCGGCCCTCAGGCCGGCTCGAGCAGGCCGCGCTGCGCCAGCAGCGGCTGCACGGTCGCGTCGCGCCCGCGGAAGCTACGGTAGGCCTGCGTCGGGTCGACCGAGTTGCCGCTGGCGTACACGTGACGCCTGAGACGCCCCGCCACCTCGGGCGCGAACGGGCTGCCCGCCTCCACGAAGGCCTCGAAGCCATCGGCGTCGAGCACCTCGGCCCACAGGTACACGTAGTAGCCGGCCGCGTAACCCCCGGCGAACAGGTGCTGGAAGTGCACGAGGCGGTGGTTGAGGCCGGCCTCGGGCGGCAGGCCGTGCGCGCGCAGGAGTTCGTCCTCCCAGGCGCACAGGTCGGCCGGCGGCTCGGCATCGGGCAGCGAGTGCACGGCCATGTCGGTCAGGGCACTGGCCACGTAGCGCACCGTCTCGTAGCCCTGCCCGAAGCGCCGCGCCTCCTGCAGCCGCTGCACCAGGGCACGCGGGATCGGGGCACCGGTCTGCCAGTGCCGGGCATGGCGCTCCAGGACCTCGTCCTGCTCGATCCAGTGCTCGAAGATCTGCGACGGCAGCTCGACGAAGTCACGCAGCACCTGGGTTCCCGACAGCCGCTCGAAGCGGACGTCCGACAGCAGGCCATGCAGGCCGTGGCCGAACTCGTGGAACAGCGTGCGCGCCTCGTCCAGCGACAGCAGCGTCGGCGCGTCCTCGGCGCCACGCGCGAAGTTGTTGTTGTTGAGGATCACCGGCAGCGACGCCGAGCCGTCCGGCCCGTTGCGGTGCTGCCAGCGCAGTGCACTCATCCAAGCCCCGCTGCGCTTGGTGGCGCGGGCGAAGTTGTCCTGCAGGAACAGGCCGAGCAGGCGGCCGTCGGCCTCGCGCACCTCGTAGGCGCGGACGTCGGGGTGGTAGACCGGGGCCGATGCGCACGGGACGAAGCGCAGCCCGAACAGGCGGCCGGCGCAGTCGAAGGCCGCCTCGACGACGCGCTCGAGCGCGAAGTACGGCCGCACCTCGGCGTCGTCGACGGCGAAGTGCTCGCGTCGCACGCGCTCGGCCCAGTAGCGCCAGTCCCAGGGCTCGAGCGGCGTGGCCTGGGGGTCGACGCCGGCACGGCGCATCGCCTCGTGCAGCAGTGCCCGCTCATGCCCGAGCGATCGCAGCGCGCGCGGCCACACCTCGTCCAGCAACCCGGCCACGGCGGCACGGCTGCCGGCCATCGTGTCCGACAGCACGTGGTCGGCATGGCAGGCGTGCCCGTGCAGGGCCGCCTGCTCGCGGCGAAGCCGCAGGATCGACCGCGCCACTTCGCGGTTGTCCGACTCGCCAGGGTGCTCCCCGCGGCCCACCCAGGCGCGCCAGACCTGCTCGCGCAGGTCGCGCCGCTCGCTGAACTCGAGGAACGACACCACCAGCCCACGCGACAGCGTCAGCGCAGGGCCGTCGTGACCGCGTTCGGCGCCCGCCCGTCGCGCAGCCTCGCGCAGCGAGGCCGGCAGGCCGGCCAGGTCGGCCTCGCCGCGCAGCGGCAGCAGCCAGGTCGACTCGTCGTGCAGCACGTGCTGGGCGAAGCGCGTGGTCAGCTGCGCCAGTTCCTCGGCGATACGCCCATTGCGCTCGCGCGCTGGCGGGTCGAGCTGCGCGCCGGCGCGCGCGAAGTCCAGGTGCAACCGCTCGAGCATGCGCAGCGACTGCGGATCAAGCCCGAGTGCGTCGCGCTCGCGGTGCAACGCGTCGATGCGCGCGAACAGCGCCTGGTCGGTGTAGACGGCGTTTAAGTGGGCCGCCAGCGGCGCGGCCAATTCGCGCTGCACCGCCTGGAGCTCGGGGCTCGTCGCGCTGGCCGTCAGGCACTGGAACACCGCGAGAATGCAGCGCAGCCGCGCGCCGCTGCGGTCGAACGTGGCCACCGTGTCCTCGAAGCCCGGCACGCCGGGCGCCGCGGCCACCGCGGCGAGTTCGGCACGGTGCTCCGTCATCGCGGCAGCCAGCGCCGGGCCGAAATGGGCGGCGCGCAGCGCCTCGAACGGGGGCAGCCCGTGGGGCGCGGACCAGGGGGCAAGCAGCGGGTTGGTCTCGGCGAGCACCGCGCTGCACCTCACTGGCCGCGCCGGATCGCGATCTCGTCGTCCTCGCGGTAGCGGCGGTTGGCGCAGCTGCCGACCCAGGCCTCGCGCTCCAACTCCAGCGCGCCGGCGGCGTCGTTCAGGCGCGCATTGCGCTCGTTCCAAGCGGCGACCCGGTTCTCCACCGCCTGCGCGCGGGCGTTGAACCCCGCCGCCAACTCCTGGTTGGCGGCGTTCAGACGCGTGAGTTCCTCCCCGAGCGCGATGCGCTGCTTGTCCAGCTCGCCGCGCTCGGTGTTCAAGGCGGCGCGCTCGCGCTCTCCGGCGACGCCCGTCTTGGGTTTCTCGTCGAACGACTTGACGCGCTGATTCCACGACTCGATGCGCTCGGCCAGGGCCCTGAAGCGCGCCGCCAGCTCGTCGTTCAGCGCCTTGCGGCCCTCGAGCTTCTCCCGCTCGGCGCGCAGCGCCTCGCGCTCGACCTCGATGGCCTGCTTGTCCTGGGCCAGAGGCGCGCGCTCGGCCGCAGCGGCGTCGATTCGCTGGCGCAAAGAGGCCTCCTGGTTCAGGCACGCGCGCAGTTCCTCCCGCGTGAGCAGCGGGCCGCCGGACGCGGCGGCACCGGCGGAGCTGCCCAGGGTCCGCGTGCCGGCCTGCGGAGCCGCAGCGGGAGCCGCGGCCGGGGCAGCCGCCGGCTTGGCCGGGGCTGCCGGCTTGGCGGCGGGCTTGGGCGGTGTCTGCGCCGTGGCGGCGAGGGGAATCAGCGCGGCCGCGCAGAGCACGGACAGCGCGGCGTGCAGGCGCGGAGCACGCACGGCGGACGACGGCGGAAACGGCATCGGAACGACCTCGTGGGCGTGTCCCGCGCGCCAGGGCCGGTGCGCGGATCGCGGACGCCGACAGGGCACGGAACGGGGAGCGAGGCAGCGGATTGTGCCAGCCCCGACGCGGTGCACGGAGTGCGGCTGCGGCTGTGGCACAGTGAGAGCGACGCCGCCACCACGGACGCTGCACGACACCGCCGATGACCGCTGCCGCACCCGGCTTCCTGACCTGGCTCGAGGACGACGCGCCTCTGCCGCCGACCCGGCTGGCGCTCGGCCCGGACAGCGACGCGCCGGGCCTGGTGGCCGCGGGCGGCCGGCTCGACGTGGCACGGCTCGAGGAAGCCTACCGTCGGGGAATCTTCCCCTGGTACGGTCCGGGGCAGCCGGTGCTGTGGTGGAGCCCCGACCCGCGGATGGTGCTGCCGGTGACGGAGTTCCGCATCGCACCGTCGTTGCGCAAGACCATCCGCCGCTTCCTCCGCACGCCCGGGAGCGAACTGCGGTTCGACAGCGCCTGCCGCGCCGTCATCGAGGCCTGCGCCACAACGCCGCGACCCGGTCAGGAAGGCACGTGGATCGTGCCGACCGTGGCCGACGCGTACGCGCGCTGGCACGAGCGCGGGGCGGTTCACAGCGTGGAGACCTGGGTCGATGGCCAGCTCGTCGGCGGCCTCTACTTCGTGGCCATCGGCCGCATGGTGTTCGGCGAATCGATGTTCGCGCGCCACGCCGACGCCAGCAAGATCGCGCTCGCCGCCCTGGTGGCGGCCTGCCGTGCCCGTGGCGTGGCGGTGGTCGACTGTCAGCAGAACACCGCCCACCTGGCCCGCTTCGGGGCCCGCGAGATTCCACGAGATGATTTCGAACGCCACCTGACCCGTGCAACCCGGGAAGCGTTGCCGCGGCCATGGTCCTATGATTCTTCGGCGTGGGCGACGCTCGGTCTCGCCCTCGACCCCGACCACGCCGCGTGACCTACCCCAAAGACCTCCCGCTGTCGTCGCTGCAGTTCTACGCAACGGCGCCCTACCCGTGCAGCTACCTGCCCGGCAGGCAGGCTCGGTCGCAGGTGGCCACGCCCAGCCACCTGATCCACGCCGACGCCTACTCGGGCCTGGTGGCGGCGGGCTTCCGCCGCAGCGGCATGTTCACCTACCGCCCCTACTGCGACGGCTGCCGCGCCTGCGTGCCGCTGCGCGTGCCGGTGGAGCGCTTCCGCCCGAGCCGCAGCCAGCGCCGCTGCCTGCGGCAGCACGGGCAGTTGCAGGCGCGCGTGCTGCGCCTGGGTTTCGTGCCCGAGCACTACGAGCTGTACCTGCGCTACCAGGGCGGGCGCCACAGCGGCGGGGGCATGGACCACGACAGCGTCGACCAGTACACGCAGTTCCTGCTGCAGAGCCGCGTCAACTCGCGGCTGGTCGAGTTCCGCGAGCCGCCGGCGCCCGAGCGGCCCGACGACCCCGGCGCGCTGAAGATGGTGGCCATCCTCGACGTGCTCGACGACGGCATCAGCGCCGTCTACACCTTCTTCGAGCCCGAGCCGCAGGCCGGCTACGGCACTTACGCGATCCTGTGGCAGATCGAGCAGGCGCGGCTGCTGAAGCTGCCGCACCTGTACCTGGGGTACTGGATCGCCGAGAGCCCGAAGATGGCCTACAAGGCGCAGTTCCGCCCGCACGAGCTTCTGCGGGACGGCCGCTGGCAGCCCGCCGGCGAAGCCTCGGGGGCCGAGACCGGCGACCCGGCTGCGGCCTGAATGGGCGAGGCGATCCAGCATCGCCGCTGTGACGGCCCTGGGCGGCCTGACCCTCAGCCGCGCCAACGCCAGGCCTGCCGCTCGGCGTCGTCCGGCGCCACGGCCCGGCCGTCGCGGGCGAGCTTGAGCAGGTGCGCCAGCAGGGAGCGCCGCGCCACCGGATGCAGCGCCGGCGAGACATCGGCGTAGACCACGGGCACCAGGTCGTCGAGCCCGGCCTGCCCGGCGGCCGCCAGGGCGTCGGCAACGCGCTGCTCGCGTCCCAGCCGGTGGGCGATCAGGCCCTGCAGCACCGCCTGCGGCCGCGCCACCAGGAAGCCATGGCCCGGGGCCAGCCACTCGAGGTCGAGCGCCAGCAGTCCGCGCAGCGCGTCCAGGTAGGCGCCCATGTCGCCGTCGGGCGGGTTGATGACGACGGTGGAGCCCTGCATCACGTGGTCGCCGGTGAACAGCGTCCTCTCCGAAGGCAGCAGGTAGCACAGGTGGTTCGACGCGTGCCCCGGCGTGTGGATCGCCTCGAGCACCAGCCCGTCGGCGACCTCGAAGCGTTCGCCGCCGGCCAGTTCGCGGTCGGGCGCGAAGGTCTCGTCCTGCCACTGCGGGTGGTCGGCGCGCCGGCCCCACACCGGCGCGCCGGTCGCCGCCCAGAGCGCGGCGGCGGCGGGCGAGTGGTCGCGGTGGGTGTGGGTGACGAGGATGCGCTCGATGCGGCCCGGGGCGGCGTCGCGCAGGGCCTGCACGTGGGCGGGCAGCGCCGGCCCGGGGTCGATCACGGTCCAGCGGTCGCCGCCACCGACGAGGTAGCTGTTGGTGCCCGGCCCCGTCATCGGGCCCGGATTGGGCGCCGTCACGCGCAGCACATGCGGCGACAGCCGTACCGCGCGGCCGGGCACGATGTCGGTGCAGACGTCGCCGCGGCCGTCAGCGTCGAGACGGCCGACCTCGGCCCAGGGCAGTTCGTCCGGCAGCACGATGCGCAGCGCGCCTCGTGCGGTGACGCCGCGCCGCGGCATCGTGACGCCGATCGCACGGCGCTGCAGCGCCTCGCCGTGGGCGTCGGCGGCGCTGCCGAAGCGCGCCAGGTCCTGCAGCGTGCGCCGCGTGACCGGCAGCAGCTTGAGCTCGCGCGCAGGATCGAGCGCCGCGCGCGGCGTCAGCCATGACAACTCGACCGCCTCGCCGCGGTCGGGCTCGGCCTGCTGCCCGGCGGGCGCCAGCGCGGCGAAGAACCGGGTGTCGAAGCGCTTGGGCAGGCCCGGGGGCGTGAGCCAGTGGCTGTAGTAGGCCAGGCCGCGCAGGTCGAGCCGCAGGCCTTCGGCCAGGCACAGCTCGGCGATCGACGCCGAGCCCTCCTGCAGGCGCTGCCGCCAGCCGGCCAGCGCGGCCAGGCGCGTCGCGTCGGGGTGCGGCGCAGCCAGCAGCAGTCCGACCTCCTCGAAGGTCTCGCGCACCGCCGCGACGAGGTAGTCGAGGCCGCCCCCGGCCACGCCGAGCCGCGCGCTCGCCTCGGCGTCGTCGGGTCCGGTGGCATGCGCGTGCGCAGCCCGGTCGCGCGGGTCGAGCACGCCGCCGGGGAACACCGCGGCGCCGCTGCGCAGGTCGCCGTCGCGCTCGGCACGGCGCAGCATCAGCACCTCCAGGCCCTCTTCGCCGTCGCGCAGCAGCAGCAGCGAGGCCGCGAGCCGGGCGTCGTGCGGCGGCCGGTAGTCGGGCGGCGGGCCGCTCATCGCACCACCCCCTTGGCGCGCAGCGCGGCGATGGCCGCGGCGTCGCAGCCGGCCTCGGCCAGCACTTCGTCGGAGTGCTCCCCGACCTGCGGTGCGCGGCGTGGCGCACCGGGCACGCTGCGCGAGAACCTCGGCGCCGGCGCCGGCTGCACGACGCCGCCGATCTCGACGAAGGCGCCGCGGGCCTGCGCGTGGCGATGGCGTGGCGCCTCCTCGAACGACAGCACCGGCGCGAAGCAGGCGTCGCTGCCCTCGAGCCGCTCGCACCACGCGTCGCGGCTGCGTGTGCGCAGGATCGCGGCGATGGCCTGGCGCATGCGCGGCCACAGCCGGCGGTCGTACTGCCCGCGGACGAACTCGGCGTCCAGGCCGATGCCCTCGGCGAAGCGGGCGAAGAACTTCGGCTCGAGCGCCCCCACGCTGACCCAGCGCCCGTCGGCGGTCTCGTAGGTGGCGTAGAAGGGAGCGCCGCCGTCGAGCAGGTTGGTGCCGCGGTCGGCGCGCCACTGCCCGACCGCGCCGAGGCCGTAGAAGATCGACGCCAGCGCGGCGGCGCCGTCGACCATCGCGGCGTCGACCACCTGGCCGCGCCCGGAGCGTTGGCGCTCGTGCAGCGCCGCCATCAGGCCGAAGGCGAGGAACAGCGCGCCGCCGCCGTAGTCGCCGACCAGGTTCAGCGGCGGCAGCGGCGCGCCGCCGGCCTCGCCGATGGCGTGCAGCGCGCCGCTGAGGGCGATGTAGTTCAGATCGTGGCCCGCCGCGGCCGCGAGCGGCCCGTCCTGGCCGAAGCCGGTCATGCGCCCGTACACCAGCGCCGGGTTGCGGGCGTGGCAGTCGGCCGGCCCGAGGCCGAGCTTCTCGGCCACGCCCGGCCGGAAGCCCTCGACCAGCACGTCGGCGCGGTCGGCCAGCCGCAGGGCGACGTCGCGGCCGGCGGGGGCCTTCAGGTCCAGCGCCAGCGAACGCCGGCCGCGCGCGTTGACGTCGAAGCGCGGCTCCATCGGCAGGCCCAGGCCCGAGGCGTCGAGGCGGTCGATGCGCACCACGTCGGCGCCCAGGTCGGCAAGAAGCATGCAGCACATCGGCGCCGGCCCGATGCCCGCCAGTTCGACGACGCGCAGCCCCTGCAGGGGCCCGGAGGTTTCGCTCATGCGCCCAGTGTGCACCATGTCACGGTCGCCGCCCTTGCGCGCGCACCGCTGCCGGCGCGCGCGGAAACAGGCACGAAGTGCCGTGCACTTCCGGTCGCACGGCGGAGCCATCGGGCGCAGGATGCGCCTTCGGGCGACCCGTCCGAAGGCAGGAGTTCCGTGATGTCGTACCTGATGCTCCCGACCGAGGCGTTGCGCACTCCCGCCGAGTCCGGCGCCGAACGCACGCAGGCCGTCGCCGACGGTGGTGGCGCACCGGTGGTGGCCTGGGCCGCGCTCGTCCTCGTCAGCGCCCTCGCCGGCGCCGTGGCGCTGATCGGCTGATCGGCCGGCCGGCGGGCCGGCAGCAGCCGGCCCGCGCCTCAGCCGCCTGAGGATCCCTCCGGCGGCAGCACGCACACCTCGCTGACCGGCAGCGAGTTGTCGCGGGCGAAGTTCATCACGAAGTCCCAGGCCATCGGCTCGATGTCGCGCAGCGCCTCGTCGACGAAGACGCAGCGCACGCCTCCCACCGTCTGCGGCACGCAGTACGGCGAGTAGCCGATATGGGCGCCTATGCCCGCGGCCACGCCACCGGGCCGGAAGCTCGACATCGCGCCGGCCAGACGCTCGCCCCAGTCGCTCGGGCGGAAGGTGCGTCCGTCGTGGGTGATGCCGTGGATGCAGAACTGGCGCGATTTGCTCATCGGTCGGCGCCCGGCCGCGGCGCCCGGCACACCGCACGCATGCGGGCGCGCCCGGGCCGGACGCTCCCGGGATTGTGCCAAGCGCCGTGTTGCGCCGCAGCACAGGCGTCCGCCCGAGGTCCCGCTCCCTGGGCAGCCGCCTAGAATCGCCGTGCGCCGGCCCGTGACCCCTGCGTCACCCGCCGGCGCTCCTGTTTCCACCGCACCGCACCGCCATGGAGGCCCGCCGATGAACGCTCCGGACCCCGCCATCCACCGCCCGATGCCGCACGTGCTGAACACGTACGGCCGACTGCCGATCGCCCTGACGCACGGGCGCGGCTGCTGGGTGTGGGACACGCAGGGCCGACGTTACCTCGACGCGCTGGGCGGCATCGCCGTCAACACGCTGGGCCACGCTCACCCCAGGCTGGTGCCCGCGCTGCAGGACCAGGTGGCGCGGATGATCCACTGCAGCAACTACTACGAGGTCCCGCTGCAGGAGCAGCTTGCCGCCCGCCTGTGCGAGCTGTCGGGCCTGGCCGGCGCGTTCTTCTGCAACTCGGGCCTCGAGGCCAACGAAGGCGCGCTGAAGATCGCCCGCAAGTACGGGCACGACCGCGGCATCTCGCGCCCACAGGTCATCGTCTACGAGAAGGCCTTCCACGGCCGCTCGATCGCCACGCTGTCGGCCACCGGCAACCCGAAGGTGCAGAAGGGCTTCGAGCCGCTGGTCGAGGGCTTCGTCCGCGTGCCGCTGAACGACCTCGACGCGATCCGCGAGGTCGCGCGCACGAACCCGGACGTGGTCGCGGTCTTCCTCGAGGTCATCCAGGGCGAGGGCGGCATCAACCCGGCGCGGGCCGACTACCTGCGCGGGCTGCGCGCGCTGTGCGACGAGCGCGGCTGGCTGCTGATGCTCGACGAGGTGCAGTGCGGCCTGGGGCGCACCGGCAAGTGGTTCGCGCACCAGTGGGCCGGCATCCGGCCCGACGTGATGCCGCTGGCCAAGGGCCTGGGCTCGGGCGTGCCGATCGGGGCCATCGTCTGCGGCCTGAAGGCCGTCGACGTGCTGGGGCCGGGCAACCACGGCACCACGTTCGGCGGCAACCCGCTGGCCATGCGCGCCGGCGTCGAGACCCTCCGCATCATGGAGGAGGAAGGCCTGCTGGCCAACGCCGCGGCGATGGGCGAACTGCTGATGGGCGAGCTGCGGCGGGGCCTGCAGGGCGTGGCCGGCGTGGTCGAGTTCCGCGGCCAGGGCCTGATGATCGGCATCGAGCTCGACCGGCCCTGCGGCGTGCTGCTGCAGCGCGCCGCCGACGCGGGGCTGATGATCAGCGTCACGGCGGACCGCGTGGTCAGGCTGCTGCCTGCGCTGGTGATCGGCGCCGACGAGGTGCGCGGCATCGCGTCGATCCTGGTGCCGCTGGTGCGCGACTTCCTGGCCGAGGCGCCGGCCTCATGAAGCCCGGGCCGTCGCTGATGAAGCACTTCCTGCAGTTCAAGGACCTCCGGGCGGAGGAGTACGCCTACCTGCTCGAACGCACCCGCATCATCAAGACGCGCTTCAAGAACTACGAGCGCTACACGCCGCTGGTGGACCGCACGCTGGCGATGATCTTCGAGAAGGCCAGCACGCGCACCCGGGTCAGCTTCGAGGCCGGGATGTACCAGCTGGGCGGCTCGGTGGTCACGCTGACCACCGGCGACAGCCAGCTCGGACGTTCCGAGCCGGTCGAGGACACCGCGCGCGTGATCAGCCGCATGTGCGACGTGGTGATGATCCGCACCTACGAGCAGGCTCGGATCGAGCGCTTCGCCGCGCACTCGCGCGTGCCCGTGATCAACGGCCTGACCAACGAGTACCACCCGTGCCAGATCCTGGCCGACGTGTTCACCTTCATCGAGCACCGCGGCTCGATCGCTGGCAAGGTCGTCGCCTGGGTCGGGGACGGCAACAACATGGCCAACACCTGGCTGCAGGCGGCCGAGGTGCTCGGCTTCCGGCTTCACGTCAGCACCCCCGAGGGCTACCGCGCCGACCCGGCGGCGGCCGGCGTGCGCGACACCGGCTGCTTCGAGGTCTTCGACCACCCGCTGGAGGCCTGCCGCGGCGCTCACCTCGTCACCACCGACGTCTGGACCAGCATGGGCTACGAGGCCGAGAACGAGGAGCGCCGCAAGGCCTTCGTCGACTGGTGCGTCGACGAGGAGATGATGGCCGTCGCCCAGCCCGACGCGCTGTTCATGCACTGCCTGCCCGCGCACCGCGGCGAGGAGGTCACCGCCGAGGTGATCGACGGCCCCCAGAGCGTCGTCTGGGACGAGGCCGAGAACCGGATGCACGTGCAGAAGGCCCTGATGGAGTACCTGCTGCTCGGGCGGATCGGTTGAGACCGGGGTGGCGCCGCGGCGCCGCCGTCTCGTGATCGCGCCGGATCAGTAGGTGGCGCGTCCGCCGGTGATGTCGAACACCGCGCCGGTGGAGAACGAGCAGTCCTCGCTCGCCAGCCAGGCGGCCATCGCGGCGATCTCCTGCACCTCGAGGAAGCGGCCCATCGGGATCTTGCCCAGCATGTAGTCGATGTGGGCCTGGGTCATCTGCTCGAACATCGCCGTACGGGCCACCGCCGGCGTGATGGCGTTGACGAGCACGCCCTTGGTCGCGAGCTCCTTGCCGAGCGACTTGGTCAGCGCGATCAGGCCGGCCTTGCTGGCGCTGTAGTGGCTGGCGTTGGGGTTGCCTTCCTTGCCGGCCACCGACGCGATGTTGACGATTCGGCCGTACCCGGCCTTCATCATCGCCGGCACGACATGGCGGCAGACCAGGTAGGGCGCGACGAGGTTGACCTCGACGACGCGCCGCCACACCGCGGGGTCGAGCTCCCAGGTCGTGGCGTTGCCGCCGGTGATGCCGGCGTTGTTGACCAGGATGTCGATGCGGCCGCACTGCGCCAGCGTGGCCGCGGTGGCGGCGGCCACCGCGGCGTCGTCGGTGAGCTCGACGACCTGACTCGTGACCGGGCCGCGCGGTGCGAGCGCCGCGCAGGCCCCGTCGAGCCTAGCGCGCTCCACGTCCCACAGCACGCAGTGCGCGCCCGAGGCGGCGAACCGCTCGGCAATCGCCAGGCCGATGCCCTGCGCGCCGCCGGTGACCACCGCGACGCGGCCCTTCAGGTCGATCTGGTTCATGCGAGCCCCTTCAATGCCTGCGGGTTGCCGATCACCGGGTCGCGGCAGTCGGCGATGTACTGGCGGACGATGTCCTCGAAGCCGGCGTCGGGCCGCAGGCCGAGCGCTGCGGCACGGGCGAAGGTCACGCCGCGCGGCCAGTTGGCCACGATGCCGGCGATGCGCTCGTCGCGCTCGGGCCGCACGCGCGCGCGCACCGCCGGCCCGGCAACGGCCTCGAGCGCGTCGAGCATCTGCTGCACCGTCACGTTCAGGCCCGGCAGGTTCAGCGCGGTGCGGCCAACGAAGGCCTCGCGGCTCGCCTCGTGGACCGCGATCAGGCCCTCGACCATCCGCTGCACCGACGCCACCGGGTGCGACACCGTCGGGTCGACCGGCAGCACCGCCTCCTGGCCGGCCAGCGGCTCGCGGATGATGCCGCTGAAGAACGAGCTGGCCGCGCCGTTCGGGCGGCCGGGGCGCACGGTGACCGTGACCAGCCGGGCCGCGCGGCCGTCGACGAAGCCCTTGCGCGTGTAGTCTGCGATCAGCTGCTCGCAGACGAGCTTCTGCGTGCCGTAGCTCGTCTGCGGCGTTGGCAGCGTGGCGTCGCCGACCAGCGCGGGCAACGGGTGCGCGGGGTCGGGCCCGAACACCGCGATCGAGCTCGAGAACACGAGCTTCGTCGGCGCCGCGCCCAGCTTCTGCACGCGGTGGCGCAAGGCATCGAGCAGCGCGCGCGTGCTGTCGAGGTTGCTGGTCATGCCGAGGTCGAAGTCGAGCTCGCACTCGCCCGACACCGCCGAGGCCAGGTGGAACACGCCGTCGAAGGGCTCCTCGCGCAGCGCGCTGCAGGCCTGCAGCAGCGGGCCGACCCGCGCCTCCACGCGCGCCTCGGCCGCCAGCCACGCCGGCGGCGCCGCCTGGTCGGCCAGCACGATGCGCTCGATGCGGCGGCCGTCGAGGGCGCCGCGGGCGAGCAGCGCGCGTGCCAGGCGTGCACCCACGAAGCCGGCGCCGCCGGTGATCAGCAGTCTCATCCCCTTCTCCTTCCTCTCGACCTCTCAGCCCGCGGGCCCCGTCGCGGCACGGCCGCGGGAGCGTCCCTTCAGGCGCTGCGCCGGCTCGGCCACCGAAGGCAGGCGGCGGCGCGACGCGAGCACCTGCTCGATGTCCTCCGCCGCGCCGTCGATCAGCCGCAGGCTGGCGCGCTCGGCGCGCTCGGGCTGGCGCGCGATCACGGCGTCGAGCACGGCCCGGTGCAGCGGCAGCGACTGTGACGGGCCCTGCGGCTTGGTCGTGCTGATCTCGAAGCTGGTGCGCAGCAGCGCGCCGATCGCCTTGCTCATCTGCACCACCATCCGGTTGTGGCAGGCGCGCAGCAGCCCCTGGTGGAAGGCGAGGTCGTGCCGGACGTAGTCGCCGCCGTGCTCGATGGCGTCGCGCATGCCGGCGTACGCGGCCTCGATCTCGCCGATGTCGGCCGGCGTCGCGCGCTCCGCCGCCAGGCGCACCGCGGCCGGCTCGACGATGCGTCGCAGCTCCTGCAGGTCGCGCAGGAACTCGCGCGTCAGCCCGATGCCGCTCTGCCACGCCACGACCTCGGGGTCGAACCAGTTCCACTGCTCGGGCGCCAGCACCCGCGTCCCGACCTTGGGCCCGGTGACCAGCATGCCCTTGGCCACCAGCGACTTGACGGCCTCCCGCACCACCGTGCGGCTGACGCCGAACTCCTCGCACAGCGTGGGCTCCGGCGGGATCACCGCGCCCGGTGGGTGGCGGCCGGAGACGATCGCGCGGCCGAGCTCGTCGAGCACGTGCCCGAGGACGCTGCGCGACGGTCGCGGAGCGCTCACGGCCCCGCTTCCGCGCCCTTTGGCGGCAGGTGGATGCGAGCGCAGCCCCGGCTCACCGCGACTCAGTCCCGCACGAAGAGCGTGAGCAGCGGCTCGGGCCCGAGCTGGCGGCTGCGGTGGCCGTGCACGCGCGGGTCGAACACCGAGCCTGGCGGCAGCAGGTCGGCCGAGTGGAAGTTCTGCCCAGGCTCGAACACGCGCCGGCTGCCGTCCTGAAGCTCGATCTCCATGCGCCCCCCGAGCACGAACACCCACTGCGGCTGCTCGGTGCAGTGGAAGTCGCTGGCGAACCCCGGCGGGCTCCGCCGCAGCTGGTAGCCGCCGCAGGCCATCAGGCGCGAGAGCCGCACCTGCGGCCGGCCCTGGTCGAGCGGCACGATCTCGTCGCGCCACCGGGCGCGGCCGTCGGCATCCGTGTACAGGACGACCTTGGGGAACTCCATCGGCAGTCCTCGCTTGCTGGCGGCTCAGAGCGTGGCGGTCATGCCGCCGTCGGCATACAGCACGTGGCCGTTGACGAACGAGGACGCGTCGCTGGCCAGGAACACCGCCACCGGCGCGAGTTCCTCGACGCGCCCCCAGCGGCCCACCGGCGCCCGACGCGCCACCCAGGCGCTGAACTGCTCGTCGGCCACCAGCGGCGCGGTCAGCTCGGTCGCGAAGTAGCCCGGGCCGATCGCATTGACATTGATGCCCTGCGGGCCGAGCTCGGTGGCCATCGCCTTGGTCAGCATCTTCGCCGCTCCCTTGCTCGCCGTATAGGCCGACGTGCCGGGCCGCGCCATCTCGCTCATCACCGAGCAGATGTTGACGATGCGGCCGCGCCGGCGCGTGACCATGCGCCGCGCCACCGCCTGCCCGACGATGAACAGGCCCTCCACGTTGGTGCGCATCACGTCCTGCCAGTCGGCCAGCGGCAGCTCGGTGAACGGTGCGCGCCGCGTGATGCCGGCGTTGTTGACGAGGATGTCGATCGGCCCGATCTCGGCCTCGATCGACGTCACGGCGGACTCGACGGCGGGTGCGTCGGTGGCGTCGAACGCGCGCTCGTGCACGCGGTGGCCCTCGGCGCGCAGCGCCGCGGCCGCGCGCGCCAGCTTGTCGCGGTCGCGCCCGTTGAGCACCACGGCGGCACCGGCCTGGGCCAGCCCGCGCGCCAGCGCGAGGCCGATCCCGGTGGACGAGCCGGTGACGAGCGCGAGGCGCCCGTCCAGGCGGAAGGTCGAGGCGTCGATCATGCGGCGGCAGGCAGCAACTGGCGCCGCACGGCGGCGACGATGTCCTCGGGCGCCCGGGTGACGTCGACGACGATCGCGCCTTCGTCGACGGCGGGCAGCTCCAGCGTGTCGAGCTGACTCGGCAGCAGCGACGGCGGCATGTAGTGGCCGCGCCGCGTCAGCAACCGCTCGGCCAGCAGCGCCTGGGCGCCATGCAGGTGCACGAGCCGAAGGCCCGGCACCAGGGTGCGCAGGCGGTCGCGGTAGGCGCGCTTGAGCGCGGAGCAGCTCGCCACGGCGCCGCCGGGTGCCGCGGCCAGTGCGGTGCCCACCGCCTCCAGCCACTCGGCGCGGTCGCCATCGGTCAGCGCGACGCCCGCGGCCATCCGCTCCACGTTGGCCGGGGGGTGCAATTCGTCACCCTCGATGAACGGCAGCCCGAGCGCCGCCGCCAGCCGCGGCCCGACCGTGCTCTTGCCGCAGCCGCTCACACCCATCACCAGGACATGCATCTTCGTGCCGCTCCGATACTCGGTCGCTTCAGCAGCCCCCGCGCCGCGGCTGCGGGGCCGTCACAGCCGCACCCCTCCGGCGCCGTCGAAGACGTGCACGCGCGCGGGATCGACCCGCAGCCGAACGACGTCGTCGGGCTGCACCGGCGTGCGGCCATGCATCACGACGATCAGCCTGCAGCCGCCGACCTCCACGACGAGTTCGGTCTCGGCTCCGGTGGGCTCGACGACGACGACGCGGGCCTCCACGCCATCGGCGGAGAGTTCCAGGTCGCCGGGGCGCACGCCGTAGTGCACGCGCTGGCCGGCCGCTGCCGGCAGCCCGGCCGGCAGCGGCCAGTCGGCGCCGAGCGCCCGCACGCCGCCATCGCGCACCTCGCCGTCGAAGACGTTCATCGCCGGCGACCCGATGAACTGGGCGACGAACAGGTTCCGCGGGCGGTCGAACAGCTCGAGCGGCGTGCCGATCTGCTCGACGATGCCGTCGTGCATCACGACGATGCGGTCGGCCATCGTCATCGCCTCGATCTGGTCGTGCGTGACGTAGACGGTGGTCGTCTTCAGGCGCTGGTGCAGCGCCTTGATCTCGGCCCGCATCGCCACGCGCAGCTTGGCGTCCAGGTTGGACAGCGGCTCGTCGAACAGGAACACCTTGGGGTCGCGCACGATGGCGCGGCCCATCGCGACGCGCTGGCGCTGGCCGCCGGAGAGCTCGCGCGGGTAGCGCCCGAGCAGCGCGTCGAGGTCGAGGATGCGCGCCGCCTCGGCCACCCGCTGCTCGATCTGGGCCGCCGGCGCCTTGCGCAGCCGCAGGCTGAAGCCCATGTTCTCGCGCACCGTCATGTGCGGGTACAGGGCGTAGCTCTGGAACACCATCGCGATGTCGCGGTCCTTGCTCTCCAGGTCGTTGACGACGCGCCCGTCGATCGCGATCTCGCCGCCCGTGATCTCCTCCAGCCCGGCCAGCATGCGCAGCAGCGTGCTCTTGCCGCAGCCGCTGGGCCCGACCAGCACGACGAACTCGCCGTCGGAGATGCCGAAGTCGATGCCGTGGATCACCTTGACCTTGCCGCCGTAGGTCTTGTGGACCTGCCTGAACTCGACCGCTGCCATCTCGATACCTCAGCTCTTCACGGCCCCGGCCGTCAGGCCGCTGACCATGTAGCGCTTGAACGCGTAGTAGATCGCCGCCGGCGGCAGCGCGTACACGAAGCCCGTCGCCATCAGGATCTCCCACGGGGAGTCGTCGGCGTTCAGGAAGTTGCCCAAGGCCACTGCCAGGGGGATCTCGACCTCCTTGGACAGCAGCAGGAAGCCGTAGAGGTACTCGTTCCAGGCCAGCAGCAGCGCGTACGTGCCCACCGCCACGAGCGAGGGCACCATCAGAGGCAGGTAGACGAGGCGGAACAGCTGCAGCGGGCTGGCGCCATCGATGCGCGCGGCCTCGTCGAGCTCCCAGGGCAGCTTGTCGCTGGCCTGTTTGAGCACCCAGATGCAGTAGGGCGAAGCGATCGTCACCATCGCGAGGATCAGCGACCAGCGGTTGTTCAGCAGCCCGTAGATGGCCATCGTCTTGTACATCGGCACCGCGAGGAAGGCGGCCGGGATGAAGTACGTGAACAGCGCCAGGTTCAGCACCGTGCGCCCGCCGCGCACCTTGAGGCGGCTGATCGCGAACGCGGCGCAGGTGGCGATGAACAGCGTGATCAGCCCGGTGGCCACCGCGATCAGCAGCGAGTTGCCGATCTGGATCCAGAAGTGCGTGAGATAGAAGTGCTTCTGGTTGAAGACGATGTCGAAGTTCTGCAGCGTCGGGTTCTCGGGCCACAGCCGCCCGGACGTGGCCTTGTCGCGCGGGCTCAGCGCGAACAGCAGCAGGTGATACACCGGGATCAGCGTCCACAGCAGCACCGGGATGCCCACCAGCAGCAGTTGCGCCTCCTTGCCCGCCTTGCGCCACGAGAAGCGCCGGCTCATTTCGAGAGCCTCTTCATCATCACGTAGACGAGCGGCAGCACCAGCGGCATCGCCACGACGATGCTGGCCATCGCCAGCTCGAGCTGGTCCAGCCGAAGGTAGCGGATGCCGAGTGTGGCGAGCACGTGCGTCAGGTCGGCCGGGCCGCCGCCGGTGAGCAGGTAGACGCTGTTGAAGTCGCCCAGCGTCCAGATCATCGACAGGATCGTGGACGTGAAGTAAAGCGCCGCCATCGACGGCCACGTGATGTGGCGGAACTTCTGCCAGCGCGTCGCGCCGTCCACGCTGGCCGCCTCGTACTGCTCGGCCGGGATCGCCAGGCGCCCGGCCACGAAGATCAGCGTCCAGAAGGGCAGGCTCTTCCAGATGTGCATCAGCATCGACAGTCCGAGCGCCAGCGTAGGGTCGTTGAGCCAGTTCGGCCCGTCCATCCGGGTGAGCTTGAAGATGGTGGTGTTGATCACGCCCCACTCGGGGTTGAGCATGAAGCGCACCGACAGGATCGTCGGGATCGACGGCACCGCCCACGGCAGGATGAAGACCAGCGCGATGATCTTGATCCACCACCGGCTCTGCACGAAGAAGCCCGACAGGCCGAGCGCGACGATCATCTTCAGGTTCACCGCCACCAGCAGGAACACGACCGTGTTGACCGCGGTGCGGAAGAAGACCGGATCGTCGAAGAGCTTGACGTAGCTCTCCGGGTGGCGGGCCAGCCACAGGCCATAGCCCACCGGGTACAGCACGAACACGACGAAGATCACGAGGTACGGGATCACGAGGATCCGACCCCAGAACTCCCAGGACGAGATCGCTCGGCGCGCCGGCCCGGCGGGGGCGGCGACGGCGGTGGTCGCGGTGCTCATGCGCGCGTCCGTCGATGCGCCACGGCCGGTCATCGACCAGCCGCCGCGGCCCGGGCCAAGCCGGTCCGCTCGCGGCGGCGCCCCCCCGGGGCCAAGGGACGGTCCCTGCAGGCCCACGGGGGATGCGCCACGGGCGCCTCGGGGAAGGTCAGTTGCTGGCGACGGTCTTGATGCGACCGATCATCTCGTCAATCGCGCGCTCGGTCGTCCACTTCTCCGACAGGATCCGGTTCATCGCCTTGGCCCACACGTTCTCCATGTTGAGCTGGGTGAAGCGGAAGTTCTTCGTGAACTCGAAGGGCGTCGTGCCGGCCTGGAACTGGTTGTGCACGATCAGCCGGTGCGGGTCGCTGGTCCAGAACTTGGAGGCCTGGCCCGCCCGGGTCACCGGATACCAGCGGCCGAGCGAGCCCTCGACGTAGGGCGTCAGGTTGGAGTCCTCGAGGAGGAAGGAGACGAACCTCTTGGCCGCGTCCTTGTTCTTCGCGTCCTTGAACACGACACCGGTCTTGACCGCAGCGCGGTACACCATCTTGCTGCCGTCGGGCTTGTTCGGGAAGCCGGCGGTGGCGATCAGCTCGGTGTAGTTCCTGCGGGCCGTGGCACGCTGCGCCTCGGTCAGGCTCTGGTTGTTCATGTCGTCGAGCCACTTGGCCGCGATAGAGATCGTGGCGTTGTGCGTCAGCACGGTGGTCTTGTTGTGGAAGGCGTTGTTGTTGTCCGGGTCCTTCCAGGCGGTGGCCGACGGCGGGGTGCATCCCTTGGCGTAGACCGACGTGTAGTCGTTCATCGCCGCGATCAGCCCGGCCCGCACCTTCGGGTCGTCGACCAGCAGCTTGCCGGAGTCGCTGACGACCTGCACGTTGTACGCGTCCATGAAGGTCAGGAACGAGTAGAACGCGTCGCTCGAGTCGACGCCCATCGGGAAGCCGGTGCCGAAGGCGCGGGTGCCGGTCTTCTGGCGGTAGGCGGGCTGCACCTTGTCGCACCAGAACTCCCAGTACCCCTTCCAGTCCTTCGGGATGTCGCTTTCCTTGAAGCCCGCCTCGGCCAGCATGTCCTTCCAGTACTGGATGTGCATGGTCTGCTGGCGGACCGGGAAAGCGTAGTACGCGCGCTTCTGCTCGGCGTTGTTGTAGAGGAAGGTGGTGGACAGCGCGCGCGGCTCGAAGCGGTTGCGGATCGGGTCGATCACGCTGGTGATGTCCTCGAGCTTGCCCTCGTAGGCCCACTTGCCGGTGGCCTGGAAGTCGAACACGTTGCCGAAGGCGACGTCGGGGGGGTTGTTGGCCTCCAGCGCGGCGACGCTCTTGGGGATCATCTCCTGCGTGCCGTAGAAGCTGAGGTCCACCTTGATCTTGGTGCGCTCCTCGAACTTCTTGATCATCGCGAACAGCGCATCGTCCTCGGCCTTGTAGAAGCCCTTCTCCCACCAGACCGTGACCTTCTGCTGCGCCCAGGCGGGCGAGCCGGCCAGCATCGCGGCACCGGCCGCGGCAGCCACCATCCACTTCACGAAACGCATCGGCTTGTCTCCTTGCAGCAAGGGCGTCGTTGGTCGGGTCACGCCGGCGGATGCCGCGCGCGCTCTTTATCGTATGATGATTGAGTCGTCCTCCAGCCCGGACAAACCCGGAGCCATAGGTGGCGTGGAGGACGCGCGCGGCCGCTCGTCGGCGTGCCGTGCCTTCGTGCCGCGACGCTCAGGCCAGGCCCGCCGCGCGCTCCACCGAGGCAGTGTCGACGCCCAGTGCCGCGGCTGCGTCGAGGATCTGCCGCCAGGTGGTCGCGTCGACCGGCACGCCCTCGGCGCAGCGTCGTTCGCGCTGGGCACGCTCGGGGTCGCCGGCCAGCAGCACGCGCTCGGTACCCGGGGCCGGCGGCATGACCCGCAGCGAGGCCACGAAGGCCTCCGCCTCCCTTTCGAAGGCGGCCTTGCCGCCGAGCGCCGCCGGGTCCAGCAGCACCGACAGCATCCCGTTGAGCACGCGCCGGCGCGAGCCGTCCTCGCGGTGGCCGACGAGCCCGGCGGCCAGTGCGCCGCCGAGCAGCTCGGACAGCACCGCGAGCCCGTAGCCCTTGTGCGCCCCGAAGGCGAGCAGCGCACCCCAGGGCTCGGCGTTGGTCCAGCGCGGGTCGGTGCTCGGCCGGCCCTGGTCGTCGATCAGGCAGCCCGGCGGCACCGGCTCGCCCTTGTTGTAGGCCACGCGGGTCTTGCCGTGCGCGATGGTGCTGGTGGCGAAGTCGAGGATCAGCGGCGGCCGGCCGGCCAGCGGCACGCCGGCGGTGAACGGGTTGGTGCCGAAGCCCGCCCGCGCACCGCCGTACGGCGCGACCACGGGCCGCGCGATGACGTTGACGAAGTGCAGTGACACCAGCCCGGCATCGGCGGCCTGCTCGGCCCAGGCGCCGATGCGCCCGAGGTGGTGCGAGTTGCCGAGCGCGACCACCGCCACGCCGTGCCGGCGCGCACGCTCGATGCCCAGCGAGATGGCCTCACGGCCGATCACCTGGCCGAAACCGGCGCAGCCGTCCAGCCGCAGCAGCGCGCCGGCGTCGTGCAGCACGCGCACGCGGGCGCCAGGCACGAGGCCGCCCTCGAGGAAGGCCTCGACGTAGCGCGGCAGCATGCCGATGCCGTGCGAGTCATGACCCGTCAGGTTGGCGTCGACCAGGTTGTCGGCGACGGCGGCCGCCTCGTCGGGCGCACTGCCGAACCCGGCAGCCACGATGCGCATCGCCGCACGCAGCGGCGCTTCGGCGATCAGGTGCCCCGCGTCCACCGGCCCGGGCCCGCGCAACCCGCCCGCGGCCGGACCCGGTCGGTCGCCGCCGGGCAGGTTCATGCGCACTCGGGCACGGGCGTGAGCAGCGGCTGCCCGGCCAGCCGCGCCTGCAGGTTGGCGAAGGCCAGGTCGGCCATCGCCTGGCGGGTCGCGTGCGTCGCGCTGCCGATGTGCGGCGCCACCACCACGTGCGGCAGTGCGAGCAGCCGTGCAGGCACGCGCGGCTCGTCCTCGAACACATCGAGCGCGGCACCGCCCAGCACGCCCTGCTCCAGCGCATCGACCAGCGCCGCCTCGTCGACGACCGAGCCGCGCGCCACGTTGACCAGGATGCCCTTGGGCCCGAGCGCGCGCAGCACCTTGGCATCCACCAGGTGCCGGGTGCCGGCGCCGCCGGGCGTGATCAGCACCAGGAAGTCGCTCCCGGCGGCCAGCTCCTCGACGCTGGCGACGAAGCGGTACGGCAGCCCGGGCTTGGCGCTGCGCGCGGTGTAGGCGATCGACATGCCGAAGGCCTGCGCGCGGTGCGCGATGGCCTGCCCGATGCGCCCCATGCCGACGAGGCCGAGGCGCGAGCCCGACATCTTCCGCGCCAGCGGCATCGGCCCGCGCGCCTCCCACTGGCCGCTGCGCACGTAGCGGTCGGCGGCGGGCAACTGGCGCGCGGCGGCCAGCATCAGCCCGATCGCGAGGTCGGCCACCTCGTCGTTGAGCACGTCGGGCGTGTGCGTGACGACGACGCCGCGCGCGCGGGCGGCCTCGACGTCGATGCCGTCGTAGCCGACGCCCATCACGGAGATGATCTGCAGCGCCGGCAGCCTGGCGATCAGCCCGGCGTCCACGCGCGAGTCGCCGCCGGCGGCCACCGCACGGATGCCGGGAGCGGCGACCGCGAAGGCGGCGGGGTCGGTCTCATGCAGGCGGTCGAGCAGTTCGTGGCGCTCGCGGATCAGGGCCGCGAACAACGGCGAGAGCCTGGCGACGCCGAGCACGGGCACGCGGGGGAGGTCGTTCATGGCAGGCATCCGGGCGGCCCGGCGCGCGGCGCACGCCCTAGGGCTTCCACGGGGGAAGGGTCAATCGTCATACCATAGTATCTGCCGCGCAACGCCGCCACGGAACATACCCGCAGCCGATGCGCGCCCGCCGACGAGACGCCGCACCATGCCCGACCGCAAAGACGACCCCCCGCCCAAGAAACCCTCCGAGCTGCGCAGCCAGCAATGGTTCGGCCGCAAGGACCGCGACGGGTTCGCCTACCGCAGCTGGCTCAAGGGCAAGGGGATCCCGCACGACCAGTTCGACGGCCGGCCGGTCATCGGCATCTGCAACACCTTCAGCGAGCTGAACCCCTGCAACTCGCACTTCCGCACGCTGGCCGAGCAGGTCAAGATCGGCGTCTACGAGGCCGGCGGCTTCCCGCTCGAGTTCCCGGTGATGTCGCTCGGCGAGGTGATGATGCGGCCGACGGCGATGCTCTACCGCAATCTCGCCAGCATGGACGTCGAGGAGAGCATCCGCGGCAACCCGATGGACGGCGTGGTGCTGCTGTTCGGCTGCGACAAGACCACGCCCAGCCTGATGATGGGCGCGGCCAGCTGCGACCTGCCCACCGTCGGCGTCAGCGGCGGGCCGATGCTCAGCGGCAAGTGGCGCGGCCAGGAGCTCGGCTCGGGCACTGGCGTGTGGCAGATGAGCGAGCAGGTGCGCGCTGGCACGCTGCGTCTCGAGCAGTTCCTCGAGGCCGAGAGCTGCATGCACCGCAGCCACGGGCACTGCATGACGATGGGCACTGCCAGCACGATGGCCTCGATGGTCGAGGCGCTCGGCGTCGCCCTGCCCGGCAACGCCGCCTATCCCGCCGTCGACGGACGGCGCAACGTGCTGGCACGCCAGGCCGGCCGGCGCATCGTCGAGATGGTCCACACCGACCAGCGGCTGTCCACGATCCTGACCCGCGAGGCCTTCGAGAACGCCATCCGCACGCTTGCGGCCATCGGCGGCAGCACGAATGCGGTGATCCACCTGATCGCGATGGCGGGCCGCATCGGCGTGCCGCTGACGGTGGACGACTTCGAGCGCTGGGGCAGCGAGATGCCCTGCCTGCTCGACCTGCAGCCGAGCGGGAAGTACCTGATGGAGGACTTCTGCTACGCCGGCGGGCTGCCGGTCGTCATGAAGGAGATCGCGGCGCAGCTGCACCTCGACCTCGTCACCGCCAGCGGCCGCACGGTTCGCGAGAACATCGCCGACGCCGAGAACTTCAACCGCGACGTGATCCGTCCCCTGGCCGCACCCTTCAAGGAGAAGGCAGGCATCGCGGTGCTGCGAGGCAATCTCGCGCCGCGCGGCGCCGTCATCAAGCCGAGCGCGGCCACGCCGGCGCTGATGCAGCACACCGGGCGCGCGGTCGTCTTCGAGGACAGCGACGACTTCCACGCCCGCATCGACGACGAGAACCTGGACGTCGACGAGACGAGCATCCTGGTTCTGAAGAACTGCGGCCCGAAGGGCTACCCCGGCATGGCCGAGGTCGGCAACATGCCGCTGCCGCCGAAGATCCTGCGCAAGGGCATCACCGACATGGTCCGCATCAGCGACGCGCGCATGAGCGGCACCGCCTACGGCACCGTCGTGCTGCACACCGCGCCCGAGGCCGCCGCCGGCGGCCCGCTGGCACTGGTGCGCAACGGCGACCTCGTCACGCTGGACGTGCCGGCGCGCAGCCTGCACCTGCACGTGGACGACGCCGAGCTCGAGCGTCGCCGCGCCGCCTGGCAGCCGCCGACGCCGCCCCTGGCGAGCGGCTACTGGAAGCTCTACGTCGATCACGTGCTGCAGGCCGACCAGGGCGCCGACCTCGACTTCCTGGTCGGCTGCCGCGGCGCCTTCGTGCCCAAGGACAACCATTGATGGAACACACCCGTCCGGGCGTCGCCATCGTCACCGGCGCAGGCAGCGGCATCGGCCGTGCCTGCGCGCTGGCGCTGCTGGCCGATGGCTGGCAGGTCGGCCTGCTCGGCCGGCGCGCCGAGGCCCTGGCCGAGACGGCCGCGCTGGCCGGCGCCGCGACGGCAGCGGCCCTGCCCCTGCCCTGCAACGTGGCGAGCGAACCCGAGGTCGCGGCCGCGTTCGAGGCCGTGCAGGCCCGCTGGGGCCGGCTCGACCTGCTGTTCAACAACGCCGGCGGCGGTCTGGCGGCGAAGACGCCCGACCTGATCACCGCCGACGAGTGGCGCCAGGTGGTCGACGTCAACCTGAACGGCGCGTTCTACTGCCTGTCGCACGCGTTCCGGCTGATGAAGGCGCAGTCGCCCCAGGGCGGCCGCATCGTCAACAACGGCAGCATCTCGGCCTATGCGCCGCGGCCGGGCTCGATCGCCTACACCGCCACCAAGCACGCGGTGAGCGGCCTGACGCGGACGGCCTCGCTCGACGGCCGGCCCTTCGACATCGCGGTCGGCCAGATCGACGTCGGCAACGCCGCCAGCGAGATGACCGCGCGCATGGTGCAGGGCGTGCCGCAGGCCGACGGCAGCGTGCGGCCCGAGCCGCGGATGGACGTGCAGGCGGTGGTGGACGTCTTCATGACGATGGTGCGGCTGCCTCTGACGGCGAACATGCTGTTCGTCAACGTGATGGCCACCAAGATGCCCTTCGTCGGTCGGGGGTAGCGCGCGAGCGGAGGCGGGCATGAGGATCGGATTCATCGGCGCCAGCGGCCTGATGGGCCACGGCATGGCCAGGAACCTGCTGGCCAAGGGGCACGAACTCGTCATCACGGTGCACCGCAACCGCGAGCGCGTGGGCGATCTGCTCGCCGCCGGCGCCGCCGAGGCGGCCGACCCGGCGGCGCTCGCCGCGGAGTGCGAGGTCGTCCTCCTCTGCGTCACCGGCTCGCCGCAGGTCGAGGCCGTGATGCTCGACGCGCGTGGCGTGCTGGCGGGCGCGCGCGCCGGGCTGGTCGTCGTCGACACCTCCACCAGCGAACCGGCGTCGACCGAAGTGCTGCGCGGGCGCGCCGCGGCCGCCGGCGTCACCTTCGTCGACGCGCCGCTGGCCCGTACGCCCGTCGAGGCCGAGGCTGGGCGGCTGAACGTGATGGTCGGCGCCGAGCCGGCGGTCTTCGAGCGGCTGCAGCCGGTGCTGCGCTGCTTCGCCGAGAACGTGTTCCACGTCGGCGGCCCGGGGGCCGGGCACGTGATCAAGCTGCTGAACAACTTCATCGCCCAGAGCATCTGCACCGCCACGGCCGAAGCCTTCGCCGTGGGCCAGCGCGCCGGCATCGATCCGCGCAAGCTGGTCGAGCTGGTCGGTGCCGGCCCGGTGAACAACGGCCTGTTCCAGGCCATGGCCAAGACGCTCGGCGGCCAGATGGACGGGCTGAAGTTCGAGCTCGACAACGCGCGCAAGGACGTGCGCTACTACACCCACCTGGCCGAGGGCCTGGGCATCCCCACCGTGGTCGGCGAGGCGGTGCACCAGTCGCTCGCGCTGGCCAGCGCCCTCGGGCACGGCCGCAAGTTCGTGCCCTCGCTGGTCGAGGCGCAGGAGCAGCTGGCCGGCGTGAAGCTCGTGCCGCGCTGAGAAAGGACACGACATGACCCAGCGACTCGCCGGCAAGACGGCCTTCATCACCGCGGCCGGTGCCGGCATCGGCCGCGCAACGGCGCTCGCGTTCGCCCGCGAGGGCGCGCGCGTCATCGCGACCGACCGCGACGCGGCGCTGCTCGCGTCGCTGGCCGCCGACGCCGCCGGCCTGCAGCTCGCCACCCAGGTGCTCGATGTGCTGCAGCCCGACGCGATCCGCGCCGCGGCGGCCGAGCATTCGGGCGTCAACGTGCTGTTCAACGCCGCCGGCTTCGTGCACCACGGCACCGTGCTCGACTGCACCGAGGACGAGTGGAGCTTCGCCTTCGACCTCAACGTGCGCTCGATGTACCGCACGATCAAGGCCTTCCTGCCGGCGATGCTCGCCGCTCCCGGCCCGCACCGCGGCTCGATCATCAACATCGCCTCGGGCGCGAGCAGCCTGAAGGGCGCGCCGAACCGCTTCGTCTACGGCGCCTCCAAGGCCGCCGTGATCGGGCTCACCAAGAGCGTGGCGATCGACTTCATCACCAAGGGCATCCGCTGCAACGCCATCTGCCCGGGCACCGTCGAGTCGCCGTCGCTGCGCGACCGCATCGCCGCGCTGGCGCGCGGCCAGGGCATCACGGTCGAGCAGGCCGAGGCGATGTTCGTCGCCCGGCAGCCGATGGGGCGCCTGGGCACCGCCGAGGAGATCGCGGCGCTGTCCGTGCACCTGGCCGGCGACGAGTCGAGCTTCACCACCGGCACGACCCAGATCATCGACGGCGGCTGGACGCTCTGATCCGCCCTGCCGAGCCAAGAACCCGACACCAGGAGACCTGTCCGATGAAGCTGCTGCGCCATGGCCCCAAGGGCCGCGAGAAGCCTGCCGTGCTCGACGCCGAGGGACGCGCGCGCGACCTCTCCGGCCTGATCGGCGACATCACGCCCTCGACGCTGGCACCCGAGAACCTGTGCGCGCTGGCCGGCGTAGACCTGCGCGCGCTGCCCGTGGTGCAGCCCGGCGCGCTGGCCGTGCCGTGGAGCGGCATGGGCAAGTTCGTCGCCATCGGTCTGAACTACGCCGACCACGCCGCCGAGTCGAACATGCCGACCCCGAAGGAACCGATCGTCTTCATGAAGACGACCTCCTGCGCCGTGGGCTGCAACCACCCGATCGTGCTGCCGCAGGGCTCGGTCAAGACCGACTGGGAGGTCGAGCTCGGCGTCGTCATCGGCAAGCGCGCGCGCTACGTCACCGAGGCCGACGCGCTGTCGCACGTGGCCGGCTACTGCGTGATCAACGACGTCAGCGAGCGCGAGTACCAGCTCGAGCGCGGCGGCCAGTGGGACAAGGGCAAGGGCTGCGACACCTTCGGCCCGATCGGCCCCTGGCTCGTGACTTCCGACGAGGTGGGCGACCCGCAGAACCTCGGCATGTGGCTCGAGGTCAACGGCCACCGCTACCAGAACGGCAACACGCGGACGATGATCTTCGGCGTGGCCACGCTGGTGAGCTACCTCTCGCGCTTCATGACGCTGGAGCCTGGCGACTGCATCACCACCGGCACGCCCCCCGGCGTGGGCATGGGCGTCAAGCCGGCACCCGTGTACCTGAAGCCGGGCGACGTGGTGCGGCTGGGCATCGAGCGCCTCGGCGAGCAGCGCCAGGAGGTGCACGCCTGGAACCCGGAGCTGATCGACGGCTGATCGACGACCGGTCGGCCGCTGACCGGCAACGGATCGCCTCCCACCCGACCTCCCGATGAGCAGCCCCGTCATCCGCATCCACCCGCGCGACAACGTCGTCATCGCGCGGCGCCAGCTCGTCTCGGGCCAGCGGCTCGACGACGAGGGCATCACGGTGGCGGGCCTCGTGCCGCCCGGCCACAAGGTCGCCACCGCGGCAATCGCCGCCGGCGAGCCGGTGCGCCGCTACGACCAGATCATCGGCACCGCCACGCAGGCCATCGCGCCGGGGCAGCACGTGCACGTGCACAACCTCGCCTTCAGCCGCTTCGAGCGCACGCACGAGCCGTGCGCAGGCGCGCAGCCCACCGCCCTGGTGGCCGAACCCGCCACGTTCGAGGGCATCGTGCGCCACGACGGGCGCGTGGCCACGCGCAACTACATCGGCGTGCTGACCAGCGTGAACTGCTCGGCCACCGCCGCGCGGGCGATCGCCGACCACTTCCGGCGCGACATCCGGCCCGAGTCGCTGGAGCCCTTCCCCAACGTCGATGGCGTGGTCGCGCTGACCCATGGCATGGGCTGCGCCACCGCCAGCGACGGCGAGGAACTGCGCGTGCTGCGCCGCACGCTGGGCGGCTACGCGCGGCACGCCAACTTCGCCGCGGTGCTGATCGTCGGCCTGGGCTGCGAGACGAACCAGATCCAGGGCCTGGTGGCGCAGGAGGGCCTGGCCGAGGGTGCCGCGCTGCGCACCTTCAGCATCCAGGACACCGGCGGCACGGCCAGGACGGTGGCCCGCGGCATCGAGATCGTCCGCGAGATGCTGCCGGCGGCCAACCGCGTGGTGCGCCGCCCCGTGCCTGCCCGGCACCTGGTCGTCGGCCTGCAGTGCGGCGGCAGCGATGGCTACTCGGGCATCAGCGCCAACCCGGCGCTGGGCGCGGCGGTCGACCGGCTCGTGCGCCACGGCGGCACGGCCATCCTGAGCGAGACGCCCGAGATCTACGGCGGCGAACATCTGCTCACGCGCCGCGCCGTCAGCCCCGCGGTGGCCGACAAGCTGCTCGCCCGCATCGCGTGGTGGGAGGCCTACACCGCGCGCAACGGCATGCAGATGGACAACAACCCGTCGGCGGGCAACAAGGCCGGCGGACTGACCACCATCCTCGAGAAAAGCCTGGGCGCGATCGCCAAGAGCGGCACCACGAACCTGGTCGACGTCGTCGAGTTCGCCGAGGCGGTGCGCGCGCAAGGCTTCGTCTACATGGACACCCCGGGCTACGACCCGGTGTCGGCCACCGGCCAGGTGGCCGGCGGCGCCAACCTCATCTGCTTCACCACCGGCCGCGGCTCCGCCTACGGCTGCGCGCCCTCGCCCTCGCTGAAGCTGAGCACGAACACGGCTCTGTGGCGCAAGCAGCAGGAGGACATCGACATCGACTGCGGCGGCATCGTCGAGGGCCTGGAGACGGTGGACGAGGCCGGCGAGCGCATCTTCCGGCTGATGCTCGAGACGGCCTCGGGCAGGCGCACGAAGAGCGAGCTGCACGGCTACGGGCAGAACGAGTTCGTGCCCTGGCAGCTGGGCGCGGTGATGTAGCACCCTGGGCGGCCGTGCGCCGCCCGCGCGGCGCTCATGGCGACAGGGTGCAGGCCGACGTGGCCGACGTCCCGTCGGCGCCCCAGGTGCGCCAGCCCAGCGTGTCGACGTGGATGCGTCCGCTCGGGTAGCGCGACAGCCCCATCGACCACGCCGCTCCCTCACGGCGCCAGAACGCGCACAGGCCGGCGGTCGGGTCGGCGCCTGCCGGCACCGTGAAGTCGAGCGCGAACGCCACCAGGTGCGCGCTGCGCCGCGCGCCGCCGGCGCAGGCGTTCAGCGCCGCGTCGCGGTAGCCCGAGTGCACCTCGATCGAGTCCAGCAGGCGCTGCCGCCGCAGTTCGGCCACCAGGGCGAGCACCCGGTGCACGGCCGGCCACTGCGGCCGCGGCGGAACCGCGTACGGTGCGCCGCCGCACTCGCGCCAGGCCGACGCCGAGCGCAGCAGCTCGTGCAGCGGCACGACGCCGGCCAGGCCCGCATCGGCGAGCGAGGCCTCGAGTGCGGCGAGGTCCCCGGCCAGGGACCCGGCACCGTCCCGGCGCCAGACCTCGAAGTGCGTGGCGCTGCGCGCCACGTCCGCCGGCACGGCAGGGGCCTGGGGCTGCGGGGCGCAGCCGACTGTGGACCACGCCACGGCGACGGCGGCCGCACTCGCCGCCACCGCGCGGCGCGTCCTGGCCACTGGCGTTGCGCCAGGACAAGGCCGGCACGGTCGCACGGGGCTAGGCTGCTTGCCAGGATCCGCACCGACGGCGCCGCGCGCCGCATTGCCATGAGTCGCCATCACGCGCACCTGATCCGGACCATCTTCCACGATCCGCCCAACGCCAACCTGCACTTCCGCGAGATCGAGTCGCTGCTGCGCCACGTCGGCGCCGAGCTGGAGCCGCTCTCGGGCGGCCGGGTGCGGGCGCGGATCGGTCGCATGGAGCAGATCCTGCACCATCCGCACCACGGCAGCGCGCTCGGGGCGCAGGCGGTGCTGCACGTGCGGGACTTCCTGGCGCGCAGCGGCGTCACACCCTCGGCCTACGAGGCCGCACGGCCGCCGCAGCACGATGCGCCGGGCTGAGACGGCCGGAACCTCCGGCCCGACCCGAGTGCGCCGGGATGCCTGAAGAGCCGCGAGCGCGACGGCGCGGGCAACCCTGGCGACGCTCCCGCCGCTTCGACCGCTATGGACCCGGGCCGCGAAGCGCCTGCGGCGGGCGCGGGCTCAGCCACGACAACACGCGGCGCCAGCCGGTGGCCTGGGGGACAGGCGTCGCCGTGGGCGCGACCGGGGCAGCCGGGCCCGGCATCGAACGCACCGCACGGACCGTCGTCACGACAGGCGGCCTGACGGGCGCGGCCGCCGTCGCCTCAGCCACCGGACGGGACAGCACGGCGACATCGTCGGATCCTGCACGGAGCACCGACCGCACCGGCTCGCGCGATGTGCCTGCGCCAGCCGTCGGCAGCCGGGGAACGCGCGGGTCCGCGGCCGCCCGGGGTGGGTCGATGACCGGTTTCAGCCAGTCGAGCAGCGGCTGCCACTGCGCGCGGTCGACCTCGGTCCGATCGGGCGGCAGGTCGAACAGCGTCAGGCCCTGCTCGGCCCCGCGAACGTACTGCTGTGTCGCGCGCAGCGTCGCCACCAGCGGGACGTCGAGAGCGGCGGCCCAGTCGTGCAGCGCCTGCGCGCCGCGGGTGCGCGAATCGACGCGCATGCCCACCACCCCCAGCCGCACGCGGCCGGTCGCCACGCGCGGATGCGCGCGCAACTCGGCGATGCAGGCCGCCGCCGCCTCGCGGTCGAACGGCGAGTCGTTCAGCGGCACGAGCACCGCGTCCGCATAGTTGAGCAGCCGCTGCAGTTCGAATCCCTGCAGCGCTGCGGGCGTGTCCAGCACGACGTGCGCCACGCCGGCGGGCGGGCGCAGCGTGTTGCGCGGGTCGATCACCCAGCTGACGATCGGCGCGCCACCCGGCACACGGGATGCGCGGCGCCGCAGCCAGGGCACGGTGCTCTGCTGGCGATCGACGTCGCCCAGCATCACGGGCGTGCCGCGAGTTGCCAGGTATCCGGCCAGGTGGGTGGCCAGCGTGCTCTTGCCGCTGCCCCCCTTGCGATTGACGACGGCAACGACCGGCATCGAGACTCCGCCCAGTGGAGCACTGATTGTGGCTGGCGTCACGGCGGCCCGAGGCCGCGAATTGGGCCCGAAAGGCGCGCCCGATCCGCGGCAGCGCAGACGCCACGGGCCGAGCACCGTTCCGCGCCCGCAGGCGGACGCCCCGACCCCCCTCGGTGGGCGGGCCGGGCGCAGCCCGGACCTGGGGTGTTCAGACCCCGTCGAGCGCGCGCCGCGCCTCGGCCGCCGACTCGTGGATATGCGGCGCCACGCCGCGCGCCGCCAGCGCCGCACCGAGCTTGCTGCGCAGGAAGCCGCTCGTCGTGTACCGGGTGACGGCGAGGTAGTGGCGGTCGACCAGCTCGCGCACCATCGCCGCCCAGTCGTCCTCGACCTCCGGGTCGAGCGTGAAGTGGTCGTAGTTGACGACCCCGTACACCTTGTGGCCGAGCGGCTCGAGGCGGGCCTCGATCTCGCGGCGCACGGCCTCGACGTCGTCGCGGGTGCGGATCGACAGGCGCTCGAAGTTGACGTGGAAGGTGCGGCTGGCCGGGTCGTAGCCGAAGCGGTCGGCCAGCGGCAGCATCAGCAGCCGGGCGCGCAGCCCCATCGGGCCGTCGCCGAACACCGAGGCGTCCATCGGCCGCGGTGGCCGCTCGACCACGGGCGCGAAGCCCATCCGGTCGAGCACGTCGCGCTGCAGGTCCAGGCCGGGGGCGATCTCCAGCAGCTCGATGCCGCGCTCGTGCAGGCCGAACACCGCCCGGTCGGTCACGTACAGCACCGGCTGCTGCCGCCGCCACGCCTCGCGGCCGCTGAAGGTGCGGTGCTCGACCTGCGGCACGAGCTTGGCCTGCCCGTCGGCCTCGAAGCTGCCGACGAACACCACGCGGCGCGCGTTCTGGCTGATGTTGATGAAGCCGCCGGCACCGGCCAGCCGCGGGCCGAACCGGCTGACGTTGACGTTGCCCTCGGCATCGAGCTGCGCCAGGCCGAGGAAGGCGATGTCCAGGCCGCCGCCGTCGTAGAAGTCGAACTGGTAGGGCTGGTCGATGACGGCCTGCGTGTTGACCGCGGCGCCGAAGTTCAGGCCGCCGGCCGGGATGCCACCGATCACGCCGGGCTCGGCCGTCAGCGTGATCAGGTCGATCACCTTCTCCTCGGCGGCTACCGCGGCCACCCCCTCGGGCATGCCGATGCCCAGGTTGACGACCGCGTTCGGCCGCAGCTCCAGCGCCGCGCGGCGCGCGATGCACTTGCGCCGCCCCGGCGGCATCGGCTCGACGGCGGCCGGCGGCACGCGCAGCTCGCCGGCGAAGGCCGGACTGTAGGGCTCGGCGAAGGTCTGCATGTGGTGCTCGGGCCGCTCGGCCACCACCACGCAATCCACCAGAACGCCGGGGATCTTGACCTGCCGCGCCGGCAGCGAGTGCGCCTGCGCGAGCCGCTCGACCTGCGCGACGACGATGCCGCCGGAGTTGCGCGCGGCCATCGCGATGGCCAGGCTCTCCAGCGTCAGCGCCTCGCGCTCCATCGTCAGGTTGCCGTCCGGATCGGCCGTGGTGGCGCGGATCAGCGCGACGTCGATCGGGAAGGCCTTGTAGAACAGGTAGTCCTCGCCGTCGAGCGGCATCAGGCGCACCGGCTGCTCGGCCAGCGCGGCCGTGCGCGCGTTCACGCAGCCGCCGCCGTGGCGCGGGTCGACGAAGGTGCCCAGCCCGACGCGGCTCAGGTGCCCCGGCTTGCCCGCGGCGATGTCGCGGAACAGGTGCGAGATCACGCCCTGCGGCAGGTTCCAGGCCTCGATGCGGTCCTCGACGGCCAGCCGCCCGAGCGCGGGCACCAGGCCCCAATGGCCGCCGATCACGCGGCGCACGAGGCCCTCGTGCGCGAGGTGGTTGAGCCCGCGCGTCTTGCCGTCGCCCTGGCCGGCCGCATACACCAGCGTCAGGCCGCGCGGCGCGCCCTGGGCCAGGAAGCGCTGCTCGAGCGCCACCGCCAGGCCCTCGGCAAAGCCGATGCCGACGAAGCCGCTGGTGGCCACCGTGTCGCCGTCGCGCACCAGGGCCATCGCCTCGGACGCGGAGACGACCTTGCCCTTGCCGCCGGCTCGCAGGCCGGCCATCCGCTCGAGGTGGCGCGCAGACTCGCTCATCGGGTGCCTCCTAGCACTTGCCGGGCCCGCCGCCGGCCAGCCCCGGGCGCTCGCGCCAGCCGGCGTCGCCCCTGTCAGGTCTTGGGCAGCGTCACGCCGCGCTGGCCCTGGTACTTGCCGCCGCGGTCGCGGTAGCTGGTCTCGCAGACCTCGTCGCTCTCGAAGAACAGCACCTGCGCGCAGCCCTCGCCGGCGTAGATCTTGGCCGGCAGCGGCGTCGTGTTGCTGAACTCCAGCGTCACGAAGCCCTCCCACTCGGGCTCGAACGGGGTCACGTTGACGATGATCCCGCAGCGCGCGTACGTGCTCTTGCCCAGGCAGATCGTCAGCACGTTGCGCGGGATGCGGAAGTACTCGACCGTACGCGCCAGGGCGAAGCTGTTGGGCGGGATGATGCAGACGTCGCCCTCGATGTCGACGAAGCTCTTCTCGTCGAAGTTCTTCGGGTCGACGACGGTCGAATGGATGTTGGTGAAGACCTTGAACTCGCGCGCGCACCGGATGTCGTAGCCGTAGCTCGAGGTGCCGTAGCTGACGATGCGGTGGCCGTCTGCCGCCTGCCGGACCTGCCCCGGCTCGTACGGCTCGATCATGCCGTGCTGCTCGGCCATGCGGCGGATCCAACGGTCGCTCTTGATGCTCATCGGGCTCTCGTGTCGGGGTGCGCGGCCCGGGCGGCGCCGGGGCGAGCGGGCATTCTAGGGACGCGCTACGATGATCCCGTCGTCGTCCCGGAGCCTGCCATGGCCTCGCCCTTCCGCCCCGCGCTCGACCTGCTCGCCCAGTACGCCGAGCACCACCGCGACCGCCGCAACATCGTCACGCACTTCGTCGGCGTGCCGATGATCGTGTTTGCCGTCGGCGTGCTGCTGGCTCGGCCGTCCTTCGTGCTCGCGGGCCTGGCGCTGACGCCGGCGTGGGTGGTGTTCGCACTGGCGGCGCTCTGGTACGTGAGCCGCGGGCGCCTGGGCATCGGCGTGGCCACGGCGGGGGCCGTGGGGCTGCTGATCGCGCTGGCGCACCAGGCCAGCGCCGGGGCCAGTGTCGGCACCTGGCTGGCCTGGGGCCTGGGCTTCTTCGCCGTCGGCTGGATGATCCAGTTCGTCGGCCACTACTACGAGGGCCGCAAGCCCGCCTTCGCCGACGACCTGGTCGGCCTGCTGGTCGGGCCGATGTTCGTCGTGCTGGAGTTGCTCGCGCTGGCCGGCTTCTTCAAGGGCCTGGTGGCCGAGGTCGAGGGTCGTGCCGGCCCGACGCGCGTGCGCGACCTCGCGCACCCCGTCGCCCGCTGACGCGGATACCGGCCGGGTCTCCGGGCGCACCCGATCCCACCCTGCCAGGCGGCCAGAGCGGCCGGCCTGCGCCCCGGGAACGCCCGGGCCGGGTGCCCTCCTCCGCCCCGCCGATCCTCAGCCGAGGATCTCGCGCAGCACCTCGCCGGCGCGCTGGACCTGCGCCGCGCTGACGTCCAGGTGCGTCACCGCGCGCACCGTGCGCGCCGCGAAGGCCGACACCAGCACCCCGCGCTCGCGCGCCCGCGCCACCAGGCCGGGGGCGTCGAACGGGCATGCGGGCGTCAGGCGGAAGATGACGATGTTGGTCTGCACGGTGGCCAGGTCGATCTGCACGGCCGGGCTCGGGGCGAGCATGGCTGCCAGCGTGCGCGCATGGCGGTGGTCGAGTGCCAGCAGTTCGCGATGGTGGTCGATGCCGTGCAGCGCGGCGGCGGCCAGGATGCCGTTCTGGCGCAGCGCCCCGCCCAGCATCCGGCGGTGGCGGTTGGCGCGCGCGATCAGCGCCTTCGAGCCCGCCAGCAGCGAGCCGGCGGGCGCGCCGAGGCCCTTGCTGAAGGCCACCGACACGAGGTCGAAGGGCGCCGCGAGCCGGGCTTCCGTCAGGCCGGAAGCGACGCTGGCGTTCCACAGCCGCGCACCGTCGAGGAAGCTGGAGATGCCGCGCGCGCGCGCCGCGTCGCAGATGCGTTCGACCTGCTGCTGCGGGAACACCAGGCCGCCGCCGCGGTTGTGCGTGTTCTCGACCTGCACCAGCGTGGTCGGTGCGAACACCGGCAGGCTGGCGGGCTTGATCGCGGCTTCGAAGTCCTCGACGGTGAACAGGCCGTCGGTGCCGACCTCGACGATCTGCACCCCGGCGTTGGCGGCTGCCCCGCCGGCCTCGTGCCAGGCGGCATGGCACTCGCGGCTGGCCACCACCTCGTCGCCCGGACGCGTCAGCACGCGCAGGGCGACCTGGTTGCTCATCGTGCCGCTGGGCATCCACAGCGCCGCCTCCTTGCCCAGCAGCGCGGCACAGCGCTCCTGCAGCAGGTTGGTGGTCGGGTCCTCGCCGTACTGGTCGTCGCCCACGGGCGCGGCGGCCATCGCGGCGCGCATCGCGTCGGTGGGGCGGGTGACGGTGTCCGAGCGCAGGTCGACGGGGGCGTTGCTCATGGCGCGTTCAGCGGTCGTCCATTGGAGGGCGTGTGGCGCGCGCCGCGGCGCGAAGCCGTCGGGGCGCCCTCGGGGAGCACCGCGCGCGTCGCGGCGCGCTGCCAGTCGTCGGCGCCGCCGTGGTGGCGCTGCTCCTCGCGCGCGGCATCGACCAGCTTGACCCGGTGCTCGTCGTCGCTGGCCAGGGCGGCCGCCACCAGTTCGTCCCACGGGCGCGCGACCGGCGCGCGACCGGGCGGCAGCGCGGCGGCCACGACGCCGGCGGCGTAGGCCCGCCAGTAGGCCGCCAGCGCTGCGGGCACGTCGTCCGGGTCGACGTGGGGCAGCAGCACACGCAGCGCCTGGGCGCTGGTCACGAGGTGCAGCGCCATGAAGTCGCCGCTGCGCGCGTGCAGCCGGGCGGCGAGCCGCGCCAGCCTGGGCAGCGTCGACCCGGCGTCGATGCGCAGCGCCGCCACCGCGCGATCGAAGCCGCGGCTGCCGGCCGCAGCTTGCATCCGGTGCACGACGAGCCCGGAGGCGGCCGGCGCCGGTCGCAACCCGGCCAGAAGCGCGGCCGGGTCGGCCGTCGCGGATGCCCCCGACGCCGTCGATGCGACCGCGCCGCCCAGGTCGAGCCAGCGGCAGGCCCAGTAGGCGAGCGCATCGGCCAGTTCGGCAGGATGGGCCGCCTCGATAGCGTAGGCCGTGCGGATCAGGCCGTGGAAGGCGGCCGCCCCCGCCCCCTGCAGCAGCCGCGGCAGCGCCTGCGGCAGCATGTCGGCGCCTTCGTGGGCCAGCCACTGCGCGAACAGGTGCCGGTAGACCGGCCAGGCGCGCGGGTCGCCCAGGCGGTCGGGCCAGGGGTCGCCTGGCGGCCAGGGCTCGGCGGGCGGCATCGGCTGCAGCCTGCGCTCGTACTGCGCCGCAAACGCCTCCAGCCGCGCCGGCGTGGCGCCCAGCCGCCACAGCGCCACCAGCGCCATCGGCCGGTGCGTCGACAGCGAGGCGCCGTACTCGGCGTCGAAGGCCGCGCCGCGGTCGAGCAGGGCGCGCAGCGCCTCCCGGGCCGCCGGGGCCTGCGGGTCGGGCGCGCTCATGCGAGCGCCGCCTCGAGGCGGTCGATGAACATGCGCGCCACCGCGAAGCCGCTCTGGGCGCTGATCTCGGCGAAGCAGGTCGGACTGGTCACGTTGATCTCGGTCAGGCACTCGCCGATGATGTCCAGGCCCACCAGCAGCAGCCCGCGCGCGGCGAGCACGGGGCCGAGCGTGGTGGCGATCTCGCGGTCGCGCGGCGAGAGCGGCTGGGCGACGCCCTTGCCGCCCGCGGCGAGGTTGCCGCGCACCTCGCTGCCCTGCGGGATGCGCGCCAGACAGAAGGGCACCGGCTCGCCGCCGATCACGAGCACCCGCTTGTCGCCCGCCGCGATCGCCGGCAGGAACCTCTGCACCATGACCGTCTGCGCGCCGTGGCGGTTCAGCGTCTCGACGATGCTGCCGAGGTTCAGGCCATCGGCACCGACGCGGAAGATGCCCATCCCGCCCATGCCGTCGAGGGGCTTGAGGATCACGTCGCCGTGCTCGGCATGGAAGCGCCGGATGTCCGACTCCTCGCGCGTGACCAGCGTGGGCGGCACGAACTGCGGGAACTCCAGGATCGCGAGCTTCTCGGGATGCTCCCGCAGCGCCGCGGGACGGTTGAACACGCGCGCGCCCTCGCGCTCGGCCTGGCCCAGCAGGTGCGTGGCGTAGAAGTACTCGCTGTCGAAGGGCGGGTCCTTGCGCATCAGCACCGCGCCCGCATCGGCCAGCGCCAGCACCCGCTCGGCGCGCACCTCGAACCACGCGCCGTCGTCGCCGCTCCGGAGTGCAGCGCCAGACGCAGGCGCCAGCGCGATCTCGCGCACGCCGGCCTCGACGCGCCCGCCGCTCGTCCAGCGCAGGTGGCGCGGCTCGCAGGCCAGCAGCGTGTGGCCGCGCGCGGCAGCCTCCACCATCATCTGGTAGGTCGAGTCCTTGCGGATCTTGAACGACTCGAGCGGATCGGCGACGAACAGCAGTTCCATGGGGCGGCCCGGTGGTGAGTCGGGCAGGCGTCGGGAGGGGGGGGGCGGGCCTGCAGTGTTGCACAGGGCGCCGCGGCCCGCGGGCACCCCGTCCTTCGGGGCCGATGCCGAGGCGATCGCGTGCGTCGCCGCGCGACAATCCCGAGCCGGGCTTGAAGGCGGCCGCCGGCACCGGCCGGCTCCGCCCGCCCGACAGCCGATGCCCGCCACCCGCTCCCCCGTTCACGCCCACGGCACGCCGGTGCTCACCGTCGGCGAAGCGCATGCGGCGCTGGCGCGCGCGCTCCGCGACGTGGCTGCCGCGCCGGCGGGTGCCGTCGAACGCATCCCGCTGGCCGCTGCGGCCGGGCGCGTGCTGGCGGCCGACCTGCCCTCGCCGATCGACGTGCCCGCGCACGACAACGCGGCGATGGACGGCTTTGCGTTCGACGGCCGCGCGCTCGGCCCCGGCGCTGCGCTGGAGCTGGACGTGGCCGGGGTGCTGCACGCCGGGCCGCCGTGGCGCGGCACGCTCGGCATAGGCTGCTGCCTGCGCATCATGACGGGCGCGGTGATGCCCGAAGGCGCCGACACGGTGGTCCCGCTCGAGCTCGCGCAGCCGTTGGCGCAGGATGCGGGCGGCACACCGTCGCGGATCCTGGTGCCTGCGGGCGTGGTCGCCCGCGGCAACCACCGGCGCCGCCGCGGTGAGGACCTCGCGGCCGGCGGCACGGCGCTTGCCGCCGGGCGCTGGCTGCGGCCCGCCGACATCGGCCTCGCGGCATCGCTCGGCCTGACGGCGCTCGACCTGCGGCCGCGGCTGCGCGTCGCGCTGCTGTCCACCGGAGACGAACTGGCCGCGCCCGGCGCGCCGCGCGCCCCCGGCCAGGTGTACGACAGCAACCGCCACGCGCTCGGCGCCGCGCTCGCGCGGATGCCGGTGGAGGTGATCGACCTGGGGCTGCGGCCCGACCGGCCGGGCGAGCTCGAGGCCGCGTTGCGGGACGCCGCGGCCTGTGCCGACGTCGTGCTCACCACCGGCGGCGTCAGCGCGGGAGACGCCGACCACGT
Organism: Rubrivivax sp.; assembly: GCA_020248915.1. Lineage (GTDB taxonomy): Bacteria > Pseudomonadota > Gammaproteobacteria > Burkholderiales > Burkholderiaceae_C > Rubrivivax. Next base: position 137,796 of record JADCGP010000012.1, on the reverse strand, counting down.
CCGCGACGTGCTGGCGCGCCTGGGCGAAGTGGCCTTCTGGAAGGTCGCGATCCGACCCGGCCGCCCGTTCGCCTTCGGTCCGCTGCATGGGGTGCCTCGGGCGGCGGCCGGCCCGGCGGTCCTGTTCGCGCTGCCGGGCAACCCGGTGGCGGCCCTGGTGGCGTTCCTCGTGTTCGTGCGCGAGCCGCTGCTCGCGCTGGCCGGCACCGCGGCGCCGCCGCGGCCGGCCTGGCGTCTGCCCTGCGCCGAGCCGATCGCCAAGCGCCCGGGGCGCACCGAGTACCTGCGCGCCTGCTACGAGCGCACCGTCGACGGCCTCTGGGCGGTGCGCCCGCTCGCGCAGCAGGGCGCGGGGATGCTCAGCAGCCTCTGCGCGGCCGACGTGCTTGTGGTGCTCGAGCACGGGCGCGGCGCGGTGGCGGCCGGCGAACCGGTCGAGGTCTGGCCGCTGGCCGACCTGCTCTGACGGCCTGGCCGCGCCGCCCGATGCCCGCCCGCGAACAAGTCACCGGGCTCGTGCTCGCCGGCGGGCGCGGCAGCCGGATGGGCGGCGTCGACAAGGGCCTGGCCGGGTTTCTCGGCCGGCCGCTGGCCGCCCACGCCATCGAGCGGCTCGCGCCGCAGGTCGGGCCGATGCGGATCAGTGCCAACCGCAACCTCGAGGCCTACGCCGCGCTCGGCGCGCCGGTTCTGGCCGACACGCTGCCCGGCCAGCCCGGTCCGCTGGCCGGCATCGTGGCCGGGCTGGCACAGGCCCCCACCCAGTGGCTGATGGCGGTGCCCTGCGACGCGCCCCGCCTGCCCGGCGACCTGGTCGAGCGGCTGGCAGCCGCCGCGGCCGAGGCCGACGCCGAGCTGGCGCTCCCGGTGACGCGCGAACCGGACGGCCGCCTGCAGCCGCAGCCCGTGTTCCTGCTGCTGCGCTGCGCACTGCGCGGTGCGCTGGCCGGGTTCCTTGCCGGCGGCGGGCGCAGGGTCGAGGACTTCGCCGCCGGCAGGCGCCACGTGCGCGTGCTGTTCGACCGGCCCGGCGATCGCGCCGCACTGGCCGGCGCGAACACGGCGGCGCAACTCGAGCGGCTGGCGCAGCAAAGCCGCGACAGCCAGGCGGCTCCGGACACCGCCCCCTGAGCCAGGCCGCGCAGCGCCGGCATCGCGGTGGACGCCCGCGCGGCGGTCCGCCCGGGCTCAGCCCCAGTCGAGGCCGTCCTCGTCGCAGAGCGCGCCGGCCGCCAGCGCCCCGCCGGCCAGCCCCGCACCCAGGAGGGCCGCCTCGCGCAGGCCGAAGCCGGCGGCGCGCCGCGCAGCCGGAGGGGCCCCGGAGACGCCGCCTGCCGCGGGGCCGTCAGCGTCGGCCACGCCCGTCGCACCCCCCACCGCGCCGGCGGCGATGCCCGGCGCCGAAGCGCCCTCGGCCAGCCAGCGCGCGAGCAGCAGCTCGACCGCGTCGCTGCGCGACGACGCGAGCATCCGCGCGGCACGGCGCAGCTCGGCGTCATCGGCGGCCGGCGGCTGGCGCAGCAGCCACTGCACCCGCGCCCAGAGTCGTTCACGGTCGCTGCGCTGCATCGTCGTCGGCTCCTCGGCGTGCGGACGCGCCGCGGCCTGTCAGGTGGTCTTGCTGACCGTGATGGTCGGGAACTTCGCGCTGAAGTCCCTCGCCTTGGCGGCCACGTGCACGGCCACGCGGCGCGCGACCGCCTTGTACAGGCCGGCGATCTCGCCGTCGGGCTCGGCCGCCACGGTCGGGCGGCCGCTGTCGGCCTGCTCGCGGATCTTCATCGTCAGCGGCAGCGCCCCGAGGTAGTCGACGCCGTACTGCGCCGCCATCCGGCGGCCGCCGTCGGCGCCGAAGATGTGCTCGGTGTGGCCGCAGTTCGGGCAGCAGTAGACCGCCATGTTCTCCACGACGCCCAGGATCGGCACGCCGACCTTCTCGAACATCTTCAGCGCCTTACGCGCGTCGATCAGCGCGATGTCCTGCGGCGTCGTGACGATCACCGCGCCGGTCAGCGGCACGCGCTGGCTCAGCGTCAGCGCGATGTCGCCGGTGCCGGGCGGCATGTCCACGAGCAGGTAGTCGAGGTCGCGCCAGTTGGTCTGGCGCAGCAGCTGCTCGAGCGCCTGCGTGGCCATCGGGCCGCGCCAGATCATTGCCTGGTCGGGCTCGACCATGAAGCCGATGCTGATGACCTGCACGCCGTGGTTCTCGAGCGGCTCCATGGTCTTGCCGTCGCGGCTGTCGGGGCGGCCCGAGATACCCATCATCATGGGCTGGCTGGGGCCGTAGATGTCGGCGTCGAGGATGCCCACGCGCGCGCCCTCGGCGGCCAGCGCGAGCGCCAGGTTGACGGTGGTCGTGCTCTTGCCGACGCCGCCCTTGCCCGAGGCCACGGCGACGATGTTCTTCACGCCCGGCAGCAGCTGCACGCCGCGCTGCACCGCGTGGCTGGCGATGCGCGTGGCGATCGACACGGCGACGCCGTCGACCCCGGGCACCGTGCGCGCTGCCGCCTCGAGCGCGCTGCGCAGCAGCTCGTGGCGGCTCAGCGCCGGGTAGCCGAGCTCGACGTCGAACGCGACGCGGCCGCCTTCGATGCGCAGGTTCTTCAGCGCCTTGGTCGAGACGAAGTCCTTGCCCGTGTCCGGGTCGACGACGGACTTCAGGGCTTCCAGCAGCGCGGCTTCGGTGACGGGCATGGCGGGTGCGGACCTGCGGTCCGGTCGGGTCGCTTCGAGAAGGCGGCGCAGTCTAGCGGAGCGCCCAAGTCCATGGAGGCCGGGTACCTAGAATCCGCAGGATGACCCGCAAGCTCTTCGTCACGACCGCGCTGCCCTACGCCAACGGCCCGTTCCACATCGGCCACGTCATGGAGTACATCCAGGCCGACACCTGGGTGCGGCTGCAGCGCATGCTCGGCCACGAGGTGCACTTCGTCTGCGCCGACGACGCCCACGGTGCGCCGATCATGATCGCCGCCGAGAAGGCGGGCAAGACGCCGCAGGCCTTCGTGGCCGAAGTCGCGGCCGGACGCGCGCCGTACCTCGAGGGCTTCCACATCGCCTTCGACCACTGGCACAGCACCGACGCCCCCGAGAACCACGCGCTCGCCCGGAGCATCTACGTCGCCCTGCGCGAGGCCGGCCTGATCGACGTGCGCAGCGTCGAGCAGTTCTACGACCCCGACAAGGGCATGTTCCTGCCCGACCGCTTCGTCAAGGGCGAGTGCCCGAACTGCGGCGCGAAGGACCAGTACGGCGACAACTGCGAGGTCTGCGGCGCCGTCTACCAGCCCACCGCGCTGAAGAACCCGTACTCGGCGCTGTCGGGCGCCACGCCGGTGCTGCGCTCGAGCGACCACTTCTTCTTCCGCCTGTCCGACCCGCGCTGCGTCGACTTCCTCGAGCGCTGGACCGGCAGCGGCCGCCTTCAGCCCGAGGTGGCCAACAAGGTGCGCGAGTGGTTCCGGCCCGGCGAGGACGGCCGCCCGCTGCTGGGCGACTGGGACATCAGCCGCGACGCGCCCTACTTCGGCATCGAGATCCCGGACGCGCCGGGCAAGTACTTCTACGTCTGGCTCGACGCGCCGATCGGCTACCTGGCCTCGCTGCAGGCCTGGCTGGCGCGCAGCGGGCGCGACCTCGACGCCTTCCTGGCCGACCCCGCGGTGGAGCAGGTGCACTTCATCGGCAAGGACATCGTCACCTTCCACACGCTGTTCTGGCCGGCGATGCTGCACTTCAGCGGCCGCAAGGTGCCCGACTTCGTCTACGTCCACGGCCACCTCACCGTCAGCGGCGAGAAGATGAGCAAGAGCCGCGGCACCGGGATCAGCCCGCTGCGCTACCTGCAGCTGGGGCTGAACGCGGAGTGGCTGCGCTACTACATCTGCGCCAAGCTCAACAGCCGCGTCGAGGACCTCGACTTCGTCGCCGACGACTTCGTCGCCCGCGTCAACAGCGACCTGGTGGGCAAGTACGTCAACATCGCCAGCCGCGCCGCCGGCTTCCTGAACAAGCGCTTCGGCGGCCGGCTGTCGGAGGACGTCGGCGTCGAGGGCCGCGCGCTGCTCGACGGCCTGCGGGCCCACGCCGGCACGGTGCGCGAGCTGTACGACACGCGCGAGTTCGGCAAGGCGCTGCGCGAGGTGATGCTGCTGGCCGACCGCGTCAACGAGTACGTCGACCGCACCAAGCCCTGGGAGCTCGCCCGGCAGCCCGGCATGGACCCGGCTCTGCACGACGCCTGCACGGTCTGCATCGAGGCCTTCCGCGTCCTCACCGTCTATCTCAAGCCGGTGCTGCCCGCCCTGGCCGCCCAGGTCGAGTCGTTCCTGAAGATCGCACCGCTGCAGTGGGCGGATGCACAGCGGTCGATCTCGCACGGGGGCTCGCACTTCATCGGCGAGTACCGGCACCTGATGCAGCGCGTCGAGGCCCGGCAGGTCGAGGCGCTGTTCGAGCCGCCACCGGCCGCGGCGGCCGGCGGCGTCGCGGAAGCGGGGCCCGCGCTGCCGGGCGGCGAGGCGATCGGCGCCGAGATCGGCATCGACGACTTCGCGCGGGTGGACCTGCGCATCGCCCGGATCGTCGCTGCCGAGCGGGTCGAGGGCAGCACCAAGCTGCTGCGCCTGACGCTCGATGCCGGCGAGGGCCGCAGCCGCAACGTGTTCAGCGGCATCGCCTCGGCCTACGCGCCCGAGCAGCTGGTCGGCCGGATGACGGTGATGGTGGCCAACCTCGCCCCGCGCAAGATGAAGTTCGGGATCAGCGAGGGCATGGTGCTGGCGGCCAGCCACGGCGACGAGAAGGCGGCGCCGGGCCTGTTCCTGCTGGAGCCCCATGCCGGCGCGACGCCCGGGCTGCGCGTGCGCTGAGAGCCGCCACCCAGGAGCTCGGCGCGCCCGACAGTGGCGCGACAGACGTGCGGCAGTGGCCCGACAAAGCCCCGATAGACTCCGGGGTCTTGCCGCCCGAACGGCGCGCCGCTGCGGCGCGCCGAGCCCGACGATGCGCCCGCCCTGCCCGCCCCCCTGCCCCCGCGCCCCCCTCCCGGTGCTGCTCGAGTCCCTGCTAGCAGCCCTGCTCGCGACGCTGGCCGGGACGGTGGCCGCACAGCTGCCGCCGCCCTCGGGCCGCCCGCTGTCCGAGGCGCGCGGGGGCGTGATCAAGGGCAACACGTCCGGCGTGCAGCTGATCGGCCCGCGCGGCAGCGAGGCCGCCGCGGCCGCCTCGGCTCCCGCCACGGCCAGCGCGGCGGCCCGTGCCCCGGCGGCCGCCCCGCCCGCAGCGGCCGCAACCGCCAACGCGGCTGCCGCTGCCGGCGCTCCGGCCGCACCGGCCGCACAGGCCGCACCGGCCGCACCTGGCGCTCCTGCCGCTCCTGCCGCCGCCGTCGCCTCGAAACCCACGGCAGCGGCATCGACAGCGCCCGCGGCACCGCCACAGGGCGCACGCCCCGGCTGGGTACAACCGCCGCGCGGCGAGGCCATGGCCACGGGCAAGCGGCTCGACTCGCCCGCCCTCGGCATCGCGCTGCCGCTCGCGGGCCGGCCGGCAACGGCGGGGGCGGCACCGGCAGCACCTGCAGCCCCGGCCGCTGCTGCGGCGCCGGCAAAACCGGCCTCGGCCGCGACCCGATAGCGCCGCAACGCGGCACGCTGCGAGCCCCCGCCGCGCATGCCACCGCCCCCGGAAGCGACCCCGGCCGCGGCGCCGCCGCCCGCTCCCCGGCTGCACCGGTTCCGACCGCGCGCGCTCGACGCGCTGCGCGGGCTCGACCGGCGCCAGGTCGCCGCCGACGTCGGCGCCGGCATCACCGTGGGCATCGTCGCGCTGCCGCTGGCCATGGCCTTCGCCATCGCCTCCGGCGTCGAGCCCGAGGCCGGTCTCGTCACGGCCATCATCGCCGGCTTCCTGATCGCCGCACTCGGCGGCAGCAACGTGCAGATCGGCGGCCCGGCCGGCGCGTTCATCGTCGTCGTCTACGGCATCGTCGAGCGCTACGGTCTGCCCAACCTGCTGATCGCCACGATGCTCGCCGGCGTGCTGCTGCTCCTGATGGGGCTGCTGCGCCTCGGCGCGCTGGTGCGTTACGTGCCGGTGAGCATCGTCATCGGCTTCACCAACGGGATCGCCGTGCTGATCGGCCTGAGCCAGGTGAAGGACTTCCTCGGCCTCGAGACGCCCCGGCTGCCGGCGGACTTCTTCGCGCTGATCGGCACGCTGGCCTCACACCTGGGCACCGTGAACCCGGCGGCGGTGGCGGTGGCCGCGGGCAGCCTGGCCGTCGTCGCCGCCTGGCCCAAGAGCTACGCGATGCCGGTCGGCCCGCAGGGCGCGCTCGGCCGCCTGCGTCGCTGGGCGGCGCACCTGCCCGGCACCGTCGTGGCGCTGGTGCTGTCGACGCTGGCCGTCGTGCTGCTCCACCTGCCGGTGGAGACCATCGGCTCGCGCTTCGGCGGCATCCCGCAGACCCTGCCCGCGCTCGCGCTGCCCGAGTTCAGCTGGTCCACCGCCAGGCAGCTGCTGATGCCGACGCTGACGATCGCGCTGCTGGGCGCGATCGAGTCGCTGCTGTGCGCCCGCGTTGCCGACAACATGGCCGACGTGCCGCGCCACGACCCGAACCAGGAGCTGATGGCGCAGGGCATCGCCAACGTCGTCACGCCGCTGGCCGGCGGCATCCCCGCGACCGGCACGATCGCGCGCACCGTGACCAACGTGCGCAGCGGCGGGCGCACGCCGCTCGCGGGCATGGTGCACGCGGCGACGCTGCTGGCCGTGATGCTGCTGGCGGCGCCCCTGGCGCTGAACGTGCCGCTCGCGGCACTGGCCGGCATCCTGATGTTCGTGGCCTGGAACATGGGCGAGTGGCGCGAGTTCGCGCGGCTGCGGCTGTTCAACCTGCCCTACCGCGTGATCCTGCTGGGCACCTTCGCGCTGACGGTCGTGTTCGACCTGACGGTCGCGGTCGAGGTCGGGCTCGTGCTCGCCTGCGCGTTCTTCATCTACCGGATGGGCGCGCTGTTCCGCGTGCAGCCGCTGCAGACCCCGGATCCTTTGCCCGCGGGCGTCCAGGTGTTCGAGCTCTTCGGCTCGCTGTTCTTCGGCGCCGTCGGCAAGGTGGAGGCGCTGCCGGCGCTGGTGGCCGCGCCGACCCATACCGTCGTGCTCGAGATGCACCGGATGCTGCTGCTCGACAGCTCGGGGCTCGACGCGCTCGAGCAGTTGCACCGCGAGCTCGGCCGGCGCGGCGTCGCGCTGGTGCTGGCCGAGGCCGGCGAGCAGCCGCTGTCGCTGATCCACCGCAGCGGCTTCGCCGACCGGCTGGGCCCGGGCGGGATGGTGCCCACCGTGGCCGACGCGCTGGCCCGGGCCCGGTCCGCCCGAGAGGGGGAGAGGTGAACTGCCGGGCGCGGCGGGCGCCGTCAAGACGACGGACGGCTCACCCGCGGGCCTTGCCGGGCCAGGGCCGCGGCACGCGGTCCAGCGCGTCGAGTGCCGCGGCCGCGGCGGCCGCGGCCCGGCTGCGCTCGGCAGCCAGCCAGCCGAGCGCGAACCACGCCCGCGGCTCCTGATCCAGCACGGTCTGGTAGGCAGCGCCGGCCACGTAGAGGTCGTTCAGCTCGCCCAGGGCTTCGCCGGCGGCCGCGACCGCGTCGCGCAGCCGGCGCGACGGCTTCGCCGCATACAGCGGCATCAGGAACTCGAAGGCGTAGCGCAGCCGCTTCAGCCGCTTGCGCGTGCGGTGCTGCACCGCGGCCGGCGCGGCGGCGAAACCGGCGCGATCGGCCAGCGCCCGCTTGCGCGCCCGGCGCAGCACGGCGGCGGCGGCCGCCGCCAGCGGCCGGCCTGCCGACGGCGGCAGCAGCGCGAACTGCAGCGTGCGCAGCAGCAGCGCCTGGAACTCGATGCTGCAGACCACCTCCGCGGGACGGACGGCCGCACCGGCGCCGGGGCCGACGGCCGGCAACGGCGGCGCCCCGACGGCCGCCAGCCGCGGGCCGAGCGTGGCCGCCAGCGCATCCGCGTCGCGCGCGCTGCCCAGGCGGCCGAACGGCCCGCGCCAGCCGGCCTCGAGGGCGTGCAGCGCCGCCGGGTCGTCGGCCCAGTCGGCGCACTCGCGCAGCACGCTGCGCAGCCGGCGCAGCGCCACGCGCAGCTGGTGCAGGTGCTCGGGCGTGCCGTCGCCGTGCGCGATCTCGGCGGCGTTGGGGAGTGCGTGCGCCAGCGCAGCGCGCAGCATGCCGGCCAGGGCCGCCGCCGTGCCGGCAGCGGGGTCGATCGCGCTGGCTGCCGCCCGGACGGCCGGCACCGATGCCACGCCCGCAGCCAGCCGCGAACCGCGCTCGGCCTTGGTGCGGACATCCCACCACAGCCCGTGCCGGCCCGCCCAGCGCGCCGCGAGCACAGGCAGCGCCGCCGGCGGGCCCGACAGCAGCTCGAATTCGATCTCGCGCACCGGCTCGCGCCGCCCCCCGGCCCCGCCGGCACGCAGCTCGCCCTCGTCGAGCGCGAGCTCGATCACCGCGCCCGCGCTGCGCACCCGCCGGTGCGTGCGCCGGACGTCGCTGCGGAACACCTCTTCCAGGCGTTCGCCGCCGCGCAGCGCCGCCTGCAGCGCGGCGCCGGCCGGGGTGCCGGCGTGGCGCGCCGGGTCGAGCGACGGCTCGCCCCGCCTGGGCTCGAGCACCACCTCGTGCTCGAGCCGGACCGCCACGCCGTCGCCGCGACCCTTCAGGGTCTGCACCCAGCGCCGGCCCTCGCGCCGCAGCCGCAGCGCCAGGCCAGCAGCGGCCAGGCGGCGGTCGGCCGTGTCGAAGTACACCGCCGCCAGCGGCGTGCGCTGCGCACTCGCGGTGGCCACCGCGCGGCGCACGCCGGCCAGCGCCGCCGCGGGGATGCGGAACTTCAGCTCGGTCTCCACGGTGCGAAGCTTAGCGGGCGTCCGTGACAGCGCCAGGGAAGGCACCGGGCACCCCGGTAAAATGAGCCATCCGCGAATCGGCAGCCGCGCTCGGCGGCTGCACCGTCATGCCCCTGTTCTGGAAGCCGTACAAGTCCGAAGTCACCAGCTTCCTCGACGACCTGAAGGCCCGCAAGCCCAGCCTCGAGGACGAGCAACGCGCCGGACGCGCGCTGCTGTGGGACCGCCCGATCGACCACGAGGCGCTCGAGGAGTGGCGCGAGGCGCGCGTGCGCCAGCAGCCCTACGTCTACCAGACGAGGCCGCAGCCCTGAGCGGCCCGATGCCGCCCACCGACGCTGCGGGCCCGGCGGCGGCGCTGGCGGCGCTGCCCGTGCCGGCCGCCCCGCCGGAGCCCGACGTGGTCGACCAGGTCGCGGTCGCCCGCCTGTACGGCGAGCCGCTGTTCGCGCTGCCGCAGGACCTGTACATCCCGCCCGACGCGCTGGAGGTCTTCCTCGAGGCCTTCGAGGGGCCGCTCGACCTGCTGCTGTACCTGATCCGCAAGCAGAACTTCAACGTCCTCGACATCCCGCTGGCCGACGTCACGCGGCAGTACCTCGAGTACGTCGAACAGATCCGGGCCCGCAACCTCGAGCTGGCCGGCGAGTACCTGCTGATGGCCGCGATGCTCATCGAGATCAAGAGCCGGATGCTGCTGCCGCCCCGGCGCAGCACCGACGGCGCCGAGCCCGAGGACCCGCGGGCCGAGCTGGTGCGCCGGCTCGTCGAGTACGAGCAGATCAAGCTGGCGGCGGCCCGCCTGGAGCAGCTGCCGCTGCTGGGCCGCGACTTCCTGCGCGCGCAGGTCTTCGTCGAGCAGAGCCTGGAGCCGCGCTGGCCCGAGGTGCACGCCGCCGACCTGCGCGACGCCTGGCGCGACATCCTGCAGCGCGCCAAGCTGACGGCCCACCACACGATCACGCGCGAGCAGCTCTCGGTGCGCGAGCACATGAGCCAGGTGCTGAAGAAGCTGCAGGGACGGCGCTTCCTCGAGTTCCGCGACCTGTTCGAGCCCTCGCGCGGCGTGCCGGTGCTGGTGGTGACCTTCATCGCGCTGCTCGAGCTGTCGCGCGAGCGGCTGGTCGAGGTGACGCAGGCCGAGGCCTTTGCGCCGGTGTACGTGCGGCTCGGCTACCAGCCCAGCTAGACATCATGGTCGCCGCGCCGATGCAGGCGGAGCGCACGCGACAGGACTCCCGCCCTGCATCGCCCTAGCGCCGGTCCGGCGCGGCGCCGAGCGCGCCGACCCACTCCTCGATCGCCTGGCGCACCTCCAGCGGCCGCTCCGTCAGCGGCCAGTGATGGCACTCGATCGCCCGGATCGTGACCCGCGGGCCGGCGAGCAGGGCCCGCATCCGGTCGGCGTCGGCGAAGGTGGCGCCGCTGGACAGCAGCGCCAGCACCGGCACGTCCAGATCGCAGGGCCGCGGGGCGGCGCGGAACATCTCGGCCAGGTCCTGCAGGTACACCGCGAGCGGCACGTGTCGCAGGTCGGCGCGCATCGAGCTGTAGCGCTCGATGAAGGCCTGCTCGGCGGCAGGCGACTGCAGCGCCTCGCGCGCCAGCCGGTCCAGGGCGCGCAGGTCGAGCGGCTCCAGCCGCCTGCGGTGCAGCCCGAGGGCGTTCAGGCCGCGCACGACGCGGGCCGCCGCGGCCAGCAGCGGCGTGGAGCGCGTCCACCACAGCGAGCGGCCGTGCAATGCCTCGCGAAACACCGGGTCGATCAGCGCCACGGCCGCGGTGCGCCCGCGGTGCCGCGCGGCGAAGTGCAGCGCCACCTGCGCGCCCAGGCTGTGGCCGACGACAATGGCCGTGGCGGCGCGCTGTGCGTCCAGCACCGCGGCCAGGTCGTCGCACCAGGTCGGCAGGTCGATGCGGCGCCGTGTCAGCGAACTCCCGTGGCCGCGCAGGTCGATCCGGATCATCGCGTGCCGCCGGGCCAGGCCGGTGTGCTCGACGAACTCCTCGAAGCGGCTCAGGTTGCTGGCGAGCCCGTGCACGAGCAGCACCGCGGGAACGGGGGCCGCCGGCGCACCGTCCATGACCGCTGCGGTCGGCGTGCACACCCGCCAGCCCACCGTGACGCCGTCGGGCCGCACGAGGCGCTCGGGCCGGTCGACGGGCGACCGGGCTGCCGTATCCGCACCGGCGGATGCCGGCGACGGCGACCCGCTCAGTGCGCCTCCTCCCAGTTCCGACCCACGCCCACCTCGGCCAGAAGCGGAACCTCGAGCCGGGCCACGCCCGACATCAGCCGCGGGATCGCCTCGCGCGCCCAGTCGAGCTCGACCTCGGGCACCTCGAACACCAGTTCGTCGTGCACCTGCATCACCATCGCCGTGGCACGGCCCTCGCGGTCGAGCGCGTCCTGCACGGCGATCATCGCCAGCTTGATCAGGTCGGCTGCGGTGCCCTGCATCGGCGCGTTGATCGCCTGCCGCTCGGCGGCGCTGCGACGCGGCCCGTTGCCGCCGCGGATCTCGGGCAGCCAGACCCGGCGCCCGAACAGCGTCTCGACGTAGCCGGTCTCGGCCGCGCTGGCACGCGTCTCGTCCATGTAGCGCTTGACGCCGGCGAAACGGGCGAAGTACCGGTCGATGTAGTCGCGGGCGGCCTTCTGCTCGATGCCGAGGTTGCTGGCCAGCCCGAACGCGCCCATGCCGTAGATCAGGCCGAAGTTGATCACCTTGGCGTAGCGCCGCTGCTCGGGCGACACCTGCTCCACCGGCACGCCGAACACCTCGCTCGCGGTGGCGCGGTGCACGTCCAGGCCCTCGGCGAAGGCGCGCAGCAGGCCGGGGTCGCGGCTGATGTGGGCCATGATGCGCAGCTCGATCTGCGAGTAGTCGGCGCTCAGGATCACGTGCCCGGGCGGCGCGATGAAGGCCTCGCGGATGCGCCGGCCCTCGGCGGTGCGGATCGGGATGTTCTGCAGGTTCGGCTCGTTGCTCGACAGCCGCCCCGTCACCGCCACCGCCTGCGCATAGTTCGTGTGCACGCGCCCGGTGCGCGGGTTGACCATCTGCGGCAGCTTGTCGGTGTAGGTGCCCTTCAGCTTGGCCAGGCTGCGGTGCTCGAGGATGCGCGCCGGCAGCGGGTAGTCGGCGGCCAGTTCCTGCAGCACCTCCTCGTCGGTCGACGGCGCGCCCGAGGCGGTCTTCTTCTTCACCGGCAGGCCGAGCTTGCCGAATAGGATCTCGCCGATCTGCCGCGGGCTGCCCAGGTTGAACGGCTGGCCGGCGATGGCACTGGTCTCCTGCTCGAGCGCAACCATGCGCTCGGCCAGCGCGCGGCCCTGCGCGGCGAGCGCCGCGGGGTCGATCAGCACGCCGTGGCGCTCGATGCGCTGCAGGATCGCCGCCACCGGCATCTCGATGCGCTCGTACACCTCGCGCAGCCGAGGCACGGCCGCCAGCCGCGGCCACAGCGCCAGGTGCACGTGCAGCGCCATCTCGCTGTCCTCGCCGCTGTACTCGGTGGCGCGGGCCACGTCGACCTGGGCGAAGGGGATCTGCGCGGCGCCCTTGCCGCAGACGTCCTCGTAGCTCAGGCCCTTGCGGCCGAGGTGGCGCTCGGCCAGCGACTCCAGCCCGTGCCCGCGGTGCGCCTCGAGCACGTAGCTCTGCAGCATCGGGTCGTGCGCGTAGCCGCGCACCGCGACGCCGTGGTTGGCGAAGACGTGCAGGTCGTACTTCAGGTTCTGGCCCAGCTTCGGGCGCGTGCCGTCCTCGAGCCACGGCCGCAGCCGCTCGAGCACGCCGGCCAGCGGCAGCTGCTCGGGCGCCCCGGGGTAGGCGTGCGCCAGCGGCACGTAGGCCGCACGGCCGGGCTCGACGGCGAAGCTCACGCCGACCAGACGTGCCGCCATCGGGTCGAGCGAGTCGGTCTCGGTGTCCAGGGCCACCAGCTCCGCCGCTTGCAGCCGCTCGATCCACTCGTCGAGCCGCTCGAAGGACGAGACCGTCTCGTACTCGCGCCCGGCCGGCAGCGGCGGCACCGGCGGGTCGGCGTCGGCGCCTTCGGCCGGCGCCGCGGCGGGTGCCGCGCCGGCCCCGGCGGCCACGGGCGCCCCAGCCGCGCCGGCCGCCCCGCCCGCACCCGACCCGGCGCCGCCCTCCTCGAGCTCGCGGCGCCAGGTCCGGAAGCCGTAGCGGCGGTAGAAGTCGAGCAGGCCAGGCTGGTCGACCGGACGCAGCGCCAGCGCCTCCAGCGCCGGCCACCCCGGCACGTGGCCCGACAGGTCGCAGTCGGTGACGACCGTCAGCAGCCGCCGTCCGTTGGGAAGCCAGTCGAGGGCCTTGCGCAGGTGCTCGCCAGTGGCACCGGGAAACGAACCCGCAGCCGACATGATCGCGTCGAGCGAGCCGTGCTCCTGAAGCCACTTCAGCGCCGTCTTCGGTCCGACCTTGTCGACGCCCGGCACGTTGTCGACGCTGTCGCCCACCAGCGCCAGGTAGTCGACGATGCGCTCCGGCGGCACGCCGAACTTGGCCTGCACCCCGGCCGCGTCAAGCACCTCGGGCGGGCGGGCCATCGTGTTGACCAGCGTGATGGCCGGCGTCACCAGCTGCGCCAGGTCCTTGTCGCCGGTGGAGATCAGCACGCGGTGGCCCGAGGCCTCGGCCACGCGCGCCAGCGTGCCGATCGCGTCGTCGGCCTCGATGCCGGGCACCTCGAGCACCGGCCAGCCGAGCAGCCGCACCGCCTCGTGGATGGGCTCGATCTGCTGCGCCAGCGCCTCGGGCATCGGCGCACGCTGCGCCTTGTACTGCGGGTACCACTCGTCGCGGAAGGTGGGGCCGCGGGCGTCGAAGACGCAGGCCGCGTGCTCGGCCGGGTAGCGCTCGCGCAGCCACTTCATCATCGCGATGAAGCCGTGCACCGCGCCGGTCGGGAACCCGTCCGGCGCCCGCAGGTCGGGCAGCGCGTGGTAGGCCCGGTACAGGTAGCTGCTGCCGTCGACCAGCAGCACGTTCTTGTCGCCCATCGGGACATTCTCGCGCGCCCCGGCGGCACGGCCGCGCCGCAGCGTGCTGCGTAGAATCCCGCGCATGACGCAGCAGGACCTCCGCGCCCGAACCCTGCGGGCAGCGGCCTTGCTGGCGGCGGCCTGCAGCCTGCCCGCCGCGGCGCAGACGACGCCCGCGGCACCCACGGCGCCAGCCCCCACGGCCCCCGAGCGCCGCGTGGTCGAGGACGACCACGTCCGCATCGAGGAAACGCGCGTGCGCGGCCAGCTGCAGCAGGTCGTCGTGCGCCCCAAGGTGGGCGAGGCCGGCGCCTACGAGATCGTCGTCGGCCGCGGCGGGCGCGACCCCAGCCAGGACGCCAGCGCAGCCGGGAGGCGCGTCTGGTCGGTGCTGCGGTTCTAGCCCCGCCGATGGCCGTCTACACCGAGGTCCGGTTCGAGGACGCCGCCGCCCTGTGCGCCCGCCTCGGCCTCGGCCGGCTGACGGCGCTGGACGGCATCCGCTCCGGCATCGAGAACACCAACTACTACGCCACGACCACCGGCGGCCAGTGGGTGCTGACGCTGTTCGAACGCCTGCCGCCGGAGCAACTGCCCTACTATCTGCAGTTGATGAAGCACCTCGCCGGCCACGGCATCCCGGTGCCGGCGCCGCAGCCCGACGCGAGCGGCGCGCTGCTGCACGAGATCGCCGGCAAGCCGGCGGCGGTGGTGACCCGGCTGCCCGGCAGCCACCGGCTGGCCCCGGACGCGGCCCACTGCGCGCAGGTCGGGGCGATGGTCGGACGGATGCACGTCGCGGGCGCCAGCTTCATGCCGCACCAGCCGCACCTGCGCGGCCTGGCCTGGTGGGTGCAGACCACGCCCGAGGTGCTGCCCTTCGTCGGCGCGGACACGGCCGCGCTGCTGCAGCAGGAACTCGCGTTCCAGCGCGAGCTGGCCGCCTCGCCCGCCGGCGAGGCGCTGCCGCGCGGCCCGATCCACGCCGACCTGTTCCGCGACAACGTGATGTTCGACGACACGGCCGGCGAAGACCGGCTGTGCGGCCTGTTCGACTTCTACTTCGCCGGCACCGACGCGCTGCTGTTCGACGTGGCGGTCTGCCTCAACGACTGGTGCAGCGATCCCGCCAGCGGGCGGCTGGACGAGGACCGCGCCGCCGCCTTCCTGGCCGCCTACGAGTCGCAGCGGGCGCTCGAGCCGGTCGAGCGGCGCCTGGTGCCGGCGATGCTGCGCGCCGCGGCGCTGCGGTTCTGGCTGTCCCGGCTGCGTGACTGGCACCTGCCGCGCGCCGCGGCACTGCTGCACCCGAAGGATCCGGCACATTTCGAGCGTGTGCTCAGGCACCGCATCGCCGAGCCGTGGCATCCTGCGCCCTGAGCCATCCGCCATGCCCCTGCAACTGAAATCCGCCGACGCCGGCCGCGGGATGCGCTGGCTGGTCGACGCCTTCCGGCTGTTCGCGCGCAAGCCGCTCGCGTTCACGCTGCTGCTGCTCGTCTTCTTCTTCCTCGCCGCGCTGGTGGCGGCGCTGCTGCCGCTGGTGGGCAGCCTGCTGCAGCTGATGACGCTGCCGCTGCTCTCGCTTGGCTTCATGGTGGCGAGCCAGTCCGCGCTGCTGGGCGGGCCGGTGCACCCGGGACAGTTCGTCGAGCCGCTGCGGGCCGACCCGGCCCGGCGGCGCTCGCTGCTGCTGCTGTGCCTGCTGTACGGCGTGCTGGCGCTGGCGGTCCTGCAGCTGTCGGCCTGGGTCAGCGACGACGCGATGATGCGGCTGCAGCAGCTGATGGCCGAGGGCGAGAAGGCGCGGCCGCGGATCGACGCACTGCTGGCCGAGCCGGGCGTCAGCGCCGGCGCGATGCTGCTGCTTGGCCTCGGCACGCTGCTGTCGATCCCGTTCTGGCATGCGCCGGCCCTGGTGCACTGGGGCGGCCAGGGCGTCGGCCAGGCGCTGTTCTCGAGCACGCTGGCGGTCTGGCGCAACAAGGCTGCCTTCCTCGGCTACTTCCTCGGCTGGACGCTGCTCGTGCTGGCCTTCGGCCTGGCCAGCGCGCTGCTGTTCGGCCTGTTCGGAGCGGGGCAACTGGCCACGGTGGTCGCGGTGCCCGCCGGCCTCGTCTTCTCGACCGTGTTCTACGTCTCGCTGATCTTCACCTTCAACGACAGCTTCGGCGGCGCGCCTGCCGCACCCGCCGACTCCACGACGGACGGCCCGCCGGACCCGGACCCGCAGGGCGGCCGATGACGCTGCGCGTGCTCGCCCTGCTGCCCGTGCTGGCCCTGGCCGGTGGCTGCGCGGTCGTCGACGTGGCGGGCGCCGTCGCCTCCACCACCATCCGGGTGACCGGGGCGGCAGTCGCCACCGGCATCACGCTCACCGGCAAGGCGGTGGGTGCCGCCATGGACGCCGCCTCGGCCAGCGCCACCGCCACCGCATCGGCGACCAACGCTGCTGCCACGGTGGCCAATGCCGCAGCCGCGTCCTCGGGAGCGACCGGCGCCGCCACGACTGCAGCGGCAGCCCCACCCGCCCCATCCGTCGCGGCGTCCAGCCCTCCGCGCTAGGGCGCTGAGCCGCGCTGCCGCTCAAGCCGCGGCCGACGGTCGACGGTCGACCGAGGCGGGCCTGCCGATGCCGGTTCCCGGCTGAGGTACGGTGCGTTCGCGTTCGAGGCGCACCGCCTGCCGCGACCCGCGGCCAGCCGGACCGCCCGCGCCGCTGCGCCAGCAGACGCCGAGGCCCAAGCCTGCCGGTGCGGCCGGCCTCAGGCCGTGCGCGCCTCGATCAGCCCAAGCTCCTCGATCATCTTCGCCCGCATCACGAACTTCTGCGCCTTGCCCGTGACCGTCATCGGAAGCTCGGCCACGAAGCGCACGTGGCGCGGCACCTTGTAGTGCGCGATCTGGTCCTTGCAGAAGGCCTTGATCTCGTCCTCGGTGCAGGCCTCGCCCGGCTTCAGCACGATCCAGGCCGCGATCTCCTCGCCGTAGCGGGCGTCGGGCACACCGAACACCTGCACCTGGGCCACCTTCGGATGGCGGAAGAGGAACTCCTCGACCTCACGCGGATAGACGTTCTCGCCGCCACGGATCAGCATGTCCTTCACGCGGCCGACGATGTTGCAGTAGCCCTCGGCATCGATCGTCGCCAGGTCGCCGGTGTGCATCCAGCCGCCCTGCACCGCCTCGGTCGTGCGCTCCTGGTCGGCCCAGTAGCCGAGCATCACGCTGTAGCCCTTGGTGCAAAGCTCGCCCTTCTCGCCCACCGGCACGGTGCGGCCCTCGGCGTCGACGATCTTCACCTCGAGATGGGGCATCACGCGGCCCACCGTCGAGACCCGCCGCTCGAGCGGGTCGTCGGTGCCGCTCTGGAACGACACCGGCGAGGTCTCCGTCATGCCGTAGGCGATCGTGACCTCGCGCATGTTCATCTGCGCGTTCACGCGCTTCATCACCTCGATCGGGCACGGGCTGCCGGCCATGATGCCGCCGCGCAGACTCGTGAGGTCGAACTCCCCGAAGCGCGGGTGGTCGAGCTGCGCGATGAACATCGTCGGCACGCCGTGCAGGTGCGTGCAGCGCTCGCGGTGCACCGCCGTCAGCGTGGCCAGCGGATCGAAGCCCTCGCCCGGGAAGACCATCGTGCCGCCGGTCACGGTGCTGGCCAGGCTGCTCATCACCATGCCGAAGCAGTGGTACAGCGGCACCGGGATGCACAGCCGGTCGCCTTCGCCGTAGCCCATCGTGCGCGCGACGTCGCGCGCGTTGTTGATCACGTTGTGGTGCGTCAGCGTCGCGCCCTTCGGCGCGCCCGTCGTGCCGCTCGTGAACTGGATGTTGATCGCGTCGTGGCAGGCGAGCGAGGCGCCGATGCGCCGCGCCTCGGCCACGCCAGCGGGGTCGGACAGCGCCATCACCTCCGACAGGTTGAACATCCCGGGCGTCTTCTCCTCGCCCATGCGGATCACGCAGCGCAGGTCGGGCAGCCTGGAAGCCAGCAGATGCCCGGGCGGGAAGTGCTCGAGCTCGGGCGCCAGCGCCTGCAGCATCCTCAGGTAGGCGCTGGTCTTGAACTCCGGCGCGCAGATCACGCCCTTGCAGCCCACCTTGCGCAGCGCGTACTCCAGCTCCGACAGCCGGTAGGCGGGGTTGATGTTGACCAGGACGACGCCGATGCGCGCGGTGGCGTACTGCGCGAGGATCCACTCCGGACGGTTGGGCGCCCAGATGCCGAGCCGGTCGCCCTTGACGAAACCGAGCCGCAGCAGCGCGGCGGCCAGCCGGTCGCTCTCGTCGCGCAGCTGACCCCAGGTCCAGCGCACGCCGGCCTCGACGAAGACGCAGGCCTCGGCGCCGGGCAGCCGGTCGGCGGTGGCGTCCAGCCATGCCGGGATCGTGCGGTCGGACAGCGGCGGTGCGGTCGCGCCACGCACGTGGGACAGGCCGCCGGCGGGGCGGCGCGGGTCGCGGGTCGGGCTCGTCATGGGGCTCCCCGGGTTGGCGTCGGTCGCGTGTCCGCGTAGTGTGGCACTAACGCGATGGCGGGCTGGCCGGCGCGCCAAAGCTCGGCGGCGGCTCCTCCTCCTCTTCCATCGGCGTGATGTTCAGGTCGACGCCCTGCGTGTCGAGCTGCTTCTGCTCGCCCAGCCCCATCAGCACGAACTGCGGGTTGAACAGGATCACCGCCAACATCACCAGCTGCAGCACGACGAAGGCCACGGCGCCCTTGTAGATGTCGCCGGTGCGGAAGGCGGCGATCGGCTTGCCGGTGACCTTGTCGACGTAGTCCTTCTTCGGCGCCACGCTGCGCAGGTAGAACAGCGCGAACCCGAACGGCGGCGTCAGGAACGAGGTCTGCAGGTTCATCGCCACCATGATCCCGAACCAGATCAGGTTGATGTTCATCTCCTGCAGCACGGGCAACAGCAGCGGCAGCAGGATGAAGGCGATCTCGAAGAAGTCGATGAAGCAGCCGAGAACGAAGATCAGCGCGTTGACGAACAGCAGGAAGCCGAGCTCGCCTCCGGGCAGCGCGGCAAACAGCGACTTGACCCAGACCGGGCCGTCGATGGCCTGGAACGTCAGCGCGAAGATCGTCGAGCCGATCAGCACGAACAGCACGAAGATCGACAGCTTGGCCGACGCGTCGAGCGCCTGCCGCAGCAGCGGCACGCTCAGCCGGCGCCGGCCTAGCGCCAGCAGCACCGAGCCCACCGCGCCCATCGCGCCGCCCTCGGTGGGCGTCGCGATGCCCAGGAAGATGGTGCCGAGCACCAGGAAGATCAGCAGCAGCGGCGGGATCAGCACGAAGGTGACCTGGCGGGCCAGTTCGGACAGCCGGTCGGTGCGCAGCAGCTTGTGGTCGATCACCGCGGCCAGCCAGGCGAAGCCGATGGACGCCATCAGCGACATCACCACCTTCTCGTCGGTGGGTGCGACGAGGGACGGATCGGCACCGAACACCAGCCGGATGGCAGGGTACCCGGCGAAGACGGCCGCGCCGACAGCTGCGCTCGCCACGGTGAGCACCGCAAGCGACTTGTGGCCGGTGGCGCCGTCGGGCTCGTGGTAGACCAGGGCCTCCGGCGGCAGCGCCGGGAGCCAGCTGGGCCGCACCACGGCGAGCACCAGCATCGCGACGATGTAGATGCCCACCAGCGCGAACGCCGGGATGAAGGCGGCACGGTACATGTCGCCGACGCTCTGGCCGAGTTGGTCGGCGATGACGATCAGCACGATCGAGGGCGGAATGATCTGCGCCAGCGTGCCCGAGGCCGTGATGACGCCCGCCGCCAGCGGACGGTTGTAGCCATAGCGGAGCATGATCGGCAACGAGATCAGGCCCATCGCGATGACCGACGCGGCCACCACGCCGGTGGTGGCGGCCAGCATGGCCCCGACCACGATGACCGCGATGGCCAGGCCGCCGCGCATCGGGCCGAACACCTGCCCGATGGTCTCGAGCAGGTCCTCGGCCATCCGGCTGCGCTCGAGCACCAGGCCCATGAAGGTGAAGAAGGGGATCGCGAGCAGCACGTCATTGCTCATGATCCCGTACAGGCGCAGCGGCAAGGCGCTGAAGAACACCCCCGGCACCAGCGCCAGCTCAACCGCGATCCAGCCGAACACCATGCCGGTGGCGGCAAGCGCGAAGGCAACCGGGAAGCCGGTCAGCAGGAACAGCAGCAGCGCGCCGAACATGATCGGCGCGAGGTTCTCGGCGACGAAGCTCACGGTCGTCCTCCCGGAGCCGCGCCGGCGGCGCCGCGAGCCGCCGCCTCGGCTTCGGCCTGCAGGTCCTCCAGCAGCTTCTCCTCCTCGGTCTTCTCGGGCTCGGCGTGCGGGTCGGGCGCGCGACCGGCCAGGAAGCCGATGCGCTTGAACAGCTCCGAAAGGCTCTGTGCGAACAGCAGCGCGAAGCCGATAGGCACCAGCACGTAGAGCGGCCAGCGGATCAGGCCGCCTGGATTGGCCGAGACCTCCATCGTGTCGATGGCCTTGCCGATCGAGGGCAGCGAGGTCCAGGCGACGAAGACGCACAGCGGCAGCAGGAACAGCGTGATGCCGATCACGTCGATCCAGACCTGCACGCGCCGCGGCAGGCGGCCGGCGACGACGTCGATGCGCACGTGCTGGTCGTGCAGGAAGACGTAGCCCGCGCCGAGCATGAACATGGCCGCGAACAGGTACCACTGGAGCTCGAGCCACGCGTTCGAGCCGATGTCGAATGCATAGCGCAGCAGCGCGTTGACCGTGCTGATGAGCACCGCGGCCAGCAGCAGCCAGTACACCGTGCGGCCGATGCGCTCGGTGACCCAATCGACGCCCCGGCTGTAGGCCAGAAGTGCGTTCAAGGCGATCCCCTCCGTTCGTTTCGGCGCCGCATCCGCACCGGCCAGTCCGGCCCGGCGCCGGCACGCTGCCGCCTCGCGGGGTACCCCGCAGCGCCACGCCCGGGAGCCCCGCCCAGCGGGGCTCCCGGGCGTGGCGCTGCGCGGACCGTGTCCCGCGCGCGATCAGGTGCGCAGCATGTTGGCCATGAAGTCGTCGAAGGTGTTCTCGGTGAAGCGCATCCAGCTCACCGCGTCGCGCTGGAACGCGGTGTAGTGGTCGTGCATCCGCTTGAAGTTGGCGTTGGTGCTGCCGAGTTCCTGGTACAGCGTCTGCGAGGCCCGGTAGAAGGCCTCCATCAGCGGACGCTGGAACGGGCGCACCTGGGTGCCGGCGGCGATCAGGCGCCGCAGCGCGGCCGCGTTGCGGGCGTCGTACTTGGCCATCATGTCGGCGTTGGCCTCGTGCGCCGCGGCGGTGAAGATGGCGCGGTACTCCGGCGTCAGTGCGTCCCACGCCCGGTTGTTGACCAGCCAGCCGAGAGCGGCACCGCCTTCCCAGAAGCCGGGGTAGTAGTAGAAGCGTGCGACCTTGTTGAAGCCGAGCTTCTCGTCGTCGTACGGGCCCACCCACTCGGTGGCGTCGATCGTGCCGCGCTCCAGCGCCGGGTAGATGTCTCCACCGGCGATCTGCTGCGGCACCGCGCCCATCGCCGCCCAGAGCCGGCCGCCCAGGCCCGGGATCCGCATCTTCAGGCCCTTGACGTCGTCGGGGGTGTTGACCTCCCTGCGGAACCAGCCGCCCATCTGCGCGCCGGTGTTGCCCGACAGGATGTACTGCATGCCCTGCGTGCGCAGCCAGTCGTTGAAGATCTTGCTGCCGCCACCTTCCTTCCACCAGGCGTTGTGCTGGCGGAAGTTCATGCCGAACGGAATGCAGGTGCCGAAGGCCCACGCCGGGTCCTTGCCCACGTAGTAGAAAGCGGCGGTGTGCGAGCACTCCACGGTGCCGGCCTGGACCGCATCGGCAGCCTGGGGCATCGGCACGATCTCGCCGGCCGGCGCCACCGTGATCTGGAAGCGGCCGCCCGTGGCTTCGCTGATGCGCTTGGCGGCATCCTCCGCCGAGCCGTAGATGGTGTCGAGCGACTTCGGGAAGCCCGACGAGCAGCGCCAGCGCACCGTGGGCTGAGCCTTGACGATGACCGGGGCGGCGAGTGCGACGCCGGCGCCGGCACCGACGGCGGCCTTGGAAAGGAATGAGCGACGTTCCATGCGAGGTCTCCGGGGGTTGGGTTCAGGAACCGGGCTGCGCCGCGACGCGGCGGGCCGTCCAAGGCCCCAGCGGGCATGTGCCTTTGTTCATGACAGACCCTGGACAGCGGGGGCGGACGATAGTGAGTCCGTTCACACAGGAACAATCGATTTCGATCGCCTGCGGATTCCAGAAAATGGAACTATTGATGCCGTCGAGGGCGCCGCCCGGCGCGGCGGCGGAGGTGTCCGATGGACCAGCTGAACTACAAGCACCTGCACTACTTCTGGGTCGTGGCCAAGAGCGGCGGGGTGGCCAAGGCCGGCGAGCGGCTGCACGTCACGCCGCAGTCGATCAGCACGCAGATGCGGCAGCTCGAGTCGGTGATCGGCGCGCCGCTGTGGCGGCGCGCCGGCCGCCGGCTGGAGCTCACCGAGACCGGCCACCTCGTGCTCGAGCACGCCGAGCGGATGTTCGAGGTGGGCGAGGCGCTGAAGGACGCGCTGCGCGGCCAGCGCGGCGGCGGCACGGGGCTGTTCCGCGTCGGCGTCACCGGCTCGGTGGTCAAGGTCGTCGCCTACCGGATGCTCGAGCCCGCGCTTGCCATGCATCCGGCGCCCAGGATGCTGTGCCGCGAAGGCCGCTTCAACGAGCTGCTGGCGCTGCTGGCCGTGCACGAGCTCGACCTCGTCCTGTCCGACCGCCCGCTGCCGGCCTCGATGCACGTGCGCGGCTTCAACCACCTGCTGCTCGAGAGCGGGGTCACCTTCCTCGCCACGAGCGCCGTGGCCAAGCCGCGCATCGGCGCCTTCCCGCACTCGCTGGACGGCGCGCCGATGCTGCTGCCCGGCGGCGACAGCGCCGTGCGGGCGCAACTCGTCGAGTGGTTCGACCGCCTGCGCATCCAGCCGCGCGTGGTGGCCGACTTCGACGACACCGCGGTGATGAAGGCCTTCGGCCAGGGCGGGGCCGGTGTGTTCCCGATGCCCACGATCGTGGCCGCGGAGACTGCCGCGCAGTACCGCGTCGTGCCGGTCGGGCGCACCGACGACGTGCGCTACCAGCTCTATGCCGTGTCCACCGAGCGGCGGCTGACGCACCCGGCGGTGGTCGCCATCCGCGACGCCGCGCGCGAGCGCGAGCGCGCGCAGGCCTCCGTCAGTCCACCGGCGTGAGCTTGGCCACCGCCAGCGCCAGCCACTTGGCGCCGTGGCGGCCGAAGCTCACCTGGGCGCGGGCATCGGCACCGCGGCCTTCGAGCGTGGTGATCACGCCCTCGCCGAACTTGGCGTGGAACACGGTCTGGCCCACACGCAGGCCGCCCTCGGTGCGCGCCGCGGGCGCCGGCGCTGCGGCCCACGCCGGCGGCTGCGGCGCGGGGGCGACGCGGCCGGCTCCGACGATCCCGCCCAGGCCGCTGCCCCGCGCCCAGGCCTCCTGGTAGGGGCGCGCGTAGCCCGAGCCGAACGCGCCCTGCCGCGGCGTCAGCCATTTCAGCGAGGCGTCGGGCAGCTCGTCGAAGAAGCGGCTCTTGACGTTGTAGCGGGTCTGGCCATGGAGCAGCCGCGTCTGGCTGAAGCTCAGGTACAGCCGCCGCCGGGCCCGCGTGATCGCCACGTACATCAGGCGCCGCTCCTCCTCGAGCCCGTCGGCGTCGGCCAGCGCGTTCTCGTGCGGGAACAGACCCTCCTCGAGGCCGCCGATGAAGACGGCGTCGAACTCCAGGCCCTTGGCGCTGTGCACCGTCATCAGCTGCACCGCGTCCTGGCCGGCCTGCGCCTGGTTGTCGCCGGCCTCCAGCGCCGCGTGGGTCAGGAAGGCCGCCAGCGGGCTCATGATCTCGCCCGTCTCGGCGTCGGGGGTGGCGGCCGGGCCGACCTCGTCCACCGGCAGCGCGACCGCGTCCTTCCCGAAGCCCTCCTGCGTGACGAAGCCCTCCGCCGCGTTCACCAGCTCCTCCAGGTTCTCGATGCGGTCGGCGCCTTCCTTGTCGGTGCGGTAGAAGTCGACCAGCCCCGAGCGCGCGAGCATGCGCTCGATGATCTCGCGCAGCGTCAGCCCGCGCGTCTGCTCGCGCATCGACTCGACCAGCCCGACGAAGCTCGCCAGCCTGGACCCGGCCGCACCCGGCACGGCGCCGACGCTCTGCGCCAGGCTGCGGCCGCTGGTCCGGGCGGCATCCTGCAGCTGCTCCACGGTGCGAGCGCCGATGCCGCGCGCCGGGAAGTTGACCACGCGCAGGAAGCTGGTGTCGTCGTCGAGGTTCTCGATCAGGCGCAGGTAGGCCAGCGCATGCTTGACCTCGGCCCGCTCGAAGAAGCGCAACCCACCGTAGACGCGGTACGGCACTCCGGCGTTGAACAGCGCGCTCTCGAGCACCCGGCTCTGCGCGTTGCTGCGGTACAGCAGCGCGCACTGGCTGCGCGGAATCCCGCCGCGATGCAGCATCTCGAGCTCCTCGAGCATCCACTGCGCCTCGGCATAGTCGCTCGGGGCCTCGTGCACGCGCACCGGCTCGCCCGCCCCGGCGTCGGTGCGCAGGTTCTTGCCGAGCCGGCGCTGGTTGTGCGCGATCAGCTCGTTGGCGGCATCGAGGATGTGGCCGCCCGAGCGGTAGTTCTGCTCCAGCTTCACCACGCGTCCGACCCGGTACTCGCGCTCGAAGTCGGCCATGTTGCCCACGCGCGCGCCGCGGAAGGCGTAGATGCTCTGGTCGTCGTCGCCCACCGCGAACAGGCTCTGCGCACCGGTCTCCGGTTGCCCCGGCACGGCCGCCGCCGGCGGCGGCGCGAGCATCCTCAGCCACGCGTACTGCAGCCGGTTGGTGTCCTGGAACTCGTCGACCAGCACGTGCGTGAAGCGACGCCGGTAGTGCTCGCGCAGCGGGTCGTTGTCGCGCAGCAGCTCGTAGGTGCGCAGCAGCAGTTCGGCGAAATCGACGACGCCCTCGCGCGCGCACTGCTCCTCGTAGGCGGCGTAGATCTCGACCAGCCGGCGGGTGTGCGGGTCGGGTGCATCGACGTCGCGCGGCCGCCTGCCCTCCTCCTTGCAGCCGGCGATGAACCACTGGGCCTGCTTGGCCGGGAAGCGCTCCTCGTCGAGGTTCAGCGCCTTGACGACGCGCCTGGTCGCGGCGACCGCGTCCTGCGCGTCAAGGATCTGGAAGCTCTGCGGCAGCCCGGCCAGCTTCCAGTGCGCCCGCAGGAAGCGGTTGGCAAGGCCGTGGAAGGTGCCGATCCACATGCCGCGCACGTTCACCGGCAGCATGGCCGACAGCCGCGTCAGCATCTCCTTGGCGGCCTTGTTCGTGAACGTGACGGCGAACACCTGCGCCGGGCCGGCCAGCCCCTGGGCCAGCAGCCACGCGATCCTCGTGGTCAGCACCCGGGTCTTGCCCGAGCCCGCCCCCGCCAGCACCAGCGCCGGCTGCACCGGCAGCGTCACGGCCGCCATCTGCTCGGGGTTCAGCCCCTCGAGCAGTCGCGCGCTCGCCGGCGTCGGGTTCATCGGTCCATTCTACGGACGGCGGCCGCTGCGGCTTGAAGTTCCAGGTCGAGAGCTCCAGCGGCGACGTGTTGCCCCACACTTCGCCATCATCGACCACGATGTCGACCAAGGGCAGGCGAACCGGATCGATCCGGGCCCGCTGCGCCTGCCGCGTGCGCTCCAGTCGCTTGCCCAGCCAGCGCGCGAAGTCGGCGGCGTCCAGCGGCCGGCTCAGCAGGTAGCCCTGGATCTCGTCGCAGCCCATATCCCGCAGCGCATTGGCCTGCACCGCCGTCTCCACGCCCTCGGCGACGACGGACATGTTCATCGTGCGGCCGAGCGCAATGACGGCGCGCGCGATGGCGGTGTCCTCGAAGTTGTTCGGCAGCGCGTTGACGAAGCTGCGGTCGATCTTCAGGGTCTGCAGGTTGAAGCGCTTGAGGTAGGCCAGCGACGAGTGCCCGGTACCGAAGTCGTCCAGCGCCAGCCGCAGGCCGAGCCTCCGAAAGCGCGCCAGCGTGGTTCGGGTGGCCTCGGTGTCCTCCATCAGCATCGACTCGGTCAGCTCGAGCTCGACCCGCGACGCCGCGATACCGTGCTCGCGCAGCGTGTCGGCCATCATCGTCGCCAGCTGCTGGTGCCGGAACTGCCGCGCCGAGACGTTGACCGCCACGCGCAGGTGCGGCAGGCCCTGGCGGTCCCACTCGGCCAGCTGCGCGATCGCGGCGCGGAACACCCAGGCTCCCACCGGGAGGATCAGGCCTGTGTCCTCGAGCACACCGATGAAGCGATCGGGGGAGACGAGACCGCGCCCCGGACAGTGCCAGCGCACCAGCGCCTCGACGCCGGAGACCTGGCCGTCGGCAAGGTCGGCCTTCGGCTGGAAGTAGAGCACGAACTCGCTGCGCTCCAGGGCCCGGCGCAAGCTCCCTTCGAGCAGCAGTCGCGCCGACGCCGAAGCCCTCAGCTCGTCGCTGTAGAAGCAGTACAGGCCGCGCCCCAGACTCTTGGCCCGGTGCATCGCCAGGTCGGTGCGGCGCACCAGCCCCTCGAGGTCGGTGTCGTCGCCGGTGTATGTCGTGATGCCGATGCTGGCCGACACCACGACCTCCTCGCCGGCGGCCTTGAAGGGAACCGACAGCCCATCGAGCACGCGCTGCGCGATCAACGAGGCATCCTCGTCGCCGGCAATCGACTCCGCGATCACCGTGAACTCGTCGCCGCCGAGCCGCGACACCGTGAAGCCGTCGTCGTCGCCAGCCCGCGTCACCGAGTCGTTGCGCTGCAGGCAGCGCGACAGCAGCTGCGCCACGTGCTTGAGCAGCAGGTCGCCCACCTCCTGACCCAGGCTGTCGTTGACCGACTTGAAGCGGTCGATGTCGAACAGCATCAGTGCCATCGTCCGCCCGGTGTGGCGGGTGCGGGCCATCGCGCGCTCGAGCCGCGCCCGAAAAAGCGTCCGGTTGGGCAGGCCGGTCAGGCTGTCGTACTGGGCCAGCTGCTGCAGCCGGTCTTCGGCGCGGCGGCGGTCGCCGAGGTCGCGGATCCGCACCAGGTACTGCTGCCGGCGGTCACCGGACACCTTGGCGATGGCCAGATCGACGGGCACCAGCGACGCGTCGGGCCGGCGAAGCTGCGCCTCGCCGTCGCGCAGCTTGGCCGGTGCCGCCGCGCCTGCAGGGGGCGCGATGCGCAACTGCAGCCGCTGCCCGGCCAGCGCCGAGGGCGCCTCGCCGAGCAGTTGCGCAGCGGCCGCGTTGCAGCTGGCGATCTCGCCCTGCGACCCGCACAGGACCAGTCCGTCCGAGGAGCGCTCGAAGACCAGCCCGAGAAGGCGCTGCAGGTGGTCGCGGCCGGCCCGCATGCGCTCGAACTCGGCCCGCACGAGCTCGAATTCGGCCCGCGGAACGGCAGACAGGCGCTCGGCCAGCCAGCGCTGCAC
Organism: Rubrivivax sp.; assembly: GCA_020248915.1. Lineage (GTDB taxonomy): Bacteria > Pseudomonadota > Gammaproteobacteria > Burkholderiales > Burkholderiaceae_C > Rubrivivax. The sequence goes on along the minus strand of JADCGP010000012.1, from coordinate 110,343 downwards.
CCTGTGCCCCGCCGCGCGGGCGGCGGTGACGGGGCGGGCGGCAGGAATGTCGGGGGGCTCTGCCATGACGGTGCTAGGTCGCTTATCGGCCCGCGCCGGCACGGCTTGATGGGGCGGCCGCCTAGAATTGCACGGCTGCGCCCCGTGGCGCCCGTCTTCTTCCCTTTGCGTGGGCAGGCGCCGCACCGCCGACACGCCGGAGCCCCCGGTGGAGATATTCGACTACGACAACATCCTGTTGCTGCCGCGCAAGTGCCGCGTCGACAGCCGTTCGCAGTGCGACCCGTCGGTGGAGTTCGGCGGCCGCCGCTTCGCGCTGCCGGTGGTGCCCAGCAACATGAGGACGGTGATCGACGAGCCGATCGCGCAGGTGCTGGCGCGCAGCGGCCACTTCTACGTGATGCACCGCTTCGACCTCGACAACGTGGCCTTCGCCCGGCGCATGCGGGAGCACGGGCTGTTCGTGTCCATCAGCTCTGGAGTCAAGCCGCAGGACTTCCTGGTGGTCGACCGGCTGGCCGCCGAGGGCGTCGGCGCGGACTACATCACGATCGACATCGCGCATGGCCACGCCGACAGCGTGCGCCGCACGATCGAGCACATCAAGGCGCGCCTGCCGGGTGCGTTCGTCATAGCAGGCAACGTGGCCACCCCCGAGGCGGTCATCGACCTCGAGAACTGGGGTGCCGACGCGACCAAGGTCGGCGTCGGCCCGGGCAAGGTCTGCATCACGAAGCTCAAGACCGGCTTCGGCACCGGCGGCTGGCAGCTGTCCGCCCTGAAGTGGTGTGCCCGCGTGGCCACCAAGCCGATCATCGCCGACGGCGGGATCCGGCATCACGGCGACATCGCCAAGAGCGTGCGCTTCGGCGCGGCCATGGTGATGATCGGCTCGCTGTTCGCCGGCCACCACGAGAGCCCGGGCCAGACGGTCGAGGTCGACGGGAAGCTCTACAAGGAGTACTACGGCTCGGCCAGCGACTTCAACAAGGGCGAGTACAAGCACGTCGAGGGCAAGCGCATCCTCGAGCCCATCAAGGGCAGCCTGGCCGACACTTTGCGCGAGATGCGCGAAGACCTGCAGAGCAGCATCAGCTATGCCGGCGGCCGCGCGCTGGCCGACCTGAAGAAGGTCAACTACGTCATCCTCGGCGGAGAGAACGCCGGCGAGCACCTGCTCCTGTAGGCACCCGGTGCCGCGAACCCGCTGCCGCGAGCTCGTGAACCAGCGCAGCGGTCAGCGCCCGATCATGTCGGTGCGCTCGTCGAGCAGCAGGTCCCGCGCGCGGCCCGGACGCACCCCGAGCGGCCGCATGGTCCCGGTCGCGACGGGCGCGCAGCTGCCGGTGTCGGCGTAGTAGGCCGCCGTCGCCACCAACGGGTCGTTGCCCGCGCCTTGGGGCAGCGTCCAGTCCTCGGACACCGGGCAGGTCGGGGCGAAACCGTCCCAGTAGCGCCCCTCGTTGCGCGCATTGACGCTCTCGAAATTGACCACGCTGTAGGTCGTGCCGCAGCCGTCGGGCTGCGGCAGGAAGCCCACCGGCTTGCCGCAGGTGGTGTCGCCGATCGTGACGACCTGCACGCCAGCGGCCCCGCCCGGGCCGAGCACGCCACGCAGGCCGTTGATCACCTGCTCGCTGGCCGAGCAGGTGCGCGGGCCGGTGAGCACGAAGACGCGCGTGATGTCCAGCGAGTTGGCCGGGTTCGTGAGCCTGAAGCTGGCGCTGTTGGCCTCGGCCTGCTTGTCGTTGTACAGAAGCGCGGAAAAGACCTGTCCGCTGCCGCGACGGCCGGCGATGTAGGAAGCCACGGTGGTCGCCATCGACACCAGACCGCCACCGTTGTAGCGCAGGTCGAGCACGAGGTCCTGCACGCCCTGCTGGCGGAAGCCCTGGAAGGCGACATCGAGGCCGCGCTCGGCCTGGCTGATCATGTCCTTGACGGCGAGGTAGCCGATCCTGCGCCCGCCCTGGGAGGTGTAGACCGCGCTGCCGGCCACCGGCGTCAGGGCGAACACGTCGGCCCGCACGACGACTGAACGGTCGACGCCACCGCTGCGCAGAACGAGGGTCGCCGTGGTGCCGGCGGCCGTGGGCGACAGCACAGTGAAGCGGTTGTCCGCGACCTGGCGGATCAGGTCGGCGGCGGGCACGCCGTCGATCGAGCGCACCTCGTCGCCGCGCCGCACCCCCTGCCGCGCGGCGTCCGACAGCGGCTCGACGTAGCGCACGTACAGCGGTGTGCCCGGCACCTCGACCGCCTCCAGCCCGTTCACCGACAGGCCGTAGCCGAGCGCCTGGCCGTCGCCAAAGAAACGGTTGAAGCTCTCGGTGCTCTGGAAACCGCTCCAGCGGTCGCGCGGGAACGCCGGGTCGGTTCCGCCGTACAGGAGGGCGTCGAAGAACGCGTCCACCGTCTCGAACGGCTCGGGATTGGGCCGCGGCGAGATCCGGTACCAGAAGTACCAGTCGTCCATGTAGTCGCGCAGCCAGGCCTTGCGGGCGCCCAGGTCGCAGGTCCGGGCGGAGTCGACCCCGCCGCCGCCGCCGCCGCAGGCGACGAGCAGCATCGCCGAGAGCGCGACGACGACGCGGCGGATCCAGGCGGCCGGGTCGCGGGTAGAGGCATCGGGCATCGGGAATCCTCCGTGCGGGCCTGCCGTCCGCGTCTGTGCGGGCGGCTCGCCCAGGGTGCGAACCTACAATTCAAACCCTCTGGGCTTCACTTCCGTTGACACCGACCCGGGTGTCACGCCGCATCAGCGCCTGCCATGACCGAGCTCGCCAAGTCGTTCGAACCCGCCGCGATCGAGGCCCGCTGGACGGCCGCCTGGCAGGCGCCCGGAGTCCACGCGCCGACGCTCGACGCCGGCCGGCCCTCGTTCTGCATCCAGCTGCCGCCGCCCAACGTCACCGGCACGCTGCACATGGGCCACGCGTTCAACCAGACGATCATGGATGCGCTGACCCGCTGGCACCGGATGCGGGGCTTCAACACGCTCTGGGTTCCCGGCACCGACCACGCGGGCATCGCCACGCAGATCGTCGTCGAGCGCCAGCTGCAGGAAGCGGGCCTCACGCGCCACGACCTCGGGCGCAGCAGCTTCGTCGCCAAGGTCTGGGACTGGAAGGCGACGTCGGGCGCCACGATCACCAACCAGATGCGGCGCCTGGGCGACAGCGTCGACTGGAGCCGCGAGTACTTCACGATGGACGAGCGGCTGTCGCGCGTCGTCACCGAGACCTTCGTGCGCCTGTACGACGAGGGGCTCATCTACCGCGGCGAACGGCTGGTCAACTGGGACCCGCAGCTCAAGACCGCGGTGTCCGACCTCGAGGTCACGAGCGAGGAGGAGGACGGCTTCCTCTGGCACATCCGCTACCCGCTGGCCGACGGCAGCGGCTCGCTCGTCGTGGCCACGACGCGCCCCGAGACGATGCTCGGCGACACCGCGGTGATGGTGCACCCGGAGGACGAGCGCTACGCCGCCTTCGTCGGCCGGCGCGTCAGGCTGCCGCTGTGCGAGCGCGAGATCCCCGTCATCGCCGACGCCTACGTCGACCGCGAGTTCGGCACCGGCGTCGTCAAGGTCACGCCGGCGCACGACGCGAACGACCACGCGGTAGGCCAGCGCCACGGCCTGCCGACGATCGGCGTGCTGACGCTCGAGGCCCGGGTCAACGACAACGCGCCCGCCGCCTACCGCGGCCTCGACCGCTTCGAGGCCCGCAGGCGGGTCGTGGCCGATCTCGAGGCGCTCGGCCTGCTGGCCGAGACCCGCAAGCACCGCCTCGTCGTGCCACGCTGCGAGCGCACCGGCCAGGTCGTCGAGCCGATGCTGACCCACCAGTGGTTCGTGGCCACCACGAAGCCCGGCGCCGACGGCCGCAGCATCGCCGCCAAGGCGATCGACGCCGTGTCGTCGGGCCAGGTGCGCTTCGTGCCCGAGCAGTGGGTCAACACCTACAACCACTGGATGAACAACATCCAGGACTGGTGCATCAGCCGCCAGCTGTGGTGGGGCCACCAGATCCCGGCGTGGCACGGCACCGGCGGCGAGATCTTCGTCGCCCGCGACGAGGACGAGGCGCGCGCGCGCGCCACCGCGGCCGGCTACCGCGGGCCGCTCTCCCGCGACGAGGACGTGCTCGACACCTGGTATTCGTCGGCTCTGGTGCCCTTTTCCTCGCTCGGCTGGCCGGGCCGGACCCGGGAACTCGAGCTGTTCCTGCCCAGCAGCGTGCTCGTCACCGGCTTCGACATCATCTTCTTCTGGGTCGCCCGGATGATCATGATGACGACGCACTTCACCGGCCAGGTGCCCTTCCGCGACGTCTACATCCACGGCCTGGTGCGCGACGCGCAGGGCCACAAGATGAGCAAGAGCGAGGGCAACGTGCTCGACCCGGTCGACCTGATCGACGGCATCGCGCTCGAGCCGCTGCTGGCCAAGCGCACGACCGGCCTGCGGCGCCCCGAGACCGCACCGCGCGTGCGCAAGGAGACTGAGAAGGAGTTCCCGCAGGGCATTCCCGCCTTCGGCGCCGACGCGCTGCGCTTCACGATGGCGAGCTACGCCACGCTCGGCCGCAACGTGAACTTCGACAGCAAGCGCTGCGAGGGCTACCGCAACTTCTGCAACAAGCTCTGGAACGCCTCCAAGTTCGTGCTGATGAACTGCCAGGGCCGGGACTGCGGGCTCGCCGAGCACACCAAGGCCGAGTGCGCGCCGGCCGTCCGCGGCGACGACGGCAGCGTGCTGCGCGAGGCCGGGCCGTTCCACGGCCACCTCGACTTCTCGATGGCCGACCGCTGGATCACCGGCGAGCTGCAGCGCGTCGAGGCCGCCGTGCACACGGCGTTCTCCGAGTACCGGCTCGACAACGTCGCCAACGCGATCTATGCCTTCGTCTGGGAGGAGTACTGCGACTGGTACCTCGAGATCGCCAAGGCGCAGCTGGCCACCGGCACCGAGCCCCGCCAGCGGGCGACGCGGCGCACGCTGATCCGCACGCTGGAGACGGTGCTGCGGCTGCTGCACCCGGTGGCGCCGTTCGTCACCGCGGAGCTGTGGCAGACGGTGGCCGTCGTGGCCGGCCGGCGCGGCGAGGGCGACGCGCGCACGATCGTCGACGCGCCCTATCCCCAGGCCCAGCTCGAGAAGGTGGACCCGGTGGCGGACGCCTGGGTGGGCCAGCTCAAGGCTCTGGTGGTCGAGAGCCGCCGGCTGCGCAGCGAGATGGGCCTGTCGCCGGGCGAGCGCGTGCCGCTGGTCACTCTGGGCGATGCGGGCTTCGTGGCCGCCGCCGCACCGCTGGTCCGGGCGCTGGCGCGCCACGACGAGGTGCGCGTCGCCGGCAGCGAGGAGGAGTTCGCCGCCGCGACCCGGCGTGCGCCGGTGGCGATGGTCGGTGCGCTTCGCATTGCACTGCAGGTGCAGGTCGACGTCGCAGCCGAGGGCGCGCGGCTGGACAAGGAGATCGCGCGCCTGTCCGCGGAGGTGGCCCGCGCCGAGGGCAAGCTGGGCAACGCCAGCTTCGTCGAGCGCGCGCCGGCGGCCGTCGTGGCGCAGGAACGGGCGCGGGTGGCCGACTTCAGGCAGGCTTTGGAGCGTCTCCGAGATCAGAGAGCTCGTCTGGAGCCGTCGGCCTGAACTCGCCGCGCCCTGACGCCGAGACCCCGATCAGCAGCTCGTCGATCCGCCGCGCGACGGCCCAGGCGCTGCGAACGCGTGACTGCAGCGTGGTGCCGGCCACGCGCGGCGTGACCTGCAGCGTGTCGACGTGGCGCAGCGGTCGCCCCGGGTCGAGCGCGCCGGGCTCCATGCTGTCGAACCAGGCCGCGGCAAGCGGCCCGTCGGTCAGAGCACGCGCGAGCGCCGCCTCGTCGAACAGGTTCGAGTGCGAGAGGCTGACCAGCACCTGGTCGGGCTTGGCCTCCGCCAGCAGCCGCTCGCCGAACAGCCCGACGTAGCGCGGGAAGAAACCGAGCAGCACGACGACCGCGTCGCTCGCGGCGACGAGGTCGCGCAGGCCGACCGGTTCGACGCCGGCGCGGCTCCAGGTGGCGTCGGAGGCATGCACGCCCGGGTCGTAGCCGATGGCACGGGCGCCGAAGGCCGCCAGCAGCTGGACCAGCGGCTTGACCGCCGGCGTCACGCCGACGATGCCGACGACGGTGCCGCCGAGCTCGCGGCCCACCAGCAACCCCTCGTCGTTGAGGACAGGCACGCGGCGCAGCATCTGCAGCAGCGCGCCGACGACGAACTCGGCCTCGGCGGCGGCGCTGGCGCTGGCTGGGCGCACGACCTCGATGCCGGCGCGGGCGCAGGCGTCCAGGTCGATGTTCTCGGCGCCGACCGACAGGCGCCCGACGATGCGCAGCCGCGGCGCCCGGCGCAGCGTGGGGCCGTCCAGCGCGACCGATGGCTGGATGATCACCGAGCGGGCGCTGGCCAGCCGCTCGCGGAAACCGTGTACGTCGCCCGCCAGCTCCGGGGCATAGTGCACGGCGTGGCGCGCCGACAGCCACTGCAGCACGTCCGCGTGCAGGGGCTCGAGGATCAGTACGTCCATCGTGGCGGCCGGTGATTTGTCATCGTGGGGACAGCAAACGACATGCCAGAATCGACCGACATCCCTCCCACCTTGAGCCCCCGATGAAGGTCCACAAGGCAATCTTCCCGGTAGCCGGCCTCGGCACACGGTTCCTGCCGGCCACCAAGGCCCAGCCCAAGGAGATGCTGCCGGTCGTCGACAAGCCGCTTATCCAGTATGCGGTGGAAGAGGCCTACGCTGCGGGGGTCCGGGAGATGATCTTCGTCACCGGGCGCCACAAACGACCGATCGAGGACCACTTCGACATGACCTTCGAGCTCGAGGTCGCGCTCGAGCAGGCCGCCAAGCAGGAGCTGCTGCAGGTGGTGCGCAGCGTCAAGCCCGACGACATGGAGTGCATCTACGTCCGGCAGGCGCAGGCGCTCGGGCTGGGGCACGCGGTGCTGTGCGGCCGGCGCCTGGTGGGCAACGAGCCCTTCGCCGTGCTGCTGGCCGACGACCTGATGGTCGGCGAGCCGCCCGTGCTGGCGCAGATGGCCGCGCAGTTCGCTGAGTGGCGCGCCTCGATCCTGGCGGTGCAGGAGGTGCCGCTCGAGCAGACCCGGCGCTACGGCATCGTCGCCGGGACCATGGTGGCCGACCGGCTGATGGACGTGCAGCGCATCGTCGAGAAGCCGGCGCCGGAAGCCGCGCCGTCGCGATGGGGCGTGGCCGGCCGCTACATCCTGACGCCCGGCGTGTTCGACGAGATCGCGAACCAGCCGCGCGGCGTGGGCGGGGAGATCCAGCTCACCGACGGCATCGCCGCGCTGCTGCGGCGCGAGAAGGTGTTCGCCTATCGCTACGAGGGCAGGCGCTACGACTGCGGCAGCAAGGAGGGCTTCCTCGAGGCCAACGTCGAGCTCGCGCTGGCGCATCCGCAGCTCGGGCCGGGCTTCCGGAGCTACCTGCAGTCGCTGGCCCTCTGACGCGTGTGCGCCCGGCGGTCAGCGCCGACGCAGCACGTGCACGAAGTCCGACCCCGCGGCCTGCTGCTCGACCAGCTCGTTGCCGGTCTGGCGCGCGAAGGCCTGGAAATCGCGCACCGACCCCGGGTCTGTACTGACCACCCGCAGCAGCTCGCCGCTGGCCATGTCGGCGAGCGCCTTCTTGGCCTTCAGGATGGGCAGCGGACAGTTCAGGCCGCGCGTGTCGAGGTCGCGAGAGGCTTGCATGGAAGCGGATTCTAGGTTCGCGGCGGCAGGTCGACGTACCGGGGGGTGTGCCCGCGGCTGCGCAGCCAGTCGGCCAGCGCATGGCCGGTACCGGCCGGCCAGCAGCGCACAGTCTCGGGCGTGAACATCTTGTACTCGGCCAGCTCGGGCGACAGCCGCACCTCGCCGCGGCACTCGGCGTGGTAGGCGATGATCACCTGGTTCATGCGCTGGAAGTCGTAGACGCCGATCAGCGAGAGCCGGTCGACGGCGAGCGAGGTCTCCTCGGCCACCTCGCGCTCGATGCCCTGCTGCGCCGTCTCGCCGGCCTCCATGAAGCCGGTGATCAGCGCGAACAGCCGTCCCGTCCAGGCGGCGTTGCGGGCCAGCAGGATGCGCCCTGCGTCCGGGTCGCAGTCGACGCGCTCGATGACCGCGGCCAGCACCGGGGTCGGGTTGTTCCAGTGGGTGAAGCCGCAGCCGGCGCAGCGCAGCCGCACCTTGTCGCCGCCGTCCTCGGCCTGGGCGATCGCCGCCAGCGGCGAGCCGCAGCGGGGGCAGTAGCGCCAGTCGGGTTCGCGTGCCATGGCGGGATCGTGCGCCGTTCAGGCCGGAAACACGCCGGTCGAGAGGTAACGGTCACCGCGATCGCAGACCACGAACACGATCACCGCGTCGTCGACGCGCGCGGCCAGCTGCAGCGCGACCCAGCACGCGCCGGCGGCGGAGATGCCGGCGAACAGCCCCTCCTCGCGCGCCATCCGCCGCGCCATGTCCTCGGCGTCGGCCTGGCTGACGTAGACCAGCTCGTCCACCGCGGCCGGGTCGTAGATCCTGGGCAGGTAGGCCTCGGGCCACTTGCGGATGCCCGGGATGCGGCTGCCCTCGGACGGTTGGGCGCCGACGATGCGCACCGCCGGGTTGCGCTGCTTCAGGTAGCGCGACACGCCGGTGATCGTGCCGGTGGTGCCCATCGCGCTGACGAAGTGGGTGACGCGCCCGCCGGTGTCGGCCCAGATCTCCGGGCCGGTGGTCTCCTCGTGCACGCGCGGGTTGTCCGGGTTGGCGAACTGGTCGAGCACGCGGCCCTTGCCGTCGCGCTGCATCTGCTCGGCCAGGTCGCGGGCGTACTCCATGCCACCGGAGCGCGGCGTCAGGATCAGCTCGGCGCCGAAGGCCTTCATCGTCTGCGCGCGCTCGATCGACAGATCCTCCGGCATGATCAGCACCATCCGGTAGCCGCGGATGGCGGCCGCCATCGCCAGCGCGATGCCGGTGTTGCCGCTGGTGGCCTCGATCAGCGTGTCGCCGGGGCGGATCTCGCCGCGCTCCTCGGCGCGGCGGATCATGCTGATCGCCGGGCGGTCCTTCACCGAGCCCGCCGGGTTGTTGCCCTCCAGCTTGCCCAGGACGACATTGCCGCGCGCGCCGCACACCTCGGCGCCCAGCCGCTGCAGCCGTACAAGCGGCGTGCCTCCGATGGCGTCCTCCAGCGTCTTCCAGCGGGGCGGCGGCGGGGCCGTCATGGGAGTCATCCTTCTCGGCTCGGGCGGTGGCGTGATTGTCGCAGCAGCGGAGCCCCGCGCAGCGGGTGTGATAATCGAGAGCACCCCGACGCCGCACGGGCCTCGCGTGGGGTCGCCCGCGTGACGAAATCGGTAGACGTAGCGGACTCAAAATCCGCCGCCGCAAGGCGTGCCAGTTCGAGTCTGGCCGCGGGCACCAGAACAAGTTGCAGTACCCGAACACCGCGCCCCGATGCCCTCGATTCCGCCCTTCACCAAGGCCCTGATGCTGGTCTGCACGGCGTTCTTCTGCCTGCAGGTGTTCGCCCCGCTGCAGCTGCAGGCCGTGCTGGCGCTGTGGCCGCTGTCCAGCGGCAACTTCTGGCCCTGGCAGGTTGTCAGCTACGCGCTGCTGCACGGCGGCCCGCTGCATCTGTTCTTCAACATGCTCGGCCTGTGGATGTTCGGCAGCGAGCTCGAGCGGCTCTGGGGCAGCCGGCGCTACGCCCACTTCCTGCTCGCCGGCGTGCTGGCGGCGGCGTTCACCCAACTGCTGACCACTGCGCTGACGGGCTCGACCACGCCCACCGTCGGTGCGTCGGGTGGCCTGTTCGCGCTGCTGCTGGCATTCGGGATGCTGTTCCCCAACCGCGTCATCATGCCGCTGTTCCCGCCGATACCGATGAAGGCACGGACCTTCGTCATCGTCTTCGGCGCGCTCGAGCTGGTGCTCGGCCTGTACGACGTGGGCGGCGTGGCCCACTTCGCCCACCTGGGCGGCATGGTCGGCGGCTTCCTGATGATCCGCTACTGGCGCGGCCAGTCGCCGTTCGGACGCCGCCGCTGAGAGGCGTGAGCGGGGTCATCGGCGGCAGCCGTTGCGCGCACCGGCCGATCGGCTCATGCTGTAGCCCTCGGCAGGGGCGCATGGAGGGCATCGTGGGAGTCACGCACCGGATGATCCGTGTCGCGGCCCGCCGGCGGTTGGCGCGGCTCGCCAGGGCCGTGGCGGGCGCCGGCATCGCGTGCAGCATGGCCGCCGCGGCGGCACAGCCCGCCGCACGCGGCGCGGCCGACCGGGTGCGGCCGTCCGCCCCTCCTGCGGCCGAGGTGAGCGCGATCGAAGCCCAGTCGCGGGCGCTGGAGCGGGCCAGCGAAGCGGTGGTCGGCCTGCGCGTCCGCGCGGTGGACGGGGCCCGCTCGGCCGCCACCCTGGGAACCGAGCGCACCGGATCCGGTGTCGTGATCGGCCCCGACGACCTCGTGCTCACCATCGGCTACCTGGTGCTCGAGGCCGACACCGTGGACCTGATGCCCGACGACGGCCGCCGCGTGCCGGCGCGCGTCGTCGCCTACGACCTGGCCACCGGCTTCGGGTTGGTGCAGGCACTCGCGCCGCTGCGGCTGCAGCCGGTGCCCATCGGTCAGTCGGGAGCGATCACGCGGGACGAGCCACTTGTCTTCGTCAGCGGCAGCCAGCCGGGCGGCACCGGCGTCGTCAGCCCGGCGCAACTGCTGTCGCGGCGCGACTTCGCCGGCTTCTGGGAGTACCACCTCGAGGGCGCGCTGTTCGTGGGGCCGGGTCGGCCCGACCACAGCGGGGCCGGCCTGTTCAACGGGCGCGGCGAACTGCTCGGCGTGGGGTCGCTGTTCGTGCGCAACGCGCTCGGCGACGACGCGCCGGCCGTCGCGGGCAACATGTTCGTGCCGATCGACCTGCTGGCCCCGATCCTGGCCGAGCTGCGCGAGCGCGGCGCCTCGGCCGCCAGCGCCAGGGCCTGGCTCGGCATCAACGGCGTCGAGCGCGACGGCGAGGTGCGGATCGCCCGCGTCACCGACGACAGCCCGGCCGACGTCGCCGGGCTGCAGGCAGGCGACCGCATCCTGCGCATCGACGGCGTCGCGGTCGATGGCCTGGCCCAGCTGTGGAAGCAGCTGTGGGCCGGCGGCGCACCCGAGCGCGCCGTCACGCTCGAGATCCAGCGCGATGGCGTCACCCGGTCGCTGATGGTGCAGACCGTCGACCGCGCCAAGACGCTGCGGCGCGCGCAGGGCATCTGACGGCGGCACGGTCGGCGCAGCCTATCCGCCGCCCGCGAGCCCTTCGCGCACCGTCGGATAGCGCAGGCGCAGGCGCAGCTCGCGCTTCAGGCGCCGGTTGTCGATGCGGCGCGACTCGCTCATGAAGCTGAGCGTCATCGGCCCGAGCTCGCGCGCGGCCTCGGCGCGTGCCACGCGGCGCGGCCGCGGCAGACCGCACAGGTCGGCGGCGAGATCGAAGTACTCGCCCATCCTCAGCTCGCTGTCGTCGCAGGCGTTCACCACCCGCTGCGGCAGCCCGCGCAGCAACGCCGCGACGCAGGCCTGCGCCAGGTCGTCGGCGTGGATGTGGTTCGTGTAGACGTCGTCGGCGTGCGCCAGCACGGGCATGCCGCGCAGCAGCCGCTCGCGCGGATGGCCGCCCGGGCGGTCGGTGGCGTAAATCCCAGGGATGCGCAGGATCGACACCCGCACCCCGGCCCTCGCGCCGAAGCGCCGCAGGCAGGCCTCGGCATCGACGCGCCGGCGCGCGCGATCGGTGGCAGGCGCGACCGCGCGCACCTCGTCGAAGCGCGCGCCGCCGGCGTCGCCGTAGACGCCGGTGGTGCTGCCGTAGACCAGCACGCGCAGCCGGCCGCCGCGCGCCAGCGCGCGAACGAGCGCGCGGGTGCGCGGGTCGGTGGCGCCGCCCCCGCCGGGCGGCGGCGCCAGGTGCAGCACGGCATCGGCCAGCGCGGCCAGCCGGCCGAGCGTGTCCGGCCGGTCCAGGTCGCCCAACAGCGGCACCGCGCCGGCGGCCCGCAGTTCGGGCACCCGGGCGGGCGACGAGGTCAAGGCCAGCAGCCGCCAGCGCCCGCGCAGGAGTCGCAGCACGCGCAGGCCGATGTCGCCGCAGCCGACGACGAGCAGGGTGGGCCGGCGTTGGGGGCGGGAAGGCGGTGGCATCGCAGGGCAGTCGCGACCAGTGTACGGGCGCGGCAAGGGTGGCGGGGTTGTCTATCATCTGCGCGCTCCCGCCCAGGCCCGGGCCACGAACGCGCCCCGGCACGGGGCAGACTGCCGCGATGTCCTTCACCGTCACCCTGCTGCCGGCCGAGCGCAGCTTCACCGTCGAGCGCGACGAGGCCATCCTCGCCGCGGCGATCCGCCAGGGCGTCGGCCTGCCCTACGGCTGCCGCGACGGCGCCTGCGGCTCGTGCAAGAGCCGGCTGCTGCAGGGTCGAGTGATCCACGGCGCGCACCAGCTCAAGGCGTTGTCCGCGGCCGAGGAGGAGCAGGGCTTCGTGCTGACCTGCTGCGCGACGCCGCAGACCGACTGCGTGGTGCAGGCGCGCGAGGTGCCCGGCGCCGGCGAGCACCCGGTGCTCAAGCTGCCCAGCCGGGTGCTCGCGATCGAGCGGCCTGCGCCCGACGTGGCGGTGCTGCGCATGCAGCTGCCGGCCAACCAGAACCTGCAGTACCGCGCTGGGCAGTACGTCGAATTCATCCTGCGCGACGGCTCGCGCCGCAGCTACAGCATGGCCAACGCCCCGCACCGGCTGGGCAGCCCGCCCGTCGTCGAGCTGCACGTGCGGCACATGCCCGGCGGCAAGTTCACCGACCAGGTGTTCTCCACGCTCAAGGAGCGCGACATCCTGCGCCTGGAGGGCCCGTTCGGCAGCTTCTTCCTGCGAGAGGACAGCGTCAAGCCGATCGTGCTGCTGGCCAGCGGCACCGGCTTCGCGCCGATCAAGGCGCTGATCGAGCACATGCAGCACAAGGGCTTCGACCGGCCGGCGGTGCTCTACTGGGGCGGCCGCCGCCCGCGCGACCTGTACATGCACGCATGGTGCGAAGAGCAGGCCGCGCAGATGCCCAACCTGCGCTACGTGCCGGTGGTCAGCGACGCGCTGCCCGAGGACGACTGGCGCGGCCGCACCGGCTTCGTCCACCACGCGGTGATGCAGGACCTGCCCGATCTGTCGGGGCACCAAGTCTACGCCTGCGGCGCGCCGATCGTGGTGGAGAGCGCCGAGCGCGACTTCGTCGCCCGCTGCGGCCTGCCGGCCGGCGAGTTCTTCGCCGATTCCTTCACCTCGGAGGCCGACAAGCATGCTCCCGCCTGACGTTTCCCGCCGCCGCGCCGTCGCCGGCGCGCTGCTCGCCGCCGGCGCCGCGCTGGCGCTGCCGGCGCTGGCCCAGGGCACGCGCCCGATCCGGCTCGTCGTGCCTTACCCGCCAGGCGGGCCGCTGGACATCGCGGCCCGCGCGCTGGCCGAGCGCGTCAAGGACAGCCTGGGCACCGTCGTCGTCGAGAACCGGCCCGGGGCCGGCGGCAACCTGGGGGCCGATGCGGTGGCGAAGTCGGCGCCGGACGGCACGACCATCGTCATGGGGGCCGTGGCCACCCACGCGATCAACCCATGGCTGTACGCGAAGATCCCGTACGACCCGGTCCGCGACTTCACGCCGATCACGCTGGTGGCCCAGGTCCCGAACGTGCTGGTCGTCAACAGCGAGACGGCCGCGCGGCTGGGCATCGCGACGCTGTCGGACTTCGTGGCCTACGCGCGGCGCAACCCGGGCCGGCTGAACTACGGCTCGGGCGGCAACGGCAGCGGCGGCCACCTGGCCGGAGAGATGTTCAAGTCGCGCGCGGGCGTCTTCGCGGTGCACATCCCGTATGCCGGCGGCCCGCCGTCGCAGATGGCGCTGGTCGGCGGGCAGGTGGACTTCAGCTTCGACAACCTCGCCGCCGCCTCCGCCAACATCCGCAGCGGCAAGCTGCGGGCGCTGGCGGTGACGACCGCTTCGCGCTCCAGCGCGATGCCCGAGGTGCCGACCCTGGCCGAGGCCGGCTCGGGCTTCGGGTTGCAGGGCTTCGACATCAGCACCTGGTTCGGCCTGTTCGGACCGGCCGGTCTGCCGCCGGAGGTGACGGCGAGGCTGAACAAGGCCTTCATCGACGCGCTTGGCTCCACCGAGGTCAAGGCGCGACTCGCGGCGCTGATGGCCGAGCCCGCGCCCACCAGCGCCGAGCGCTTCGGCGCCTTCGTGCGCGCGGAGCTTGCCAAGTACGAGGGCGTGGTCAAGGCCTCAGGGGCGCGGATCGACTGAGGACGCGGCGGGCGCGCCCCTCGCGCCCGAGTCCGGATCAGGCGGCGCTGCCCGCCCGGCTCCCGATCAGGCGGCGCTGCCCGCCTGGCTCCCGATCAGGCGGCGCTGCCCGCCCGGGGCGCGGCCTGTGCCGCCGCGGTGACCGGCAGCCGCGCAACGTGCCATTCGAGCAGCCGGCGCATGATGCCGAGCGACGCCCAGTGCAGCTGGATCATGCCGAGCACGCCGCTGCGGTGCAGCTCGCCGACCACCGCGTCCGGCAGGTTCTGGGCCTTCTCCTGGTCGACAGTGAGGAAGCCGTCGACCGTGTGGGTGCGCCCGTCGGGCAGGGTGGCGTCGAAGCGCATGTCGCGCAGCAGGTCGAGCTCCAGCAGCCGGGCGCCGACCTCGCGCGTGCGCTGGATCTCGCCTTCGAGCAGCTCGAAGTGCCGCTGCAGCTCCAGCAACAGCGGCGCCGCCTTGCCGTCGCCCTCGAACAGGGCCTGCCCGTCGCCGCCTGCCGGCTGCACGCCGCCCCAGGACATGTCGACGCAGATCGCAAAACTCTGTTCATCGACGCGTCCGATGCAGAACGGATAGCTGCGAAGCACCGCCGGGATGTACGCGCCACGCCAGCGAGCGCCGTCGAGGTACAGGTTCTGGTCCTGCGTGACCCCGAGCACAGCGACTGGCGCGATCTGGTCGCCGCCGTCGCCCTCCTTGCCCACGCGCACGAAGACGATCGGGTACTCGCGGCCGACGTCGGTGAACTCGGTCGCGCAGACGAAGATCGCGTTCAGGCGCGAGGCCGGCGCCCAGTCGGTGACGGGCAGCGCGACGCGCAGCTGGCGGTGCTGGACGTTGTCCAGCGGAACCGGGTTGCGGTGCAGGTTCTGGTTGATCACGTGTCCTCTCCGGGTGGTTCGCTGCGGTCGACCAGCACCTTGTCGACGCGCTTGCCGTCGAGGTCGACGACTTCGAATCGCCAGCCGTCCCACAGCACGGCGTCGGCCGTGCGCGGCAGCCGGCCGAGCAGCAGCATGATCATGCCAGCCAGCGTGTTGTAGCGGCCGCGGTCCTCCTCCGGGAGTTCCTTGATGCCGAGCCGGTCCTTCAGCTCGGGCACCGGGATCAGCCCGTCGATCAGCCAGCTGCCGTCGGCGCGCTGAACCGCCCAGGAGTCACTGCCTCCGGCCGCCGCGAACTCGCCGGTGATCGCCTCCAGCAGGTCGCGCTCGGAGATCACGCCCTGCACCGCGCCGTACTCGTCGACGACGAACACCAGGTCGGCGTCGCTGCGCCGGAAGTGCTCGAGCAGCTCCATGCCCGACAGCGTCTCGGGCACGAACACCGGGGGCTGCAGCATCGACGCCAGGGCTGGCTGCTCGCCGCGGGCCAGCGGCGCGAGCAGCCGGTGGGTGGCCAGCACGCCCTGCACCTCGTCGAGCGAACCGCGGCAGACCGGGTAGCGCGTGTGTCCGCCGGCAGCGATGCGCTCGAGCTGCCGCTCCAGCGGGTCGTCGAGGTCCAGCCAGGCGATCTCGGCGCGCGGGATCATCATCGAACCGATCTGCCGCTCGTCGAGACGGAACACGTTGCGCACCATCTGGTGCTCCTGCGCCTCGATGACGCCCGCGTCGACACCCTCCTCGAGGCTGGCCGCGATCTCCTCCTCCGTCACCGGGCGCGCGGTCTCGCCCCGGATGCCGAGCAGCCGCAGCACGGCCCGCGTCGACACGCTGAGCAGCGCCACCAGCGGGCGCGTGGCCGCCGACAGCCAGTTCATCGGCGTGGCCACCAGCCTGGCCACCGGTTCGGGGTACAGCTGCCCGATCCGCTTCGGGACGAGCTCGCCGAAGATGATCGTGAGCACGGTGATCAGCAGCACGACGAGCCCGGTGGCCACCCAGGACGCGGTGCGCTCGGTGACGCCGAGGCCGGACAGCCACAGGGCGAGGGGCTGCGAGAACGCGGCCTCGCCGACGATGCCGTTGAGCACGCCGATCGACGTGATGCCGATCTGCACCGTGGACAGGAACTTGGTCGGGTTGTCGTGCAGGTCGACGGCCGCCTGGGCACCGGGCTCCCCCGCCTCGACCATGACCTGCAGCCGCGCCCGGCGGCTGGCGGTCAGCGCCATCTCGGACATCGCGAAGACGCCGTTGAGCAGGATCAGGAAGGTCAGTAGCGCGGTATCCATGTACGCCGCCCGCCGCTCGGCGGCGCGGGGCGGTGGCTGCCAGGGGACGATGAGCGTAGCAGAATCGGCCGGTGATCCACCTCGTGGGCGACCTGCAGGGATGCGACGACGCACTGGAGCGGCTGCTGGCCGAGATCGGCTTTTCTCCCTCGCGCGACCGCATCGTCCTTCTCGGCGACCTCGTCAACCGTGGCCCGGGGTCGGCGGCCGTGCTGCGCCGCCTGATGGCGCTGGACGGCGCAGCGCGCTGCCTGCTCGGCAACCACGACCTGCACCTGCTCGCCGTGGCCCATGGCACACGCACGCCGCACCGCGGCGACACCTTCGGCGACGTCCTCGAAGCCCCGGATGCGCCGCGGATGCTGTCCTGGCTGCGCGCGCAGCCGCTCGCGCTGGAGGAGTCGGGCTGGCTGTGTGTCCACGCCGGGCTGGTGCCGCAGTGGAGCCGGGCCCGGGCGCTCGAGCTCGCGGCCGAGGTGCAGCAGGTCTTGGCCGGCCCCGGCTTCGAGAGCTTCGCGCCGCGCATGTATGGCAACGAGCCGCTGCGCTGGGACGAGCACCTCGACGGCCCGCCGCGCTGGCGATTCGTCGTCAACGTGCTGACGCGGCTGCGCTTTTGCAGCGTCGACGGCACGCTGGAGCTGGCCACCAAGGAAGGCGCCCACGCCGCGCCGCCCGGCTTCCTGCCGTGGTTCGATGTGCCCGGGCGCGCCAGCGCCGGCGAGCCGGTGGCCTGCGGCCACTGGAGCGCGCTCGGTCTGCGCATGCAGCCCGACCTGCTGGCGCTGGACACCGGCTGCGTCTGGGGCGGCGCCCTGTCCGCGGTGCGGGTGGATGGCGGACGGCGCGAACTGGTGCAGGTCCGCTGCGCGCAGGCCCGAGCGCCCGGGTGAACGTCCGGGCCGAGCGGGCAGGGGCACAATCCGGCCTTGGGGAAGCGTGGCCGAGCGGTCGATGGCACCGGTCTTGAAAACCGGCAGCCCGCAAGGGCTCGCGAGTTCGAATCTCGCCGCTTCCGCCAACGCGCCCGCAGCGGGCGCGGCCCACCTCAGGGCTGCAGCAGCCTGACGTCGAGCTCGGCGGCGAGTTGCCGCGTTGCCGGGTTCGTCCCGGCGTCGGGCCGCCGCGCGGCGACCGGCAGCTCCGGAAGGAACTCGAGGCCACCGTCCTCGCGGCCACCCGCCGGCATGCCGGCAACGGCGCCCAGGGCCGCATAAGCGGCCGCCAACGCCTCTTCCTCCGAGCGGTCCACCGGCATCGACGGCGCAGCGGCCAGGGCTTGGCGGGGGTCCAGCACGGAGGCGGTCCGGAACGTACCGGCGTCGGCGCCGGGGTTGTCGTGGCGGCGGTCGATGATGGCCACCGCCATCTTCGACCGCAGGTTCGCCAGGCCGACCGGCGACCAGTTGGTGACCAAACCCTCAAGCTGCTCCAGCGCGCGCTGCAGCAAGTCCACCGGGATCTTGTGCAGTGCGCGCAGGCCCTTGCGTGCGAGCGCCTGCTCGACGAATACCAGGTGGCGCATCGTCTCCCGCGTCGCCGGCTGCTCGTTGAGGAGCGCCGACAGCTCGGCACGGATCAGGGCCAGCGCCTCCTGTTCGTGCTGGGCCGCGACGTCGACCCGGCTGCGCCGGGCCGCCTCGGGCCGCGGGCGCTCCTCGAGGCCGACGTGGACGGCACTGCCTTCGCGCCGCAACGCCACCTCGTATCGGAAGAAGGCAGCGGCCGCGGTGCGCAGCGGCTGCAGCAGGTCCTTGAGGTTGCTCATGGGGTGGGACTCGGCGCGCGCCGGCAAACCCGTCGCGCTCCTTCAGCTTTTCGGCCGTGCAGGACCGACCTTGAGGGCGCGCTGCCGGCCGACTGTGTCCAGGCGTGTCCCCGGCGCGGCGCCAGGTGCGCGGAGGCCACCGCGCAGTACAGGACGGTCAGGCGGTGCAGGTCCGGTTCTTGCCGTTGCGCTTGGCCTCGTAGAGTGCCTCGTCGGCACGGGCCAGCGTCGCCTCGAGCGCCTCGCCGTCGCGCCACACCGTCACGCCGGCGGAGAACGTGACGAACACCTCCTCGCCCTCGTGGAGGAACAGCGCCGCGGTCAGGCTGCGCTGCAGTCGGGTCAGCGCCTGCTGTGCGGTGTCCAGCTCGGTGCCGGGCAGCAGCAGCACGAACTCCTCGCCGCCGAAGCGCGCGATGTGATCCACCGGGCGCAGCCGCTCGCGAACGGCCGCGGCCAGCGCCTGCAGCGCGCGGTCGCCGGCGGAGTGACCCAGGCGGTCGTTCAGCTTCTTGAAGTTGTCGAGATCCATCAGGCCGACAGCCAGCGACGCCGCAGCGCCCACGCTGCGCAGGCAGCGCGCCGACTCGGCCTCGAAGGCCTGTTCCAGCCCGCGCCGGTTGGCCACCTGGGTCAGCGCATCGGTGGCGGCTTGCTCCGAGACCTGGCGCAGCCGGGCCTCCAGGCTCTGCACCCGCTCCTCGAGCTCGTGTGCACGCAGTTGCTGCTCCTGCAGCCGCTCCTGCGCCCCGCCGACCGCGCGGCGCACCTGCCGGCTGTCCTCCAGCATCGCCTGCACGACGCCGGCCAGGCTCTCGACGTTGTCGGCGCGCGCCACGGCCTCGGCGTGGCGCTCGACCGCGAGCTCGAACACGCCGGCATGCGCTCCGAGCTCGCCGACCTCGCCGAGCATGCGCGCCAGCAGCTCCTTCAGGGCATCGCGGGCGGCGTTGCGCTCGGCGCGCACGCGGACTTGCTCGGCCCGCGTCTCGGCAAGCATCTGCCCGGCTGCCCGCAGCCCGCGCAGGCTCAGGCCACCATCGAGCCGCGCCCGCACGCTGGCGCACTGGCCCCGCGTCCAGCTGTCTTCCTCCGCCAGTTCCTCCAGACCCGCGCCGAGCTCGCGGCACAGGCTGCCCAGTTCGGACACCACGATGTGCCGGTGGCCCAGCCAGCGGGCAGCCTCGGCGCACAGCCGCTCGAGCTCGCGCACGACGACCTCGGTGGCACCCTGCTGCGCGAGGCGCTCGGCCAGCAACGAAAGCCCCTGTGCAAGTACTGCCGCACGCTCGTCCTCGGCGGGCAGCGCGGCGCCGGCCGCCTGCGCCAGCGCAGCAGCGGCGCGCTGCCAGCGCGCGGGAGGCCCCAGGACATCCTCGGGCGCCGAGGGCGCCGGAGAAGCCGCCGGGACCGGTACCGATGGGGCGGGCGGCGCCACGTGGGCGATCGCCCCTTCGGACTCGGTCCCGGTGTCGGTGCGTTCGGTCTCCCACGCCTGGACCAGCGCCTGCAGACGCTGCAGAAGCCGCTCGGCGTCGCTGCGGCTGCCGGCGAGCACGCGCTGGAGGCTCTCCTTGCGCCGGGCGGCGGTCCACTGCCGCCCGCCCCGGTCCAGATTGCGGGCGAGCCGCTCGACCAGCGCGACCCAGGCCTGGCTCTGCGCCTGCAGCCGGGACTCGGCCGGCGGAGGCGGTGCTGCCGACCCGCGCTCCCAGCCGCCCTCCCCGACCCAGGCGCGCGCGTAGTTCTCGGGAGTAGGCTCCAGACGCCGCTCGGCCAGACGCCTCAGGGTTGCCTTGGCCAGTTCGGCCGGTGTCGGCGGCCGCCCCGTCGGGGTTGCTTCCATGCCCTTCCTCAACGCAGGCGGCGCGCCGCCGCCGCCGACACGCTGCCGTGATCGGTGGTGCCGCCGTCGAGCCCGATGTCCGCCCACGACGCCCGGCGCGGCAGCTCGGCCCGCTCGAGCCAGCGCTGCAGCTCGTCGGCCGGCACGGCGCGACTGAACAGGAAACCCTGCATCACGCTGCAGCCCAGGCGGTGCAGCACTTCCATCTGCCGCAGCGTCTCGACGCCCTCGGCGACGACACGCAGGCCCAGGGAGCGCGCCAGCGCGATGATCGCGGTGACGACCGCCGAGCTCTGCGGGGTCACGCCCAGGTCGCGCACGAAGCTGCGGTCGATCTTCACTTCGCTGATCGGCAGCGTGGTCAGGTAGGCCAGGCTCGAGTAGCCGGTGCCGAAGTCGTCGATCGCGATCTCGACGCCGAGCTCGTTGAGCCGCTGCAGCGACGGGATCACGTTGCGCAGCTCCTTCATCAGGTTGTCTTCGGTGATCTCGAGCTGGATCGCGCGGTGCGGCAGGTTGACCGACGCCACGCAGTGGTGGATGTGCTCGACCAGGTCGCTGCGCTCGAACAGGCGGCTGGGCATGTTGACCGCGATCGAGTCGTCGAATCCGAACGCCTCGCGCCAGGCCCGCGCCTGGCGCGCCGCCTCTCGGAGCGCCCACTCCGACAGCGGCACGATCAGGCCGGTGTCCTCGGCCAGCGGGATGAAGTCCCCAGGCGGCACCAGTCGGCCAGCGCGATTCCAGCGCATCAGCGCCTCGGCGCCGACCATCCGGGCCGAGCGCAGATCGATCTTGGGCTGGAAGTGCAGCACCAGTTCCTCGCGCTCGATCGCCTTGTGCAGCGCTGTCTCGAGCTCGAGCTTGGCGCGGCCCTGTCCGGCCAGCATCGGGCTGTAGACCGCCGCCGCGTTCTTGCCCTGGGCCTTCACGGAGTACATCGCCACGTCGGAGTTTCGCAGCAGCTCGACGACGCTGGCGCCGTCGCGCGGGTACAGGGAGATGCCGACGCTGGCGGTGACGAAGCACTCCTGGCCGCCGACGAAGACCGGTTCGCGCAGCGTTTCCAGCACGCGCTGCGCCACGCGGTCGGCGTCGGCGTCGCCGCCCACTTCGGGCAGCAGCGCGACGAACTCGTCGCCGCCGAGCCGCCCCACCGCCTCCAGTGCGCGGTGCGAGCGCGGCCCGGCACCGTCCACGGCCCCCTCGAGCACCTGGTCGCTGTGGCGCACGCAGGCGCGCAGCCGCCGCCCGACCTCGACCAGCAGCTCGTCGCCGGCGACGTGGCCAAGCGTGTCGTTGATGACCTTGAAGCGGTCCAGGTCGATCAGCAGCAGCGCGAACTGGTGCTCCATCCGACGCGCGTGCTCCAGGGCCCGCTCCGCGCGCCAGATCAGCTGCCGGCGGTTGGGCAGGCCGGTCAGCGCGTCGAAGTTGGCCAGGTGCCGGATGCGGTCCTCGGCCTGCCGTCGGTCGGTGACGTCCTGGACGATGCCCGTGTAGCCGATGCCCTGCCCGTGCTCGTTGAACTCGGGCTCTGCCTCGGCGTGGATGATCCGCTGGCGCCCGTCGAGCAGGACGACGCGCGTGTCGGTGGCCAGCACGGAGCTGGTCCGCATCGCGTCGTGCAGCATTCGTACCAGCGCACGGCGCTCGTCGCGCGGCACCATCCGCAGCAAGCCTCGCAGGCCCGGCCGCTCCTGCGGCCCGTGGCCGAACACCCGCAGGGCCTCGGCCGACAGCAGCAGGCCGCCGCGCCGCGCGCCGTCGGCGCGGCGCCAGTCGAAGCTGCCCATCCGGGCGAGGTCCTGCGCGCGCGCCAGCTTGCTCTTGCTGCGCTCGAGCTCGAGCCTCGTGCGCGAGGCGCGAAGCAGGTAGCGCAGCCGGCCGGCGAGCAGGCTCCACTGCGTGGCCTTGACGAAGAAGTCGGTCGCGCCGGCCTGGTAGGCACGCGCGATGCTGTCGTCGTCGTCCAGCCCGGTGAGCATCAGCACCGGCACGTTCTCGAAGCCGGGCTGGGTCCGGATCGCGCGGCAGGTCGCGAACCCGTCGAGGCCCGGCATCATCGCGTCGAGCACGACGATGTCCGGGGCGTGCTGGCGCAGCAGTTCCAGGGCCTGCTCTCCGCTCGCCGCCTCCACCGGTCGGAACCCCCGCTCACGCAGCGCGACGCCGGTCAGCAGCAGGTTCACCTCGTCGTCGTCGACGAGCAGCACCTGCGGCTGCGCCGGCAGGGCGTCGAAGGCGTCGGCGGGGACGGGGCTCATCGGGCTCAGGGCCTAGGGGTGGACCATCGCCCGCACGGCAACCAGGGCCGCCCTGCCTTCGGCGAGCAGCCGCTCGACATCCTCGCGGGCCGCCGGGCCCGCCACGTCGCGGGCGGCGCGCTCGATCTGCTCGCAGGCGGCAGACAGGCGCAGCGCACCAACGCTGGCGGAGCTGCTCTTGAGCATGTGCGCGATCGACGCCAGACCGGCGGCGTCGACCTCCTGGGCATCGGCCTCGAGCTGGTCGAGCGTGCGCGCGACGCTGGTCTCGAAGGTGGCAAGCACACGCCGCATGACGCCGTTGCGGCCTTCGGGATCGAGCTCGCGCAGCCGGGACAGGGCCGCCGCGTCGAGCGTCACGGGGGCGGGACTCGCGTTCGGACTCATCGGGTGGTGCCAGTTGCAGGCCGGGGCGGCGGCGTGGCCGGACCACCGGCCTCCCGCCGCGGAGACTACGCTCCGGTTTCGGCCGCGGGGCATGGTACTTGAGGGTCGGATGCGGATCGGGTGCGGATGCCGCCCGGGAGCGCCACGGACTCCTCCCGCGGGGGGATGCGCCGGGCGCGCCGCCGTGAAGGAATGCCGGTGCCATCGGCGCCGGCGCTGGAGCTCAGCCGATCTGGCGCGCGGCCGCAAGCGCGGCCAGCAGTGCCCGGTTGACCTCCGCGGGGGACAGCAGCAGCCGCTCGGTCCCCTCCCGGATGTCGAACACCGCACCGTTCTCGATGGCGCGCACCAGTTCCAGGTAGGCGTGGTAGGGCCCGGTTTCGCCCTCCAGCGCAAGGCGCACCCGTTCGGGCACCGGCACCCCGGCCAGCAGCGCCTCGAGCGGCTGCAGCAGCAGCCTGTCCAGCAGCGAGAACACCCCGCAGACGAACATCTCGCCGCTCGCGTCCTCGTCGTCCAGCGCGCGGCCGAGTTCCTCCATCAGCACTCCGCGGCGCACTGCCGCGTAGGTCATCGCGCCGTCGCGACGGTCACGGGCCGAGTTCACCAGCATCAGCAGGAGCCAGCGCTTGAGGCGCTGCTCGCCAAGCATCATCAGCGCCTGCCCGAAGGAGGTGATCTCCGCGCTCAGACCGAAGGCTGGCGAGTTGAGATAGCGCAGCAGGCGGTAGGCGAGCGTCGGGTCGCGGCGCAGCACGCCCTCGAGGCGCGCCGGCGGCTCGCCGCGCTCGAGGCCTGCGATCAGGTCGAGCACCGCGCTCACATCGGGGGGCACGCCCTGGCGCCCGGACGGCGCTGGCAGCGGGTCGTCCAGGGTCCAGCCGAGCACGGCGACGGCACCGCGACGGAAGGCGCGGTCGGCGTCGGCCGAGGTCCGCACGCCGGACTGCACCGTCGTCACCTGCCTCACGCCCGCAGGCGGGGGCGTTTCCGTGCGGCGCTCGTCCTCGACGTCGACGATGCTGTGGCTGAAGCACGCCAGCACCTCCGGGGTCAGCGTCTGCAGCGGCCGGCCCTTGATCAGCAGCGGCGTGCCGGCGTCGCGCAGCGCGCGCAGCGTGTCCTGCCGCGCCGGGTCCGTGGCCATGAAGGCGGGGATCTCGAGCATGACCTGCGGGCCCGGTGCTGCACGCATCATCGCTTCCAGGGCCGCCTCGCCGGCGATGTTGAGGACCACCGGGGCACGTCCCACGGTGCCCTCCCGCGTCCCGGACGGGCGCTCCAGCGGCCGAGGCGGCGCCGCAGCCGCGGCAGCCGACGGTGCCTGGTCGGCAGGCCAGACCGGCTGCAGGGCATCGAGAAGCGCCTTGGGGTCCGGCACCGCGTCCGGCGCGGCAGGGAACACCGACAGGCGCGTGGCCACGACGGTGCCGTCGCGGCCCACCATCGGGCAGTAGCCAAGCGCGAGCTGGCCGAGGACAGGGTGCGTTTCGCTCATGAGGGGCAGTCGGAGCGCTGCGCGGCGTCAGCGGATGTACTCGAACAGCGACATGCGCTGCACAGTGGCATAGGTCTTCAGGGCCGCCTCGTAGCCGGTCTGGCGCGTCTGGAACTCGCTGATGGCCTGCACCATGTCCAGGTCCTCGGCCTCGGAGCGCTGCCGCTGCGCGTCCAGCCGCGTCTGCGCGATGCGCTCGCCGATGGCATCGATCCGGTTCAGCGACTCGCCGGCGCGGGCACGCCAGCGCTGCAGGTTGTCGGACACCGCATCGATGCGCCGCACGCCCTCGGCCACGGTCTGGGCGATCGCGGCCGGGGGACGGTTGGGGGTCAGGAGGTCGGCCACGATGCTGTCGAGCACCGCGAAGGTGGATAGCGTGGCCGGCGGGTTGGCCGGGTCCGGCGCCATCAGCCAGGCCTGCTCGCCATCCACCGACAGCGGCGTCGGCTCACCGGCGGATGCCATCAGCTGTCCGCGGGCGCCGTTGTAGACGACGCCACCAGCCGCATCGGCCAGCGGGGGCGCGTCCGCACCCTGGCCGCCGAACAGGTAGCGGCCGGCGCCGTCGCCGCGATTGGCCACGGCAAGCAGGTCGTCGCGCAGGCCGCGGATCGCCTCGGCCAGCGTGCGCCGCTCCGCGTCACTGTAGGTGCCGTTGCCGGCCGACACCAGGCGCTCCCGCACCTGCTGCATCAGCTCGCCGGCGTGACCGAGCGCCGACTCGGTGAGCTGCATCGCATTGCGGCTGGCGTCCAGCGCCCGCTGCTCGGCATCGGCGCGGGCCTGATGCGCCAGCGCGCGCTCGGCACGCGCAGCCGCCGCCGGGTCGTCGCTGGCGCGCTGCACGCGCTTGCCGCTGGTGAGCTGTTCCTGGGCCTCCGTCAGCTCGCGCTGGCGCAGCTGCAGGTTGGACACCGAGCGGTCGAAGGCGTTGGCGGCGGAGATTCGCATGGGTGGACCCCGGGCGGTTGGATCAGCGGCCTGCGGTGGACAGCAGCGTCTCGAGGATGGACTGCGCCACCTGGAGCACCTTGGCCGCGGCCTGGTAGCTCTGCTGGAACTGGATCAGCCGGGCCGCCTCCTCGTCGAGGTTGACTCCGGACTGGGAGGCGCGCGCCTGCTCGGCCTGCGCGGCCACGGCCGAGGAGATGTCGGCCGCCGAGCGGGACCCCTGCACGCGCACACCGATGTCGGCCATCGCCTGGCCGTATCCCTCGGCGATCGAGCGGCCGCCCACCAGCGCCGCATCGCGCAGCGCCAGCATCTGCAGGGCATTGCCGTTGTTGGTGGCCACCGCGGCAGCCGGCGTGGGCTCCACCGTGAGAATGTCGCCGGTGCGCGGCACGCCGGCCAGGCGCAGAGAGAAACCGTTGATGTCCACCGGCGGGGCGGGGATCGGCTGGCCGGCCTGCCACAGGCCGGTTCCGCTCGCGAGGAGGTTGCCCCCGCCGTCCAGCAGGTCCCAGGCGTAGCTGCCGGTGTCGTTGGTGAAGGTCACGCGCGCGGTGGCGCCCGGCACCGGCAGCGGCGCGACGCCGACCGACAGCGAAGCCACCGAGGCCGTGCCCGTGTTGCCCGGCGCCTGGCGCGCCACCAGCGGGGCTGCGGCGGCCAGGTCGCGAGGGTCGTCGAGCAGCCGCTTGAAGCCCGCCGCGGCACGGCCCACGGGCTGCAGCAGGAAGCGGTCGCCCGGCTGCGCGCCGGCCACGGAGATCTGCACACCGTCCACGACGCCGCCATTGGCGATGCTGACCTGGGTCCCGTCGGTCAGGCGGGTGACCAGCCAGTTCCCGGGCACCGACGTGTCCTGGCGCAGCTCGTAGTCACTGGCGGCCAGGGCGTACGGATCGGTGACCGTCAGCGCGACGCTGCCCAGGAAGGCCCCGCCCGGGCCGCGCGCATTGGTGGCGTGGGCCTGGGCCTGCGGCCCGCCGAACTCGAACAGGTCCGATCCGGCTATGGTGCCCAGCGGCGGCTGGAGCGTCAGGCCGCGGGCCTGCTGCTCGTTGACCGCGGCCCCGATCGCGGTGGCCATGCGCCCGACGAGGTTGCGGCCGTCCACGAGGTCCTGGTTCTGGAAGCGGAGCAACCCGGCGATGCTGCCGCCGCCGAGCGATCCTTCGTCGATCGTGCGCTTCAGGCTGCCCTCGGTGAGGGCGATGGCGAAGCGCGACGGATCGGCCGGGTCGGCCTCGACGCTGAACGTGTCGGCCCCGACGCCGAGGACGAGGCGTTGTCCGCCGCCGACGAACAGCGACAGCGTGCCGTCGCCGGCGTCGACGCGCGAGACCTGGACGAGGTCCGACAGCTGCGCGATCAGGCGCTCGCGCTCGTCGAGCAGGTCGTTGGCCGGCTGGCCGAGCCCGCGCTGCGCGGCGATGCGCTGGTTGGCCTCGGCGATCCCGCGCGCGAGGTCGTTGACGCGCCCGACCGCGGCCCGCAGCTCCGCACCGACGGCGGCCTGCATCTGGTCCAGTGCACTGCCTGCGCCCGCGAACCGCGCCGCCAGGTCGGCTGCTCGGCCGAGCACGACCTGCCGCGCCGCCGGATCGGACGGCCGGTTGCCGAGGTCGACGAAGGCGTTCAGGAACTGGCCCGCGGCGTGGCCGAGGCCCGCCTCGCCCCCGGCGAAGACGGTCTCGAGCCGGCGCAGCTGCTCCAGGCGCGCCGTGTCCATCGCCGCCAGCGAACGGGCGTTGGCCGCCTCGCGCGTGAGGAACTCGTCGTGGGCCCGCACGACGCTGCTGACGTCGACGCCGCGGCCCAGGTAGCCGGATCCCGTGAACTGGCCCGGCGCGGTCGTCAGCGTCGCGCTCTGGCGCGAGTAGCCGTCGACGTTGGCGTTGGCGATGTTGTGGCCGGTCGTCTGCAGCGCCGCATAGTTGGCCTGCATCGCCTTGACGCCGATCGTCATCAGTGCGCTCGCCATCGCACCGCTCCGTCAGACCTGCAGGCTGCGCTGCAGCCTGAGCGTGGTGTTGATGACGCGGCCGAGCTTGTCGGCGTAGGCCGGGTCGGTCGCGTAGCCCGCCTTCTGCAGGCCCTCGGCAAAGCCGGTGGCGCTGCCGGCGGCCGCCAGCACCGGCTGGTAGCGCGGGCTGTCCTTCATCAAGCGGGCGTAGTCGGCGAAGCTCTCGGCGTGGCTGCCGTAGGCACGGAACCGCGCAACGACCTTCTGCGGCTTGCCGCCGACGAACTCGGTCGTGGTCACCTCGGCGACCGCCCCGCGCCAGCCCGGGCCCGCCTTGATGCCGAACAGGTTGTACGACGGAGAACCGTCGGCGTGGTTGATCTCCTTGCGTCCCCAGCCCGTCTCGAGCGCCGCCTGCGCGACCATGAAGGAGGCCGGGATGCCGGTCTGCCGCTCGGCCGCCCGGGCCGCCGCCGAGTGCTGCTCGATGAAGCCAGCCGCACCGCGCTGCGGAATGCGCGTCGGCTTCGACTCGGGCAGCACGGCAGGCTCGGCCGCGCGCGGCGTGGCCGGGATGGGCCCCGGCGCCAGGCCCATCTGGCGCTCGAGCTGCTTCTGGATGGCTTCGGACAGGCCCCCGGGCAGGCCCGCGAGCTGGGTCGCGAACTGCTGGTCGAGCATCGAGCCCGCCAGTGCCCCCTCGCCCGGCAGCGACTGCTCGAGCGTCGTCGCCCGCATGCTCTTGACGAGCTCCTGCATGAACAGGGCCTCGAACTGCCGCGCCGCCTCGCGCACGGCCGCCTTCGGGTCCGTGGCAGCCCGCGCCTGCAGCCCCTGCAGCGCGCGCAGGTCGAACCCGATGGCCGAGGACGGCGGCGCGGCCATCAGATCACCTCGATCTCGGCGTTGAGCGCGCCCGCGCTCTTCATCGCCTGCAGGATCGCCAGCAGGTCGAGCGGCGTCGCGCCCAGCGCGTTGAGCGCCTTGACCACGTCGGTGAGCCGCGTGCCCGCAGGCATCTCG
Source organism: Rubrivivax sp. (assembly GCA_020248915.1). Classification (GTDB taxonomy): domain Bacteria; phylum Pseudomonadota; class Gammaproteobacteria; order Burkholderiales; family Burkholderiaceae_C; genus Rubrivivax. Next base: position 82,070 of record JADCGP010000012.1, on the reverse strand, counting down.
ACCAGCGCCCCGCCCTGCTGGGTGACCGCGATGTCGGCCTTGTCGACCGCCACCGTCTCGCCGCGCCCGAACGGCGCCGGCTGGCTGACCATCGGCGTGTTGCTGATCGTCACGCTCAGGTTGCCGTGCGCCACGGCACAGGCTCCCAGCGTGACGGCCTCGTTCATCACCACCGATCCGGTGCGGGCGTTCAGCACCACCCGCGCGGCCGGCCGCGCCAGCGACAGCGGCAGGTTCTCGATGTCGGCCAGGAACCCCACGCGGTCGGCGCTGGGCGCACGCACGCGCACCGTGCGGCCGTCGACCGCGGTGGCCGTGCCCTCGCCGGCGTGGGCGTTGATCGCGCGGGCCACCGCGCGTGCGGTGGCGAAGTCGCTCGCATTCAGTCCGAGCGTCACGCTGTCGCCGTCCTGCAGCGGCGTCGGCACCGAGCGCTCGACCGTCGCACCCTCGGGGATGCGGCCCGCGGACAGGTGGTTGATCTGCACCTTGGAGCCGGCCGCCGCGGCCCCGGCCCCGCCGACGATCATGTTGCCCTGGGCGAGGGCGTAGACCTGGCCGTCGGCGCCGCGCAGCGGCGTGGCCACCAGCGTGCCGCCGCGCAGGCTCTTGGCGTTGCCGACCGAGCTGACGTTGACGTCGATCGTCTGCCCGGGCTGTGCGAAGGGCGGCAGCGAGGCAGTCACCAGCACCGCGGCCACGTTGCGCGGCTGCACGCTCGCGCCGGCCGGCAGCGTGACGCCCAGTTGCTGCAGCATGGCCTGCAGGCTCTGTGTCGTGAAGGGGGCCTGGGTGGCCTGGTCGCCCGTGCCGTCGAGACCGACGACCAGGCCGTAGCCGACCAGCTGGTTGGCGCGCACGCCCTGCACCGCGGCAACCTCCTTGATGCGCGGGCCGGTGCTTGCGCCGGCGGCAGCAGCCGGGTTTGGCCACCACACGGCCGCACTGGCCGCCAGCAGCGCCAGCGCGATCGCCCAGCGCATCCAGCGCTCGTCGCCGCTTCGTTGGCGGTCCATGGTCCTGACTCCTTGCGCGCCGCTCAGATCGGCATCACCGACAGGAACACGCGGCTCAGCCAGCCGACGGCCTGCGCCTCGGCCTGTGCGCCGCGCCCCCGTTGCTCGAGCCGCACGTTGGCGATCGCGGCACTGGGCACCGAGTTGCCGGACTGGATGGCCCGCGGGTCGACCTGGCCCGAGAAGCGCAGCACGTCGACGTTCTGGTTGACGCCGATCTGCTTCTCGCCCGCGATCAGCAGGTGGCCGTTGGGCAGCACCTCGCGCACGATCACGGTGATCGTGCCGCTGAAGTCGTTGCTGTTCTCCACCGCACCCTTGCCTGCGAACGTGTTGCTCGACGTGCCGCCGACGCTCGCGCGGGCGGCGGTGAACGAGTTCGGGTTGACCCCGGGCATCGCGCTGACCGAGCCGGAAAGCGTGCCGCCCTTGTCGATCGAACTGGTGCTCTTCTGGACCGCGGTGACCTTCTCGACGATCTGCACCGTCAGCGTGTCGCCGACCAGTCGTGCGCGGTGATCCTCGAACAGCGGTCGGTAGCTCGCCGACGCGAAGATGGAGCCGTTGACCGGCGCGGGCGCCGGAGACGCCGCCGGCACGGGCGGCACCGTGTCGGCCACCTCCACGCGCGGCAGCAGCGTGATGCACCCGGCCAGCGGCAGGCCGAGCAGCGCGACGAGCATCGAGGGCAGGCGGCGCATCGTCACACCTGGCTCAGGCGCTGCAGCATCTGGTCGGAGGTCTGGATAGCCTTGGAGTTGAGCTCGTAGGCACGCTGCGTGGCGATCATCGACACCAGCTCCTCGACGACGTTGACGTTGCTGCCCTCGACGAAGCCCTGCTGAAGCGCACCATGCGCGCCGCTGCCGGGCGCCGCGACGTTGGGCGTGCCCGAGGCGGCCGTCTCCGCGAAGAGGTTGCCTCCGCGCGGCTCCAGGCCGGCCGGGTTGATGAAGGTCGCGAGCTGGATCTGCCCCTGCGCCACGGGTTGGGGCTGGCCGCTGACCACGACGCTGACGGTGCCGTCGGCGGCGATCGTCACGGTCTGCGCGTTCGCAGGGATGGTGATGCCGGGCTGCACCGGATAGCCGGTGGGCGTGACCAGCTGGCCGGCGCTGTCGACCTGGAACGCACCGTCACGGGTGTAGCCCGTGCTGCCGTCGGGCATCGTGATCTGGAAGAAGCCCTGGCCCTTGATGGCGACGTCGAAGTTGTTGCCGGTCTGCTGCAGCGCGCCCTGCCCGAAGTGGCGCGTCGTGGAGGCCACGCGCGCACCCAGGCCGACCTGCAGGCCGGTGGGCAGCTGCGTCTGCTCCGAGGTGCTGGCCCCCGGTGACCGCAGGCTCTGGTACATCAGGTCCTCGAACACCACGCCGGCTCGCTTGAAGCCGTTGGTGCCGACGTTGGCGAGGTTGTTGGCGATGGAGTCCAGCTTGGTCTGCTGGCCCTCCATGCCGGTCTTGGCGATCCACAGCGAACGGAGCATGCGACGGTCCTCGCGGGCCGCATGGGGTGCGGCCTCCTGTGAGCATCTTGACCCGCGACGGGCGCGGGCGAGGGTTGGAAATGGGGGCGGTGGCGGGCCCTAATCGGGCGCTAGTCGGGGGCTGCGCAGCCCGTGGCGGGCGGCGCGCCGCGGCCGCTCACTGCGGGGCCAGCAGCTTGGCGGCGCCCTGCTCGCGCTGCTCGGCGCCCTGCAGCATCTTCATCTGCTGCTCGAACTGGCGCGCCGCGGCGATCATCGCCACCATGGTCTCCACGGGGCTGACGTTGCTGCCCTCCAGGGCGCCGCCCTGGACCCGGGCCGTCGGGTCGGCTTGAAGCTCGCCGTCGGCGGCGCGGAAAAGGCCGTCGGTGCCGCGGGTCAGCGCAGCAGGCGTCTCCGGTGTGACCAGCTTGAGCTTGCCGGCAACCTGCGGCCGCGCGCCCCCGACCTGGGTCACGACGCTGCCGTCGGCCGCGACCTCCACGCTCGCCCCTGCCGGCACCGTGATCGGGCCGCCGTCACCCAGCACCGGCAGCCCGGACACGCCGACCAGTTGCCCTTCGGCATCCACCTGGAGCGAGCCGGCCCGCGTGTAGGCCTCGGTGCCGTCGACGGCCTGGACCGCGAGCCACGCGTTGCCCATCACGGCCACGTCCAGCGCCCGGCCTGTCGTCTGCACCGGCCCGGGTCGGACGTCGTGGCCGATCGTCGACTCCAGCGCGTAGACGCGCGTCGTCGCGCCGTCGCCGCGCACCGGCACGGCGCGGAAGGCCTGCATCTCGGCGCGGAAGCCGTTGGTCGACGCGTTGGCCAGGTTGTTGGCCAGCACGTCCTGGCGCTGCATCGTGGCCTTCGCACCGGCCATCGCGAGGTAGATCAGGCGGTCCATGGCAGCCCTTCGGCGACGGGTCCGGCGTGCGATCAGCGCAGGTTGACCAGCGTCTGCATCACCTGGTCCTGCGTCTTGATGGTCTGGGCGTTGGCCTGGTAGACGCGCTGCGCGGTGATCAGGTCGACCAGCTCGGCGGTGATGTCGACGTTGCTCTGCTCCAGCGCGCCCGACTGCAGCACGCCCAGGTTGCCGTCGCCCGGGATGCCGGCCACGGGGTCGCCGCTCGAGAAGGTGCGGCCCCACTGGTTGTCGCCCAGCGGTTGAAGACCCTGCGGGTTGCGGAAGTTGGCGACCTCGATCTGGCCGGCCGGACGCGACTGCCCGTTCGAGTAGCGCGCCGTGACGATGCCGTTGGGCTCGACCACGATCGACGCCAGCTGGCCGGCGCCAAAGCCGTCCTGGCTCAGGTTGGACACGGCGAACGGCGAGCCGTACTGGGTGGTCTGCCGCAGGTCGATCGTCGCGCCGATGATCGGCAGCGTCGTGGCTCCCTGGGCGTTGAGCACCGACGGGATGTCGAAGACGACCGGCGCGGTGGGCGACGTCGGGGCCTTGCCGTCGGGCGCATAGGTGATGGTCGTGACCGGCTGGGGTGCCGCCGCCGTGCCGGCCACCGTGGTGCCGTTGGCCGTGGCGTACACATGCCAGGTGTCGTTGGCCGACTTCTGGAAGAACAGCGTCAGCGCGATCTCCTGGCCCTTGGCGTCGAACACGGTCGCCGAGGTCGCGTTGTTGTAGGTGGCCGCGTCGTCGAACTCGATCGCCGGCGTCGCCCCGGTGAACGTGACTGCCTTGCGCGAGTCGAGGTTCATGTCGATGTCGATGGCCGACGTGGGCACCGGCGCGATGCCCGCGGTGGGCAGTTGCAGCGGGGCCGACTGGCCGGTCTGGATGACGCCGGAGGCGTCGGCGGCATAGCCCATCAGCTTGCGGCCGGCGTTGCTCACGATGAAGCCGTCGCGGTCGACCTTGAACTGGCCGTTGCGGGTGTAGGTGACCGGGGTCAGCGCGTCGCTGAGCTGGAAGAAGCCGTTGCCGTTGATCGCCAGGTCGAGCGGGTTCTCGGTGGTCGTGATGTTGCCCTGCGTGAACTGCTGGGCCACCACGGTGAGGTTGGTGCCGATGCCGGCCATCGTGGCGCCGGTGCCGTTGAGCGCGGCGGCGTACACGTCGCCGAACTCGGCGCGCGCCACCTTGGCGCCAAAGGTGTTGGCATTGGCGATGTTGTTGCCGATCACCTCCAGGTTCTTGCTGGTGGCGTTCAGACCGGAGATGCCTTGCTGGAAGCTCATGGGTGGTGTCCTGGTGGGAGGTTCGTTCAGTTCACGGCCTGGACCGCGTCGTAGTCGATCTGGCCGGACAGCCGGGTGTCCAGCGTCAGCCGGTTGCCGGCCAGCGACACGGACTCGACGCGGTCGCGCATCAGCGGCGTGGCGCTCACGGTGGCAGCGCCCGACGTCGCAAGGACCCGGAAGCGGTGCCCGGTGCCATCGGCCACGCCCTTGGCGGCGGCGTTCCACTCGAACCCGTGGCGCCCGGCACCCTGCGTGCCGAGGTCGATGGTGTCGACCACGCGCCCGGCCGGGCTCAGGACCTCGACCAGCACGCGGCTGGCGGTGCCGGCGAGGTCGAAGCCGCCGACGCCACGGCCGCCCTGCACGGCGATGCGATCGCCCTTCAGCGACACGTCGCGGCCGACCAGCGCGGCGCCCTGCAGCGTCTGCATCCGCGCGTACTGCGCGTTCAGAGAGGCGACCGTGTCGTTGAGCCGCTCGATGCCGCTGACGGTATTGATCTGCGCCATCTGGCTCGTGATCTGGGCGTTGTCCAGCGGGTTCAGCGGATCCTGGTTCTGCATCTGCGTGACCAGCATCTTGAGGAAGCGCTCGGCGCTGCCGGCCTCGATGCGCGAGGACGCGGAAGCGCTGGAGGCGGATGCGGCGGAAGCGGCCGCGGTGGAACTGGCCAGGGCGTCGAAGGTGCTCATCGCGATGTCTCCCCGTCGCCGCTCACTGGCCCACCTGCAGCGTCTTCAGCAGCAGGCTGCGGGCGGTGTTCATCACCTCGATGTTGTTCTGGTAGCTGCGCGACGCCGAGATCATGTTGACCATCTCCTCCACCGGGCTCACGTTGCTGTAGGTGACGTAGCCCTCGGCATCGGCCGACGGATGGCGGGGGTCGTGCACCCGGCGTCCCGGGGCCTGGCTCTCGGTGACGGTGGATACCGTCACGCCGGCGCTGGCCGGGTCGTCGGCGCCCTGCCTGCGGCCCAGCATCACGGTCTGGAAGACCACCTGCCGCGCCTTGTAGGCGCTGCCGTCCGGCCCCGCGACCGTGTCGGCGTTGGCCAGGTTGCTGGCCACCACGTTCAGCCGCTGGCTCTGCGCGCTGACCGCGCTGCCGGCGACGTCGAAGATCCGCAGCATGCTCATCGTTCAGTCTCCATGCCCCTGGCGCTCAAGGCTGCCCCGGGCTCTTCATGGCATCGAGCACCGTGCGCACGCTGCCGTTGATGAATCGCAGCGTGCTCTCGTACTTGACGGCGTTGTCGGCGAAGGACGCGCGCTCGCGATCCATGTCCACCGTGTTGCTGTCCAGGTGCACCTGGCTGGCCAGCGCGTGGCGCAGGTCGGGCCGCAGCCGGCCGCCCGGGCTCATCACCCCCGCGGCGATGCCCTCGCCGGGGCCGGCGCTGCCTGTGGCGGTCCGCAGCGCGTCGGCGAAGTTGAAATCGCGCGCCTTGTAGCCGGGGGTGTCGGCGTTGGCGATGTTGCTGGCAATCAGCCGCTGACGCTCCGCGCGCAACAGCAGCGACTGACCGTGGAATTCGAGTGAGGCGGTGAGCTGCCTGATCATCTGGATCCTCCAGGGCGCTGCCTGTGCCGGGGCCTGTGCCGGGGCCGGCCCGGGATGCGAATGCATTCTGGGTAGCGCTGCCCCGCGCTTGGGCCCGAATAGGAGGCCTTCCGGCACCCTTTTCCTTCCCTGGCCGCTGCCGCCCGCTTGTTACATTCCGTCGCGTGAACGATCGCACGTCCCGGCCCCCCGTCGCCCCACGCACGCTGCTCGCCGCGGCGGCGCTGGCGGGCTGCCTGCTGCCTGCCCAAGCCACCGACGTCCCGCCCGCGGCCCTGCCGCCGGCCGTGTTGGCGGCCGCTGCCGAGCTCGCCCGCGAGGCGGCCCTGCCGTCGGCGCCGCGGGCCGCGCGCGTGCTGGCGGTTCCGGGCACCCCTGATCCGCGGCTGCGGCTGGCGCCGTGCGAGCGCATCGAGCCCCACCTCCTGGCGGGGCAGCCGGTCTGGGGGCGCACCCGGATCGGGCTGCGCTGCGCGGGCGGCCCGGTCGCCTGGCGCGTGACGCTGCCGGTGGAGGTTCGCGTCCTGGCGCCTGCCCTGGTGGCTCGCGGGCCCACGCCCGCCGGCACGGCCCTGTCAGCCGACCTGTTCCGGCTCGCCGAGATCGACTGGGCGGCCTCGCCCCAGGCGCCGCTCGCGAGCCTGGAAGGCGTGGCCGGCCGAACGCTGGCCCGCGCGATCGGCGCCGGCCAGCCGCTGCAGTCCGCCGACCTGCAGCGGCGCCAATGGTTCGCCGGCGGCGACGTGGTCCGCATCGTCGCCGTCGGGCCCGGCTACAGCGTGGCCACCGATGGGGTCGCCCTGGGCAGCGGCATCGAGGGCCAGCTGGTCCGGGTGCGGACCGAGTCCGGTCGGATCGTCATCGGCCGCCCGGTGGCGGCCCAGCGGGTCGAGGTGACGCTGTGAGACGCTGCCGGATCGGGACGCGCCGCGTCGCGGCCCACCGCCGCGGTCAGCCCCGGACACCCCCATTTGCGGGGGATTTCGCGAGAATGTGTATCTGCCGCCTAAAGTCCACTGCTGCGCGACCCGATAGCGCGAGTGTGTCTTGGGGCGTGTGCGCTGCGCGCGCTCCGGAAGGGGAGTGACCCATGAAGATCGGTTCTATCGATGCCAAGCCCGTTGTCCAGGCGCCCGTCAGCGAGCGTCGGGCTGATGCCGCGCCGGTCGCGTCCACCGAGCCGAGCGCCAAGGTCGAACTGTCCTCCGCGGCGTCGCTGGTGGTCACGGGAGCCGGGGACGGCAGTTTCGACGCCGCCAAGGTCGACCGGATCGCCACCGCGATCCGCGACGGCAACTACAAGGTCAACCCGGAGGCGATCGCCGACAAGCTGATCGTCAATGCCGAGGAGCTGCTCGGCCGCAAGCTGAGCTGACCACGGCGTGGATCGCGAAGTCGGTCTGATCTCGGCCTCGGGCGACGGCGAGGCGGCGCTCGAACGCCCGTTGGCGGCCTTGGAAGGCCGTCTGAACGCGCTCGGGCAGGCCCTGCAGCGCGACGATCCCCAGGCCGTCGATCAGGCGGCCCACGAGCTTCAGGCCGCGCTGTCGCATGCCGTCGAGCGATTCCGCGCCGCCGCCCGCGCCGGCGTCGTGCCGCCGGCACTGCGCCAGCGCCTGGCCCGTGCGGGGGCCGAGGTGGCCGCCCAGCGCGAGGCCCTCGCGCGCGCGAGCGCGTCGCTCGACCGCGCGATCGACGTGCTGATGCCCCAGCCCGGGCCTTCCGGCCTGTACTCGGCGGCCGGCGGCAGCGAACGCACCCTGCCCGCCGGCGGCCTGCGCGCCTGAGCTGGCGCCTCAGGCACCCCTCCGGCCAGGCCGTCCTGGTCGTCGACGAGGCGGACGTGGGCCGGGTCGCACCCCGGGCCCTGCCGGGCCTGCCGACGTCGTGGACTCGCCGGTCGCTGGGGCGCACCGGCCCGCTGACCATCGATCGTTCCTGGCCTCGCCGCGGCCATGCCGCGCCTGCCGCATGGATTCGCGGCGCTCGACGGCGAACCCCCGTGCTCCCCGTGCTCCCCGGAGCCGGGGCTGGGGCCGCGTCGGGTAAGCGCTGCCTGCAGCGCGCCGCAGCCGGCGCTACCAGTCGCGCAGCCGCGAGCGCAGCCGGGCGATCGACTGGCTGTGAAGCTGGCAGACCCGGCTCTCGGTCACGCCGAGGACGGCGGCGATCTCCTTCAGGTTCATGTCGTGCTCGTAGTACATGCTCATCACGTACTGCTCGCGCTCCGGCAGCTGCTTGATCGCCTCGACCAGCGCCTCGCGCATGCGCCGGTCCTGCAGGCGCGCAACCGGGTTGGCATCCTCGTCGGCGATGTGCCGGTCGAGGTAGTCGTCGTCGCCGTCGTCGCCGCCGATGTCCTCCAGGTACAGCAGCTGGGTGCCGCGCACCTTGGCCAGCAGCTCCTGGTAGTCCTGCAGCGACATCTCCATCTCGCGGGCGATCTCGCCCTCGCTCGGCGCGCGCCCCAGGCGTTGCTCCAGCCGGTGCACGGCGGCCTCGATGCTGCGCTGGTGGCGGCGGTCGCCCCGGCTCATCCAGTCGTTGCCGCGCAGCTCGTCGAGCATCGCGCCGCGGATGCGCTGGGTCGCGAAGGTCTCGAACTGCACGCCCTGCGCCGCGTCGAAGCGCGACAGGGCGTCGGTCAGCCCGATCATGCCGACCTGGATCAGGTCGTCGAGCTCGACGTTGGCCGGCAGCTTGGCGATCATCTGATGCGCCAGCCGCCGCACCAGCGGGCTGTACTGCTTGAGCAGCGCACCGGTGTCGAGTTGTCCTTTCGCGGTGTACATGTCGGATCCCTCGTGGTTCTCGGCGTTCGGGCTGGTCCGATGGGATGGGGCGATGCGGCCGGCGGGCGTTCAGTGGCGGCCGGCGAGCGCCGGTCGGACCGCGCAGCGCGACGGCGGGGCTGCGGGCGGCACACCCGTCCCCTCCTCGGCCAGCTGGGCGCGCAGCAGGTCGACCAGGCTATCGGACCCGGGGTCGGATGCGCTGGCGGCGGGATCGACCAGCGCCCAGTCCTGCAGCACGGCGCCCAGGAAGCTGTCGGCGCACTGGGCCAGGCTGGCAGCGATCGCGTCGACCCGCGGCGACTGCGGCGACGCGGCCAGCAGCAGGTCGAAGGTGAGCAGGCCGCCGCGCAGCGCCAGCAGCTTGGCGCTGGCGTAGGCGTGCTTGATGCTCTCCGGGTGGTCGGCACCGACCAGCACCGGGCGCAGCGGCCGGCGCGCGAACATCCGCGCCAGGTCGGCCGCGTCGGCGTGCACCAGCAGAAGGTCGGCGGCAGGGCACGCCGCCTGCAGCGCATCGACAAAGCCGGCGGCTGAACCGCGCGTGTCGACGTGGCTGCGGGGCAGGCCGCGGGCCGGCAGGTAGGCCAGCTGCTGGCCGATGCGCTCGATGCCGGCAGTCAGGTCGAGCCGCGCCAGCTCGTGCGGCTCCGGCGAGCCGGTCGCCGCGTCGACGACGAGCACATGCCGGCCGAGCCTGGCCAGCGTCTCGGCCAGCCGGTCGAGCACCACGCCCCCGAAAGCCACGTGCGGGTTGGCCGCCAGCGCCAGCGTGCGCAGTCGCGCGCCGGCGAACAGCCGGCGCAGACCGTCGGCCTGGTCCAGGTGCATCGATCCCGAGGTCGCGTAGAAGTCGCGCATCGCGCCGCGCTCCCCGGTCAGGCCCGCGACGCGGCGGCCCGTGCCGCCTGCGCGGCGGCGGGCACGAGCGCCGACACCGGCAGCCCGGCGAAGATCAGGTTGACGTCGCTGTCGTCGAGGCGCCAGGCCGCGGCACCGCTGGCCACCAGGGCGCGTTGCACCAGGGCAGCGGCGGACAGGCGGTGCCAGTCCTCCGGCACGCGCTGGCCATTGGCCACCGCGACCACCTTCAGGCGGCCCCGGATGATGGCGTCCAGGGCCGGCCCGAGCTTGACCGCCTCGTCCACCTTCGAGAGCACGACGCCGCGGCAGCCGCTGGCTGCGTAGGCGGTCAGCTGGTCCTCGATCGTCTCGCCCTGCGCCGACGCGTTGACGACCAGCAGCCGCTTGATCGACGGGTGCGAGAGCATCTCGAGCAGGTCCCGGGTGCGGTCGTCGCGCTGCGCCATGCCCGCCGTGTCGACCAGCACCATGCGCTTGCCCGACAGCAGCTCCAGCAGGTCCTCCAGCGACGCGCGGTCGTGCGCGGTGTGCACCGGCACGCCGAGGATGCGGCCGTAGGCGCGCAGCTGTTCGTGCGCCGCGACGCGATAGGCGTCGAGGGTGATCAGGCCGAGGTTGGACGCGCCGTGCCGGGTGGCGAAGGCCGCCGCCAGCTTGGCGGTGGAGGTCGTCTTGCCGACCCCGGTGGCCCCGACGAGCGCGTACACGCCGCCCTGATCCTCCAGGGCGCCCTCGCGCTCGCCGGTCTGCAGGTTGCGCTCCAGCACACCAGCCGCCCAGGGCAGTTCGTCGACGTCCGCCGGCAGCCCGGCCACGAGCTTGCGCACCAGCGCCGGCGAGAAGCCGTTGTCCAGCAGGCGCTGCGAGAGCTGGGCCTGGCGCGGCTGACGCTGCAACTTCTCCATGAAGGCAAGCGCGCCGAAGCGCTGCTCGATCAGGCCCCGCACCGAGCGAAGCTCGTCGAGCATCGCGCCCTGGGCCTGCGCCGCGGCGGACTGCACCGCGGCGGACTCGGCGGCGGGCACCGGCACCGACAGCCGGGGCGGCTCGCCGCCGGACAGCCCGAGCTCGTCGCGCAGCACGGGCGCAGCACGCCTGGCGTCCGCGTCGTCGGTGCCGATGGCAACCCCGTCCTGCGCGCGGGCCGGCAGTCTGGCGGACAGCCGCGCGCGCGCCGCCTCGATCGGAGCCGGTGCCGCCACGGCTGCGGCAGCGGCCGCCGCGGCGGGCCGCGCCGGGGCAGTCGACGCCGTGACACCGGGCCGTCCGGTCGGCACCGCCGTGCCCGCCTGGGCCGCTGAACGGCCCGCGGCGCGCTCGGCCGCGGCGAGCTCGTTCTGGCGCCGCCTCAGCATGCGCTCGCGCACGTATTCCTGGAACGACAGCGTGCTCATCTCCAGCTTCTGGGCGTCCTCGCGCACCTCCTGGCGCAGCGCACCCGGTGCGTCGTCGAAGGTGGGCTCGACCCTGCGGTCGAGCACGGGCGCCGCGACCCGAGCGGGCGGGGCAGCCGGCAGCGCCGGGGCCTGCACGCGCTCGGCCGACGCGCCGAGGCGCTCGATCTGCAGCACGCTCTCGGGCGCCATGGCCAGCACCTCGACGCCGTCGGCGCAGGGGCGGGTGGACATCACGACGGCGTCCTCGCCGAAGGCCTGGCGCACGAGCGCCAGCGCGTCGCGGGTGGTGCGGGCGGTGAACCGCTTCACGTTCATGCGGTCGCTCCAATGATCGAGCCGATGCGGATCGAGTGGGTCTCAGGGATCTCGCTGTGCGCCAGCACCTTCAGGCGCGGCGCAGCGCGGCGCAGGAGCCGAGCGAGCGGGGCACGGATCGGATCGGGCACCAGCAGGCAGGCCGGCTGGCCGCGATCCTCCTGGGTGCGTGCGGACTGCGCGGCCTGCGCCGTCAGCGTCTCGGCGATGCCCGGGTCGAGCGCCGCGCCATGCGGGCTCGTCAGGGCGTGGGTCACGATGCGTTCCAGGTCCGGGTCCAGCGCGATCACGTCGAGCTCCTTCACCGGCCCGTAGATGTGCTGGACGATTGCCGGCGCGATGTGGGTGCGGATCCGACGGGCCAGCTCGGCCGGGTCCGTGACCGAGGCGGCATGTTCGGCCAGGCACTCGACGATCGAGCGCATGTCGCGGATGTGCACGCCTTCCTCCAGCAGCAGCTGCAGCACGCGCTGCAGCGTTGCGATACCGACCATCTTCGGAACCACGTCTTCGATCAGTTTCGGAGCCAGCTTCGTCACGTGCTCGACCAGGTTCTGCGTCTCGACGCGGCCGAGCAGCCGGGCGGCGTGAACCTGCATCAAGTGTGAGAGGTGGGTCGCGACGACGGTGGGGCAATCAACCACCGTAAACCCCGCCATTTGGGCCGTCTCCTTGTGGCGTTCCTCAATCCACACCGCCGGCAGCCCGAAGGCCGGGTCGGTGGTGCTCGCCCCGGGCAGCGCCAGCTGGGCCCCGCCGGGGTTGATCGCCAGCCACAGGCCGGGCATGGCCTCGCCCTCCCCGACCACCGCGCCGCGCAGCGTGATGCGGTAGTGGCTGGGCCGCAGGTCGACGAGGTTGTCGCGGATGTGCACGGGGGGCGGCAGGAAGCCGACGTCCTGCGCGAACTTCTTCCGCACGCCCTTGATCCGGGTCAGCAGGTCACCGCCGCCGCTGCGGGTCTTGTCGACCAGGGCGATCAGCCGGTAGCCGACCTCCAGTCCCAGCGTGTCCACCGGCGTCAGGTCGTCCCAGCTCGCCTCGGCGTCGGCCGGAGGCGGCGCACGGCGCGACTCGGCGGTCTCGGCCGCCTGCGCAGCCGCCTTCTTCTGCCGCCCGATCTGCCACGCCAGCGCGGCCAGCCCGCCCGCGATCACCAGGAACACCAGGTTGGGCATGCCCGGCACCAGGCCCAGGCCACCGACGATGCCCGCCGTGAGCGCGATGGCATGCGGCGAGTCGAACACCTGCGACCGGATCTGCGTGCCGATGTCCTCGGCCTTGCCCACCCGCGAGACCACCATCGCCGCAGCCACCGACACCAGCAGCGCCGGCACCTGGGCCACCAGCGCATCGCCGACGGCCAGCACCAGGTAGCTGCGGGCGGCCTCGCCGGCCGACAGGCCGTGCATCGCCATGCCGATCGCGAAGCCGCCGATGATGTTGATGAACAGGATCAGCAGGCTGGCGATCGCGTCGCCGCGCACGAACTTGCTGGCGCCATCCATGCTGCCGAAGAAGTCGGCCTCCTCGGCCACCTCGGCCCGGCGCCGCCGGGCCTCCTTCTCGTCGATCATGCCGGCGTTCAGGTCGGCGTCGATCGCCATCTGCTTGCCCGGCATCGCGTCCAGCGCGAAGCGCGCGCCGACCTCGGCGATGCGCTCGCCGCCCTTGGTGACGACGACGAAGTTGATCACCACCAGGATCGCGAAGACGATCAGGCCGACGGCGAAGCTGCCGCCGATCAGGAAGTGGCCGAACGACTCGATCACCTTGCCGGCGGCGCCCGGCCCGGTGTGGCCCTCCAGCAGGACGACGCGCGTGGAGGCCACGTTCAGCGACAGCCGCATCAGCGTGGTCACCAGCAGCACGGTGGGCAGGGCCGCGAAGTCCAGCGGCCTGACCATCTGCGCGGAGATCATCACCACCAGCAGCGCCAGCGCGATGTTGAACGTGAACAGCACGTCGAGCAGGAAGGCCGGCAGCGGCAGCACCATCATCGCCAGCATCAGCACGACGAAGGCGGGCAGCACCAGCGCCTTCAGCGCGGCGCCCCTCGCCCGGCGCGGGTCGAGCGCGTCGCGGAGCGTGGCGATCAGGCCGTTCATGCGGCGGCTCCCTCAGCGCCCGCGGCCGGCCGCGAGGACAGCGGGTCCATGTCCTGCGGGACCTGCGGCACGGGCGTCGGCGCCAGCTGCGAGCGACCGGCGGCGGCCGCGTCGCGCAGGCCGTATACCCAGGCGAGAACCTGGGCGACGGCGGCAAACAGGCGCGCCGGAACCTCCTGGTCGACGTCGCAGTGCGCGTACAGCGCGCGCGCCAGCGGCGGCGCCTCCAGCACCGGGACCTTGGCTTCGCGCGCGACGTCCCGGATCTTCAGCGCCAGCAGGTCGGCGCCCTTGGCCACGACGCGCGGGGCCGCCATCCTCGACTCCTCGTACCGGAGCGCCACCGCATAGTGGGTCGGGTTCATCACGACGAGGTCGGCGCGCGGAACCGCTGCCAGCATGCGCCGGTTGACCATCTCGCGCATCCGCAGGCGCATCTTGCCCTTGACCTCGGCGTTGCCCTCGACGTCGCGCATCTCCTTCTTCAGCTCCTCGACGTTCATGCGCAGTCGGCGCAGCAGGAGCTGCCGCTGCAGCGGCACGTCGACCAGGGCGAAGACCAGCAGCACCGCTGCCATCGCCAGCAGACCACCGCGGACCAGCTCGCCCGCCGCGACCAGTGCCTGCGGCAGGGGCAGCGCGAGCAGCGAGCCGTAGGCGGCAGCCTGCGTGGCCAGGTGCCAGGCGCCGGCCGCGCCGAGGAGCAGCGCGAGCAGGCAGGCCTTCAGCGTGTCGCCCAGCTGCTGCGCCGACAGCAGTCGCTTCAGCCCGGCGATCGGGTCGAGCTTCTCCGGCCGTGGGTCGAGCGCCTTCCAGGTGAAGTTCCAGCCGCCAGCCAGCACGCCGGCGCCGAGGGCCATCGCCACGCTCAGCGCGCCGATCGGCAGCACCGCCAGCAGGAACCAGCCCGATGCGGCCACCAGCCGGTCGACCATCGCCGGCGCGTCACGCAGCGCCGCGGCGTCGAAGCGCAGCCCGTCTGCCATCGCGCGCGCGAGCGCGCCGGTGATCTCCGGAGCGAAGGCGCCGATCAGGGCGACGGCGCTGCCCAGCGCGGCCAGGTGCGCCAGGTCCCGCGAACGCGCGACCTGGCCCTCCTCGCGCGCTTTCTCGATCTTGCGCGGGGTGGCGGGAAGGCTGCGGTTTTCCTGGGAGGCGTCGGCCATGTCGCGGCAGGCTCTCTGGGGAGCGCCGCGATGGTGCCCGGGCAGGCGGTGGGCTTGAGCCCGATAAGAGCCGGAAACGCCGTCGTCATCGACCCGGCGTTACGGTTGTGACAAGTTGCGCGGGCGGTGCCCGGCGCGGCCGCGTCAGAAGCCCAGGCTCTCCAGCAGGTCGTCGACCTCGCCCTGGTTGGACACGACGTCCGTGCGACCCGCGGGGTTCACGACCGGCCCGTGCAGGGCGTTGCTGTCGACCTTGACACGCTCGTCCTCGGGAACGATCGAGACCAGCAGCTTGACGAGGCTGTCCTCGAGGTCTGCGGCCAGGCCGATCACCCGTGCCACGACCTGGCCGGTGAGGTCGTGGAAGTCCTGGGCCATCATGATGTCGGTGAGGTGACCGTCGATGCGCGCGGTGCGCTGCTCGACGTCCTCGACGAAGTTCAGCACTGCGCCCGAGGCAACCGCCTTCACCGGGTCCGAGACGATGCAGTCGCCGATGTCGCGGGCCGCCTCCGCGATGCGCGTGTGCTCGGCCTTGGCCTGATCGACCGAGTTCAGAACCTTGTTGGCGGCGTCGGCGGTCTTCGTCGCGATGTAGCTCAGCCGGCTGCGGGCGTCGGGCAGGCCATCGGTGGCGATCTGCAGCTTGGGCATCACGCCCAGCTGTGACAGGGTGTCGTGCACCAGCCGGGTGATCGATCCGATCTGCTGGTACACCTCGGGCGAGACCTGCAGGGCGGCAGCCGGGGCGACAGCGTGCGCACCGGCGTGGACTGCGGCAGCCATCGCGGCGGGGTGCGCGGCCTGGGAGGTGGTGGCGGTATCGAGCTTCATGCGGGGCTCCGGGGGCTTTGCTGCCGCTCAGGCGGTGACGACCAGCTTGTGCAGGATCTTGAGCACCTTCTCCTCGAGGGTGGCCTTCGTGAAGGGCTTGACGATGTAGCCCGCAGCGCCGCTCTGCGCGGCCAGCACGATGTCCTCCTTGCGCGCCTCGGCGGTCACCATCAGCACCGGCAGATGCTTCAGCGTGTCGTCGGCCTTGACGGCCTGCAGCAGCTCGAAGCCATTCATGTTGGGCATGTTGATGTCGCTCACCACGAAGTCGAACTTGCCCGCACGCAGCATCCCCAGCGCCACCGCACCGTCCTCGGCTTCCTCGGCGTTGTTGCAGCCCATCTCCTTGAGCAGGCCGCGGATGATCCGGCGCATGGTGGAGAAATCGTCGACGATGAGGAACTTCAGGTCGCTGGGCGGGATCATCTCGGGCTTCCTCGGGGCAAGCGGACTGCTGCTGTTATCGGGCGGGCTCGGGCCGACTTGAGGGCGCGGCCGCCGGCGGCGCGGCCGGTTGCGGCGCCGGCGCCGGCGCCACCTCCGGTGTCGCGGCCTCCAGCGGCATCAGGCTGCCGCGCAGAGCGCGCTCCTCAGCGTCACGGTTCATGACGATGATGCTGATGCGCCGGTTGGCCGACGAGCGCGGGTCCGCCGGGACCTGCAAAACGCTCGAGGCCAGCCCCTGCACGCGCAGCACCTGCCCTTCCGGCAAGGCCCCGAGGAGCATCTCGCGCCGCGACGCGTTGGCGCGGTCGGCCGACAGCTCCCAGTTGCTGTATCCCCGCTCCCCGGCGGAGAAGGAGGCGGCGTCGGTGTGCCCCTCCAGCGTCAGCCGGTTGGGAACCGCGGCCAGAAGCCCGCCCAGTGCCTGCAGCAGCTCGCGCATGTAGGGCTGCACGTCCGCGCTGCCGCTGGCGAACATCGGGCGCCCGTCCGCATCCACGATCTGGATCCGCAGTCCGTCGGCGGTCATGTCTAGCAGGATCTGCGAGCGCAGGCCGGCCAGACGCGGATTGCTCTCGATCTTCTGCTCGATCTTCCGCTTCAGATCCTCCAGGCGCGAGATCTCCGCCCTCAGCTGCTCGGCCTTGAGCGCCCGCACGCTGGCCGTGCCGCGCGGGGCCTCGACGTCGCCGTTCCTGACCTGGCCGGCGCTCCGGGTCAGGTCCTGACCACCGCCCTTGAGCACGTGCGAGCTGTCCCCCGCGCCGGACCCGGAGGACAGCAGCGCAATCTTCAGCGGCGCGGCGAAGTAGTCGGCGATGCCCTTCTTGTCACCATCGGTCGTGCTGCCGATCAGCCACATCAGCAGGAAGAAGGCCATCATCGCCGTCACGAAGTCGGCATAGGCGATCTTCCATGCACCGCCATGAGCGGCGTGCCCGCCCTTGCGGACCCTCTTGACGATGATCGGCTGCAGCTTCTTCGCGTCGCCTGCCATGCGGGGCCCCTCCGTTCAGCCGCTGCGCGGCCGGGTCATGCCTTCTTGCGCTTGACGTGCGCCTCGAGCTCGGCGAAGGTCGGTCGCGTCGTCGACGTCAGCACCTTGCGACCGAACTCGATGGCCACCTGGGGCGCGTAGCCCTGCATGCTGGCCAGCAGCGTCGTCTTGATGCACTGCAGCTCCTTGCTGCTCTCCTCGACCTTCTGCTCCAGCAGGCCGGCCAGCGGCTCGGCGAACGCGTAGGCGAGCAGGATCCCCAGGAAGGTACCGACCAGCGCCGAGCCGATCATCGCGCCCAGCACCGCGGGCGGCTGCCCGACCGAACCCATCGTCTTGACCACGCCGAGCACGGCCGCGACGATGCCGAAGGCGGGCAGCGCCCCGGCGACCCGCGTGATCGCAGCCACCGGCGCGTGCGCCTCCTGGTGGTGGGTCTCGATCTCGCTGTCCATCAGCGATTCGATCTCGTGCGCGTTCAGGTTGCCCGAGACCATCATCCGCAGGTAGTCGGTGATGAACTCGATGACGTGGTGGTCGCGGCCCACGGTGGCGTGCTTGCGGAACAGCGGCGAGTTCGCCGGCTCGTCGACGTCCTTCTCGATGGCCATCAGGCCTTCCTTGCGCGCCTTCTGCAGAATGTCGAACAGCAGGGCGAGGAGTTCGAGGTAGCGGTCCTTGGTGTACTTGCTGCCCTTGAAGCAGGCCCCGATGCCGGCCAGGGTGGCCTTGATCACCGGCATCTGGTTGTTGACGAGGAACGCGCCCAGCGTCGCGCCGCCGATTGTCGCCATCTCCCACGGCAGGGCCTTCGCGATCGGCCCCATGCTGCCGCCGTGCGCGATGTAGACCCCGAACACGCAGCCGAGGACGACGATCCAACCGACGATGATGAACATGTGACAGCGGGCAGGGGGCGGGCGGTGTAGGACCGCACCGGCCCGGGGCCGCACGGCTGACCCGTTATCGGCGCGGTCGGCCGGCGGTTGAGCCGCCCGTCGTGGGCCGTGCGGAAGATTGCGCTGCCGCGGCGGCCCGGGCGTCGATCCGGTAGATCCAGACCCTATGGAGGCCGGGCCGCCCCAGGCAGGCGACCGGCCGTACACCCGGCACCTCGAACTGCAGGCTCACGAGCCAGGCGCCCGGCGCCAGCTCTTCCGCCGCCTTGGCCCATGCTCTCTCCATGGTCTCGGGGCGCTGGAACAGGTAGACCAGGTCGTGGCCGGTCCAGCTGGACGCCCACATGTCGCCGCGCCGTATCGACGCCGCCGGCAGCCGATGCGCCGCGACCCAGGCCAGCGGCCGGCTCCACTCCACGCCGTGGAGCCGCGCCTGCGGCCACAGCCGCGCCAGCGCCCGAAGCCCGTGGCCGAGGCCACAGCCGGCGTCGAGGACGCTCGACGGAGGCGGAAGGACCACGTCATCGAGCCCGGCCAGAGCGGATGCGGGGGTCGGGAAGAACGGGGCATCACGCCATGCGCGCAGCGGGTACAGCGCCAGCAGCAGCGCTGCCGCCGCGGCCCAGGCCCAGGGCGGCGGGGCCGCCGCCGCGCCGAGCGCCCAAGCCGACAGCGGGAATCCGGCGGCTGCGATGACGCGCCTCCAGCCGCCCTCGATCGCAAGCGCCGACCCGAGCGCGGCCGCCGCGCCGGCCAGCGCGGGCAGCGGCGGCGCCGTGCCGGCGGCGCCGAGCGCGCCGAAGACGGCCCAGCCCAGCCCCCAGCACAGCACGGCGGGCAGCGGCCAGGGCAGCCGCATCCGCAGCGGGAGAGGGTTCGGCGGTCGCATGTCTCAGTGTCGCTGCGCCCGGGCCGGCCGCATCGGGCCAACAGCGCCGTCTTCCGGCCGCGGTTGCACCAAAGAAAAGCGGGTCCCTGGGGACCCGCATGAAAGCACAGCAGGACTGTGCCAGGAGGAGACGAGCAATGAACCTAGCTTCCGGGGAATCGGAACTGCGGGGACGCGATTGAGGGCGGCCGCGATGCGTTCAGTGGGCCGGCGTGGCGAATTCACGCGACAGCCCGCCGAGGCTGCCGGCGAGCTTGCCCTTGCCGGCGCGGGCCGGCGGGTTGCACAGGCCGCACACGAAGTGGCGCGCGATCTCGTGCGGGTGGGTGACGAAGTGGCCGCCGCAGCGGCTGCACGGGGTCATCGTCAGCATGCCGTTGTCGACGAACTTGACGAGCCGCCAGGCGCGCGTGACGCTGAGCATCGGCTCCAGGCCCTGGGCGCTGGCCTGCTCGACGTAGAGCTGGTAGGCCTTGATGACGGCGTCGATCTCGTCGAGCGCGGCCACCTTGTTCAGGTACTCGTGGATGTTCAGGAACAGGCTGGCGTGTATGTTGGGCTGCCAGGTCATGAACCAGTCGGTC
This sequence comes from Rubrivivax sp., assembly GCA_020248915.1. GTDB lineage: Bacteria > Pseudomonadota > Gammaproteobacteria > Burkholderiales > Burkholderiaceae_C > Rubrivivax. The sequence goes on along the minus strand of JADCGP010000012.1, from coordinate 62,531 downwards.
GAGAACGGCAACTGGCCCTTGCTGGGGCTGCGCCCGGCGACCTCCTTGTACAGTCGCAGCAGCCGCTCGTAGCTGAGGTCGGTCTCGCTCTCGAGCACCTGGAGCCGGGCACCCAGGTGGATCAGCGTCACCGCGCGCTCGATCTGCCGGGCCTCGGTGAGGATGCTGCGGGTCCTTGCCATGTCTCTCTCCTGTGGGTCGGTCGTTGGTCTGCTGGGCGCGTGGCTTCAGGCGGCTTCCTGGTGCCGCCCGGCCATCAGGATCGAAGCGTGCAGGCGGCTCATCCCGTCGTTGGCCGCGCCCTTGCCGTGGCTGGTCAGCAGGTTCCAGACGATGTCGTCGTCCATGCGGAAGCGACACAGCAGCTGGTTGCCGGTGGCGATCTTCATCATCTGCGCCGGCGTCAGGCGCCCGATCATCTCCGCGGTGTCCTCGCTCACGCCGAGGCGGAACAGCGCTTGCTCCTTGTCGTGGCGCACCAGGCTCTGGGCGAGCATCAGGTACGACAGGTTGGCTTCACGGATCTCGGCGAGGATCTGGTCGGGGTTCATGGTGGCTCCTTCGGTCGTTGGGCTGTCTGGGATGAAGCGCACTGTAGGGACCCGAATTGACCACCGGGATCGGCCCTGTTCGATCGCTTGAGTCCAGCTTCTTCCAACCGGCGTGTAGGACGAATTCCTACAGCCGGGTCCCGACCGTGACGGGCGTCACGGGGCAGGCGGCGCCCCCCGGGCGCCGCCACAGGGGAGCTCAGGCGTTGGCGGCCAGCAGCGAAGGACGCTGCCCGAAGCGCTGCCGGATGGACTGCTCGATGCCGGCGGCGTCCAGCCCCAGCAGCGACAGCAGCCGCGCAGGGTCGCCGTGGTCGGTGAACTCGTCGGGCAGGCCGAGCGTGAGCACCGGCACCTCGACACCGGCGGCGGCCAGGCACTCAAGCACCGCGGCGCCGGCGCCGCCCGGCAGGCAGCCCTCCTCCACGGTGACCAGCGCCTCGTGGGTGCGCGCCAGATCGAGCACCAGCGCCTCGTCGAGCGGCTTGACGTAGCGCATGTCGGCCACGGTGGCGCCCAGCTTCTCGGCTGCCGCGAGCGAGGGGTGCAGCAGCGTGCCGAAGGCCAGGATCGCGATGCGCTGGCCCTCGCGCCGGCGCAGGCCCTTGCCCCACTCCCACGTGTCGAGCGCCTTGTCCAACGGCGCGCCGACCCCGCTGCCGCGCGGGTACCGCACCGCCACCGGGTGGTCGCGGTGGAAGGCGGTGCTCAGCGCGCGCCGGCACTCGGCCTCGTCGCTCGGGACGAGCATGGCGCAGTGCGGGATGCAGCGCACGTAGGCGATGTCGTAGGCGCCGCAGTGCGTGGGCCCGTCGGCGCCGACGATGCCGGCGCGGTCGAGCGCGAAGACCACCGGGAGCTTCTGCAGCGCCACGTCGTGGATCAGCTGGTCGTAGCCGCGCTGCAGGAAGGTGCTGTAGATCGCGACCACCGGCTTCAGGCCCTCGCAGGCCAGCCCGGCGGCGAAGGTGACGGCATGCTGCTCGGCGATGCCGACGTCGAAGTAGCGCTTCGGGAAGCGCTTCTGGAACTCGACCATGCCCGAGCCTTCGCGCATCGCCGGCGTGATGCCCACCAGCCTCTGGTCGGCGTCGGCCATGTCGCACAGCCACTGGCCGAAGACCTGGGTGAAGGTGATCTTCGACGGCCCGCTCGGCTTCGGGAAGCCCTCGGCGGGGTTGAACTTGCCGCTGGCCGCGTGGTACTTCACCGGGTCGGCCTCGGCGAAGTCGTAGCCGTAGCCCTTCTTCGTGACGACGTGCAGGAACTGGGGGCCCTTCTTGTCGCGCAGGTTCTCCAGCGTCGGGATCAGCGACTCGAGGTCGTGCCCGTCGATCGGGCCGACGTAGTTGAAGCCGAACTCCTCGAAGATGGTTCCGGGGACGACCATCCCCTTGGCGTGCTCCTCGAAGCGGCGCGCCAGCTCGAACAGAGGCGGGGCGTTCTTCAGCACGCCCTTGACGCTCTCGCGCGCGGCGGCGTAGAAGCGACCGCTCATCAGGCGGGCCAGGTAGCGGTTGAGCGCGCCGACGGGCGGGCTGATCGACATGTCGTTGTCGTTCAGCACGACGAGCAGGTCGGCCGCCTGGCCGCAATGGCCGAAGCCGGCGTTATTCAGCGCCTCGAAGGCCATGCCGGCCGACATCGCGCCGTCGCCGATCACGGCGACGCAGCGCCGCTGCTCGCCCTTGAGCTGGGCCGCCAGCGCCATGCCCAGTGCGGCCGAGATGCTGGTGGAGCTGTGGGCGGTGCCGAAGCTGTCGTACTCGCTCTCGTCGCGCTTGGGGAACCCGGCCACGCCGCCGAGCTGGCGCAGCGTGTGCATCCGGTCGCGCCGCCCGGTCAGGATCTTGTGCGGGTAGGTCTGGTGGCCGACGTCCCACACGATGCGGTCGTGCGGCGTGTCGAACACGTAGTGCAGTGCCACCGTCAGCTCGCAGGTGCCGAGGTTGCTGCCCAGGTGGCCGCCGGTCTGGCTGACGGTGTCGAGCACGAACTGGCGCAGTTCGCGCGCCAGCGCGTCCAGGTCGCTGCGGGGAAGCCGGCGCAGGTCGGCCGGGCTGTCGATCTTGCGGAGGAGTTCGCTCATCTCAGTGTTCCCGCTCGACGACGCGGTCGGCCAGCGTGGCCAGCACGGCGGCACCGCCGCCCAGGCCGCTGGCGGCCAGCGCCGCGTGGGCCTGCAGGCGCAGCGTACGCGCGTGCGCGCGGGCGGCCTCCAGACCGAGCACCGACACATAGGTCGGCTTGTTGGCGTCGGAGTCCTTGCCGGCGGTCTTGCCGAGCTTGTCGGACGCCTGCGTGACGTCGAGGATGTCGTCGACGACCTGGAAGGCCAGACCGACCGCGGCACCGTAGTCGCCCAGCGCCTGCAAGCACACGCTGCTGCAGCGGCCGCAGGCCGCGCCCATCAGCACGCTGGCCCGCAGCAGGGCGCCGGTCTTGCGGCGGTGCATGTCGCGCAGCGCCTGCTCGTCGAGGGCGCGGCCGATGCTGGCCAGGTCGATCGCCTGCCCGCCGGCCATGCCGTCGTGGCCCGCGGCGCGGGCCAGCAGCGCCACCAGCCGCGCCTGCAGCGCGGGTTCGACGCCCTCATCAGGGGTCAGCACCTCGAAGGCGAGGGCCTGCATCGCGTCGCCGGCGAGCATGGCCTGCGCCTGCCCGAACTGCACGTGGACGGTCGGCTTGCCGCGCCGCAGGACGTCGTTGTCCATGCAGGGCATGTCGTCGTGGACGAGCGAGTAGGCGTGGATCAGTTCCACCGCCACCGCCGCCCGAAGCGCCGCCGCTCGGCTGCCGTCCAGCGCCTGGGCGGCAGCCATCACGAGCAGCGGGCGCAGGCGCTTGCCGCCGTCGAGGACGCCGTAGCGCATCGCCGCGCCGAGCCCGGCGGGCGCGTCCGCGGGCACCCAGGCCGACAGCGCATCCTCGACCGCTGCCAACTCGCTGCGGGTCCAGGCGTCGAAGGCCTCCGGGCTCACGCCGGGCTCCAGGGTTCGAGCCGGCCTTCCTCGAGGACCTTGACCTGCTGCTCGACGGCCTGCAGCCGCTCGCGGCAGTAGCCGAGCAGTTCGCTGCCCCGGCGGTAGCCGTCCAGGAGCTGATCCAGAGGAAGCTGACCCGCCTCCATCTGAGCCACCAGACGCTCGAGCTCGGCGAGAGCCTGCTCGAATCCGGCCGGCGCAGGCGAGCCGCCCGCGCCGTCGCCGGCCACGCTCGGGGAACTGGGTCTCAGGGATGTCTCCACGCAGGACGGTCATTCTAGACAACCGGGCTTCGTGGCCGCCGCGCCACACCGTGGGGATCCCGACCCCTCTGGGCAACGGCCATTGGGGCCGTGCGGCCGGGCCTGCCGGCCGGGGCGTGGATAGAATGCGCGCCCGCGCCGGACTACCGGCGCGAAGGCCGCGCTCCGCGCGGCCCGGACGGTGCCCTTGCAGCCGCTTCTGGAGGACGGGTTCGGATCATGTCGGACCTCAGCATCCCGCTGGACGCGCACAGCCGCGCGCAGCTTCCGGTTTCCGCCTACTTCGACGAGAGCCTGTTCCGCCGGGAACAGGAACTGATCTTCCAGCACGCCCCTCGCTACCTCGGGCACGCGCTCGCGCTGCCAGAGGTCGGCGACTACGTGGCGCTGCCGCAGGAGCGCGAGGGCCGTGCGCTGATCCGCACCCCCGACGGCATCGAGCTCGTGTCCAACGTCTGCCGTCATCGTCAGGCGGTGATGTTGCGCGGCCGCGGCCGCGCGCAGGGCCAGCACGTGGTCTGCCCGCTGCACCGGTGGACCTACGACCTGCACGGCCGCCTGGTCGGCGCCCCGCACTTCGACTGCGACCCGGGGCTCGACCTGCGCAACTACCCGCTGCAGAACTGGAACGGCCTGCTGTTCGAGCACAACGGCCGCGATGTCGTCGCCGACCTGGCCGCCGCGGGCGGCGGCAACTTCGACTTCAACGGCTACCAGTTCGACCGGGCGATCGTCCACGAGTGCGACTACAACTGGAAGACCTTCATCGAGGTCTACCTCGAGGACTACCACGTCGGTCCCTTCCACCCCGGACTCGGCCGCTTCGTGTCGTGCGACGACCTGCGCTGGGATTTCGGCCGCCACCACTCGGTGCAGACCGTGGGGGTGCACGGTTCGCTGGCCCGGCCCGGCTCGCCCACCTACCAGCGCTGGCACGACGCGGTGCTGCAGTACCGGGGCGGCGAGCCGCCGCCGCACGGCGCGATCTGGCTCACCTACTACCCGACGACGATGGTCGAGTGGTACCCGCACGTGCTGGTCGTCAGCACGCTGCACCCGCAGGGCCCGCGGCGCACGCTGAACCTGGTCGAGTTCTTCTACCCCGAGGAGATCGTCGCCTTCGAGCGGGACTTCGTCGAGGCCCAGCAGGCCGCCTACATGGAGACCTGCGCCGAGGACGACGAGATCGCCGTCCGCATGGACCTGGGGCGCCAGGCCCTGATGGAGCGAGGCGACAACGAGGCCGGGCCCTACCAGAGCCCGATGGAAGACGGCATGCGGCACTTCCACGAGTGGTACCGGCGCGAGATGGGGTTCGCGCCCGAGGGCGACCGGCTCTAGGGCCGGCAGGCCGCACGGCGCCCGGGGGCGCGCGCAGCGCGGGCGACAATCCGCGCGATGTCCGCCCCGCTGCTGATGACCGGCTCCGCGCTGCTGTTCTCGCTGATGGGGGCCTGTGTCAAGCTCGCCTCGGCGCAGTACGGGGCGGGCGAGATCGTCATGTACCGCTCGCTGGTCGGCGTGCTGCTGATGGGTTCGGTGCTGCACTTCGGCGGCGCCGGCTGGAGGACGCCGGTGCCGGCGCTGCACGCGTGGCGCAGCGGCAGCGGCGTGGCCGCGCTGGTGCTGTGGTTCTACGCCATCGGCGGCCTGCCGCTGGCCACCGCGATGACGCTGAACCAGATGTCTTCGGTGTGGATCGCGCTGTTCCTGATGGGCGGTGCGGCACTGGCGGCCCCGGGCGCGGCCCGGGTCGACGGGCGCCTCGTCGTGGCCGTGCTGGTGGGCTTTGCCGGCGTGGCCCTGGTGATGCGCCCGACGATCGAGCGCGAGCAGGCCTGGCACGGCTTCGTCGGCATGCTTTCGGGCTTGCTGGCGGCCGTGGCCTACCTGCAGGTGAGCGCGCTCGGCCGGGCCGGCGAGCCGGAATCCCGGGTGGTCTTCTACTTCTCCGCGTTCGGCGTTGCCGCCGGCGGCGCCGTGGCGGTCGGCGCCGGAGGGTTCAGCGCGCACACGCCGTCGGGCGTGGCGCTGCTGGTGGCCATTGGCGTGCTGGCCGCCGTCGCGCAGTGGATGATGACGCGGGCCTATGCGCGCGGGGCGGCGCTGACCAACGCCGCCTTGGCCTACATGGGCATCGTCTTCTCCCTGCTGTGGGGACTTTGGTGGTTCGACGACCCGATCTCGCCGATGGCCCTTGCCGGCATCACGCTGATCGTCGCCGCGGGGCTGGCCGCCAACGCGCTGCGCGGCCGGACCCGGCGCGAGGACGCCGCCGCGACGACGTACTGAGCACCGGCCGCGTCGGCCGGGCCCCGCCCTTCCCCAACCCGAGGACTGCCCCATGCCCTGGAACACGCTGATCGACGCCGAGACCCTGCGAACCGCGCTCGAGGGTGCCGACCCGCCGGTGGTGCTGGACTGCGGTTTCGACCTCGCCGACCCGGCGGCCGGCGAGCGCGCGCACGCAGCCGGGCACCTGCCGCAGGCGCAGTACGTCCACCTCGACCGCGACCTGTCCGGTGCCAAGGATGGCCGCAACGGCCGCCACCCGCTGCCGACGCGCGCCGTGCTGGCCGCCCGCGCCGGGGCCTGGGGCATCGCCCCTGGCGTGCAGGTGGTCGCCTACGACGCCCAGGGCGGGCCCTACGCGGCCCGCGCCTGGTGGTTGCTGCGCTGGCTCGGGCACGACGCCGTGGCGGTGCTCGACGGCGGCACCGCGGCCTGGGTCGCCGCCGGCGGCTCGCTGGTCACCGCGCCGGCGACTGTCCCGGCGCGGCCGCCCTATCCGGAGCGTCCGCCGGGAATGCCGACGGTGGTCGCCGCCGCGCTGCTGCCCGCCGACCGGCCCTGGCGGGTGCTCGACGCACGGGCACCCGAACGCTACCGCGGCGACGTCGAGCCCCTCGACCCGGTCGCCGGGCACATCCCGGGTGCCGCCAACCGGTTCTTCAAGGACAACCTGCTGCCCGATGGCCGCCTGCGCACGTCGGCCGAGCTCCGCGCCGGCTTTGCGCCCTGGGCGGCGGAGCCGGCCACGGTCGTGCACCAGTGCGGCTCCGGGGTCACCGCCTGCCACAATCTGCTGGCGATGGAGCACGCCGGGCTGCCGGGCTCGGCCCTGTACCCGGGCTCCTGGAGCGAGTGGTGCGCCGATCCGTCGCGCCCGGTGGCGCGCGGACCGGCCGCTTGACCGTGGTCAAGTGGCCGGAGCCGGAGCGCGCAACACTGGTCCCGTCCGCCGCCCGCTGCCGAGCACGGGGGCTTCGCCGCAAGGAGACATCATGTACAAGCGCATCCTCGTCCCGACCGACGGTTCCGACATCACCGCCAAGGCGATCGACACCGCGATCCAGTTGGCCCGCCTATGCGGCGGCGAACTGTTCGCGCTGTCGGTCAAGGAACCCTTCCCCTACAGCGCCATCAGCGAGATGCAGCCGGTGCCGCCGCAGGAGTTCTACGACGCCCAGGAACGCATCGCCGCCGCGCGCGTGAAGGCCGCGGTCGATGCGGCCACGGCAGCCGGGGTCCGTTGCCAGGGCCACACCGTCGAGGCGCTCCATCCCTGGGAGGCGATCCTGGACCACGCCTCCACGCAAGGCTGCGATGTGATCGTGATGGCCTCGCACGGGCGCCGCGGTGTCGCGGCCATGCTGCTCGGCAGCGAGACGCAGCGCGTGCTGCTGCACTCCAAGCTGCCGGTCCTGGTGGTGCGCTGACGCGCCCACGCGGGTGGCCGCCGGCGGCGCTCAATGCGCCGCCGAGTGCAGCAGTTCCTTGGCGAGCAACACCACGGCGAGACCGGCAGCAAGCCACGCCACCTGAAGCGCGGTCTCGCGCGCGGACAACCGTTGCTGCAACTGCGGCAGCAGGTCGGCCACCGCCACGTAGATGAAGCTGCTCGAGGCGACCACCAGCAGGTACGGCAGCACCGGCTCGAAGCCGCCCACCAGGAAGTAGCCGGCCACGCCTCCGGCCACCGCCGCCATTCCGGAGATGGCGTTCCACAGCAGCGCCTTGCCGCGCGAGAAACCCGCGTTGAGCAGCACGATGTAGTCGCCGGCCTCCTGGGGGATCTCGTGCGCCGCGACTGCCAGCGTCGTCATCACCCCCAGCATCGGGTCGGCCAGGAACGCGGCCGCGATGATCACGCCGTCGCAGAAGTTGTGCACGCCGTCGCCCACGAGCACCGACAGCCCGCCGCGGCCGGCCTGGTGCGCGTCGAAATGGTCATGGTGCCCGTGCCCGTCGCCTTCGTGGTGGTGCGCGTGGCGGTAGAGCTCGGCCTTCTCCAGCAGCCAGAAGAACAGCAACCCGCCCAGAAGGGTCGCGAACAGCGTCGTCGGGCTCGGGTGGTGGTGCACCGGGTCGCCGATGCGATGCACGTGGTCGTGACCGTGCCCGAAGGCCTCGGGCAGCAGGTGCAGCAGCGCGGTGCCCAGCAGCACCCCGGCCGACAGGCTGACCAGGCTCTTGACGACGCGGGCCAGAACGCCGACGGTGAGCGACGCGGCGATCAGCACCGAGGCCACGCCGCCGGCAGCGGTGGCCAGGAGGATGTAGAGCAGGGTCATCGCAGGAGGACGGGCCCGCGCGGCCGTCGGGCAAGTTGAAGGACCGCAGGGGTCGCGACGCGATCCGCGCCCCCCTTTGTGGTCATGCTATCGAGGCTGTCAAGCCCCGGGCCCGTACCCGGCGCCCCGGCACCGGCTCAGGCCACCCCGTGGGTCCGGAACCAGGCCAGGCAACGCCGCCAGCCGTCCTCGGCCGCTTCCTTGCGGAAGCTCGACCGGTAGTCGGCGTGGAAGGCATGCGGCGCGCCAGGGTAGACCACGAACTCGCTGCGCCGGGCCGCCGGGCTGCCGGCGGCGAGAGCGGCCTTCATGCGTTGCACCTGGTCGAGCGGGATGTCGGGATCGGCTTCACCGTACAGGCCGAGGACCGGGGCGTGCAGCGAGGCGGCCACATCGAGCGGGTGGCGCGGCCGCAGTTCGCCGCTCTCGCCGGCGAGCCGCCCGTACCACGCCACGCCCGCCTTGACCGCCGGGTTGTGCGCCGCATACAGCCAGACGATCCGGCCGCCCCAGCAGAAGCCCGTCACGCCCGCGCGGGCCGCGTCGGCGCCCTGACCGCGCGCCCAGGTCAGGCAGGCATCGAGGTCGCCCATCACCTGACGGTCCGGCACCTTGGACACCACCTCGGAGAGCAGTTTGGAAAGCTCGCCGTAGCTCATCGGGTCGCCCTGCCGGGCGAACAGCTCCGGGGCGATCGCGAAGCAGCCGGCCTTGGCGAGACGCCGCGCCACGTCGGCGATGTACTCGTGCACCCCGAAGATCTCGCTCACGACGAGCACCACCGGCGCCTGCGTGCGGCCCAGTGGCGCCGCGCGGTAGGCGGGCATGCCGAAGTCGCCGACGGGGATCGTGACCTCCCCCACCAGCAGCCCGACCGAGTCGGTCTTGATGGCCGTCTGCGCCGCCACCGGCAGCGCGGCCGCGGCGAAACCGCTGCCCAGCGAGGCCCGCAGGAACCCTCGACGGTCAGGACGCGCCGGAGCATCCGGGCTCGGGGATGACGGGTGCGGTGTGTCTCGCGTCATGGCAGTCGGCAGCGGTGGTGGAGGAACTAATGGGCGATCGTAGCCGTGCCGCAAGGACGCTTCGCTACGATCGGACAATGCTTGCCCTTCACCCGCCGGGCGTGCCGCTGGCCGGCGTCGACATCGGTTCCAACAGCTTCCGCCTCGAGATCGGCGCCCTCCCCCAGGGACGCTACCGGCGCATCGACTACCTGAAGGAGACCGTCCGCCTGGGCGCCGGCCTCGACACCAACGGCATGCTCACCGAGGAGGCGGCGCAGCGCGGCCTGGCCTGCCTGCGGCGGTTCGCCGCCCGGCTCGCCGGCTTCGCACCGAGCCAGGTGCGCGCGGTGGCCACGCAGACGCTGCGCGAGGCGCGCAACCGCAACGCGTTCCTGCTGCGCGCGCAGGAGGCCCTCGGCTATCCCATCGAGGTGATCTCCGGGCGCGAGGAAGGCCGGCTGATATACGCCGGCGTCGCGCACCTGCAGCCGTCCGAGGCGGCGCGGCTGGTCGTCGACATCGGCGGGCGCAGCACCGAGCTGATCCTGGCCGAGGGCGCCGCCGCGCGGGCGGTCGAGTCGTTCCGGATCGGCTGCGTCAGCCTGTCGATGCGCTTCTTCCCCGATGGCCGCATCACGCCCGAGGGCTTCCGCGCCGCCCAGGTGGCGGCCGGGGCAGAGTTCGAGGAGGCGCTGGAAGCGTTCGCACCGCATCGCTGGCAGGAGGCCCTGGGCGCCTCCGGCACGGTGGGCGCGGTGTCGCAGATCCTGGTGGCGGCGGGCCAGGGCGACGCGGCGATCGGACCGGAAGGCCTGCGCTGGTGCATCGAGCAGTGCCTGCGCGCCGGGCAGGTCGACGCCCTCGACCTGCCCGGCCTGAAACCCGATCGGCGCCCGGTGCTGCCTGGCGGGCTGGCGATCCTGTACACGCTCGCCTCGCACTTCGGCATCCGGGCGCTCCAGCCGGCCAAGGGGGCGCTGCGCCAGGGCCTGATCGCCGATCTGCACGAGCGCACCGAGGCGCTGCGGCGCGGGCTGCCTGGCGACTTGCGCGACGCCTCGGTGGCCGAGCTGCAGCGGCGCTTCGCCGTCGACGCCGCGCAGGCCGACCGGGTGGCGCGGGTCGCCCTGGCGCTGTTCGATGCCGCCGTGCCCGACGCCGACCCCGACAGCCGGCGCGAGCTGGGCTGGGCCTGCGCGCTGCACGAGATCGGCCAGATGGTCTCGCACCACGACCACCACCGCCACAGCGCCTACCTGCTCGCCCACGTCGATGCGCCCGGCTTCTCGCAGAGCCAGCAGCGCCGGGTCGGCGAGCTGGTGCTGGCCCAGCGCGGCGGGCTGCGCAAGATCGAGCCCCAGCTGGCCAGCGAGACCTTCGCGTGGCAGGTGCTGTGCCTGCGGCTGGCGGTGATCAAGTGCCACGCCCGCGGGGCGGTCGACGTGCAGGCCATCGCGCTGCGTGCGCACGGCCGCGACGCGTCGCTGTCGTACACCCGCGAGTGGGCTGCCGCGCGGCCGCGCACCCTCTACCTGCTGCAGGAGGAGGCGGCGACCTGGTTGCGCAGCGGGCCGCTGCGGCTGGTGCTTCCGCCCGCCTGAGCGCAGCGCCCGGGCCGCCCCTGGCCGTGGCTAGAGCATCCCGGGTGCCAGCACCGCGTGCAGCGTGACCTGGCGGACGCCGTCGCGCTCGCGCGCGCGCAGCCACCAGACGGCGCCCTTGCGCACGGCCCAGGCGGCGTCGCTGCCCGCGAGCAGCCGCGCCGCCGCCAGGCCGAGCGTGGGCTGGTGCCCCACGACCAGTACCGGCTCGCGCGCATCCGGCCAGCGAGCCGCATGCAGCAGCTCGTCGACGCCGCCCCCGGGCGCCAGCGCCGGCACGGTGCGCAGGCGCCCCTCCAGCGCCTGCGCCGTCTGCTGCGCGCGTCGCGCCGGGCTGACGAGCACGCGGGCGCCGGCGGGCAGCTGCCGCGCCAGCCACTGCGCCATCCGGGCGGCCTGCCGCTCGCCCTTGGGCGTCAGCGGCCGGTCCAGGTCGTCCTGGCCTTCACGCGCCTCGAAGGCCTCGGCGTGGCGCCACAGGATCAGGTCCACCGGTCCGCCCTTGCCCGCTGCGCTCAGCGGTAGCGCTCGACGAGCGCCTGCTGCGCGCTGACGCCGGCGTCGGCGACCCGGTGGTAGCGGCCCTGGGAGTCGAGCGTCCAGGCGTCGCGCTCGTCGTGCAGGTACGGCACCAGGGCCTCGTCGATGACGCGCTGCCGCAGCACGGGGTCGCGCACCGGCCAGGCCAGCTCGATGCGACGGAACATGTTGCGGCTCATCCAGTCGGCGCTGCTCAGGTACAGCGCCTCGTCGTCGTCGCCGGCGCCCCAGCGGAAGTACAGCACCCGCGTGTGCTCCAGGAAACGCCCCACCACGGAGCGGACGCGGATGCGGTCGGTGTGCCCGGGCACCCCCGGGGGGAGCATGCACGCGCCGCGCACGATCAGGTCGATCCGGGCCCCGGCCCTGCCGGCGGCCACCAGGGCCCCGATCAGCGCCGGGTCGGTGAGCGCGTTGACCTTGACCAGCACCCGCGCAGGCTGCCCGCTGCGGGCGGCGGCCGCCACCTGCTCCAGGTGGCGGATCAGCCGCCGGTGCAGCACGAAGGGCGCCGTCAGCAGGTGCCGGGGCGCCCGCACCTTGGCCTGGCTGGCCAGCTGCAGGAACACCGCGTCGGCGTCGGCCGTCAGCCCGGGGTCGGCCGTCAGCATGCCCAGATCGGTGTACAGGCGGGCCGTGCGGGGGTTGTAGTTCCCGGTGGACAGGTGCACGTAGCGGCGCAGGCCCTCGCCCTCGCGGCGCGTCACCAGCAGCAGCTTGGCGTGCGTCTTCAGGCCGACGATCCCGTAGACCACCTGCGCGCCCTCGGCCTCCAGCCGCTCGGCCCAGTTGATGTTGGCCTCCTCGTCGAAGCGGGCCTTCAGCTCGACGACCGCCAGCACCTCCTTGCCGCGCCGCACGCCCTCGAGCAGCAGGTCCATCAGCACGCTTTCGCTGCCGGTGCGGTACACCGTCTGCTTGATCGCCAGCACGTCGGGGTCGCGCACCGCATCGCGCAGGAACTGCACCACGGGCTCGAAGCTCTCGAACGGGTGGTGCAGCAGCACGTCGCCCTCGCGCAGCTGCGGGAAGATCGACCGCGCCGGATCGAGCCGGGCGGGCCAGCGCGGCTCGAAGCGGGGGAAGCGCAGCGCGTCCGCGTCGGCCTGGTCGATCAGCTGGTTCAGCCGCACCAGGTTCACGGGTCCGTTGACCTTGTACAGCGCCGCGCGCGGCAGCGAGAACTGCTCCAGAAGGAAGCCGGCCAGGTCCTCCGGGCACGAAGCCACCACCTCGAGCCGGATCGCCTCGCCGAAGTGACGCCGGGTCAGGTGCCGGCGCAGCGCCTGGCGCAGGTTCGTCACGTCGTCCTCGTCGACCTCAAGGTCGCTGTCGCGGGTGACGCGGAACTGGGAGAACGAGCCCACGGTGCGGCCCGGGAACAGCTCCTCGAGGTGGGCCCGGATCACGCTGGTCAGCAGCACGAAGCCCTGCCGGCCCCCGCACAGCTCGCGCGGCATCCGGATCACGCGCGGCAGCACGCGCGGCACCTTGACGATCGCGATCTGGTTCTCGCGGCCGAAGATGTCGCGCCCGGCCAGCCGGGCGATGAAGTTCAGCGACTTGTTGGCCACCAGCGGGAACGGGTGGCTCGGGTCCAGGCTGACCGGCACCAGCAGCGGCCGCACCTGGGTCTCGAAGAAGCGCCGCACCCAGGCGCGCTGCGCGGAGTCGCGCTCGGCGTGGTTGACGACGACGATGCCCTCGCGCGCGAGCGCCGGCATGATGTCGTCGTTGAGCAGCGCGTACTGCGCGTCGATCAGCGCATGCGCGGCGGCCGCCATCGCCTCCAGGTCCGCCTCCGACACGCTGCCGTCCCGCCGCCGCATCGCCTCCAGGTGGTCGGCCACCCGCACCTCGAAGAACTCGTCGAGGTTGCTGCTGACGATCGTGACGTAGCGCAGCCGCTCCAGCAGCGGCACGTCGGCGCGGCGCGCCTGCGCCAGCACGCGCCGGTTGAACTCGAGGATCGAGCGCTCCCGGTCGAGCAGGGCCGGCACTGCCGCGCCGGCCGCCGAGGCCGCGGTGGCGGCGATGTCGGTGCCGAAGCGGGTCTCGTCGCCGGTGGATGCGTTCATGCGCTCGATGGCCCTCTGGGGTGCTGGTGCGGTCGGTCCGGGTCGCCCGCGGCCGCGCGGGCTGCCGAGCCCACGACCGGCTCGACCGCCCGCCCAGGCAGTGTAGGCAGTCTGCGCCCCGAGCGGATGACAGCGCCGTGACAGCCGGGCCCGGCGGCCGGGCTCAGGCCGCCAGCAGGTGCCGCCGGTAGTGCAGCAGTTCGTCGATCGACTCGTGCACGTCGGCCAGCGCCGTGTGCGCCTGCACCTTCGTGAAGCCCTCCAGCGCCTGCGGCTTCCAGCGCCGCGCCAGCTCCTTCAGGGTGCTGACGTCGAGATTGCGGTAGTGGAAGAAGGCCTCGAGCTCGGGCATGTGGATGGCCAGGAAGCGCCGGTCCTGGCAGATGCTGTTGCCGCACATCGGGCTCTTGCCCTTCGGCACGTGGCGCTGCAGGAAGGAGATCACCTCGCGCGTCGCCGCCGCCTCGTCGATGCGGCTCGCCCGCACGCGCTCGGTGAGGCCGCTGCGGCCGTGGGTGCCCTTGTTCCAGGCGTCCATCCCGTCGAGGACGGCATCGCTCTGGTGCAGCGCCAGCACCGGTCCCTCGACCCGCACCGACACCTGGGGGTCGGTCACCACGACCGCGATCTCGATGATGCGGTCCCGCTCGGGCACGAGCCCGGTCATCTCGAGGTCGATCCACACAAGGTTGTGCTCGGACAGGGGCAGCGTCGCGGATTCCATCGGCCCATTGTCGACGAAGCCCCGCGCGCCGGCAGGTGTCGGGCTCGCGCCCTACACTCCGGCGACATGGAAGCTTCCACGGTGTCCTGGCTCTTCGTCGCCGGCGTGGTGGCGGCCTATGGCGTACGCACCTGGCTCGCCTGGCGCCAGATCCGGCACGTCGCCGCGAACCGGCAGTCCGTGCCCGCGGCCTTCGCCGCGACCGTCACCGGGGACGCCCACCGCAAGGCGGCGGACTACACGCTGGCGCACGCGCGGATGGGTCTGATCACCGGCGCGCTGGCCACCGCGGTGCTGATCGGCTGGACGCTGCTCGGCGGGCTGGACGCGCTCAACTCCGCCGTGCGCGCGGCGGTGCAGCCGCGGTTCGGCGACCTGGCGTACCAGCTGGCTCTGTTCGCGGCGTTCGCGCTGATCGGCACCGCAATCGATCTGCCCGCGTCGTGGATCCAGACCTTCCACATCGAGGCGCGCTTCGGCTTCAACCGGATGACGCCGGCGACGTGGCTGGCCGACCTGGCCAAGGGCGCGGCGGTCGCCGCCGGCCTGGGCCTGCCTTTGCTGGCGCTGGTTCTGTGGATCATGGACGCCGCCGGCAGCCTGTGGTGGCTTTGGGCCTGGACCGCCTGGGTGCTGTTCGTGCTGCTGATGCAGGTGCTTTACCCGACCGTGATCGCGCCGCTGTTCAACCGCTTCGAACCCCTGGCCAACGCCGCGCTGGCCGAGCGCGTGGGCGCGCTGATGGCGCGCTGCGGCTTCCGCTCCCGCGGCCTGTTCGTGATGGACGGCAGCCGGCGCTCCGCGCACGCCAACGCCTATTTCACCGGGCTGGGCGGCTCCAAGCGCGTCGTCTTCTACGACACGCTGCTGCAGCGACTGACGCCCGGCGAGGTCGAGGCGGTGCTGGCGCACGAGCTCGGCCACTTCAAGCGGCGCCACGTGCATAAGCAGATGGCCGGGCAGTTCGCGCTGGCGCTGGCCGGCCTGGCGCTGCTCGGCTGGCTGTCGGGCCAGGCCGGCTTCTACGCCGGCCTGGGTGTGACGCCGAATGCGGCCGCCCCGAACGACGCGCTGGCGCTGATCCTGTTCTCGCTCGCGCTGCCTCCGTTCACCTTCTTCCTGACGCCGCTGTTGTCTCAGCTTTCCCGCCGCCACGAGTTCGAGGCTGACGCGTTCGCCTGCGCGCAGGCCGACGGCCGCGACCTGTCGCGCGCGCTGCTGAAGCTGCACGAGGACAACGCAGCCACCCTGACACCCGACCCGTTGTACGTGCGCTTCTACTATTCGCACCCACCGGCCAGCGAGCGCCTGGCCGCGCTGCCGCAACCCGCCTGACCGGCCCCGAGCCGCCCCGGAGTCCCCCGATGTCCGACCTCGCCTCGATGCGCTGCCGCCCGCTGGAGGGTCACCCGCCGATGGACCCGGCCGAGATCCGGGCGCACCTGGCCCGGGTCCGCGGCTGGGAACTGGCCGACGGCGCGATCCGCCGCCGCTTCGACTTCGCCGACTTCCACCGGACGATGGCCTTCGTCAACGCGCTGGCGTGGATCGCGCACGTCGAGGACCACCATCCCGACGTCGCCTTCGGCTACAACCACTGCACCGTGCGCTTCAACACGCACTCGGTGGGCGGGATCTCGATCAACGACTTCGTCTGCGCCGCCAAGGTCGACGCGCTGCTGCCCTGATGAGCTCGGGCGGTCGCCGGCCGGCGCAGCCTGGCGGCGGGGACGCGCTGGAGCAAGGTCGGGTCGTGGCCGCGCATGGCCGTCACGTGGTGGTCGAGACCGACTCGGGCAGACGCGTCCACTGCCACGCCCGCGGCAAGCGCAGCGAGCTGGTGGTCGGCGACCGCGTGCGCTGGGCCGCCAGCGGCGACGGCGGCGTCGTCGAGGGCGTCGAGCCGAGGCGCAACCTGCTGCACCGTCAGGACGCCTGGCGCACGAAGTCGTTCGCCGCCAACCTCGACCAGTTGCTGGTGCTGGTGGCGGTCGAGCCGCCCTTCTCGGAGTCGCAGCTGGCCCGTGCACTGATCGCGGCCCAGGCCGCCGGTATCCCCGCCCTGATCGGCCTCAACAAGATCGACCTGCCCGGACGCGACGCTGCACGCAGCCGGCTGGCCGCCTACCGCGCGATGGGCGTGCCGGTGCTCGAGCTCTCGCTCGGCCCCGACCCCGACGCGGCGCGGGCGCTCCTGCTGCCGCGCCTGGCAGGCCGCACGACGCTGCTGCTGGGCCCGAGCGGCATGGGCAAGAGCACGCTGATCAACCGCCTCGTGCCCGAGGCCACGGCCCAGGTCGGCGAGATCTCGGCGGCGCTGAACGCCGGGCGCCACACGACCACGACCACCACCTGGTACTGGCTCGACGGCGAGCGCTCGGGCGCGCTGATCGACTCGCCCGGCTTCCAGGAGTTCGGCCTGCACCAGGTGCAGCCGGCGCAGCTGGCGGCCCTGATGCCGGATCTGGCCGCCGAACTCGGGCACTGCCGCTTCCTCGACTGCACGCACCGCACGGAGCCCGGCTGTGGGGTGCGGGCGGCGGCCGAGGCTGGACGCATCGACCCGCAACGCTGGCGGCTGTACGGCGCGCTGCACGAGGAACTGTCGGCGCGCCCGCGCTGGTGAGCGCGGCCGCTGCGGCACCCGCGCGCCGCCGGCGCGGCGCCTTCGGCCGCTCGCTCAGCCGACCACGTTGGCCAGCGTCAGCAGAGCCACCAGCAGCAGCCACAGCACGACGGAGCGCCAGACCAGACCCACCACGCTGTGCAAGTGCCCCTGCTGCGGCGGCGCGCCGCCGGTCGAGCCGAGCGCTTCCGCGCTGCCGGCCTCGGCGTCGGAACCCGACGGCAGGCGCCGGTCGGGGCCGACGCCAGGGGGCGCGGCGCCGCCCAACTGCACCCCCACGGCGCCGGCCGCGGCGGCGAGGATGATGCCCTCGTTGGGTTGCCGCCAGAGCTCGGCGTCGCGCCGCCAGCCCGCCACCGCATCCTCGAAATTGCCGACCACCGCGAAGCCGAAAGCCGTCAGGCGCGCCGGCACGTGGTCGATCAGCGCGAACAGCCTGCGCGCCAGCGCAAGAAGCGCCTCGTTGGCCGGCGCGTCGAGCGCCCCGTGCCGGTGGCCGAAGCGGCGGCTGCAGAACTCGGCCATCCGGTACAGCACCGCGCCCATCGGGCCGAGCCCCAGCGCGGACAGTGCGACGAACCAGAAGAAGACGCCGAAGACGTGGCGGTGCGCCGCCAGCAGAGCGTGCTCGATCACGTGCCGGAGCACCTCGGTGCGCGGGAGCTCGCTGGTGTCGAGGTGGCGCCACTGGGCCAGCAGGCGACGCGCCTCGTGCTCGTCACCGCGTTCCAGCGCGTCGCGGATGTCGGTGAAGTAGTGGCTGAACTGCCGGAACCCGAGCGTCAGGTAGAGAAGCAGCACGTCGAAGGCCAGCGCCAGCAGCAGGCTGAACTGCGAGATCGCGAGGTACGCGCCGCCGACGGCCGCCGCCGGCAGCAGCACCGACACCGACCAGACCACCCACGAGTGGTGCGGCTGGCCGGCGTCGAAGTTGCGCACGGCGAAACCGACCCAGCGCGCCAGCGCGCGGTGGATCGCGTTGTCGCGCGGCAGCGGCTTGAGCTGCTCCAGTGCGAGCGCCAGGAGGACCGCGAAGAAGCTCACGGTGGTGATGATAGGCGGCGCGCCGGCGATCGGCCCGTGGCCCGGGTCCGGCGCGGCTTCACTCCTGGGGGCGGCCGTGACCGCGCTCACGCCCGCGCGTCGGCCGCCAGGACGCGGTAGAGGTTGCGCAGCATCGCCGCCGTCGCGCCCCAGATGAAGTACTCGCGCGGACGGCCGTCGGCTCCGCGCCCCGCCCAGGGCATCGACAGGAACTGGCGCTGCACACCTTCCCAGTGCAGCACGTGCCGTCGGTGGTGAGCCGGGGTCATCAGGAAAGACAACGGCACCTCGAACACCTCGGCGACCTCGAAGCTGTCCGGCGCGACGACGAAGCCCGGCGTCACGAGGCCCACGACCGGCGTGACGACGAAACCGGTGACGGTGGTGTACTGCGGCAGCGAACCGACGACTTCGACGTGGTGCCGGTCCAGCCCGACCTCCTCCTCGGTCTCGCGCAGCGCGGTCGCGGCGGCATCGGTGTCGTGCGGCTCGCAGCGGCCGCCCGGGAAGCTGACCTGTCCGGCGTGGTCGCGCAGGTGAGCCGTGCGCTGCGTCAGCAGCACCTGCAGGCCCTCAGGCCGGCGCACCAGCGGCACCAGCACCGCGGCCGGCACCGGCTCGCGCTGCACCAGGATCCGGCCGTCGCCGGCCAGCTCCGGCTGGAAGGCACCGGGCGCGGCGAAGCGCTCGCGCACCGCATGCTCGCTCAGGCGCTCGGCCGCCACGGCGGGCAGGTGCGCGTCGGTGCCGGTCACCGGCACCGCGCGCGGGTCGGAGATGCGGGGCGGGCTGCTGCCCAAGGCGGGATCGCGCCGGCGGAGGAGCCGCCGGACGGGCAGGATCAGGCCAGCTTGGCCTTGATCCGGGCGGACTTCCCGCTGCGCTCGCGCAGGAAGTACAGCTTGGCGCGGCGCACGTCGCCGCGGCGCTTGACCTCGATGGAGGCGATCAACGGACTGTAGAGCTGGAAGGTGCGCTCGACGCCCTCGCCCGAGGACATCTTGCGCACGATGAAGCTGCTGTTCAGGCCGCGGTTGCGCTTGGCGATCACCACGCCCTCGTAAGCCTGCACGCGCTTGCGGGTTCCCTCGACGACGTTGACGTTGACGATCACCGTGTCGCCGGGGGCGAATTCGGGCAGGGTCTTGTTGAGGCGGGCGATCTCTTCCCGCTCGAGCGTGGCAATCAAGTCCAAGGCAGTCTCCGTGCGATCGTGACGCGGGCCTTGCGTTGTCGTGGGGGCCCGGCAGAGGATCGAAAGCCTTCCATTATAGCCCGAGGCCTGCCAGGAACCGCTCGTCCTGCGGGTCGAGGCGCCCCGCGGCGCGCGCGGCGGCGATCAGGTCGGGGCGCCGGCGCGCACTCAGCTCGAGCGCGCGCTCGCGCTGCCAGCGGGCGATGCGTGCGTGGTGGCCCGACAGCAGCACCGCCGGCACGTCGAGCGCGACGCCGTCGACCTGCAGGCGCTCGGGGCGGCTGTAGCGCGGGCCCTCCAGCAGGCCGTCGAGGCCGACGTCGAAGCTGTCCTCTGACGCAGAGCCCTCGGCTAGCACGCCGGGCTGCAGGCGCGCCACCGCGTCGAGAAGCACCAGCGCTGGGAGTTCGCCGCCCGACAGCACGAAGTCGCCCAGGCTGATCTCGTGCGTGACGCGCCGCTCCACGACGCGCTGGTCGACCCCCTCGTAGCGCCCGCACAGCAGCACCGCGCCGGGACCGGCCGCGAACTCCCGCACCAGCGCCTGGTCGAGCCTGCGCCCGCCCGGCGTGAAGTGCACGACCGGCGCCGGCACCCCGCGCGCCTCGGCCACCGCATCGAGCGCCCGCAGCAGCGGCTCGGCCAGCAGAACCATCCCGGGGCCGCCGCCGAAGGGGCGGTCGTCGACGCGCCGGTAGGTGCCTTCGGCGTGATCGCGCAGCGGCCAGAGCACCACCCGCACGGCGCCGTCGGCGAAGGCCCGCCGCGTGATGCCGCACTCGAGGTGCGGGCCGAACAGCTCGGGGAACAGCGTGATGACGTCGAAACGCAAGCCCTCCCGCCCCGCGGCCGCAGGCGCGGGGGCCGCCTGGGGCGGCGGCGGGGCCGGGGCGTCAGGCGCGCTCACGACAGCGCGTCGGCCTCCCAGTCGACGCGGATCACGCGTGCCGCGGTGTCGACGCTGTCGACGTAGGCGGACACGAAAGGGATCAGCGTCTCGGGCGGATTCGGGCCGGGGCCGGCGACATCGCGCGCCGCCGGCGGCGGTGCCACGCACAGCACGCACTGCGGCCCGGTCTCGAGAAGTCCGCTGACCGTGCCCAGCACGACACCCTGGCGGTTGACCACCTCGGCGCCGATCAGGTCGACCCAGTAGTACTCGTCAGGGGCCGCAGCCGGGAAGCTCGAGCGCGCGACGAAGACGCGGGCGCCCTTCAGCGCCTGCGCCGCGTCGCGGTCGCTCAGGCCCTCGCAGCGGGCGACGACCGCGTCGCCATGCATCCGCGCCTGCCGCACGCGAAGCTGGCTGGGCAGCGGGGCTGCTGCGGGGGGCAGCGGCTGGGGAGCGGGGCCTTCCGGAGGCCGCAGCCACCACGACGCGCAGCCGAGCAACGCCTGCGGGTCGGCCGCGAACGGATGCACCCTGATCGCGCCTTGCACGCCCCAGGCGCCTGCAATACGCCCGACCTCCACGGCATCCTTCGGCCACGCTGCCGGGGAAGGCTGCGGCGGGGGCATGCCCGCCGCCGCGGGGCGACCGGTCCGGCCCACCCCGGCGCGGCGCTCAGGCCGCCTTCTTGGCCTGCTCGACCAGGCGGCGCACCGTGGGCGACGGCTGGGCGCCGACGCCGACCCAATGGGTGACGCGGTCCATCGCGACCCGCAGCGCCTGCTCGTTGGCAGCGGCCATCGGGTTGTAGTAGCCCACGCGCTCGATGAAGCGGCCATCCCGCCGCTCGCGCGAGTCGGCGACGACGATGTTGTAGAAGGGACGCTTCTTCGCGCCCCCGCGGGCCAGACGGATCACGACCATGATGTGGATAGCCTTTGCTGCATTGCTGGTGGCGAGGGCGCCGCAGATCTCGACCCAGGCTCCGGCGGGTGGCCGGATCCCGGCGCCCCAGCCACGGGTGTCGGTGCGGCTGACGGCCCCCGCAGCACCGGCTTCGGGCCCTTGGCGCACCGGCAGGCCGGGACCTCGGAACCCGGGCAGGCCCGGGGAGAGCCGGGCGTGACCTTCGCGGCGTCGGGTCTCCCCGACGCACGCGCGGACCACGCCGCAAACCGCGCATTATATTCGACCGGATGCCCATGGAGACGCCCGCTTCGCCGCCGTTCCGGTCCAAGGCCGTCGCCGCCTGGCTCGCGCTGCTGCTCGGCGCGCTCGGCCTGCACCGCATCTACCTCCACGGGACCCGCGACCTGCTGGCCTGGCTGCACCCGCTGCCCACGGCAGCCGGGTTGCTCGGCGTCGAGCGCATGCGCACCTTCGGGCAGGACGACCGGCTGGCCTGGGTGCTGCTCCCGGTGCTGGGGCTGATGATCGCCCAGGCGGCCGCATGCGCCATCTGGTACGCGCTGACGCCGGACGAGCGCTGGGACGCGCGCCACAACGGCGGGCACCGCGCCAGCCGGACCGGGTGGGCGGCGGTGCTGGCGGCCATACTCGGCCTGCTGGTGGGCGGCGGCGTGCTGATGGGCACGATCACCTACGGCATCCAGAAACTCTTCGAGTGGCAGCTGGCCCCGCCAGCCGCCGCCTCAGGAGCGAAAGATGAAGTACGCAGCCGCCACCAGGCACAGCGCGGCCCAGAGGTAGTCCCACTTGAGCGGCTGGTTCATGTAGAGCACCGCGAAGGGCACGAAGACCGCCAGCGTGATGACCTCCTGCGCGACCTTCAGCTGCGCCAGCGAGTAGCCGCCGGCGTGCCCGATGCGGTTGGCAGGCACCTGCAGCAGGTACTCGAACAGCGCGATGCCCCAGCTCAGCAGCGCGGCCACGAGCCAGGGCTTGTGGGCCAGGTGCTTCAGGTGGCCGTACCAGGCGAAGGTCATGAACACGTTGCTCAGCACGAGCAGCCCGAAGGTCTGCACGGCCAGGGGCAGTCCGCTGAGGGTTGAAGTCACGTCAGCCTCTCGATGGGTTGGTCGGTGATGCGCTCGCGCCAGGCTGCCAGCGGGCCCAGCGCCGGGTGCGCGAGGCCGGGCGCGATCTCGGCGAGCGGGTCGAGCACGAAGGCGCGCAGGTGCATGCGGGGGTGCGGCACGACGAGGCCGGGCACTTCGATGCAACGCCCGCCGTAGAGCAGCAGGTCGAGGTCGAGCGTGCGCGGCGCGTTGCGGTACGGCCGCTCGCGGCCATGCTCGCGCTCGATGGCCAGCAGCGCCTCGAGCAGTTCCCTCGGTGCCAGCGTCGTGCGCAGTTCCAGCACCGCGTTGAAGAAGTCGGGGCCGCTGGCATCGACCGGGGCGGTCCGCCAGCACGACGAGGCGGCCACCACGCGCGTACCCGGCAGAGCGCCGACGGCGACGCGGGCGTGCCCGACGGCTGCGCGGGCTTCGCCCAGGTTGGCCCCAACACCGACGAAAACGCGCTCCGGCTCTGCCGGGCCTGCGGCGGCGAGGGGTCGGTTCACGGCCTGCCGGCGATGGACGCTCGTCGCGGCGCCACGGAGGCCGCGGAAGGCGCCTTCACGACCCGTCTGCGGTCCCGGGCCCGGGACCGTCGCCGCGGGCGCCACCGCGGCGCCGGCGCCGCCTGCGCCGGCGCGGTGCGCCCGCGGGGTCCTCGGCCGCCGATTCGCCGTCGGCCCCGCCGGGCCCGGACCCGGCAGTCGCCGCCGCCCCAGGCTCCATCGCCCCGAGGTCGACGTCGACCGGCGCCGCCGAAGGCGCAGCCGCCGCGCGGGGGCCCGGCACGCGGCGCACGCGCGGCTGCTGCGAGGCACGGAGGTCGGCCAGCATGGCCTCGCGGTCCTCCTCGCTGCCCAGGTGGTAGTCCTCCCACCAGTCGGCCAGTTCGGCCGGCAGCTCTCCGGCATCGGCCCGGAGGCGGAGGAAGTCGTAGCCCGCGCGAAAGCGCGGCTGTCCGGCGAGCGCCTGCGCCGCGCCGGCCGTGCGCCGCTCGAAGCGCGGCTGCAGCAGCCAGATCTCGCGCATGTCGGTGCCGAGCTTGCCGCGCCCGGAAATGTCGCCCACGCGTGCCTCGAACACCGCATCGACGGCCTGCTGCAGCGCCGGCAGCGGCGCCTGCCCCTCGGCCTTCAACGCCGCCCATCGCTCCTGCACGTCGTGCCAGAGCATGCAGGCGAGCAGGAAGCTCGGCGCGACCGCCCGCCCTTCGGCGACGCGGCGGTCGGTGTCCTCCAGCGCCAGCCGCACGAAGCGCTCGCGCTCGGCGCTCGGCCGCGCCGGTGCGAGCACCGCCTCGAGCAGCGGGAACACGCCCCGCTCGAGCCCGTGGCGGCGCAACTGCTCGACGCTGGCGATCGCATGCCCGGTCTGCAGCAGCTTGACGAGCTCGTCGAACATCCGGCTCGGCGGCACGTTGGCCAGCAGCGGCGCCATCACGCGGATCGGGCGCTCGGTGCCGGGCTCCAGCGCGAAGCCGAGCTTGGCCGCGAAGCGCACGATGCGCAGGATGCGCACCGGGTCCTCGCGGTAGCGGGTCTCGGGGTCGCCGATCATCCGGATCACCCGCGCCCGCGCGTCGGCCAGACCGCCGTGGTAGTCGACGACGATCTGCGTCGTCGGGTCGTAGTACATCGCGTTGATCGTGAAGTCGCGGCGCGCGGCGTCCTCGATCTGCGGTCCCCACACGTTGTCGCGCAGCACGCGGCCGCTGGCGTCGATCACGTGGCGGCGGTCGGCGAGCTGCGCCTTGCCGGTCTTCTCGTTGCCCTCCACCTGGTCGGCGGCCGTCGCGTCGAGGTAGGCGCGGAAGGTGGAGACCTCGATCGTCTCGTGCTCGCGCCCGCGGCCGAACACGACGTGCACGAGGCGGAAGCGCCGGCCGATGATGAAGGCCCGCCGGAACAGCGCCTTGACCTGCTCGGGTGTCGCGTCGGTGGCGACGTCGAAGTCCTTCGGCCGCAGGCCGACGATCAGGTCGCGCACGGCGCCGCCGACGATGTAGGCCTCGTGGCCGGCGTCCTTGAGCGCGCGGACCACGCGCACGGCGTTGGCATCGAGCAGCTTCGGGTCGATCCCGTGCTGCTCGGGCCCGAGCTCGACGCGCCGGCCGAGCGGGATCGCCGCCGGCGCGGCGGCGGGGGAAGGCTCGGCGGGGCCGGCGGCGCCCCCCTTGCCCAGCAGGCGGTCGATGAACTTGCGGATCATGGGAACAGCTTCAGAACGGGCCAGCCGCGCTCGCGCGCGACGGTCTCCAGGCCCTGTCCGGGGTTGGTGGCCACCGGGTGGCTGACCCGCTCGAGGAGCGGGAGGTCGTTGGTGGAGTCGCTGTAGAACGTGCTGCGCTCGAAGCCGTCCAGCCGCTTGCCGAGTCCTTCGAGCCAGCGCTCGACACGCTCGATCTTGCCTTCGCGGAAGGCCGGCGTGCCGCGGATGCGTCCGGTCACCCTGCCCTGGGCGTCGCGCTCGAGCTCGGTCGCGATCAGCGTCGGCACGCCGAACAGGTCGGCGATCGGCCGCGTCACGAAGTCGTTGGTGGCCGTCACGATCGCGACCAGGTCGCCGGCGTCGCGGTGCCGCTCCACGAGCCCGCGCGCGCAGTCGTCCATCCTTGGCCGCACCGTGGACTCGACGTAGCGGGCGGCCAGGGCCGTGGCGGCCTCGTGATCCAGCGGCCGCAACGCCGCGGTGGCGAAGTCGATGTACGCGTCCATGTCCAGCCGCCCGGCCAGGTAGTCGGCATAGAACACGTCGTTGCGGCGGCGGAAGCCTTGGTCGTCGACGAGTCCCTCGGCGATCAGGAACTCGCCGAAGGCGTGGTCGGAGTCGAAGGGCAGCAACGTCCCGTCGAGGTCGAACAGCGTCAGGTGCAAGGGTCGTGCCTCCGCGACGCTCACGGCGTCAGCGCCGCATCGGCGCCGGCGGGCGCGCCGTCCGCACCGTCGACCTCGAGCATCTGCCGCAGCAGGGGCACCGTGACCTGGCGCGAGCGCTCGAGCGAGTAGCGGTCCAGCCGCGACAGCAGGCCGAGCAGGTGCGCCAGGTCGCGCGGGAAACGCTGCAGCAGGTGGTCCATCACGTCGTCGGACAGGAAGATGCCGCGACGGTCGGCCTCGCGGCGCAAGGCGGCCCGGGTCTCCGCCTCGCCCAGGGGCTGCAGCGCGAACACATGGCCCCACGCCAGGCGCGTGCGCAGGTCGTCCCGCAGCGGCAGGTCGACCGGCGGCAGCGTCCCGGCGGCGGCGAACTGCACGCCGTGCGCGGCCGCGTCCTCGAACAAGGCGAACACCGCGTGCTGGGCGTGCGCGTCCAGCGCCTCGCAGCGGTCGACGACGACCAGGTTCCATCCCGCCTGCGGCAGCCAAGCGGGCGACGGCGGCGGCGTCGCGGCGTCGAACCAGCCCACCTGCTGGCCGCCTTCGCGCGCCTGCCGAGCCAGGGAACGCAGCAGGTGCGTCTTGCCGCTGCCCGCCGGTCCCCAGAGGTAGACCGGCGCGGCCGCCGGCGCCAACGTGCGCAGGTGGGTGAGCGCCGCCGCGTTGGCGCCGGGGACGAAGCTGTCGAAGCCGACCTCGGGCTCGGGGCCGATCGCCAGCGGAATCTGCCTCATGGCGTGCGCACTCTCGGGGGCATGCTTCGGCACCAGTGCTACTGCGACGGCGCGCCGGGCCCGGCCTGCCAAGCCAGGAGCCGGCGGCGAAGCGCAGGAGCGTCGGCAGCCTGCGGCACGTGTTCGAGGTAGCTCGCGACGTCGGCGGCGGCCTGGTCTGTGCGTCCGAGCTCGGCCCAGGTCAGGCCGCGGTCGCGGCGCTCGACCCAGACGTCGGGCAGCAGGATCACCAGGCGGTCGAGCACCGCCATCAGGCGCTGCCAGTCGCGCGCGCCGCGGTGGATCTCCTTGAGGTTGCGGAGCAGCCGCGCGATCACGGCACGCGGCTCGGCGCGCTGCATGAACAGGGCCAGCGGGAGATCGTCGCCGGCCACCGCGCCGCGCGCGCGCCGGTAGGGCAGCAGCCGTTCCTCGAGGTCCTCGCGCGACAGCGACCGGCCGTCGAAGGGGTCGATCACCACCTCGCCCGCCCGCCCCGAGGTCTGCACGCGCACGGCAACCAGGAAGTGGCCCGGAAAAGAGACGCCGGATGCATCGAGCCCGACCTGGGTGGCCAGTTCCACGTACAGCAGCGCCAGCGTGATCGGGATGCCGCGCCGGGTGCGCAGCACGTCGGGGAGGTAGCTGTTGCGCCGGTCGTAGTAGTCGTTGACGTTGCCGGCGAACCCGAGCTCGCCGAAGAAGTAATGGTTCAGCAGGCGCAGGCGCTGCATCGGTGCGGCGTCGGCCGGGATGCGGCGCGCCAGGCGCGCGGCCAGCGCATCCACCTCCGCCAGCACGGCCTGGGTGTCCAGCTCAGGCGCGTCGTCCTGGGCCACGGCGACGGCCGCCTCCAGGACCGACAGGCTGGCATCGTCGGCCACCAGCGCGGCGAAGTACTCCAGCGCGGTGGGGGGCTCGAAGTGCAGCGGTGCGGGCATCGGCGGCCAGTGTATCGGGCGCAGGCGCGGCACCACGGGGCGGTGCGGCACTCAGCCGCTGCGGGCGAACTGCCGCGGCCGCAGGCCCAGCAGCGCCAGCAGCGCCAGGTACAGGATCGCCGTGCCGGCCAGCACCGCCGCCACCGCGCCGGCGCGTTGCGCCCAGTCGGTCCGCAGGCCGATCCAGTCGATCCCTTGGCCGGCCCACCACAACAGGCCGCCGAGCGCGGCGTTGGCCAGCAGCACCTTGATCAGGAACGAGGGCCAGCCGGGCTGCGGCCGGTATACCCCGCCGCGCAGCAGCCCGGCCAACAGCAAGGCGGCGTTGAACAGCGCACCGATGCCGATCGACAGGGCCAGCCCGGCATGGCCGAGCCACGGCACCAGCACCAGGTTCAGCGCCTGCGAGGCCACCAGCACCGCGATCGCGATCCGCACCGGCGTGGCCACGTCGCTGCGGGCGTAGAACGCGGGCGCCAGCACCTTCACGGCGATGAGCCCGAGCAGCCCGACCCCGTAGCCCTGCAGCGCGAGCGAGGTCGCGGCCACGTCCTGGGCCGAGAAGCGTCCATAGTGGTAGAGCACCGTCACCAGCCCCACCGGGAACAGCAGCAGGGCGAGCGCGCACGGCAGCGCGAACAGCACCGTCAGCCGCAGGCCCCAGTCGAGCAGGCCCGAGAACTCGGCGCCGTCGCCGCGGGCCTGCGCGGCGGTGAGCTGCGGCATCAGCACCACCCCGAGCGCCACCCCGAGCAACGCGGTGGGGAACTCCATCAGCCGGTCGGCGTAGGACAGCCACGACACCGCGCCGACCGCCACGTGCGAGGCGATCTGCGTGTTGATGACCAGCGACAGCTGCGCCACCGATACCCCGAGCAAGGCCGGCGCCATCTTGCGCAGCACCTCGCGCGTGCCCGGATGGCGCCATGCCGCGGCCACCCGCGATGGCGCCAGCCCGATCCGCGGCACCCGGCCGATGGCAGCCAGCGCCGGCAACTGCACCGCAAGCTGCAGCACGCCCCCCGCCATCACCCCCAGGGCCAGCGCGTAGATCGGCTCGATGCCGCGGCCGGCGAGCCAGGGTGCGCCCCAGACGGCGGCGGCGATCATGCAGACGTTCAACAGCACCGGCGTGGCCGCGGGAACCGCGAAGCGCCGCCAGGTGTTCAGCACCCCGGCGGCCAGCGCCACCAGCGACATCAGCCCGATGTAGGGGAACATGATCCGCGTCAGCACGACGGCGGTGTCGAACTGCGCGAGCCCGGAGCCGATCAGCCAGACCAGCACCGGCGCCCCGACGACCCCCACCGCGCAGGTGACCAGCAGCGCCCAGCTGAGAACCGTGGCCACGGCGTCCAACAACAACTGGGTCGCGGCGTCGCCCTCGCGCTCGCGCGTGGCGCCCAGCAGCGGCACGAAGGCCTGCGAGAAGGCGCCTTCCGCGAACAGGCGCCGGAACAGGTTGGGGATCCGGAAGGCGACGTTGAAAGCGTCAGTCGCTGCCGTGGCGCCGAAGCTGGCGGCGATCAGCTGCTCGCGCACCAGGCCCGTGATACGGGAGACGAGCGTCAGCAGCGAGACGGTGGATGCGGCCTTCAGCAGGTTCACGGGCTGTGTGCATTGTAGCCAGCAGGCCACGCTGGGCCGCCGGCAGGACAGCGTGCGGTGCTATACTCGACGGTCTTTGCATCCAGCACAGCGCCGAGTCAGGGCGCTCACGACGCATGGCCACTTCCGCCAAAGCCAAGAAGAGAACAGTCCGCATCGCCTCGGGCCGCAAGCGCGCTCGCCAGGACGTCAAGCTCAACGCCCACAACAGCGCCCTGCGTTCCCACTTCCGCACCGTCGTCAAGAACGTGCAGAAGGCCGCCGCCACTGGCGACCGGGCGCAGGCCACGGCCGTGTTCCAGGCCGCACAGAGCGTGATCGACTCGGTGGCCGCCAAGGGCATGTTCCACCGCAACAAGGCCGCGCGCACGAAGAGCCGCCTGGCGGCGCGGGTCAAGGCGCTCGCCGCCGCCTGAAGCCTCCTGCTCGAAGCCGGGCCCGCATGAGCGGGCCTTTTTCTTGGCCTCGAGGCGGCGGCGCTTCCGGCCCATCGCCAGCATGCTCACGCGGTCGGCCGGACGCTTGCTGCCGCCGGCAGCACGCGCGGGCACGGCGTCGAGTCGAGGGCCGAACCGCCTCCGACGGCTTCCAGGCCGGCTCCGGCTGCAGCCAGGCGCGCAGATGCGCCCGACGCGGTTCGGCGGAAGCGTCCGACGCGAACGGCCCGCCACACCTTGTGCCGCAACGTGCCCCGGATTTGTGGCGCCCCCGCGGGCGCCGACGAAAGAACGCCGCCCGCGGGCGGCGCGACGTCTCGGCTCTCTCAGGCTGTCGGATGCGGTGGGTGGTGGGCAGTGCAGGGTTCGAACCTGCGACCCCTGCCGTGTGAAGGCAGTGCTCTACCGCTGAGCTAACTGCCCGGGACATCCAAGCCAGCGCGGCCTAGATTATGCCATCGGCGGCGACGCCCCCGGCCCGGCCCCGGACGCATCGCGCCAGACCGTGCGGCCCTGGCAAGCCTTGTCGATCTGCGACAGCACGGCCTCGTGGGCCACGCACTCTTCCGCGGACGGCTCCACGACCGGGAGATCGAACGCACGGAGGTCGACCAGAGGCGTCGCGGCCACCGGTCCGCCAGGGTCCGCCGCCTCGATCACGAGGGCGCCCTGCCCGCGCGTCATGCGCACGAACACCTCGGCCAGCAGGCCCGCGTCCAGCAGCGCCCCGTGCAGGCCGCGCCCGGAGTTGTCGACCTCCAGACGCCGGCACAGCGCATCGAGGGAGTTGCCTTTGCCTGGGTAGATCTCGCGCGCGAGCAGCAGGCTGTCGGTGACGCGGACCACGTGCCCGGCGAAGGGCGGGCGGCCAAGCCGCTCGAACTCGGCGTCGAGGAAGCCGAGGTCGAACTCGGCGTTGTGGATGACGACCTCGGCCCCGCTCACGAAGGCCAGCAGCTCGTCGACGATGCTCTCGAAGGGCGGCTTGCCGGCGAGGAATTCCTCGGTCAGGCCGTGCACCTTGAGGGCGTCGGGATGGCTCGGCCGCCCGGGGTTGACGTAGTGGTGCAGCGTGCGACCCGTGAGCCGCCGGTCGACCATCTCGACGAGGCCGATCTCGACGATGCGGTCCCCTTGCGACGCCGCCAGGCCGGTGGTCTCGGTGTCGAGGAAGAGCTGTCTCATCGCCCGGCCTGCCGCGGACGGCCGAGCGCCCACCACATGAACACGCCGGCCGCGAACATCGGCAGGCTCAGCCACTGCCCCATGCTCATGCCGAGGGCCAGCGTGCCCAGGAAGCTGTCGGGCTCGCGGAAGAACTCGGCGACGAAGCGGAACAGGCCGTAGCCGGCGAGGAAGGCGGCCGCCACCTGCCCGCGCGCCCTTGGCCGGCGGGCGTACAGCCACAGCAGCACGAACAGCAGCAGTCCCTCGAGCAGGAACTGG
Organism: Rubrivivax sp.; assembly: GCA_020248915.1. GTDB lineage: Bacteria > Pseudomonadota > Gammaproteobacteria > Burkholderiales > Burkholderiaceae_C > Rubrivivax. Next base: position 32,413 of record JADCGP010000012.1, on the reverse strand, counting down.
TACAGCTGCGAAGGGTGACGCGGCAGCGCGCTGCCGCTCTGCGGGAACACCATCGCCCAGGGCAGCGACGGGTCGGCCGCCCGGCCCCACAGTTCGCCGTTGATGAAGTTGCCGATCCGGCCCGAGGCCAGGCCCGTGGGCACGCAGGGCGCGATCAGGTCCATCACTTCGAGAAAGGGCCGGCCCCGAGCCCGCGCGTATCCCGCCAGCGCCACGATGACCCCGAGCAGGCCGCCGTGGAAGGACATGCCGCCCTTCCACACCATCAGGATCTCGGCCGGGTTGGCCAGGTAGTGCCCAGGCTTGTAGAAGAGCGCATAGCCCAGCCGCCCGCCGACCACGACGCCCAGCACGCCCCAGAACAGCAGGTCGTCGACGTCGCCGCGCGCCCAGCCGCGATCGGCGAAAGTCGGCGTCGCGACGCGCAGCCGGGCGAGCCAGAAGAACAGGCCGAAAGCGACCAGGTAGGTCAGGCCGTACCAGTGGATCTGCAGCGGCCCGAGCGCGATTGCCACGGGGTCGAACTGCGGGTGCATCAGCATGGCGAAGGATCATAAGCGGCATGGGTGGCCGGGTCCGCCGCGGCGCTCCCGCCAGCGGTTGAGCGGCCGATCCCGCAAGCAGTCGCAGCGGCGCAGCCGCCGATCCCCGCAGCCGGGCCGGGGACTATAGTGACGGGTCAATCCGTCGCCCGCGAACGCGCCACCGCCATGAGCTCTCCAGCCAACCGCCGCAGCCGCAACATCACCGAGGGCGTCGCCCGCGCGCCCAATCGCAGCATGTACTACGGCATGGGCTACGAGGAGGGCGACTTCGGCAAGCCGATGATCGGCGTGGCCAACGGCCACAGCACGATCACGCCCTGCAACAGCGGGCTGCAGCGGCTGGCCGACGCCGCCGCGGCCGAGCTCAAGGCGAGCGGGGCCAACCCGCAGCTCTTCGGCACGCCGACGATCAGCGACGGCATGGCGATGGGCACCGAGGGCATGAAGTACAGCCTGGTGTCGCGCGAGGTCATCGCCGACTGCGTCGAGACCTGCGTCGGCGGCCAGTGGATGGACGGCGTGCTCGTTATCGGCGGCTGCGACAAGAACATGCCCGGCGGGATGATGGGCATGCTGCGCGCCAACGTGCCGAGCATCTACGTCTACGGCGGCACCATCCTGCCCGGGCGCTACAAGGGGCAGGATCTGAACATCGTCAGCGTCTTCGAGGCCGTCGGCCAGTTCACCGCCGGGCGGATGAGCGAGGAGGACTTCTGCGAGATCGAGCGTCGTGCGATCCCGGGCAGCGGCTCGTGCGGCGGCATGTACACCGCGAACACGATGTCATCGGCCTTCGAGGCGCTCGGCATGAGCCTGCCCTACGCCAGCACGATGGCCAACGTCGAGGACCCGATCGTCGAGCACACCAGGGCCGCCGCCCGCACGCTGGTCGAGGCCGTGAAGGCCGACCTGAAGCCACGCGACATCGTCACGCGGCACAGCATCGAGAACGCGGTCGCCGTGATCATGGCCACAGGGGGGAGCACGAACGCGGTGCTGCACTTCCTGGCGATCGCCCACGCCGCGGGCGTCGAGTGGACGATCGACGACTTCGAGCGCGTGCGGCGCAAGGTGCCGGTGATCTGCGACCTCAAGCCGAGCGGACGCAACCTCGCGATCGACCTGCACCGCGCGGGCGGCATCCCGGCGGTCATGAAGGCCCTGCTCGACGCGGGACTGCTGCACGGCGACTGCATCACGATCACCGGCAAGACGGTGGCCGAGAACCTGCGCGACGTGCCGCCGCTGCGCGCCGACCAGGACGTCATCCGTCCGGTTGCGAACCCGATCTACGCGCAAGGCCACCTCGCCATCCTGAAGGGCAACCTGAGCCCCGAGGGCAGCGTGGCCAAGATCACCGGGCTGAAGAACCCAGTGATCACCGGCCCGGCCCGCGTGTTCGACGACGAGCAGAGCGCGCTCGCCGCGATCATGGAGCGGCGCATCCAGCCCGGCGACGTGATGGTGCTGCGCTATCTCGGCCCGAAGGGAGCGCCGGGCATGCCCGAGATGCTGGCGCCCACCGGTGCGCTGATCGGCCAGGGGCTGGGCGAGAGCGTGGGCCTGATCACCGACGGTCGCTTCTCCGGCGGCACCTGGGGCATGGTGGTGGGCCACGTCGCGCCCGAAGCCCATGCGGGCGGGGTGATCGCGCTGGTCAAGGAAGGCGACACGATCACGATCGACGCCCACCGGTTGCTGCTGCAGCTCGAAGTGCCCGACGCCGAGATTGAGCGTCGGCGCGCCGCGTGGACGCCGCCCCCGCCGCGCTACACCCGAGGCGTGCTGGCAAAGTTCGCCCGCAACGCGGCCAGCGCGAGCCGCGGCGCAGTGCTGGACGCAGACTGAGGCAGGCGGCGGCCGCCGCACGCAACCCGCGGCTCAATCCCGGGCGTCGCGCGTGCCCTCGCGGTCCTGCTGCGCATCCTCGCGGCCGCGCTGCAGTTGGTTGCGCCGCTCGGCGGCCTCGCGGGCCTTGCGGATCTGGCGGTCGCGCTGCGGGTCCACGCCCAGCGCCTCGAGCGCCTTGGCACGGCGCTGGCGCTTGCGGTCCTCGAGGCGCTCGATCTCGCGGCGCTTGGTGATGCCCATCGCGTCGGAGAACTGCCACCAGATCACGGCGGCCAGGAACGGGGCCAGAATGATCCACCACGACCAAGAACCGAACAGGCCGAAGTCGGTCACCTTGGCTAGCACCAAGAGCAACCCGAGCACGACGGCATACATGGCACCCACCTTCCGGAACAGGCACCGTGCCTGCGCGTCGACCACTGTAATGCAATGTGTGGCCGCGGCCGCGCTGGCAGCGCTGCTGGCGCCGGCGACGGCACGCGCCGACGCCGGTCTCGCCCGGGAGCGCCACTGCCTCAACTGCCATGCGGTGCAGCGCAAGATGGTCGGACCCTCGGTGCGGGACATCGCCGCCCGCTACGGGCGCAGCGGGAACGCCGTCGTGCCCGTCCTGGCGGCCAAGGTGCGCCAGGGCGGCAGCGGGGCCTGGGGGGCGGTCGCGATGCCGTCCCACCCGCAGCTCACCCAGGCAGAGGCCGAGACCCTGGTGCGCTGGATGCTCGCGCACCGCTGAGGCAGCGCGCAGGCGGCGGCGAACGGGCCCCGGTCAGTTGGTCTGCGCCAGCTGCTCCAGGATGGCCGGGTTCTCCAGCGTGCTGGTGTCCTGGGTGATGGCCTCGCCCTTGGCGATGCTGCGCAGCAGCCGCCGCATGATCTTTCCGCTGCGGGTCTTGGGCAGGTTGTCGCCGAAGCGGATGTCCTTCGGCTTGGCGATCGGGCCGATCTCCTTGGCCACCCAGTTGCGCAGCTCGGCGGCGATCCTGCGCGCCTCCTCGCCGGTGGGACGCGGGCGCTTCAGCACGACGAAGGCGCAGATGGCCTCGCCCGTGGTCTCGTCGGGCCGCCCGACGACGGCCGCCTCGGCCACCAGCTCGGTGTGGCTGACGAGGGCGCTCTCGATCTCCATCGTGCCCATCCGGTGGCCCGACACGTTGAGCACGTCGTCGATGCGGCCGGTGATCGTGAAGTAGCCGGAGGACTTGTCGCGGATCGCGCCGTCGCCGGCCAGGTAGTAGCCCTTGAGCTCGGGCGGGTAGTAGCTCTTCTTGAAGCGCTCGGGGTCGCCCCAGATCGTCCGGATCATGCTCGGCCATGGCTTCTTGATGACCAGGATGCCGCCCGAGCCGTTGGGCACGTCGGCACCGGTCTCGTCGACGATCGCGGCGGTGATGCCCGGGAAGGGCAGCGTGCACGAGCCCGGCACCATCGGCGTGGCACCCGGCAACGGCGTGATCACGTGGCCCCCGGTCTCGGTCTGCCAGAAGGTGTCGACGATCGGGCAGCGGCCGCCGCCGACGTTGCGGTGGTACCACTCCCAGGCTGCCGGGTTGATCGGCTCGCCCACCGAACCGAGGATGCGCAGGCTCGACAGGTCGCTGTGCCTCGGGTGCACGGCGTCGTTGGTCTCGGCGGCCTTGATCAGCGAGCGGATGGCCGTCGGCGCGGTGTAGAAGATCGTGACCTTGTGCTTCTCGATCATCTTCCAGAAGCGGTCGGCGGCCGGGAAGGTGGGCACGCCCTCGAAGACGATCTCGGTGCCGCCCAGCGCCAGCGGGCCGTAGGCGATATAGCTGTGGCCGGTGACCCAGCCGATGTCGGCGGTGCACCAGAAGACGTCGTCGGGCTTGAGGTCGAAGGTCCAGGCGGTGGTCAGCGCGGCGTGCATCAGGTAGCCGCCGGTGCTGTGCTGCACGCCCTTGGGCTTGCCTGTGGAGCCGCTCGTGTAGAGCAGGAACAGCGGGTGCTCGGCACCGACCCACTCAGGCTCGCAGGTGTCGGGCTTGCCGGCCAGCTCGTCGTGCAGCCACAGGTCGCGCCCGGAGGTCCAGGGGATGCTTCCGCCGGTCCGCTTGTAGACGACGACGTTCTTGATGGTGGCGCAGCCGCCGAGGCCGAGCGCTTCGTCGACGATGGTCTTCAGGGGCAGACTCTTACCGCCGCGCTGCTGCTCGTCGGCGGTGATCACCATCACCGCGCCGGCGTCCTCGATGCGGTCGCGCAGGCTCTGCGCCGAGAAGCCGCCGAACACCACCGAGTGCGTGGCGCCGATGCGGGCGCAGGCGTGCATGGCGGCCACGCCCTCCACGCTCATCGGCATGTAGATGACGACGCGGTCGCCCTTCCGCACGCCGCGCGCCTTGAGCGCGTTGGCGAAGCGGCTCACCAGGGACAGCAGCTCGCGGTAGCTGACCCGGGTGACCTCGCCCCCGTCGGCCTCGAAGACGATGGCCGTCTTGTCGCCCAGGCCGCGCTCGACGTTGCGGTCCAGGCAGTTGTAGCTGACGTTGAGGGTGCCGTCCTCGAACCACTTGAAGAAGGGCGCGTTGCTCGCGTCCAGCACCTTCGTGAAGGGCGTCTTCCAGGTCAGGAACTCGCGCGCCAGGCGGGCCCAGTAGCCCTCGTAGTCGCGCTCGGACTCCTCGACCAGCGCGCGGTACGCTGCCATCCCGGACACCCGGGCGCCCGCCACCAGCGACGCCGGCGGTTCGTAGATCTTGGGTTGGTTGGTGCTCTCGTTGCTCATGCGTGTCTCCGTCGCGGATGGGGTCCGGGGCCGCGGCGCCCCGCGCCGCAAATGTGTGTCGAGGCTCTGACAGACACCTGACGTGCCGGCGATGGTCCGGCCGCCGGTCGCGCCGGGTCAAGAACCTACAATGACCGGAGGGCCTTGACCTCGCCCGCGTCGTCTCCGGCGGGTCGCCCGCCGCCCTCTCCAACGGACCGCCGATGCAAACCCCCGAACGCGCCGAGGCAACGCGGCTGGCCGCGCTGCCCAGCTTCATCTTCGCCACCCGCTGGCTGCAGCTGCCGCTGTACCTCGGGCTGATCGTGGCCCAGTGCGTCTACGTCTTCCACTTCTGGGTCGAACTGGTGCACCTGGTGGAGGCTGCCTTCGGCGATCAGGCGGCGCTGCAGAAGCTCATCACCAGCATCGGCTACAAGAGCGACGTCGCGATCACGGCCCTCAACGAGACGGTCATCATGCTGGTCGTGCTGGCGCTGATCGACGTCGTGATGATCAGCAACCTGCTGATCATGGTGATCGTCGGCGGCTACGAGACCTTCGTGTCGCGGCTGAACCTGGAGGGCCACCCTGACCAGCCGGAGTGGCTGAGCCACGTCAACGCCAGCGTGCTGAAGGTCAAGCTGGCCACCGCCATCATCGGCATCAGCAGCATCCACCTGCTGAAGACTTTCATCAATGCCAACAACTACACCGAGAAGGTGCTGCTGTGGCAGACGGTGATCCACATCGCCTTCCTGTTCAGCGCGCTGGCCATCGCGCTTGCCGACCGCGTGATGCAGCCGAGCAAGATCCCCCACGATTGAAGCCCCGGGAAGCTTCCGCATGACCACCACGATCCGCCACGCCGACCTCGTCGACACCGTCGCCGCCGCGCTGCAGTACATCAGCTACTACCACCCGGCCGACTACATCGCGCACCTGGCGCGCGCCTACGAGGGCGAGGCCTCGCCCGCGGCCAAGGACGCGATCGCGCAGATCCTCACCAACAGCCGGATGTGCGCGGAGGGCCACCGCCCGATCTGCCAGGACACGGGCATCGTCAACGTGTTCCTGAAGGTCGGCATGGACGTGCGCCTCGAGGGCTTCGCCGGCTCCATCGACGACGCCGTCGACGAGGGCGTACGCAAGGGCTACCTCGACCCCGACAACAAGCTGCGCGCAAGCGTGCTGGCCGACCCGCTGTTCGAGCGCCGCAACACGCGCGACAACACCCCGGCCGTGGTGCACGTCTCGCTGGTGCCCGGCGACAAGCTCGACGTCACCGTCGCCGCCAAGGGCGGCGGCAGCGAGAACAAGAGCAAGTTCAAGATGATGAACCCGAGCGACAGCCTGGTGGACTGGGTGCTCGAGACGGTGCCGACGATGGGCGCCGGGTGGTGCCCGCCCGGCATGCTCGGCATCGGGGTCGGCGGCACGGCCGAGAAGGCGATGCTGCTGGCCAAGGAGGTGCTGATGGAGCCGATCGACATGTTCGAGCTGCTGCAGCGCGGGCCGTCGAGCAGGCTCGAGGAACTGCGCATCGAGCTCTACGAGAAGGTCAATGCGCTGGGCATCGGCGCCCAGGGACTCGGCGGCCTGACCACGGTGCTCGACGTCAAGATCGCCACCTTCCCGACCCACGCGGCGAGCAAGCCCGTGGCGATGATCCCCAACTGCGCGGCCACCCGCCACGCCCACGTCGTGCTCGACGGCTCGGGGCCGGCCTTCATGGAGCCGCCGAGCCTGGACCTGTGGCCGACGGTGAACTGGGTGCCCGACACGCAGAGGAGCCGGCGCGTCGACCTCGACACGCTGACGCCGGCCGAAGTGGCCAGCTGGAAGCCGGGCCAGACGCTGCTGCTCAACGGGCGGATGCTCACCGGCCGCGACGCCGCGCACAAGCGCATCCAGGACATGCTCGCCCGCGGCGAGCCGCTGCCGGTGGACTTCACCAACCGCGTCATCTACTACGTCGGCCCGGTCGACCCGGTGCGCGACGAGGTGGTCGGCCCGGCCGGCCCGACGACCGCGACGCGGATGGACAAGTTCACCGAGATGATGCTGGCCCGCACGGGCCTGATCGCGATGGTCGGCAAGGCCGAGCGCGGGCCGGCGGCCATCGAGGCCATCCGCCGCCACAAGAGCGCCTACCTGATGGCGGTCGGCGGGGCGGCCTACCTGGTGGCCAAGGCGATCCGCGGCGCACGCGTCGTCGGCTTCGCCGACCTCGGCATGGAGGCGATCTACGAGTTCGACGTGCGCGACATGCCGGTCACGGTGGCCGTCGACTCCAGCGGCACCAGCGTGCACCAGACCGGACCTAGGGAATGGCAGGCGCGCATCGGCAAGATCCCGGTGGCGGTGGCCTGACCTCGCGCCGACCCGCTTGGCCCAGCACTTCGAAGTCCACCCCCAGAACCCGCAGGCTCGGCTGCTGAAGCAGGCCGCGCAGCTGCTGCACGACGGCGGCGTGGCTGCGATCCCGACCGACTCGAGCTACGCGCTCGTCTGCCGGCTCGACGACAAGGTCGCGGCGGAGAACCTGCGCCGTATCCGCCAGGTCGACGACCGGCACCACCTGACCCTGCTGTGCCGCGACCTGAGCGAGCTCGCGAGCTACGCCCGCGTCGACAACCGCCAGTACCGGCTGCTGCGGCTGGGCACGCCCGGCCCCTACACCTTCATCCTCGAAGCCACCAAGGAGGTGCCGCGGCGGCTGTCGCATCCGTCGCGGCGCACGATCGGCCTGCGGGTGCCGGACCACCCGGTCACGCAGGCGCTGCTCGAGATCTTCGGCCAGCCGCTGGCAGCGACGACGCTGATCCCGGCGGGCGAGAGCGAGCCGCTCAACGACGCCGACACGATCCGCGCCCGCTACGAGCGGCTGCTGCGGGTGGTGGTGGATGCCGGCGCTTGCCCGCTGCTGCCCACCACCGTGATCGACCTCAGCGCGGGCGAGCCGGTCCTCGTCCGCCAGGGGCGCGGGGACCTGGGCCGCCTCGGCCTGTAGACCCGCCGGGGCCGCGGCCACCGGCCGGCCGCGCGCCTGGTGCGGCACCGCGCGGTGCGCCGTCGCGCCGGGCCGCCGGCGGCGGTGCGCCGTCACGGCCGCGGCCCGCCTGCGAGCCCTCGCCCCGACCCCCGCGGTCACCGCCGCGGCCGCCGCCGCCGCGTCCGCCGCGGGCACCCGCGCCACCGCCCAGCGTCATGCGGCGGCCGAGCACGATCGGCTCCGCCCGCTCGTCCGGGGGCGGCTCGAAGCCTGCGACCGGCCGGCGCGGGATCGGGCGCTTGATCAGCCGCTCGATGTCCTTCAGGAAGCCCTCCTCGTCCAGGCAGGCCAGCGAGATCGCCTCGCCGCTGGCGCCGGCGCGCCCGGTGCGGCCGATGCGGTGCACGTAGTCCTCGGGCACGTTGGGAAGCTCGAAGTTCACGACGTGGGGCAGCTGGTCGATGTCGATGCCGCGCGCCGCGATGTCGGTGGCCACCAGAACGCGCAGCTCGCCGCTCTTGAAGTCGGCCAGCGCCTTCGTGCGGGCCCCCTGGCTCTTGTTGCCGTGGATCGCCATCGCGGTCACATCGTGGTCGTTCAGCCACTCGGTCAGCCGGTTGGCGCCATGCTTGGTGCGCGTGAACACCAGCACCTGGTGCCAGTCGCCCTCGAGGATCAGGTGCCGCAGCAGCTCCTTCTTCTTCTCGCGGCCCACCGGGTGCACGGTCTGCGCCACCGTGTCGGCGGCGGCGTTGCGTCGCGCGACCTCGATCAGCGCGGGCTGGTTCAGCAGCCGGTCGGCCAGCGCCTTGATCTCGTCGCTGAACGTGGCGCTGAACAGCAGGTTCTGGCGCCGCGCCGGCAGGATCGCGAGCACGCGACGGATGTCGTGGATGAAGCCCATGTCGAGCATCCGGTCGGCCTCGTCGAGCACGAAGATCTCGACGGCGCCGAGGTCCAGCGTTCCCTGCTGGTGGTGGTCGAGCAGGCGCCCCGGCGTGGCCACCAGGATGTCGATGCCGCGCCGCAGCACGTCGACCTGGGGCTGCATGCCCACGCCGCCGAACATCACCGCGCTCTTCAGCGGCACGTACTTGCCGTAGGTGCGCACGCTGTCCTCGACCTGCGCGGCCAGCTCGCGGGTCGGGGTCAGGATCAGCGCCCGGATGCGGACACGGCCGCGCGCGTCGCGCGGCGCGGCGGCCTGCATCAGCCGGTGCAGCATCGGCAGCGTGAACCCGGCGGTCTTGCCGGTGCCAGTCTGTGCGCCGCCCATCAGGTCGCCGCCGGCCAGCACGGCCGGGATGGCCTGGGCCTGGATCGGTGTCGGGGTCTCGTAGCCCTGCTCGCGCACGGCGCGCAGGATCGGCTCGGCCAGGCCGAGGTCGGTGAACTTGGTCAAAGTGGGCAAGCCGGCGGGAGCCGGCCGTGGCTCGCGGTCCCAGGTCACCCGTTGCGGGCGCACCAGTCGCGGGACGCGATGGTCGATGGAAGTCGAAAGCGACTGCGCCGCGGCGACTGGTATGCTGCGGCGCGAGAGGAAGTGTACCCCGGGCGGGCGCCCGGGAGGGCGCAACCGCTCAGGATGGCATCGGCTGGTGGTCCTTCAGCCGCAGCCAGCCGCGGGCAATGCGGTAGATCGCCCACACGCCGAGCGCGAAGAAGCCGATCGCCATGGTGCCGAATCCGACCAGGACCAATGTCAGCGGCAGCGACACCATCAGCACCAGCGCCGACCAGGCCAGCGCGAACCAGAAGGTGCGGATCGCCCAGGTGAAGTGGGACTCGAGCCAGGTGCCGCGGGCGTCGCCGCGCTTGACGTAGCTGATGATCACGGCGATGACGCTCGGCCAGCCGAACAGGAAGGCCCCCAGGACGCTCGCGGCGCCGAACGCCCCGATGGCGAGTCCGACGGCGTGCAGCGCATAGATGACGTGCATCGTGCGGACCAGCGATGCATCGGCCTCGACTGTCATCGGGGAAGTGGTGCTCATCGAGCGTTCTCCTCGTCGGTGGGTGCGGTCGTATGCCGCACCCGGGTTTCGTCAGGTGCGGCCGGCGGCCGCCTTTGCAAGCACGGCACGGCGCTCGCCGCGATCGATCCAGGTGGCGGTCGCCAGGATCAGCACCGCTAGCGCCACGGCCAGCACGCCGAGCCACGACAGCCGGGCGAAGCCGAGAACCGGTGCCGCCAACCCGCCCAGCGCCGCGCCCAGCGCAGTGCCGAAGTACAGCATCGAGGTGTTCAGCGACAGCAGCAGCGGCGCCTCGCGCGGAGCGAGCCCGGCCAGGCGCGACTGCTGCGGCGCCATCATCCCGAAGCCGGCGATGCCCCAGACCATCATCACCAGCACCATCCAGCCCCAGTGCCCGGCGGTCAGCGGCAGCAGCGCCATCATCGCGCCGAGCAGCAGCAGCTGAGCCCACAGCGTGCGCCATGGGCCGAAGCGATCGTTGGCCGCGCCGCCCGACAGCGTGCCGAGCACGCCGGCCACGCCGAACAGGCTGAGCGTCAGCGACAGCCACTCGCCGCTCATCGGCACGAGGGCCTTCAGCACCGGCCCGATGTAGCTGAACACCCCGAAGATGGCCGTGAAGTAGGCCAGCGTCAGCAGCAGCACCGCGAGCACCGCGGGCCGCCTCAGCACCCCGCCGATGCCCGCGAACGAGGCGCCCGGCGCGGCGATCTCGCGCGGCACCTTCCAGGCGATCAGCGCCCACGCCAGCAGCGCCAGCGCAGCGTTCATGCCCAGCGCGGCGCGCCAGCCCCAGCGCAGACCAACCCAGGAGACGATCGGCAGGCCCACCACGTAGGCCAGGCTCATGCCCAGGAAGACCAGCGCCAGCGCCTTGCCGCGCCGCGCCGGGTCGACGAGCGCGATGGCAATGCCCGCTGCCGCTGGTGTGAACACCGCACCCACGCCCATCAGCACGCGGCCGGCCAGGAACACTGCCAGGCTGCCCGCCACCGCCGAGACCAGCGCCCCGGCCGTGAACAGGCCCAGCGCCAGCAGCAGAACCGAGCGCCGCCGCCAGCGCCCGGTGGCCAGCAGCACCCACGGCGCCAGCAGAGCGGTGGCCAGCGCGTAGACCGTCATCGCCTGGCCCGCCGCGGGCACGCCGACCCCGAGGCCCTCGGCGATCGGTGCCAGGATGCCGGTGACGGCGAAGGCGGCCGTGCCGATGACGAGGTTGACGGCGGAAAACAGCAGCAGCAGCGGCGGCACCGGCCGACGATAGCAGCGGCGGGCGCCGGGCAGGGCCTGCCCGATAATCGCGGGCTCCGTTTCTCCTGCGCCTGCCACCGGCTGGCGCGCCAAGGCAGCCCCATGGCCCAGAACCTCACGTCGCCGCGACCGACCGCTTCCGCCGGCCTCCGCCGGCCCCGCCTCCGGAGGGCCCTGTAATGGCGCAGTACGTCTTCACCATGAACCGCGTCGGCAAGATCGTGCCGCCGAAGCGGCAGATCCTGAAGGACATCAGCCTGTCCTTCTTCCCCGGCGCCAAGATCGGCGTGCTGGGCCTGAACGGCTCGGGCAAGAGCACGCTGCTCAAGATCATGGCCGGCCTCGACAAGGAGATCGAGGGAGACGCCGTGCCGATGCCGGGCCTGAAGATCGGCTACCTGCCCCAGGAGCCGCAGCTCGACCCCGGCCAGACCGTGCGCGAGGCCGTCGAGCAGGGCATCGGCGGCGTGCTGGCGGCCAAGAAGCGCCTCGACGAGGTCTACGCCGAGTACGCCGAGCCCGACGCCGACTTCGACAAGCTGGCGCAGGAGCAGGCCGAGCTCGAGGCCATCATCGCCGCCGCCGGCAGCGAGAACACCGACCTGCAGCTCGAGCTCGCCGCCGACGCGCTGCGCCTGCCGCCCTGGGACGCCAGGATCCAGCAGCTCTCGGGCGGCGAGAGGCGCCGCGTGGCTCTGTGCCGCCTGCTGCTGTCCAAGCCCGACATGCTGCTGCTCGACGAGCCGACCAACCACCTCGACGCCGAGAGCGTCGAGTGGCTGGAGCACTTCCTGCAGCGCTTCCCCGGCACGGTGGTGGCCATCACCCACGACCGTTACTTCCTCGACAACGCGGCCGAGTGGATCCTCGAGCTCGACCGCGGGATGGGCATCCCGTGGAAGGGGAACTACTCCGATTGGCTCGACCAGAAGGAGCGCCGGCTCGAGCTGGAGCAGAAGAAGGAGGACGCCCGCATCAAGGCGATGAAGGAGGAGCTCAAGTGGGTGCGCAGCAATGCCAAGGCGCGCCAGACCAAGAGCAAGGCGCGGCTGGCGAGGTTCGAGGAGCTGTCCGACGTCGAGTACCAGCGCCGCAACGAGACCAACGAGATCTTCATCCCCGTGGCCGAGCGGCTCGGCAACGACGTCATCGAGTTCCGCAACGTCACCAAGAGCTTCGGCGAGCGGGTGCTGATCGACAACCTGAGCTTCAAGGTGCCGCCCGGCGCCATCGTGGGCATCATCGGCCCCAACGGCGCCGGCAAGTCGACGCTGTTCCGGATGATCCAGGGCGTGGAGACGCCCGACGCGGGCGAGGTGCTGATCGGCAAGACCGCCAAGCTCGCGTTCGTCGACCAGAGCCGCGAGAGCCTGGCCAACGACAAGACGGTGTGGGAGGACGTCTCCGGCGGCCTGGACAACATCGTCGTCGGCCAGTTCGTGATGCCCAGCCGCGCCTACCTCGGCCGCTTCAACTTCAAGGGCAACGACCAGCAGAAGCGCGTCGGACAACTCTCCGGCGGCGAGCGTGGCCGGCTGCACCTGGCCAAGACCTTGGCCCAGGGCGGCAACGTGCTGATGCTGGACGAGCCGAGCAACGATCTCGACGTCGAGACGCTGCGCGCACTGGAGGAGGCGCTGCTGGAGTTCGCCGGCAGCGCGATGGTGATCAGCCACGACCGCTGGTTCCTCGACCGGATCTGCACCCACATCCTGGCCGCCGAAGGCGACAGCCAGTGGGTGTTCTTCCCGGGCAACTACCAGGAGTACGAGGCCGACAAGGTCCGCCGGCTCGGCGAGGAAGGCGCACGACCCAAGCGGATGCGGTTCAAGCCGATCCACTGAACCCCTGCGCTGCGCTCAACCGCCTGCTTTGCCACGGCACGGCGGCGCCGGGTTGCCCGATACTGCCGGGGACGATGGTCGACCGGCCCCCGCACCCGCTGCCCGCCCTGCTGCTCGCTGCCGCCGCGGCGGCGGGCTGCGCGACGGCGCCGGGCGGCCCCGCGGCGGTTCCAGCTGGCGCTACTGCCGCGGCCGCGACGACTGCGGCCCAGCCGACGACGGCGGCGCCCGTTCCGTCGCGGTCCCCCGGCTCAGCGGTGCCGGTCGCCCCCGCGCCCGCTGCGGCCGGCATCCCCGGCGGCGCTGCGGCAGGCCTGACTTCAGCGGGCTCGACGGCCCCACCGAACCCGGCGACTGCCGGACCGGCCGCCCCCGCCGTCCCGCCCTTTGCCGTCGTCACCCGCGACGCCCGCCGCATCGACGGCCCGATCGCCGCCTGGCAGAAGGACGAGCGCGTCTGGCTCGAACTGCGGCCCGAGCACTTCAACCGCCCCTTCCTGCTGAGCCCCAAGATCAAGAGCGGCATCGGCCAGGCCTGGGTGCTGGGGGGCCTGATGGCCTACCCGATCAACGGCGCGGGCGGCGCCCAGCTGGTGGAGTTCGTGCGGGTGCACAACCAGGTCCGGCTGGTGGCTCGCAACACCGACGTCGTGGCCCGCGAGGGCTCGCCCGAGGCGCGCGCAGTGGCCGACTCCTACTCGCACAGCCTGCTCGGCTCGGTGCCGGTGGCCAGCGCGCCCCACCCCGACAGCAAGGCGGTTCTGGTCGACGCCGGTGGCCTGTTCCTCGGCGACATGCTCGGCATCGGCATGATGCTGCAGCGCGGGCTGCGCCAGGGCTACGGCCTGGACCGCAGCAACTCGACCATCACCGCGGTGCGCGCCACACCCGAGGCTCTCGTCCTCGAGACCTCCAGCCACTTCTTCAGCGCCAGCGTCGGCGGCGCCGCGACTGCCACGCTCCCCGGCGTTCCGCTGCCGGTGCTGCCGCGCTTCCTGCCCGATGCGCGCAGCATGCTGGTCGGGCTGCACTACTCGATCGCCCCGCTGCCGGCCGTGCCGATGCAGCCCCGGCCGGCCGATCCGCGCATCGGCCTGTTCACGACCACGGTCCTCGACTTCAGCGACGACATGGCGATCTCGCCCCGCCGCCGCTTCGTCAACCGGTGGCGGCTCGAGAAGAAGGAGCCGGCGGCCGAGATGTCCGCGCCGGTCAAGCCCGTCACCTTCTGGCTCGACCGCAACATCCCGCTGGCCTACCGGGACACCGTGCGAGCCGGCATCCTCGAGTGGAACAAGGCCTTCGAACGCATCGGGTTCCAGGACGCGATCGTCGTGCACCAGCAGCCCGACGACGCGACCTTCGACACGCTCGACTTCGGCGTCGCCTCGGTGCGCTGGATGATGAACGCCGACCCGTCTTTCGGCGCGATCGGCCCGAGCCATGTCGACCCGCGCAGCGGCGAGATCCTCGACGCCGACGTCGCCATCGAGGGCATGAGCGCGCGCTCCGTGCGCGGCCTCCGGGCCCAGGTTCTCGGCGACGGTCCGTCGGGCGGCAGCGCGCGGACCGGGGGCTTCGCCCTGCCGTGGGTGCTGCCGGGCACCGAGGGAGCCGGCGCGGCCGACCACGACCATCGCCTGTGCCGCTACGGCGCGCTCGCCTCCGAGCAGCTCGGCTATGCCCTGGACGTGCTCGAGGCGCGCGGCGAGCTCGCCCCCGACGGCCCGGTGGCGCAGTCCTTCGTGCTCGACTACCTAAAGGAGCTGGTGATGCACGAGGTTGGCCACGCCCTCGGTCTGCGCCACAACTTCCGCGCCTCGCGCGTCTACAGCGAGGAGCAGCTCGCCGACCCGGAGTTCACGCGTGTCCACGGGACCACCGGATCGGTGATGGAGTACAACCCCGTCAACCTGCCCCGCCCCGGCGAGGCCGGCGGCACGCCGTTCACCACCACGCTCGGCCCCTACGACTACTGGGCCGTCGAGTACGCCTACCGGCCGCTGCCCGCGCAGCCCGACGCCGCCCGGGCCGAGCTGCGCCGCATCGCCGGGCGCAGTAGCGACCCGCTGCTCGCGTACGGCTCCGACGACGACCACGCCGCGGCGCTCGACCCCGAGACGATCCAGTTCGACCTCGGCAGCGACCCGATCGCGTTCGCCGCCAAGCGCATCGACATCGCGCGCGACCTGTTCCGCCGCCAGGAGACCCGGCCGCTGTCGCCGGAGCGGGACTACGCGGTTCTGCGCCGCTCGCTCGGCTTCGCGCTGGGCGACGTCGCCCGGGCCGTGGGCGTGCTGGTGCGCCAGATAGGCGGGGTGCGCACGCTGCGCGACTTCCCCGGCAGCGGTCGCGACCCGCTGCAGCCGGTGACGGCGGACGTGCAACGGCGGGCGCTCGACCTGATCGCGAGCGCGGTGCTGGCGCCCGATGGCCTTGCGCTGTCGGCGCCGCTGCAGCGCCGGCTCGCACCCGACTTCCTCGACCGTGCCGAGCTCGCGCTGTCCACCGACTACTCGGTCCCGCAGCGCCTGTTCGAACTGCAGCGCGCGGTGCTGGCCTACCTGATGAGCGAGTCGATCGCGGCGCGCATCCTCGACAGCGTCGGCAAGTTCGACCGCGGAGCCGACGCGTTCCAGCTGCGCGAGCTGTACGGGCGGCTGCAGGACGACGTGTGGAGCGAACTCGCCGGCGTGCGCGGCGCCCGCGCCGCGCCGGTGTCGATCGCGCCGACACGCCGCGAACTGCAGCGCGAGCACGTCAACCGCCTGGCGGCGTCGATCCTGCGGCCGGGTGCGCGCGCCGACGCCCGCGGGATCCTGCGCCAGCAGGCCGGCGACCTGCTGCCCCGGCTGCAGGCGGCCGCCGCGCGCGCCGACCCGGACACCCGGATTCACCTCGCCGACAGCGCCGACACGTTGCGACGCTCACTGGCTGCGCCGCTGATGCGCCAGGGGCTGTAGCGGCTCCGCAGCTCGTGCCGACCGGCCGTCGCCGGCAGCCCGTGTACCGCCGGCTGTCGGATCCCGCTTGAATTCCGGGGCGCCTGGGCGCTACCGTCGGGGCCATGCCTGGAAGCACTCTCACCACGCCGGCCGCCGGTTCGGCCACGACGCCGCCGCGGTCGCGGCTGGGGCCGGGTGGACTCCAGGACCCTGCACCAGCCCGACCCGGGACCGCCGTGGGTCGAATCGACCTTGCCAGCCTGGCGCTGGCCGGTGGCTTGGCCGTCGTGGCCGCGGGCATGCTGTCCTTCACGTTCGTGACGCCGTTCCGGGTGCTGCTGGGCCGCACGCTGTGCCTGGCGCTGGGGCTGCTGCTGGTCTATCACGGCGCCCAGCGCTGGCCAGAGCGCTGGCGGCCGCGCTGGCTGCCGCGCTGGCTGCTCACGACCCTGGCGGTGGCGCTGGCCGCGCCGGTGGTCACCTTCGTCGTCTACGTGGCGTCCGTGGGCGGCGACCTCGACCTGCTGCTCGACAGCGGTCCGTGGATCCGCGGGCTGACGACCACCTCGCTGAGCGCGTTCGCGGTGGGCATCGTGCTGACGCTGGCCGCGCTGCTGCGCGAACGCGAGGCGCGCGCCCTCGCGCTCGAGCTACAGCTCGAGCTCGAGCGCAGCCGCGTCGAGCGGCAGGCCGCAGAGGCGAGGCTGGCCCAGCTTCAGGCCCAGATCGAGCCGCACTTCCTGTTCAACACGCTGGCCAACGTGCAGGCGCTGGTGGAGAGCGGTTCGCCGCGCGCGGGCCCGCTGCTGGGCAGCCTGGCGGCCTACCTGCGCGCCGCCATGCCGCGCCTGCACGCCGGCGGCCCCACGCTCGGTGAGGAACTGACCCGGGTGCGCGCCTACCTCGAGCTGATGCAGATGCGGATGCCCGACCGGCTGCAGTGGCGGATCGAGGCGGACGCCGCCGTCGAGCCGCTGCCGTTCCCGCCGCTGGCGCTGATGACGCTGGTGGAGAACGCGGTGCGGCATGGCATCGACCCGGCGGAGGACGGCGGGCAGGTCGCGGTGACCGCAGCCCGCGGCGACGACGGCACGCTGCGGGCCTCGGTGGCCGACACCGGGGTCGGCCTGGCGCCGACGGCGCCGGTGGGCACCGGGCTGTCGAACCTGCGCGAGCGCCTCGCCGCGCTCCATGGCCCGGCGGCCCGGCTGGTGCTGTCGGAGCACTCACCGCGCGGTCTGCGCGCCGAGATCGTGCTGCCGGCATGAGCGGGCCCTCCGCGACGGCGCTGATCGCCGACGACGAACCGCTGCTGCGCGAGCGGCTGGCCGCACAGCTCGCCCGCCTGTGGCCCGGGCTGGACATCGTCGCCGAGGCGCGCAACGGGCGCGAGGCGGTCGACCTCGCCGAGCAGCAGACGCCGCAGGTCGTGTTCCTGGACGTGCAAATGCCGGGCCTGGACGGCGTCGAGGCAGCGCGGGCCATCGTCGGTGCCGCGCCTCGCACGATCGTCGTCTTCGTCACCGCCTACGAGCAGTACGCGCTGCAGGCCTTCGAGCAGGGTGCCCTCGACTACCTTGTCAAGCCCATCGACGACGAGCGCCTGGCGACGACGGTGTCGCGCCTGCAGGACCGCCTGGCCGGCGCCGGCCCTCACGACCCGCCAGGAGTCGCCGGCGCGGCCGACGTCGCCATGATGCTCGACCGCCTGGCCGCCCAGCTCGGCAGCGCCGTACAGGCGCCGCGTGCGGGCGGCCATCTGCAGTGGATCCGCGCCTCCGTCGGGCAGGCCGTGCGCCTGATCGCGGTCGACGAGGTGATCTACCTGCGCTCGGACGAGAAGTACACCCTCGTGGCCTGGGCTGGCGGCGAGGCGCTGATCCGCAAGACGATCCGCGAGCTCGCCGACGAGCTCGACCCGCAGCGCTTCGTGCAGGTGCACCGCTCGGTGATCGTGGCGCTCGCTCACGTGAGCCAGGTCGTGCGCGGTCCGAACGAGACCGCGGAGGTGCACCTGAAGGCCCGGCCGGAGCGGCTGCCGGTGAGCCGCAGCTGGCTGCACCTGTTCAAGCAGATGTAGCGGCTGCTCAGGCGGCACCGGCCGCCGGAGCGGAGGCCGGATCAGCCGCCGAGGAGCTGCCGCACCCGGTGCGGCTCGAAGCCCATGACCGGCTGGCCGCGCACCAGCAGCACCGGCGTGCCCTGCGCACGCAGGGCGTCGAACTGCGCGCGGCACTGCGGGTCGCGCTCGATCGTGCACTCGGAGAACGCCACACGGTGTTCCTCGAACCACTGGCGGGCGATGTGGCAGACGTTGCAGTCCTGCGAGGCGATCATGCGGATGTCGCCGGTGCGCGCGAGGCGCGCCACGTCGGCACCCAGCCGCTGCTGCGCGGTCAGCCAGCCCACCACGGCGGCCGTGCCGCCGACCAGCAGAACCGCCATCACGCCCAGGATCACCTTGGGGCTGCGTGACGCGCCCGGGGCGGGCTCTCGTGGCGCGTCGTGGTTCGTGCCCATGACCCTGTTCCTCGGTGCAGCGTCACAGCGCTGCCGTGACGACGATCTCGACCTTCCACTCCGGCCGCGCGAGCTTTGCCTGCACCGTGGCGCGCGGCGGCGCGTTGCCCGCTGGCACCCAGGCGTCCCAGGCCGCGTTCATGCCCGGGAAGTCGGCCAGGTCGGCGAGGAAGATCTGCGCCATCACGATCCTCGCCTTGTCGGTGCCCGCGCGCGCCAGCAGCGCGTCGATCGCGGCCAGCACCTGGCGGGTCTGGCCGCCGATGTCCTGGCTGGCGTCCGAAGGAACCTGCCCCGCGAGCCATACCGTGCCGTTGTGCACCGCCATCTCCGACAGGCGCGTGCCGACGTCGAAACGCTGAACCATCAGGAATGCCCTTTCCCGGCGTGCTTGCCGTGTTGGTGCCCGCGCCCGCGGCGCGGGTGCGGCGGCGCGGTGCCGGCCGGCGCGGCGGCCTTCTGGCCGAGGCGCGACTCGGTGCCGGCCAGCAGCTTGCGGATGTTGCCCTCGTGCCGCCAGACCAGCAGCAGGCTCATCGCGCCGATGGCCAGCAGCAGCGGCTCGACGCCCCAGATCAGCGCCTGGTAGAACGGCGCGAACGCAGCGGCCACGATCGAGGCGAGCGAGCTGTAGCGGAAGAACGCGGCAACGATCACCCAGGTGAGCAGCGTTGCCGCACCGAGGACGGGGTTCAGGGCCAGCAGCACGCCGGCCGCCGTGGCCACGCCCTTGCCGCCCTGGAAACGGAAGAACACCGGCCACAGGTGGCCGACGAAGGCAGCCAGCCCCACGAAGGCCGCGGTGTCCGTGCCCAGGCCCGCGCGCGGGCCGAACAGCAGAACCAGCAGCACCGGCACGTAGCCCTTCAGCGCATCGAGAGCCAGCGTCAGCACGGCGGCGATGCGGTTGCCGGAGCGCAGCACGTTGGTCGCTCCCGGGTTGCCCGAGCCGTAGCTGCGCGGGTCGGCCAGCCCCATCAGCCGGCTGACGATGACCGCGAAGGACAGGCTGCCGAACAGGTAGCCGGCCAGCACGGCAGCGAAGGGAGCCAGAGTCTCCATCGGGCGCGCAGTGTAAGGGCGCCGGCCGCGTCTCCGGGTGGTCCCGGGCCGGCGTCAGGGCTTCAGGGCGCAGTGCACCGGCCGCGCGCCCAGGAGCTCGACCAGCACACGCGGCTCCAGCCCCACCAGGAAGCCGCGGCGGCCACCGTTGATGCAGATGCGCGGCAGCCCGAGGACCGTCTCCTCCACGTACACCGGCATGTCCTTGCGCGTGCCGAAGGGGGACGTGCCGCCGATCAGGTAGCCGCTCGCCCGTTGCGCGGCCTCGGGCTTGCAGGGCTCGACGCTGCGCGCACCGATGGCCCGCGCGAGGTTCTTGGTGCTGACCAGGCGGTCACCGTGCATCAGCACCAGCAGCGGCTCGCCGCGCTCGTCCTGCATCACCAGTGTCTTGACGACGGCGTGCTCGTCCAGGCCCAGCTGGCGCGCGCTCTCGGCGGTGCCGCCGTGCTCGACGTAGTCGTAGGGGTGCTCGGTGAAGACCACGCCGCGCGCCTTCAGCCACGCGGTGGCCGGCGTCTCGCTGACGTGACGGTCCTTCCTGGCCATCGCCGGCACCTTCCGCGGTCAGTCGCCTTCCACCCACTCGATCTGCGCGCCGAGCCTGCGGATGTTCTCCGCGAAGTGCGGGTGCGCACGGCGCACCGGAGCAGCGTTCTTGATGACCGAGCGCCCGGGGATGCTGCAGGCCACCATCAGCAGCGCGATGGCCACGCGGATGATGTAGGGACTCTCCACCTCGGCCGGCGCGAGCGGCTTGCCGCCGAAGGTGACGATGCGGTGCGGGTCGGCCATGAAGGCGTGCCCGCCGAACTTGGCCAGCTCGGTGGTCCATCCCATCGCGCCCTCGTAGACCTTGTTCCAGTACATCATGCTGCCCTCGGCCCGGATGCCCAGGGCCACGAAGATCGGCAGCAGGTCGACCGGCAGGTAGGGCCACGGCGCCGCCTCCACCTTCGGCAGGATGTTCTGCGTGAACGGCGCCTTCACGCGCAGTGGCCCGTCGACCAGTGCGCGCGACCAGCCGTCCTCGTGCACGATGCGAACGCCGAACTTGGCGAACGTGCGGTCGATCAGCGGGAACTGCTCGGGCGCGGAGTTGCGCACCGCGATCTCGCCGCCGGTGATGGCGCCCAGCGCCATGAAGGTGACGGCCTCGTGGAAGTCTTCCGCGAACGTGAAGGTGCCGCCGCCCAGGCGCTCGACGCCGCGGATCGTCAGCCGGGAGGTGCCGATGCCCTCGATGCGGGCGCCCAGCATGGTCATGAAGGCGCAGAACTCCTGCACGTGCGGCTCGCTGGCCGCGTTCATCAGCGTGCTCGTGCCATCGCCCGCGGTGGCCAGCGCCGCGCAGAGCACGAAGTTCTCGGTCGTCGTGACGCTGGCGTAGTCGAGCCAGTGGAAGTTGGGCTGCAGGCCCTGCGCCCCCGCGACCCCGCCGCCTCCGGCCACGCGCATGATCAGCGCCTCCCGACGCCGCTCGACCACCGCGCCGAAGCGCTCCATCACCTCGACGTGAGGGTCGATCTCGCGTACGCCCAGCGTGCACCCCTGCACGTCGTTCTCTATGCGGGCCACGCCGAAGCGCGCCAGCAGCCCGGGCACCAGCATGATCGAGCTGCGCATCTCCTCGGGCAGGTGGTCGCGCTCGGGGTCGAAGCGCGTGTCGCGATGGTGCACGTCGAGCGTGCCGGCGGCGAAGTCCACGTGCACCTCGCTGCCGAGCTGGCGGAAGATCTCGAGGATCTTGCGCACGTCGGTGATCTCGGGGATGCCGACCAGGCGCACCGGCTTGCGGGTGAGCAGGGTCGCGCACAGGATCGGCAGCACCGCATTCTTGTTAGCGCTGGGCACGATCCGGCCCGAGAGCGGCGTGCCGCCGTGGACGATGAGGTTGGACATGCGGCGGTCGGGCCGCGCAGGCGGCGCCGGGGCCGGCCCCGCCGCGGCGGCAGTCGTCGGAGAAGGCCTGAAGTGTGCCGCAACGGCGCCCGGTGCCCGGGCGGACGGCCTCCGTCAGGGATGCGACGGCCCGCCCGCGAAGGCGGCCAGCGCCGGCCCGGTGACGCGGCAGATGCGCCAGTCGGCGAGCAGGGTCGCTCCCATCCGCTCGTAGAACCCGATCGCGTCCACGTTCCAGTCGAGCACGCTCCACTCGAAGCGGCCGCAGCCGCGCTCGACCGCCAGCGCGCCCAGGTGTTGCAGCAGGGCCTTGCCGATGCCGCGCCCGCGGTGCTGCGGCCGCACGTAAAGGTCTTCCAGGTACAGACCGGGCCGGCCCAGGAAGGTGCTGAAGTTGTGGAAGAACAGCGCGAAGCCGGCCGTCAGCAGGCCTTCCGGCGCCTCGACCTCGGCCAGCACGACCTCGGCGGCCGGCCGCGGTCCGAACAGGTGCGCCGCGATCGACTCCGGCGTTGCGACCATCAGGTGCTCGAGCTTCTCGAAGACCGCGAGCTCGCGGATCATCTCGACCAGCAGCGCAGCGTCGTCCGGGCGCGCGGGCCGCAGCGTCATGGCGGGTGTGTCCATGGCGACGATTGTCGCGGCCCCGCGAACGAGACCGCGGCCGGCCCCGGGCGGCCGACCCGGGGGCGCGCGGGCGCCGCCGTACAGTCAGGGGCATGCCCCCCGCCCCTGAGAACGACCGCGTGGCCTCCACCGACCCCGACGGCACGACCCTCGCTTCCGCCGCGGACTACCGGCCGCTCCGCGCCGCCCGCTCGCTCTTCGTCGAAGTGCGCGGCCTGACCTACCACGTCCACGCCTGGGGCGACGCCGCGCTCGCCACGCCCGACCGGCCGCCGCTCGTGCTGCTGCACGGCTGGATGGACGTGGGCGCGTCGTTCCAGTTCGTGGTCGACGCCCTGGCCGCCGCGGAGGGCTTCGAGCGCCATGTGCTGGCCCCGGACTGGCGCGGCTTCGGCCTGACGACGGCACCCGCCTCCGACTGCTACTGGTTCCCCGACTACGTGGGCGACCTCGACGCGCTGCTCGACGCCCTCGCACCGGGGCGGGCGGTCGACCTGGTCGGCCACAGCATGGGCGGCAACGTGGTGATGAGCTACGCCGGCGTTCGGCCGGACCGCATCCGGCGACTTGTCAACCTCGAGGGATTCGGGCTGCCTCGCGCGGAGCCTCGTCATGCCCCTCAGCGGCTCGCCAAGTGGCTCGACTCGCTCAAGGCACCGCAGTCGCTGCGCGACTACGCGGGTCTCGACGAGGTGGCCGAGCGGCTGCGCAAGAACAACCCGCGGCTCGCCCCGGACAAGGCGCGCTGGCTGGCGACACACTGGGCGCGTCCCGACGCGCAGGGACGCTGGCGGATCCTCGGCGACCCGGCACACAAGCGGCCCAGCCCGATGGTCTACCGCGTCGACGAGATCCTGGAGACGTGGAGGTGCATCACCGCGCCGCTGCTGTGGATCGAGGGCGACGCTACCGAACTCGCGCAGTGGTGGGGCACGCGCTACAGCGTCGCCGAATTCCACCAGCGGCTGGACGTCGTGCCCCGGACCGAGCGCCACCGCCTCGCCGACTGCGGACACATGCTTCACCACGACCAGCCCGAGGCGCTGGCGCGCCGGCTGGCGCCCTTCCTCGGGGCCGGCTGAGGGCGCGCCGCGGCGCATGCGAAAATCGACGCCATGGACACCGAAGAGATCAACGCCATCGGCTCGCTGCTCGCCGACCTGAGCGATCGCACCCGGCAGCTTCGGGGGTATCTTTGACTACGACCGCAAGGCACTGCGGCTGAACGAGGTCAACGCCGCGCTCGAGAACCCGGCAGTCTGGAACGAGCCCAAGCGCGCGCAGGAGCTGGGCAAGGAGAAGAAGTCGCTCGACACCGTCGTCGGCACGGTCTCCCACCTGCAGCGCAGCCTGGCCGACAGCTCCGAGCTGTACGACCTCAGCAAGGAAGAAGGCGACGAAGCTGCCCTCGCGTCGATCCGCGACGACGCCGAGAAGCTGCGCGGCACGGTCGAGGAGCTCGAGTTCCGGCGCATGTTCGGCAACCCTGCCGACCCGCTGAACTGCTTCGTCGACATCCAGGCCGGCGCCGGCGGGACAGAGGCCTGCGATTGGGCGGCGATGCTGCTGCGCCAGTACCTCAAGTTCTGCGAGCGCAAGGGCTTCAAGGCCGAGGTGCTCGAGGAGACCGAGGGCGACGTCGCCGGCATCCGCAGCGCGACGATCAAGGTCGAGGGCGACTACGCCTACGGACAGCTGCGCACCGAGACCGGGGTGCACCGCCTCGTGCGCAAGAGCCCGTTCGACAGCTCGGGCGGACGGCACACCAGCTTCGCCTCGCTGTTCGTCTACCCCGAGGTCGATGACTCGATCGAGATCGAGATCAACCCGGCCGATGTGCGCGTGGACACCTTCCGTGCCAGCGGCGCCGGCGGCCAGCACATCAACAAGACCGACTCGGCGGTGCGCCTGACGCACGTGCCCACCGGCATCGTCGTGCAGTGCCAGAACGACCGCAGCCAGCACCGCAACCGCGACGAGGCCTGGGCGATGCTGAAGAGCCGCCTGTACGAGCACGAGATGCGCAAGCAGCGCGAGGCGCAGCAGAAGCTCGAGGACAGCAAGACGGACGTCGGCTGGGGCCACCAGATCCGCAGCTACGTGCTCGACCAGAGCCGCATCAAGGACCTGCGCACCGGCGTCGAGATCAGCAACACGCAGAAGGTGCTGGACGGCGATCTCGACGCCTTCATCGCGGCCAGCCTGAAGCAGGGCCTGTAGCGCGCGCCGCGCGCGACCGCCCACCGTTCGAAAGGAGACGCGCAGCATGCTGCGAGAGACCCACGGCGCGCCGGTGCGGCGCGAGGACTATGCCCCGCCGCCGTTCTTCGTCCGCTCGGTCGACCTCGTGTTCGACCTCGACCCGGCCAAGACCATCGTCGGCAGCCGCCTGCGCATCGAGCGCAACCCGGCCGTGGCGCCGCAGCCGCTGCGCCTGCACGGCGAAGGCCTGACGCTGCTGCGCTGCCTGGCCGACGGCCAGAGTCAGAGCTTCCGCGACGACGGCGGCGACCTCGTCATCGACAACCCGCCGGCGGCCGACGCGTTCACGCTCGAGATCCGCAACACCTGCGCCCCCGACCGCAACAGCGCGCTGTCGGGCCTGTACGCCAGCGGCGGCGGGCTGTTCACCCAGTGCGAGGCCGAGGGCTTCCGCCGCATCACCTACTTCCCGGACCGCCCGGACGTGATGGCGGTCTACACCGTGACGCTGCGCGCCGACCGCAAGGCCTACCCGGTGCTGCTGTCCAACGGCAACCTGGTCGAGCAGGGCCCGCTCGACGGCGACCGCCACTTCGCGAAGTGGCACGATCCCTTCCCCAAGCCGAGCTACCTGTTCGCGCTGGTCGCGGCTCGGCTGGTGGCGCGCGAGCAGCGCATCCGCAGCCGCGCCGGCCGCGAGCACCTGCTGCAGGTCTACGTGCGCCCCGGCGACCTCGGCCGGACCGACCACGCCCTTGCCTCGCTCGTGGCCTCGGTAGCGTGGGACGAGGCCCGCTTCGGCCTCGCGCTCGACCTCGACCGCTACATGGTCGTCGCGGTCGCGGACTTCAACGGCGGCGCGATGGAGAACAAGGGACTCAACCTCTTCAACACCAACAGCGTGCTGGCCAGCGCCGCCAGCGCCACCGACGCCGACTTCGAGCGCATCGAGAGCATCGTCGCCCACGAGTACCTCCACAACTGGACCGGCAACCGCGTGACCTGCCGCGACTGGTTCCAGTTGTCGCTGAAGGAGGGCCTGACGGTCTTCCGCGACCAGGAATTCAGCATGGACATGGCCGGCAGCGCCTCGGCGCGCGCCGTGCACAGGATCGAGCAAGTGCGCGCGCTGCGCTCGACGCAGTTCCGGGAGGACGCCGGGCCGATGGCGCACCCGGTGCGGCCCGACCAGTACCACGAGATCGACAACTTCTACACCTCGACCGTCTACAAGAAGGGTGCCGAGGTCGTCCGGATGATGCACACGCTGGTCGGACGCGAGGGGTTCGCGCGCGGCATGGCGCTGTACTTCCAGCGTCACGACGGGCAGGCCGTGACCTGCGACGACTTCGCGCAGGCCATTGCCGACGCCAATCCCGGCACGGCGCTCGCGACGCATCTGGATGCGTTCAAGCGCTGGTACTCCCAGGCCGGCACGCCCGCGGTGCAGGCGCGCGGCGTCCACGACCCCGCGACCCGCCGCTACACCCTGACCTTGTCGCAGGCCTGCGGCCCGAGCCCCGGCCAGCCGGACAAGGCGCCGTTCGTGATCCCCGTGGCGTGCGCGCTGATCGGGCCGGACGGGCGCACGGTCGGCGACGAGCGGCTGCTGGTGCTCGACGCCCCGGAGCGCAGCTGGACCTTCGAAGGGGTGGATGAGCGGCCGGTGCACTCGCTGCTGCGGGGCTTCTCCGCGCCGGTGCGGCTGCAGGACGGCCTGTCGGAAACCGACCGCCTGCTGCTGCTGGCCCACGACGGCGACGCCTTCAACCGCTGGGAGTCCGGCCAGCGGCTGGTCCTAGACCGGCTGGTGGCGGCCGCGCGCGACGGCACCGAGCCGCAGCTCGATACCGCCCTGGCCGCGGCGCTGGCGGCCGTGCTGCAGAGCCCCGACCTGGCACCCGCGTTCAAGGCCAGCGTGCTGCACGCCCCCGACGAGCTCTACATCGGCGAGCAGCTCGAGCGCGTCGACCCGCAGCGCGTGCACGAGGTGCGGGAGCGGTGGCTCGACCTGCTGGCCGAACAACTGGCCCCGGAGTGGGTGCAGGCCTGGGAGGGGCAGGTGGTGCGCGAGGGCTACGCGCCGACGCGCGGGCAGGCAGGCCGGCGCGCGCTGGCGCACCTGGCACTGGCCATGCTGTGCCGGCAGGCCGTGCGCACGCGCGACGCGGTCTGGCAGGGCCGCGCCTACCAGCGCTTCAAGGACGCGGGCAACCTGACCGATCGGCTGGGGGCCGCAGGCGCGCTGCTGCAGTCGCAGTCGGAGCTGTCCGACCAGGTCGTCGAGAGGCTGCACCGCTTCGCGCAGGGCGACGCGCTGCTGCTGGACAAGTGGTTCGCGATGCAGGCCGCGGCGCCCGAGCCGCGCGGCGCCGGCGCCGGCCGCGTGTTCGCCCGCGCCAAGGCGCTGCTTCAGCATCCGGACTTCTCGATGCGCAACCCCAACCGCGCGCGCAGCCTGCTGTTCACGCTGTGCGCCCGCAACCCGGCCGCCTTCCACCGTGCCGACGCAGCCGGCTACGTGCTGTGGGCAGAGCGTGTGCTCGAGCTCGACGCCATCAACCCGCAGCAGGCCGCGGGCCTGGCGCGGGCGTTGAACCGCTGGGGGGTGCTGGCCGAGCCCTGGCGCAGCGCCGCGCGCGAGGCAATATCCCGCGTCGCCGCGCGGCCCGACCTCAGCGTCAACCTGCGCGAGGTCGTCACGCGCGCGCTCGAGGCAGCCTGACGGACACAGCCCAACCGCCCATGAAGCGCATCAGCCTCACGCAGTTCCTGGTCGAGCAGCAGCGCGAGCACGGTCGCATCCCCGGCGAACTCCGCCTGCTGGTGGAGGTGGTCGCGCGCGCCTGCAAGCGCATCGCGATCGCCGTCAACAAGGGCGCCCTTGGCGACGTGCTCGGCAGCACCGAGCAGAGCAACGTGCAGGGCGAGGTCGTCAAGAAGCTCGACCTGATCGCCAACGAGGTGCTGATCGAGGCCAACGAGTGGGGCGGCCACCTCGCGGCGATGGCCAGCGAGGAGATGGATTCGATCCACGTCGTGCCCAACCGCTACCCGCAGGGCGAGTACCTGCTGCTGTTCGACCCCCTGGACGGCTCGAGCAACATCGACGTCAACGTCTCGATCGGCACGATCTTCAGCGTGCTGCGCAAGGTGGGCCACGCGCGCGGCGTCAGCGAGGAGGACTTCCTCCAGCCCGGCCGGCAGCAGGCCGCCGCCGGCTACTGTGTCTACGGGCCGCAGACGACACTGGTGCTCACGCTGGGCAACGGCGTGGCCGCGTTCACGCTCGACCGCGAGACCGGCTCCTGGCTGCTGACCCAGGGCGGCGCTGCGATCCCCGAGGACACGCGCGAGTTCTCGATCAACATGAGCAACCAGCGCCACTGGGCACCGCCCGTGCAGCGCTACATCGCCGAGTGTCTGGCCGGGCGAGACGGGCCGCGCGGCAAGGACTTCAACATGCGCTGGGTGGCCAGCATGGTGGCCGACGTCCACCGCATCCTCTCGCGCGGTGGCATCTTCATGTACCCCTGGGACGCCCGCGAGCCCGACAAGCCCGGCAAGCTGCGCCTGATGTACGAGGCCAACCCGATGGCCTTCATCGTCGAGCAGGCCGGCGGCATGGCCACCGACGGCCGGCAGCGCATCCTCGACATCGTCCCGACCCGGCTGCACCAGCGCGTGGCGGTCGTTCTCGGCTCGCGCAACGAGGTGCAGCGCGTCAACGGCCTGCACCGGGACGGCGCGGGCGGCTGACCGTCCGCGCGCCAGCGCGAGTGCGATGCCGTCGCTCGGGCGGGCATCGACCCAGACCGGGGCCGCACCTGCCGCGACCTCCAGTGTCGCGCAGAAGATCCCGTCGCGCAGGTCGTCGATGACGACGCGCCTGAGCTACAGCCCGGTGACCGGCAACAGGTCGGACAGGATCTCGTGGGTCAGGGGCCGGTGCGGGCACTCCCCGCGCTGCAGGCGGCCGGTGGCCGCGGCACCCCCGGCCGGCCCGAGGCGCCCGGCCACGGCCGCGATCGCAAGGCCTTGCCAGGCGCGACCCTCGCGGCCGGTATCGACATCGGCATCGGACAAGGTCGACTCCCCAGCGGGATGACGGCTGTGTTGTCGAGCATACTGCCCGGATGACGGACGACACCGCCGCCATTGCCCTGCGCACGCCCCGACTGAGCCTGCTGCCTGCGCACGAGGACCTCGCCGCGGCGGCGGCCGCGTTCCACGCGCGCAACGCCCTGCACCTGGCACCCTGGGAGCCACCGGCGCCACCGGACCTCGCCACCGCGCCGCAGCAGCGCGAGCGGCTGCGCAGGGCGGCCGCCGAAGCCGCCGCCGGCTCCGCCCTGCGCTGGTGGCTGCAGCCGGTCGACGAGCCGACCCGACTCGTGGGCAGCGTCGGCCTGAGCCAGGTCTCGCGCGGGCCGTTCCAGAACGCGATGCTCGGATACGCCGTCGACGCCGCCTGCGAGGGCCAGGGCCTGATGCGCGAGGCGCTGCAGGCCGTCGTGGCGCACGCGTTCTCGTCCGCGGTCCACCTGCATCGCATCCAGGCCAACGTGCGCCCCGAGAACGTCCGCAGCGTCGCGCTGCTGCAGCGCCTGGGCTTCGACGACGAAGGGCTGGCGCGCGAGTACCTCTACATCGACGGCGGCTGGCGCGACCACCGGACGTTCGCGCTGCGCAACGCCATGTTCGCCGGCGTGCCGGGCTGAACCACCGGGCGGGGGCCGCTCGTCGGCGGGAAGCGGCGACGCCGGGCTCGCGCAGTGGCGGTCCCGCACGGGCATGTCCTTGGCCGATCCCCCGCCCTGCCGCAAGCACAGCGGCCCGATAACATCCGCGGCTGCATGACCCACCGCCAAGCCGTCGCCCTGCTGATCGCGAGCACCCTGATGTGGAGCATCGGCGGTGTCGTCACCCGGCACCTCGAGTCGGCCGAAGGCTTCGAGATCACGTTCTGGCGCAGCCTCTTCGCGGCGCTGACGGTGGCGATAGCCTTGTCCTGGCGGCGCGGGCCCGCGGCGCTGGCTGCCCTGGCCAGGGCCGGGCGCATCGTCTGGCTGAGCGGCGCGATGTGGGCGGTGATGTTCACCTGCTTCATGTTCGCGCTGTCGCTCACTCAGGTGGCCAACGTGCTGATCACCCAGAGCCTGACGCCGGTGCTGACGGCGTTGCTGGCCGGCATCGTGCTCGGGCGCCCGGTGGGATCACGCACCTGGGCGGTGATCGCGGTGGCCGCGGCGGGAATCGCGTGCATGTACGCGTTCGACCTGTCTTCGCTGGAGGGTCGCCACGCACTGGGCGTGCTGATCGCACTGGGCGTGCCCGTGGCCGCGGCGGTGAACTGGATCCTCGTGCAGCGTGCCGGCCGCGGGCCGGACCTCTCGGTCGCGGTGCTGATCGGCGGCACGATCTCCGCCGCCTGCACGCTACCGCTGGCCTGGCCGCTCGACACCAGCCTCCACGACCTGGGCCTGCTGCTCGTGCTCGGCGTGTTCCAGCTCGCCATCCCCTGCCTGCTGGCGGTGCGTGCGGCCCGTCACCTCAGCGCGGCCGAGACCTCGCTGTTCGCGCTGCTCGAGGTGGTGTTCGGCATCCTGCTGACCTGGGCCTTCGGCGGCGAGAGACCCGGCACCGCCACGGTGCTCGGGGGCTGCACGGTGCTGGCCGCGCTGGCCTACCACGAGCTCGCGAAGAAGCCGGCGCTGCCACCGGGGCCCGAGCAATCCGCGCGTTCCTGACGGGCGGTGACGGCGCTCTGACCAGCCGCACGCCGCGCAGCCCGCGGCGAGTGGGGCTGAGGAGGAACTTGCTCAGGAACGGCTCGGCCTGACTGGCGCCCTTCATGCCCAGCCACTGGTGCGGGCCGTCGGTGTTCATGGCGCTGGTCACACTCAGCGCCACGCTGACGATGCGCCCGGCCTCTCGCGTCGTGACGTCGGCGGCATCGATCGACGGTCACGGCCTGTCGCCCTCGATGGCTCGCTCCGCCAGGGCGGCATGCGCGCGTCGCGAATGGCGCACGCGCAGGGCACTTCCCTGCCGATCACGTTCGTTCCCGTCGGCGTCTGTCACGCTGCCGCGCCGGCGAGTGCACGAGCGAGGTCGGTGCTCTGCTGGCCGTGGTTGACGGGAAGCTGCCGCGCGCAAGCCTTTGCCCCCGGAAACCGGCATGAGTCCTGGGATGCCTGTTGTTGGTCAACAGGCCGGCAGAGAACGGCGAGAGGAAACGGGCCGTTGAAGGGCCCAGAGGAATCTCTGGGCCCTTGGAGCTGGTGGTGTTTGGCTGACCCCGCGAACCCGCCCTTACTGCGATGCACAGGAATGGATCGGGACCGCGCGGGATGCTGCGGGTCAAGCGCCCAGCAGCCGGCGCGCCAGCACTGACTGCATGTCCCGGCGGCCATCGGCGATCAGGTAAGTGACGACCCGGGTGCCCAGGACGCGATAGATCACCCGGTAGGGCTTGAATGCCGTCTGGCGGTAGTCCTTGATGCCCAGCGCGACGAGTTCCTTGGGATAGCTGCCGCGCTCAGGAAACTGAGCGAGCCCCTCCACGACTTCCATCAAGCGGTCGAGAACGTGGTTGGCGTTGGCCACACTGTCGAACTCCGCGATGTAGTCGTAGAGCGCCTCCAGGTCCTGCTCTGCACCTTCGGTCAGCAGGACCTCGTAACGCGTCGGCCTGCCGACCATCAGGCCGTGGCCCTCTTCGCGCGCAGGCGCGCCACGACCTCGGCGACCGGCTTGACGCGACCTGCCTCCACGTCCTGCTGTCCAAGCGCCAGGATCTTCAACAGGGCTAAGGTCTCCTGCGTTTCCTCGAAGGACGCAACGTCCTGCAGCACGGCCTTGGCTTCCCCGTTCTGCGTGATGACCAAGGGCTCCCGGTTTTCGGCCAGGTGGGTCAACACCTCGGCGGCATTGGCCTTGAGGTAACTGATGGGCTTGACTTGGGATGAGTAGCGCACAGACTTGCTCCCGGGTTCGAATTGGACCGAATATAGTCTTTTAAAGGTCTTCTCACAACCTACCGCGCAGCCTGGCGGCCAAGCAGCCAAACCCAATGCGTTCCTGCTTCAGACACAGCGGGGGCTCGTGGCAATCGAATCTGAGGTCGACATAGACGGACGCCTGCTCGGGCGTGAGACACGACGACTCGTGACGCCCGGGCATCGCTACTGTCCCTCATCCTCCCCGCCTTCTGGCGTACTCGCGCAGGCGCTGGTAGGTCGGGTCTTGGGCAAGGCTAGCGTCCGCCTGCACGATGAGATCCAGGCATTGCCCCAGTTCGGGCGCACCCCAAGGCTGATCCGCGACGATCGCCGCCAGCAGTCGCAATGCTTGGATCGGGAATAGGCCACACAGCCCTGACTCGTGCAGGCGATGGATGACGTAGTACGGGTGCTCGATGGGCTGCAACCAGTCCAGGACCGCGTTCAGCGCAGCCGAGAACTCGGAGCCGGCCGCGATGCAGAGCCGCGCGAGAGATTCGGAGATGCCGGGCGTGGCGAGATCGCGCGACTTGGGCCAGACGTCCTGCCAGAACGGCTGGATGCGGTTCTTCCAGTATTCCTCTCGCTGATCAGCCGCCCCTTCGAGCGCCTGCACCAGCGCCTGCGCTGACTCCTGCAAGCCCTCTTGCGGCAGCGCTGCGATCGCGGCGCGCCACTCCTCCGCCGAGTAGCCGTCGACCGGCCCCAACGCTGCGTATGTCAGGAAGGCGGCGAACTGCTGGCCATGTTCACCCAAGTCGCCAGCTGATCAGCAAGATGATTCAGCCGCACGCACCCGACGCAGAGGGCAAGGAGCGGCCTGAGAGGCGGCGCGAGCCAGCCTTTGGAGGATGGTTCGCAGGTCGAAGCGGCGGTTGAAGAGGTATTGCACTTGGCCGAGATAGCGATGGGCGTACTTCCGGAAGCCGAAGGCGTGGTAGGTGCCGGCCAGCGAGGTCTTGATGTT
>JADCGP010000011.1 GCA_020248915.1 Rubrivivax sp. | reverse complement strand
TTCCAGGCCGCCAAGCGCCGAGCGCGCGGCTTCGCCAGCTTCGACACGATCAGGACCGTCGTCTTCCTGATCGCAGGCAAGCTCGACTTCGCAGCGGTCAACCCTCATGCCCGGTAACCCACACGAAATTCAGAAGAGCCAGAATTTAGCGACAGCGACGGCTGTCGTTCGCAGGTGATCAGCATCGACTGGGAGAAGATCCCGGCTGAACGACTGCATCTGAAAGCCGCGAACTCACGCTGTCGACTGCTGTCGTTCAGCTCCTACGGTTCGAGGACTGAAAGCGGGCTCTCGAAGTGCTGGTCAGTTCCTGCAAGTGATGGTTCGCCCGCGCAAGTCACTGCGCTGCGAACCACAAGAAGGTCAGCACGTCGAAGTAGCGCCGTGTTTCCAGTACCAGTTCTGTATCCGACACCTGCTGCACCTGCGGATAGAACGACTTGGCGTAGGCGTCGCTGGCCTTGTTGAAGCACAGTTTGAAGTTGAACGCCTCGGGCAGCGCCGGTGGTGCCACCACGGGGCCTCGGGCCGAGAGATGCACTGCCGCTTGCACGCCGGCCTGGATGCGCTGCACGGCCTCGGCGGGCAGGATGGATTGCACCGAAGCGCCGAAGCCCTGCAGCGTGGCCACTGTCTGCAGCCCATCGATCAGGCCCGAGGCCTCGTCGCACAGCTGCTGATCGCCCGACAGGAACACCAGCGGCACGCCCACGCTGGCAGCGGCGTAGGCGTAGATCAGGCACTCCGAGGCCGTGCGCCCGTTGAGCTCCACGCGCGCGAAGGCGCGGCTGGAGACTGTGTGTGCCAGCGGGTTGCCCCCACAGCCGCCCGCCGCGTGGAAGCCGATGAAGGCCACGGCGTCGAAGCTCTCGTCCAGGCCCTGCACCATGGCAAAGGGATGGCCGCTCCAGCCGCGGATGAGCTTCAGTTCCTTGCCGGCCGGTACGGCGAGCTGGTGCGGGTCGATGTTGCGGGCCGTCCAGTGGGCGTCCTTGATCACGATGGACTCGACTCCGGCCGCCCAGGCGCCGGCGCAGGCCGCAGCCACCTCGGCCGTCATCTGCCGCTGGAACGGCGCGTACTCGGCCGGGTGGGCTTTGTCCACTTCCACGGGCGCGCTGATGCAGGCCACGCCCTCGATGTCGGCGCTGATGAACAGCTTCTTCATGCGGACTCCGTCTGGTGGTGAGTGCCCATCAGGCCGGATCGACCTGGGCGATCAGCTCGATCTCCACGCAGGCGCCCAGCGGAATCTGCGCCACGCCGAAGGCGCTGCGGGCGTGGCTGCCGATGTCGGCGCCGAAGACCTCCACCAGAAGGCTGGAGCAGCCGTTGGTGACCAGGTGATGTTCCGTGAAGCTCGCCGTGCTGTTGACCAGGCTCAGCAGCTTGACGATGCGGCGCACCCGCCCCAGGTCGCCCCCCAGCGCGGCGGCCAACGTGCCCATCAGGTCGATGGCGACCGCTCGCGCCGCCTGCTGGCCCTGGGCGGTGTCCAGCGTGGCACCGAGCTGGCCCACCCAGACCTGGCCATTGCGCTTGGCCAGATGGCCCGACAGGAAAAGCAGATCGCCGCTCCGCACCCAGGGCACATAGGCAGCAGCCGGCGCGCTCACCGCGGGCAGCACGATGCCCAGTTGCTGCAGCTGAAGGTGGGGTTGTGTCATGAACGATGCTCCGGCCTGGTGTAGTTTGGAAGAGGCACTCCGCCCGCCGATCTGGCGGTCGGTTTGCAGGTCAGACGAGCCACTCTTGCAGCAGTCCGTGCAGATCAAGAGGCAGGCGGCAGGCCCCATCGGGGCCTGATGGCCGTGCGTCGTAGCGGATGGCGCCGCGTGCCAGCGGCTTGCCACCGCGCGCGGCCTGCAGCCCGAAGCCCAGCGTGAAGCCGCGCTCGTCCAGCGCGTGCAGCCGCACTTCGACCTCCAACTCGTCGTCGTAGCCCGGCGAGGCCTGGATCGCCACTTCGTAGCCGGCCTCGCGCAGGGCTCCGGAGCGGGACGTCAACGTGCGCAGATCCATGCCGCGTTCGCTCAGCGCCTGCGCCGCGGCCTCGCTGAAGTAGTTGATGTAGCTGGCCAGGCCCAGTTCGCCGTGGGCCGTGCACTCGGCGTAGCGCACCCGGAAATGGAACCCCGGTCTCTTCGGGTGGGGACTCAAGAGCGGCCTCCTGTGGAGCAGGTCATCAGATCGTCGGGGTCGGCGAGGCGCAGCTTACCCGCCACCGCCGCTCGGAACCGCGGCGGCCAACCCCACGGCGCGTTCGACCAGCGCCCTGCGGTCGATCTTGTTGGTGCCGGCCAGCGGCATCTGCTCGATGAACCACACGCGGCGGGGGTGCAGGTGCGGCGCAGCCAGGGCCAGCACGTGTTCCTGCAGTTGCTTCTCGGTGGGCGTAGTCCCTGGCTTGGGCACCACGAAGGCCACCGGGATGTGGCCACGCCGCTCGTCGGACAGAGGCAGCACGCACACCTCCAGCACCTGCGGGTGGCGCTCCAGCAGCCGTTCCACCTGCCCGGGGTAGATGTTCTCGCCGCTGCAGACGAACATGTCATCGGCGCGGCCGACGAAGTAGTACCAGCCGTCGGTGTCGCGCCGCATGATGTCGCCGGTGTGGATCCAGCCGTCGCGCAGCTTCTCGGCGGTCAGCTCGGGCCTGTTCTGGTAGCCGTTCATGCGCGTGGCGCAATGGATCTCCAGCACGCCCTGTGCATCAGGCCCGGTCACCTCCTGGCCTTCGCCATCGACCAGCCGTAGCCGGGCGTGCGGCTGGGCATGGCCCACCGACATGAACGGCCGCGCCTGGCCCTGTGGGTGCGCGCCGAAGTAGCCCGCGCCGGTCTCGGTGGTGCCATAGCTGTTGATGACGCTGGCGGCCGGGAACATCTGGCTCACCTGCGCCAGCACCGTGGCCGACAGCGGCGCCGAGCCGATGACCACCAGCTTCACGTTGCCGAAGTCGGCCTGAGCCAGCTCCTGACGCTGCTGCGCCATCATGGCCGTCATCGTGGGCACGCCCGACAGCACGCTCACGCGGTGTTCGCTCACCGCGCGGATGAAACCCTGCACGTCGAAGCGCGGCATCAGCACGAAGGCGCCCTGCAGCATGAACACGTGCGTGGTGTTCACCGTGGCATTCATGTGGAACAGCGGCGCGGCCACGATGGACGGGCCGCTGTCCAGGCACTGGCGCATGAAGTCGGTGGCGTAGCCGGCGGCGATCAGCACCTGGCTGCGGTGCGACAGCAGCACGCCCTTTGGACGGCCGGTGGAGCCGCTGGTGTACAGCACCAGGGCCACCTCGTCCTGGCCCGGCAGCACGGCGGTGAAGGGTCCAGGGTCGGCCAGCGCCGTGAAGTCGTCACCCTGCAGCGGCAGCACCGGCAGCGTGCCGGCCACAGCCCCCGGCAGCGCTTTCGCCACCGGCAGAAACTCCTCGTCGGCCAGCACCAGGCGCAGCGCCGAGTCCTCGGCCATGTAGGCCAGCGTCTCGGCACCGGCGCGCGGGTTCACCGGCACGCTCACCAGACCGGCGCGCATCGTGGCCAGCATCACGGCCAGCGCGTGAACGCTGTTGGCGGCCATCACGCCTACGCGGTCGCCGCGCCTCAGTCCACGCGCCACCAGGCCGCGGGCCAGCGCGTTGACGAGCTCGTCGAACTCGCCGTAGCTCCAGCGCCGCAGCAGCGAGCCGTTGGCCTGCACCTCGATCACGGCCAGCGCCTCACGCCCGCGAGACGCGTCCAGTGTCAGGCCCAGGTTGGCGGGCAGGTCGGTGCGTTGGTCGAGGGGCGTCATGCCCTGGCCTCCAGAAAAAAGGTACCACGGCCCGTGGCCACCAGGCGATCTGAAGCGTCCAGCACGTCCACGTCCACCACGCCCATGGTGCGCCCGGCGCGGCGCACGCGCGCCTGCGCCCGCAGTTCACCGGCGGCCGGGCGCAGGTAGTCGGTGCGGAAGTCCACCGTGCCGGCATCGCGCCCGGCCACCGCCACCAGCGCCATGCAGCCGGCCGTGTCGATGAGCGAGGCGATCGGCCCGCCGTGGAACTGCCCGGTGCCTTCGCCGCGCTCGAACTCGGGGCGGAAAGGCATCGCGAAGCACACGGTCTGCGCCTCGGTTTCCACGCTCAGCACGCGGATGGCGGCGAAGCGGATGTAGGGCGAGGCATCGCACTGCGCTTGTAGCGCGGCGACGGCGGGTGATGGTGAGGACATGTCGAATCCTTGGGGTCGGGGAACGATGGCTGCGCAGTCGGTCAGGGCATCATCGGCAGGGCCTCACGGCGTCACGACGATCTTGCCGAAGACCTGGCGCTCTTCCATCAGGCGCTCGGCTTCACGGATGTCCTCCAGCGGCAGCACCTTGTCGATGACCGGCAACATGCGCCCGCTGCGCGCCAGCTCCAGCAGCGCCACCAGGTCCTCGCGGCGCCAGCCGTTGCTGCCCATCAGCTTGAGCTCGAAGGTCCACACGTAGCGCACGTCGATGTGCTCTTCGTAGCCCGCGGTAGCGCCGCAGGTCAGCAGCCGACCGCCCACCTTCAGGCAACGGATGCCCTCCTGCCAGCTGTTGCCTCCGGT
Source organism: Rubrivivax sp. (assembly GCA_020248915.1). Lineage (GTDB taxonomy): Bacteria > Pseudomonadota > Gammaproteobacteria > Burkholderiales > Burkholderiaceae_C > Rubrivivax. The sequence continues at coordinate 242,772 of JADCGP010000011.1, read as the reverse complement.
GAAGTTGACGACCACGTCCACGCCGCCGGTGCCGCTGATGCGCGGCTTCCCCGCCAGCGCATGCACGGCGTCCATCACCTTCTGCTCGCGGTAGTTCACCACGTGCTCGGCGCCCAGGGCCTTCAGGCGCTTGGCCTTGTCGGCACTGCCGGCGCAGGCGACGACGTTGGCCCCCGCCAGCTTTGCCAGCAGCACGCAGGCCGTGCCCACGCCGCCGCTGGCGCCCAGCACCACCACGGTCTCGCCGGCCTTCACCTGGCCGATGGTCACCATCATGCGGTGCGCGGTGGCATAGGCCAGCGGCAGGCTGGCGGCGACCTCGAAGCCCACGTCGTCGGGCAGCTTCACGAGTTGCGGCGCCCAGGCCAGGCAGTATTCGGCGCGGCCTCCGTCGTACATCTCGCCGATCATGCCCTTGGGCGCGCCTTCGCCGCCCACGGGCAGCGGGTCGATCAGCACGCGGTCGCCCACGGCCCAGCCGCTTACGCCCGGGCCCAGTTCGGCGATCTCGCCGGCGATGTCCGAGCCGATGATGATGGGCAGCGGCACCTTGATGCCGGGCATGCTGCGGCGGGTGAAGATGTCGTGGTAGTTCAACGAACAGGCGCGTACGCGCAGCAGCACGTAGCCGGGTTGCACGGCCGGGCGCGGCCAGGCGGGGTCGAACACGGTCTGCTCGAGGCCGCCGTGAGCGTGGACAACGGCGGCTCGCATGGTGGATGTCATCGGTGTGTCTCCATGAGGTCTAGAGGTTGCCCGCCACCGCCCCGGCGCGGGGCATGGCGGTGTGCAGTTCGTCGGGCACCTCGCCGGTGTCCATCCAGCGCGCGACCTGGGCCTGCGCCTCGGCGCAGTCCAGCCCCTGCTCGCGGCGCCAGTCCGCGTCGAAGCAGCTGGTCTGGTAGCGGTGGCCGTCGTCGCACAGCAGCGTGACGATGGAGCCCGCCTGGCCCTCGGCCTGGATCTGGCTGGCGCACCACAGCGCGGCCACCAAGTTGGTGCCGGTGCTGCCGCCCACCGGCCGGCCCAGCCGCTCGCTCAGCGCCAGCATGGCCGCCAGGCTCCAGCGGTCGGGCACCTTGAGCATGGCGTCCATGGTGTCGGGCAGGAACGAAGGCTCCACGCGCGGCCGGCCGATGCCTTCGATGCGCGAGCCGCTGTCCAGCGTCAGTGCCGGGTCGCGGCTGCGGTAGTGCTCGAACAGCACGCTGCGCTCGGCGTCCACGCCGCACACCTGCGTGTCGTGCCGGCAGTAGCGCACGTAGCGGCCCAGCGTGGCCAGCGTGCCGCCGGTGCCGGCGCTGGCCACCAGCCAGTGCGGCACGGGGTGCGGCTCGTGGCGCATCTGCTGGAAGATGCTGTCGGCGATGTTGTTGTTGGCGCGCCAGTCGGTGGCGCGCTCGGCGTGGGTGAACTGGTCCATGTAGTGGCCGCCGGTCTCGCGCGCGATGCGCTCGCTTTCGGCGTACACCTGCTTCGGGTCGTCCACCAGGTGGCAGCGCCCGCCCTGAAAGGCGATGGCCTGCACCTTGGCCGGGCTGGTACTGCGCGGCATCACGGCCACGAAGGGCAGGCCCAGCAGCCGCGCGAAGTAGGCCTCGCTGATGGCGGTGCTGCCGCTGCTGGCTTCCACCACCGTGCTGCCTTCGTGCAGCCAGCCGTTGCACAGCGCGTGCAGGAACAGGCTGCGCGCCAGCCGGTGCTTCAGGCTGCCGGTGGGGTGACTGCTCTCATCCTTGAGGTACAGGTCCACGCCCGGCAGGCCGGGCAGCGGCAACGGCAGCAAGTGGGTGTCGGCCGAGCGCTGGAAGTCGGCCTCGATGCGCCGGATGGCGCTGCGCACCCAGGTGCGGCGCTGCGTGTTTGTGTCGCTCATCGACGGGCTCTTCGGCTCAGTGCCCGAACACGCTGCGGTAGTGGGCGCGCAGAGCCTCCCAGGTGCGGCGGCTTTCGCGCGCGCTGCCGGCCGGCGTGCCGCCGCAGGCCAGGAAGATGCCCAGCAGCGAATGCAGCAGCGCCGGGCAGAAGGTGGTCACGGTGTTGGGCAGCGGTGTGATGTGGCCGGTTTCCTGCAGGCACAGGTGCTGGACCGGGTGCGCAAAGCCCTGGGCGCGCAGCCGGTTGACGATGAGGTCGCTGCCCCAGGCGCTGGGCCACATCTGGTCGTCCACGCCGCTGATCAGCAGCACGGGGCATGACGACTGCTCGATGGGCAGCGCGGCGGTGGCGCGCGTCTCGGGATCGTTGAGCGTGGCGTAGTAGCCGGGAGTGGCGGCGTAGCCGTTGGGCTCGATCTCGCCCAGGCGCTTCATCTCCTCCAACGACGGCGAATCGCCGGGCTTGCTGTGCGGCACGGGCTGGCCGCGGAAGGTGAAGCTGGGCCCGCCCATGCCCTTGGCCGGGTCCCAGCCGATGCTGGTGGTGTACATGGGCACGATGCCCACCACGCCCTGGATGTGCTCGGGCAGGTAACTCGCCAGCGAAATGACGAGCTCGCCGCCGCGCGACGCGCCCTGGATGCCGATGCGCTCGCAGCCCAGCTCGCGCCGTGCCCAGGCAAAGCCTTCCTCGAAATACTCCAGCGGAATCCCGGCGATGAAGGCCGGCAGGTCCTCATAGGCAAAGTAGGCAAGGCTGACCACGTCGTAGCCCAGCGAGGCCAGCACCGGCGCGTAGCCCAGCTCCAGCCCGCCGCCCGAGCCGGTGAAGCTGAAGATGCAGCCGCGCGCGCGGCCATCGGGCAGCCGGCGTTCCTTCCAGCGCAGCACCTGGCCGCGCAGCCGGCCGTCGCGCAGCGGCAGCACCTCGATGCCGTCCACCAGGCGCTGCAGCGTCACGATGGTGGCGGCGCAGGGGGTGGCTTGACCTTCCACGGTGGCCTGCAGCTCGAACACGTGCGACTTCATCGGCGCGATGTGCGGCTGGCCCAGCTTGTGCGCCTTCTCGGTGGCGCCCAGCATGAAGCTGCGGTCGCTCACCGGCTCGGGCCGCAGGCTCCAGAACAGGCCCGCCGGGTCGATGCCGGTGTAGTGGCCCTCCTCGGCCGGCGCGTCCTCCAGATCGATGCGCCCGGCGGCATCGGCCACGAAGACGGCGCGGGAGGTCCAGGCCACGCCGGCGTCGTCGACCAGGCGCGACGACAGCCACACGCGCTGGCCCGGCACGAAGCCGGCGGCGACGATGCCGATGGGCGTGGGCTGCAGCGCCACGGCGGGCGTGGCGGTGAGGGTGGGTGTGTTCATGAGGGGTTCTCGTGGAGGGCAGGGGCAGGCGCGGGGCGGCTAGACCTTGTGCAGCCAGCGCAGCCCGCGGCTGTAGGCGGCGAACACGGCGCTGCCGTGGGTCTCGTCGTCGAGGATGTCGCAGCGCACGCGCGTGCCCCAGCGCTGGCCGATCAGGCCGGCCATCTCGCGCGTCTCGGCCACGATGTCGGGGATGCCGCGCATCACTGTCAGGTAGTCCTTCCACAGATCGGCGTCCAGGTAACGGTGCCAGCTGGTGCTGAAGCCCGCCGTGGTTTCCTGGTCGCCTGCGGCCAGGTAGACCGACACGTTCAGCGGCCGCTCCACCGCCGCGAACTCGCGCGCGCGGTCGAAGAGGTACGGCCGCTTCCACCAGTACGACGAGCCCACGGCCAGGTAGCGCCGGCAGCCGCCGGGCCGCGTGAGCAGGCAGTAGGTGGCGAACAGGCCGCCCAGCGAATGGCCGGCCAGCGTCCACTCGGCCGGGTTCACGCCAACCTCGCTTTCGATGAAGGGCATCAGTTCGCCATGCACGAAGGTGGCAAACGCCTCGGCACTGCCCGAGGGCGGCGCGGGCGCGCCGAGCATCTGGCCGTAGGGCGCGTCCCACTCGGGCCAGGGCACGGGCGTCAGGTCGCGGTTGCGCGCCACCACGGCCGGGATGGCGTTGTCCAGCGGGTAGCCGATGGCCACCACCACGGCCGGCGGCATCTCGCCCATGCCCAGGTAGCCGGCCACCGACGACATCGCACCCGTGCCCAGGCTGCCGTCGGTGACGACGATGCCGTGCCAGCCCTTCTCGGGCTTGGGCGTCATCGGCATGGGCGTGGTGACGTAGACCAGGAACGGGTACTCGATGGCGTCGCCCTGCACCGTCCAGAGTTCGGTGCGGGCGATGCTGTTGCTGGGTTCGCGCTTGAGGATCTTCATGCTTGCGGTCCTTGTGGAGGGGCTGGGGCTTCGGTGGACTCGGTGAATTCGCTGATGGCGCCGGCCGCGTGCTCGGCCGCCACGGTGATGAGGCCGGCCTGCTCGACGAAGGGCACGCCGCCGTTGCGCAGCGCCTGCCGGCAGGCGCTCAGGTCCTGCACGCGGTAGCGCAGCGCCACCGGCCACACGGCAAAGGGCGTGGCCGGCACCGGCACGGCAAAGCGCGCGGCCAGAACGGCCGGGCTCAGCAGCTCCAGCCATTCGCCCTGCGGCGTGGGCCACAGGCAGCGCTGCGAGGTGTGTTCAGCCGGCGCGGCGCACAGCATGTCGTTGACGTAGGGCGTGTCGGCCGCGAAGTCGTTGCTGCAGTAGGTGATGCCCGCCAGCGTGTGCACCGTGTTCGGGTGCGTCTGCCACGGTTCGTACCAGATGGTGTGCGGCTTGCCGTGGAAGCTGTAGAACAGCGTGCTCCAGCGGCGCGGCGCGGCGCGCCAGTTCAGCATCGAACTGCTGGCGGTGGCGTCGAGGCTGCCGTCGGCCAGCACCACCTCGCGGGCCGAGTTCATGATGGCCGAGGGCGTGTGGCCGAGCGCGATCAGCCGCTCGCGGTCGGCGGCCAGGTCGGTGCAGCTCAGCGAGAGCATCGACAGGCCGCCTTCGCCGCTTTCACCCGGTTCGCCCTGGAAGCGCGCACTCATGAACTCGCGCATCGCCGGGTCGGCGTACTTGTGGAAGTCGCCCAGCAGCTCGAAGTAGTTGCTGTGGAACTGGATGATGTGGTTGGCCGTACCCAGGTTATGGTGCACGGCGCGCGGCATCACCGCAAAGCCCAGGCGCCGATAGGCCGCGGCGGCGGCGTCAAGGTCGCGCACCGAGACGATGACGTGGTCGAGGCAACGCTTCACGACGCGGCCTCCGGCGCTGCGGCCTGCGGCGGCATGGCCATCACCACCGGCGGCATCGCGGCATAGGCCTGCGCGATGCGCGCCTTGCCGGCGGCCAGCGCGTCGGGCCCGATGTAGTGCATGCCGGCCAGCACTGCGTGCACGCGGCGCGTGTGGTGGATGTCGTCCAGCGGGTTGCCGTCCAGCAGCACCAGGTCGCCGATGCCGCCCACGGCCACCAGGCCGTCTTCGGCGCCGCCGCCGTGGTACTCGGCCGCGCGGCGGGTGCTGGCGTGCAGGGCCTCGTGCGGCAGCAGGCCGCACTGCTGCGTCAGGTGCACCAGTTCCTCGTGCAGCGAGTAGCCGGCCACCACGTAGGGGTTGGGGTAGTCGGTGCCGGTCAGCACACGCACGCCGGCGCGGTGGGCGGCGGCCACGGCCAGGCAGCTCAGCCGGTAGGTCTCGTCGAAGAGGTACTGCTTCTCGGGGTTGGCCGCCATCATGTTCATCATCGGGCTGTCGCGGTGGAACACCGTCTGGTGGAAGGTCGGCATGTGCGCCTCGTCGACCGAGCCCAGCGGCCTCCGGCCGCCAAGCGCCTCGACCCGTTCGCTCACCACCACCGTGCCCTGCAGCCAGGTGCCGTGCTCGGCCATCAGCCGCGCCAGGCGCTCCAGCCGCGCCGGGTCGTACCGCTCGGGGCCGCGCTCGTTGTAGAAGAGCTCGGCGCTGTGCGCGATGCCGTGCTGGCCGCGCCGCACGGCGGCTTCCACGCCCACCGACACCGGCACGTGGCCCATCACGCGCACGCCGCGGCGCTGCAGCACCTGCATCAGGCCTTCGTAGCCGTCCGCCGGCAGGTGGCTGTAGGGCTTGGCGAAGTCGTAGCCCAGGTCGGCGATCCGCTCGCCGGCCTGGCGGCCGCCTTCCAGGTCGGCCACGGCATAGCTCATCAGCGGGGTGTGGATCAACGGCGCGCCGTCCACCAGCGGGCTGCCCACCGCCATGCGCGGGCCGGCGAGCTGGCCGTTGCGCACGCTGTCGCGCAGCCACAGCGCGTCGGGGCAACCGGCCATCACTTCGATGCGCGTGATGCCGCAGGCCAGCAGCTCCCACAGCTGCAGGGCATAAGGCAACACGTACCACTGGCCGTCGCCGCCGCCCTGCACCATGCCGGCGAAGGCCTGCGCCCAGGGGGCGGTGAAGGGGTGGGCGTGGATGTCCGACAGGCCGGGCATCAGCGTCTTGCCGCTGGCGTCGACCACCAGCGCGTGCTCGGGCAGCGCGCCGCCGGTGGGCTGCACCGCGGCGATGCGTCCGCCCTGGACCCACACGTCGTGTGCCGGCAGGGCCTGCCAGCCGCGCATCGTCAGCACGCGGGCGTTGCGGAACACCAGCACGCGCTCGGCGTCCAGCCGCTGCATCAGGCCGGCGGTGAGCGCGGCGTCGGCGGTGCACATCGCGCTGCGGGTCTTCGGCGTCTGGTCCGAGAACGAGGGCAAGGCGGCGGCATCCGCCGCACCCGGGGCGCTGGCGAGCCAGCCTCGCCGGGCGTCGCGGTCGGGAGAGAACCCGCCCATGAAGTGCAGCGGGCAGCACCAGGTGCGCCAGGGTGCGGCGGCGTGCGTGCGTGCGGCGGTTTGCTGGGCCAGTGGCGACAGAGGAGTCATGGTGGTGGGGCTCCCGAGGTGGATGAGGTTCAGTCTGCGAACAGCTCGCCGTAGAAGCGCAGCATGCGGTCCATGGCGGTGCGGCCCGCCTCGGCCGTGGCGCGCGGCTGGCCGCCGCAGGCCAGCGTGATCTTGGCAAGCGGGTGGTACAGCGAGGAACACATTGCCGTGGGCTGGCCCGGCGGCACCAGGTAGTGGCCCACGTTCTCGAAGGCCAGGTGCTCGGCGCGGTGCGCCAGGCCGTGGCGGCGCAGGCGGTCGATGACGCGGTCGCCGCCGTAGGCGCTGGGCCACATGGCGTCGTCGCGGCCCGAGATCAGCAGCAGCGGCCCGCTGCAGTGTTCCACCGGGATGCCGCAGCGCGCGTCGGCCTCGGCGCTCGCGGCGTCACGCAGATAGTCGGGTGTGGCGGCCAGGCCATCGGGCGTGTACACCGCGTTGGGTCCGTCCAGGGTCAGCTGCACGTCGGCATAGGGCAGCGGCTGGCCGTTCAGCACCCAGCTGGGCTGCTCGTGCACGTTGCGCAGGTGGTCGAAGCCGGCCACCACGTTGTGGAAGGGCACCATGGCCACGCCGCCGCAGAACAGGTCGGGGCGGTACGACGCCAGCACCAGCGTCAGTTCGCCGCCGCGCGAGCCGCCCTGCACGGCGATGCGCTGCACACCGAAATGCTGCCGCATCCACAACGCCGCCTGCTCGAAGTACGCCAGGTCGATGTGCTGCATCAGTTCGGGTCTGCCCGGCCATGCGAAGGTGGCCGCACTGAGCACCGGGATGCCGTGCGAAGCCAGCAGCGGTGCCCAGCTGTTCTCGACGCCGCCGCCCGAGCCGGTGAGCGACAACACTGCGCCGCGGGCTGGCGCGTTCCCGGGCGCGGGGTGGAAGGCCAGGCCGCGCACGGGGTCCTCGGCCAGTTCCTGCACACGCACGCCCGGGCCCAGGCGCGTCTGGCTGAACTGGCCTTCAGCCAGCACGCGGCCGCCGTCCAGCACGCGCAGCGTGTGCTGGCGCGGCTGCAGCTTGTCGCCGCCGGGCTGGCCGGCCATGTGCATGAAGCTGCGGCCCTGCGTCATGAAGGCGGTGCGGTCGGTGACGCCGTCCGGGGCCATGGACCACAGCAGCCCGTCGCGGCTGGTGCCGAGGTAGCTGCCGCGGCGGCTGGGCGCGTCGGCGGTGTCGATTCCGCCCGTGGCATCGGCGCTCAGTTCGGCCGTGGCCCGCCAGCGCTGGCCGACGTCATCCACGTGCTCGAGTTCGAGCGTGACAATCTGTCCCGGCGCCAGGCCGCTGGCGCGCAAGGGCACCCATTCGTTGTAGAGGTAGGGCGCGGGGCGCAGGTGGAGTGCAACGGTCATGGGGCTCAGGCGTTGGAGTTGGGGGTGGCGCCGCGCGCATGCACCGCCAGACGGACGTAGTGGCCCTGCAGCCGCCACAGCGCCAGCACGCCGAGGGCCAGCGTGACCGCCGCGACGATGACCATGGCGTGCAGCAGGCCGCGGGGGTCGGCCGTGCCGAAGCGGTCCGACAGCCAGCCCACGGCCGGCGCCTGCAACCCGCGCAGCGGCAGTGCCACCAACGGAAACAGCGCGATCGAGCGGCTCAGCAGCGCTGGCGGCGACATCTGCTGCAGCAGCGCGGGCGCCTGCGAAACGCCGACGACCAGGCAGGTCATGGCCAGGCCCGCCAGCAGCAGAAGCAGGCCGGCCGAAGGCGCCCAGGCCATGGCCACCACCAGCGGCAGCGCGGCCAGGCCGCCCAGCCAGACGAGGCGGAAGTTGCCCACCGGGTTGTCTCGGTTGGCCGGGCGCGTCACCCAGTACAGGCCGGCTACTGTGCCCACGGCGCTGGCCAGGGTGACGACCAGCCCGAAATCCAGGCCCGCCCCGCCCACCGTGCTGCCAAAGCTGCGGCCCAGGATGGCCGGCGTCCACAGCATCAGCTGGAACCAGCCGAGCGTGATGAGCGACAACGAGGCCTGCACCATCACCAGCGACAGCCCGTGCTCGCGCAGGTAGTGCCCGAACTGATAGTGCGACAGCGAAGGCGGCGCAACAGCCCCGGCGCCCGGGTCCGCCGCTGCCGCCCCTCCGGCAGGATGCAGGCGCATCCCCACCACCAAGAACGCCACAGGCACGCCCAACAGCGCCGTGACGAAGAACATCAGCCGCCACGCAGGGGTACCTTCGGGCCAGGGCAGGCGCTGCCCATGCGTGGACAGCGCTTCATACACCGCGCTGCCGGCCACCAGCGCCAGCCCGCTGCCCAGCACCAGCGTGGCGTACACCGCCGCATTGGCCACCGGCAGGCGCTTCGCCGGCACCACCTGCGGCGTGAGCGCATAGACGATGGGCAGCAACGCCGCTTCTCCGATGGCCAGCCCTACCATCGCCCACAGCAGGCCGTCGAAACCCTGGCTGAGGCCGCCGCCGTAGGTGGCCGTCGACCACACCACCACGCACAAGGCCAGCACCCAGCGCCGGTCCCAGCGGTCGGCCAGCCAGCCGATGGGCCAGGCCGCCAGGGCCCCGAGCGTCAGCACGGTCAGCCCATGCAGTTGACCGAGCTGCAAGTCGGTCAGGCTCAGCTCGGCACGGATGGGTTCCACCAGCAGCGTCTGGATCTGCAGGTTGGTGGACAGCAGCAGCACCGCCAGCAGCGCGCCCAGCCCGAACAGCGAGCGCGCCGTCCAGGCGCTTGCAGAGGGTGCGATAGGCAATCCAGAGGATGTACTTTGCGTCGTCATCGAGGGTTGCGGACTCCGTGCTGATCATGCGGAGTCTCATTGCTGCCGCGTGTGGCGACTACGCTACCGGGATTCCTAGAAGTTGACAATAGGTTAACTCGATGGAACAGTCTCGGCACGCCCTGCCGCACCCTGAACGGGCCGGGACGGGCGGCGAACCCGCCGCCCTGTATCGCTGTCATTCCGGTCTGCACCCCCTTCAACCCCCGAGGAGTCTCCATGTCCCGCATCTGCTCCCACCGCCGGTCTTCGTTCGTCCGTTCCGCGCCGCGCCTGTCGCCGCTGAGCGCCTGTCTGGCCGCCGCCCTTGGGGTTCCGCTGGGTGCCGCGGCACAGCAGGCGCCAGCGGCCAACACCGGCGTCGAGACCATCACCATCACCGCCACCAAGCGCACCGAGACGCTGCAGGCCGTGCCACTGTCGGTGAAGGCGATCACCGGCGACGAACTGGAGCGTCGCGGCGTGTCCAGCCTCGAAGAGGCGCTGCCGGGCGAGCCCAGCGTGGTGTTCACCAAGGCGGGCTCGCCGCTGACGCGCAGCATCGCCATCCGCGGTGTCTCGGATGGTGCGGCCGTCGGCCTGACGCAGTCCACCGTGGCCATGTACATCGACGACATCCCCACCAGCGTGGTGCAGGGCAACGGCAACATCGACCTGGGCCTGTTCGACATCGAGAACGTGCTCGTCATCCGCGGCCCGCGCTCCACCTTGTATGGCTCGGCATCGCTGGGCGGCACCATCAAGATCACCACCCGCAACCCCAGCCTGAAGGCGATGGAGTCGTACGGTCGGCTGGGCCTGTCAAAGACGAACGGCGCAAGTGACTGGAACAGCGAGGCCGTGGCGGGCGTCTCGGTGCCGCTGGTGAAGGACGTCGTGGCCCTGGGCCTGACGGCCTACCGCACCGAGCAGGCCGGCGTGATCGATGCCGGGGCACTTGGGAAGGACGTCGACAAGGTCGTCACCAGCGGCGCGCGCATCGCGCTGTTCGCACAGCCGACGCCGCAACTCAGCGTGAGTGGCCGCCTCTACCTGCAAGACCTGAAGCAGGACTCGACCTCGGTCTACAACGTCGGCACCGACCTGCAGATTGGCAGCAAGGCCGTGCTCGAACCGCAGAGCGACAAGCTGCAGGCCGCGAACCTGTCGATCACCTACAAGATGCCGGGCTTCGACATCGTGTCGGCCACGTCCTATTTCGACAAGAAGGCGCGGTATGTCAGTGACCTGACGGCGTCGTTCGGCCCGTTCAACGCCGCCTTCGGTTTGCCCGCCGACACGCAGTGGGTGCTCTTCGGCGGATTCGACTCGCGCGTGGCCGCGCAGGAGTTGCGGCTGGTGTCGGCCGAGGCGACCACGGGGCTGACCTGGTCGGCTGGCTTGTTCTGGTCGACCGAGAAGACGCTGAACTACAGCACCACACCGGTGCCAGGGCTGGGCAACGCCTTCGGCAGCGACACCATCATCGACCGCAGCCAGACGGCGTTGTTCGGTGAGCTGGGCTACAAGTTTGGCAATGGCGTGGCCGTGAACGCCGGCCTGCGGCGCACGAGCTACGAAAGCGACGACCAGGTGAACCTGACGCAGTTCGGCGCGACCACGGTGAACAGCTCCGTGATCAAGGAAACGCCGACCACGCCGCACGTCTCGCTGAGCTGGAGCGACACGCGCAGCACCTACTACGTGCAGGCATCCAAGGGCTTCCGGCTGGGCAAGACCAACTTCCCGCTGGCCATTCCGCCCGGTGTCACCTTCTTCGTGCCGCCATTCGCCACGTCGGACAGCCTGTGGACCTACGAAGCCGGCGCCAAGCTCTCGCTGGCCGACAACCGCGTCAACCTCAACGCGGCGGTGTACCAGACGAAGTGGAAGAACCCGCAGCTGACACTTGCTTCGCCGCCCGCGGTGGGGGGCTTCACCTATGTCGATTCGCTGGGCCGTCTGAACCCGGGCGCTTCGGTGGACGTGCAGGGCTTCGAGATTGAGGTGGTGGCGCGGCCCTCGTCTAACCTGCGTCTCTCAGCCGGCGTGGGCTACACCGACAGCACCTTCAGCCAGAACGTCGTGGGCCTGGACTCCACCGGCGGCGTGACGCCGGGCGGCACGCGCAGCGCCGGCATCCCGCGCGTCACGGCCAACGGCTCTGTGCGCTATGACTTCGACGTGGCGGGGCGGCCTGCGAACCTGGGCTTCAACCTGCAGCATGTCGGCGGCTACCAGAGCAGCTACACGCCGGCCACCCGGCGCACGCTGGGCGATTACACGGCCATGGACCTGCGCTTCGGCGTGGACATCGGCGATCTGACGCTGACGGCCTTCGTGAACAACCTCACCGACGAGCGGCCGCTGCTGTCGTCCACCGTGTTTGGGCCGGAAACGGTGTCGACGCTGCGGCCGCGCACCATTGGCGTGGCGGGCACCTACCGGTTCTGAAGCGGCGATCGGGACGCCATGCGGGCGGCACGGCTTAGCATGCGGGTGATGAGCGACCACGACCGCCCCGAACCCATCGACGAAGTAGCCGACGACGGCCACCCACGCGTGAGCCACCTGCGCCACACCCTGGCGCGGCGGCTGCGCACCCACCGCATGCACCAGCACATGACGGCCTCGGCGCTGGCGCAGACCGTGGGCATCAGCAAGGCCATGCTCTCGAAGATCGAGAGCGCCGAGCGCATGCCCTCGGTGCCGGTGCTGCTGGCGCTGGCCGAGGGGCTGGGTATTGAGCTGTCCGACCTGTTCGGCGGGCCGGCAGCGTCGATGGAGCCCGAACTGGTGAGCCGTGGGCAGGAGCCGGTGTTGCCGGGCGGCGACCTGCACGACGGCGTGCAGCTCACCCTGCTGGGCTCTATGGAGCTGCCGGGCATGCAGATCCGGCTGCTGCGAATGCTTGCCGCGCCCGGTTGCCGTTTCCCGAAGCCCGTGCAGTTCGATGGCTTCTGGATCGACCACGTGATCCACGGCGAGTTGATCATGCAGATCGGGGAGCGGCGCTACCACCTGCGGCCGGGCGACTCGCTGACCTACCGCGGCGAGGTGCCGCACGAGATGGTCGACCTGCCCGCCGGGCCGCTGGAGGTGCTCGCGGTGGAGGGCTGGCTCACCTCGGCGGGCATGAACCCGGGGCAGTTGGGCAAGGGCACGCGCGGCATCCCCTGAGGTCCTGCTGCCTGGGTCCGTACACCTGTTGGCCCTGGCTTGAGCCAGACAAGGCCGATGCCCGTCAGCCCGTCGCGGCGAACGCTGCCACGGCCTCGTCGAGATCGGCGCCGGTGTGCGCCGCACTGAGCTGCGTGCGGATGCGCGCCCGGCCCCGCGGCACTACCGGGTAGGAAAACACCGCGTGCACGCCGGCGTGGTGCAGCTTCAGCGCCAGCGCCTTGGCCGCTTGCTCGTCACCCAGCATCATCGGCACGATTGGGTGGCCGCTGCCGATGAGCGTGTGGCCCTGTGCCTGCAGTGCGGTGCGGAAGCGTGCCGCGTGCGCCTGCACGCGCTGTACGGCGGCGTCCGAGCTCTCCAGCAGGTCGAGCGCGGCCAGCGCCGCGCCCACCAGCGGTGGCGCCATGGTGTTCGAGAACAGGTAGGGCCGCGAGCGCTGGCGCAGCAGATCGGCCACGGGCCGGCTGCAGGCGGTGAAGCCGCCCGAGGCGCCACCCAGCGCCTTGCCGAAGGTGCCGGTGATGAGGTCAACGCGGCCGAAGAGGCCGCAGTGCGCAGCCGTGCCGCGGCCGTGCGGGCCGATCACGCCTGTGGCGTGGCAGTCGTCCACGCCCAGCAGCGCGCCGTGCTCGTCGCACAGGCGCCGCTTTTCGGCCAGCTGCGCGATGCGGCCGTCCATCGAGAACACGCCGTCGCTGATGCGCCCTGAGCGCTGGTGATGACGTGCTCGGTCTTGCGCACGCCGGCGTCCTGCAGGGCCTGCAGTTCGGCGGTGATGCGGGCGTTGAAGGCGACGGCGGTCATGGCGGGTGATGTGGGTTGCTGCAGGCTTGCGCTCAAGCCGCCTCGAAGACCGTGACCACACCGCAGGCCAGCGCGGCCGGCACGACCAAGCGGCCGCCCACGGCGGCCGAGTCGAGCCCCGCGCCGCGCAGGTGTTGTTCGCACTGCGCCATCGAGCCCACGCGGTAGTGCAGCGCCAGCGGCAGCGCCCCCAGCCCGGCGAGGCCGGCTGCCGGCGTCGCCGCGCCGTAGCGGGCGGCCGCGGCGGCGGGAGTGATGACCTCGCTGACCTCGCCACGCGGGCCGAGGAAGCGGAAGCCGTCCACCGTGCGGTCGGTCGCGGCGCGGCCGTACAGGCTGCGAAAGTAGGGCAGGTCCAGTGCGGGCTCTTCCGACTGGAACACGCAGCGTGTCACCTCCTGCGCGCTGTTGGCGTGGTTGACGTGACCGTCGATGAAGATGGTTTCGGGCTTGGCATGGTGCGAGACGAACAGCGACAGGTAGCGGTGCTGCTCGCGCCAGCAGTACATGAACGAGCTGGCGGTCTCGTCCTCGCGCCCATCGGGGTGCACCATGCGGCGACGCGCGCTGGCGATGGCGCCGGGCTGCAGGCCGGCGGCTTGCAGGCGGGCCTGGTCGGCTTCCAGGCTCTGGCTATCCAGGCTGACATGGCACAGACCGGGCCCAGCCTGCAGGCGCGGGCGGTAGGCGTCCTGGAACAGGGCTGGCGCATCGCCCAGCGTGAACAGCTCCAGGTAGGTGTGGTGCAGGTGGATGACGGCGTTTGAGGAGCCGATGCTCAGGTGCCGTGCGATGGGCCGCACGTGGAAGCCCAGGCGCTGGTAGTCGGCCACGGCCGGCTCCAGTGGCTCGACAAGGATGACGAAGTGGTCGAGGGTCTTGGGTGACACGCCGGCTCTCCAGGTTCTGGTCAGGGCTCGGTTGCCGGGTGCTGCGGCACCGGCATCGCGCCATACAAATCCCGAACCCGGTCCAGGCCGCGCTCGATGGCGGCGCGGGTGAGCAGCGCATCGCCCATCAGCACGGCTTCCACCTGGCGCGTGGCGGCGATGTCGTCCAGCGGGTTGCCGCGCAGCAGCAGCAACTCGGCGCGCTGGCCGGGCACGACGGTGCCAGACTCGGCATCGTTCATGTGCGCTGCCGCGTTGACGGTGGCGGCGCGCAGCGCATCCAGCGGGCTCAGGCCGACGTCGCGCACCAGCACCTGCAGTTCGTCGTGCGTGCTGTGGTGGCCGGCGGCGTTGCTGCTGGGGATGTCGGTGCCGGTGACCAGCCGCACGCCCTCGGCATGCAGCGCACGCAGCATGTTCAGCGTGTGGGCGATGCAGTCGCGGCCCTGGTACTGCATCTGCGGGTCCTGCCCGAAGGCCTTCAGGAAGGGCGAGGCCGGGTGCATCAGCCAGCGCAGCACGGGGTCGAGCAGGTCGTGCAGCGGGTAGGCGTCGGGGCCGACCTGGCCGATGTCGTACTCGAAGGCGCGCGACACGCAGAAGGTGGTCTGCACCGTCACGCCCAGCTCGGCGCACAGCTTCGCGCGCCGGGCCAGCAGGCCCAGGTTGGTGCGGCTTTCGGGCGGGTCGTTGTAGAACAGCTCGAAGGTGTGGGCCACGCCGCGCTGGCCTCGCAACAGCGCTTCTTCCACCCGCACCTCGGCCGGGATGTGGCCGGTGCGCTCCACGCCCAGCGCGTTGCACTCGGCGCTGAAGGCCACATAGGCCTCGTAGGGCATGCGGGTGTAGGGCTTGGCGAAGTCGTAGCCGGCCTGCAGCACCTGGCGCGCGGCGGTGCGGCCGCCTTCGGGGTCGCTGACTTGCCAGGTGATGGTGGGCGACCAGACGGCCGGGTAGCCGTCGATCACCGGCGAGGCCACGCGCATGCGCGGCCCGCGCAGGCGGCCGCTGCGCAGCGATTCGCGCAGCGCCAGGTACTCGGGCGTGCCGGCCATCACCTGGATGCGCGTGATGCCGCCGGCCAGGTACAGGAACATCTGCAGATCGTAGGGCAGCGTCATCACGTCGGCGCTGACGCCCAGCATGCCGGCCCACATCTGCGCCGAGGTGAAGGTGCCCGGGTGCGTGTGCATGTCGGCCAGGCCGGGCAGCAGTGTCAGGCCGGTGGCGTCGATGCGCAGCGCGCCTTCGGGCACGGCCGCGCCGGTGGCCTGAACGGCGCGGATACGGCCGTCGCGCACCAAGACATCGTGTGCCGGCAGGGCCTGGGCACCCCGCATAGGGATGACGGTGGCGCCCTTGATCACCAGCAGCCGGCCCGGCGCCACGGTGTCGTAGAGGTCACGCGTGGCCTCGTCGCCGCGCGTGGCAAAGGGCGACAGCGTGTGCACGGTGCCGTCGACAAAGCTGGGCACCGGGCCGGTGGGGGCTGGGGCCTGGGTGGCCGCTCCCATGCCCATGGGCAGCGCCCAGGCCATGTGCATGGGGCAGCAGAAGCCGCGCCAGCGGCCGGGGCGCTGCATTGGCGCGGGTTGGGTGGGCAGGCGGGTGGGGTGCATGGATGTCTCCTTGGAGGAAGCGGCGAAGGGGTTGAAGCGGAGCAAGCGGCGGCTCGGCCGGGCCTGCCTGTCAGGTCGCGCTGGCGGCCATGGCTGCGGCCAGTTCATCGGCCGGGTGCCACACGCCGGCTGCCACCACGCCCACCGGCTGGCGCAGCGCCGCCAGGGAGGCGCCAGGGTCGGCGCGCAGCACCAGCACGTCGGCCAGCTTGCCCGTGGACAAGGTGCCGAGTTCGTCGCCCAGCCCCAGGAAACGCGCCGCGTCCACGGTGGCCGCGCGCAGCGCGCGGCGGGGCGTGAGGCCGGCCTCGACGTACAGGTCCAACTCGTCCAACAAGGACTGGCCGGGCACCAGCCCGCAGCCCGGGCAGTCGCTGCCGGCCATCAGTGGCGCGCCGGCGCGGTCCAGTGCCGAGAGCAGCTCGTAGCGGCGGTAGCGGCCGGCCTCGATGGCCTGCAGGAACTCGGGCTTGAACACCGAGCGTGTGGTGTCTGCCTGCAGTTCGTCGTGCAGCCAGGCGGGCAGCCAGCGCGGGCGCGGTGGCGGCTCGGCGGGCGGCAGATTGGTGAGGGCCTGCTCGATCACCAGCGTGGGCACGTTCCAAGTACCGGCCTCGGCGGTGCGCTCGGCCACCTCGCGGATGCGTGCCGGCGTGGTGTGCAGCCAGCCAACGAAGCGCGCTCCATCGGGTGCCGGTCGCGTGTCAAGCGCGAAGTCATAGGAGCGGAAGTGCTCGATGGAATCCTGCCGGGCGGCCAGCGCGCCGGCCAGGCCCTTGGCGTAGGCCACGTGGCCCACCATCGGCAGGCCCAGTTCGCGGCAGGTGGCGACGATGGCGTCGTAGACCTCGGCGTCGATGTCGTTGTAGACCTTGATGGCGTCGTACCCGGCGTGGTGCTGAGCGATGACGGCGGCGCGCGCCTCTTCCGGCGTGCGCACCAGCTGCCCGAAGTCGGCCAGCTGCGCGAAGGTGAAGCGCGTTTCCAGGATGGGGCCGGTGGTGTGGATGCGCGGCCCGGCCACGCGGCCTTCGCGCACGGCCTGTCGCAGCTGCAGGTGCCAGGGCGTGCCGGCCATGTTGCGGACCGTGGTCACGCCGTGCAGCAGGTAGACCTGCAGCACCTGGGCGCTGCGGGCCAGCGCGGCGGCTTCGTCAGGGGCGAAGCCATCGGCCGCGCCCACGCCCAGCGGCGTCAGGTGTACGTGCATGTCGGCCAGGCCAGGCAGGAGGTGCCAGCCGGTGGCGTCGATGCGCTGCGCGTCGGCAGGAACTGCCAACGCCGCCGTGGGGCCTAGCGCCGCGATGCGGCCGTCGCGCACGACCAGGGTGTGATCCTGCAGGGCTTCGTCCCCGGCCATGGTGTGTACGGTCGCGTGCTCGAAGGCGATGGCTGTTGACATGCGGTACCCGGGGCGCAGAGTCGGGAAGCGCAGGGTACCAAACATTGACTATTAGTCAAGTTGTTGCGTGGCGATTCAGTCTATCTGGCGGCTGCCGGGATCGCGGACTCCCTGCGACAATTGCAGGAGATACTGGCCGGATGGCTGATGCGAATGGCGCTGGTATGGAAACGGGCCTCGCATGTGATGCATTGACTTTAAGTGAAATTCTGTGTCAGCCTTGCGGCGCTGCACGGCAGCGCCGCACCCTGACCGCCACCCAAGCCCGATGGCCATGCAAAACCCGCAATTCGATCACCTGGTCCATGCCGTTCCCGACCTGCAGGCCGCCAACGACGCGCTGGCCGCCGGCCTGGGCTTGACGCCGCTCTACGGCGGCGAACACGCGGCTGACTACGGCACCTGCAATGCGCTGTTGTCGCTGGGCCCGGGGTGCTACCTCGAGGTGCTGGCCCCTGCGCCAGCCGCGGGCGCCGAGCGGCCGCCCTTCGCACAGAGCGTGGCCGCTCTGCCCGAAGGCGACGTGATCAGCTTCGCCGTGGCCACGTCCGACCTGCCGGCCGTGCATTCGCGGGCGCTGGCAGCAGGACTGGGCGTGCGCCCGAGCAAGGCCAATTCACGCGTCACGCCGCAGGGCCACACGCTGCGCTGGCAGGGCCTGTACCTGGACCACGAGTTGTACCGCGGCCTGGTGCCGTTCTACATCGACTGGATGGACTCAATGCACCCTTCAGCCACGGCACCGGCGGGTGCGGTGGTGCAGGATGTCTTCGTGGCGCATCCGCAGCCCGAGGGCCTGCGCACGATTTACGCCGTGCTGGACCTCGACATCCCCGTGCATGCCGGCAACCGGCCAGCCATCGTCGTCACGCTGGCCCACGGGGCACAGTGCTACAGGCTGGTGGGGTCGGGCCGGGGCCTGGGTCTTTGATCATGGGGCCGGGGCAAGATGGCGCCACAACCACGGGCAAGCCCATCCCAAGGGACGTTCGGAGCACATGACCATGTTCACGGCAAGCGACGTCATCATCCTCGGCGCCGGCATGGCGGGTGCATCGCTGGCCGCCGAATTGGCGCCGCACCGCAAGGTGGTTCTGGTGGAGATCGAGGACCAGCCTGGGCGGCATGCGACCGGTCGATCTGCGGCCATGTTCTTCGAGAGCTACGGCAACGCCACCGTGCGCGCCTTGACGCGAGCCAGCCGGGCCTTTCTGGAACGCCCACCGGCCGGGTTTGCTGCAGCGCCTTTGCTCTCGCCGCGCAGCGCGCTCTTCGTGTGCGACACGCAGCGATTGGCGGCGCTGTGCGCCATGCTCGACGCACCCGATGCGCCGGCCACGCTGCGTGCCTTGTCGGCCGAAGCGGCGATGGGCTTGTGCCCGATCCTGCGGCCCGACTGGATTGCGGCTGCGGCCATCGACGAATCGGGCAGCGACATGGATGTGGCCGCCATTCACCAGGGTTTCATCCGCCAGGCGCGGCAGGCGGGTGCCCGGCTGGTGCTCGGCGCCTACGAGGTCGCGATCGAGCGCGCCGCCGGTTCGTGGCGCGTGCGATCTCGGGCCGGCGACTACGAGGCGCCCGTCCTCGTCAATGCGACGGGGGCCTGGGCCGACAGCGTGGCCCGGCAGGCAGGTGTGCCGACGGTCGGCTTGCAGCCGATGCGCCGCACCGCGGTGACGCTGTCCGCACCACCGGGGCTGGACATCCGCGCATGGCCCCTGGTCATCGATGTCGACGAGCAGTTCTACTTCAAGCCCGATGCCGGGCAGTTGCTGCTGTCGCCGGCCAACGAGGACCCGATGGACCCTTGCGACGTCACACCCGACGAGATGGACATTGCCATCGCGGTGGACCGATTCGAGACTGCGACGAGCATGCGCGTGCGCAAGCTCAACCACCGCTGGGCCGGCCTACGCAGCTTTGTGTCCGACCGCTCGCCGGTGGTCGGCTACGACGCAGCCGCCGAGGGCTTCTTCTGGCTGGCAGGGCAAGGCGGCTACGGCATCCAGATGGCCCCTTCGCTGGCACGCACTGCGGCGGCCCTGCTGCTGGGCCTGCCGCTACCGGACGACGTCGCCGGGCCAGGCGTGCATGCGCAAGACCTTGCGCCGACGCGATCCGCCTTGACGAGGGGGCTGGCCGGCTGAGGCAACTGCGTTGAAGTTCGGAGTCGACGCCTTGCTGCCAAGCGGCGCCTCGCTTCCCTGCTGTTCCTGAAACGGGCGTCGAAGCTGTAGATCGCTTGCCACTGCCTCACCGGTCTGTGATGGTGCTTGATCGAAGGAACACCTGGCCGCGCGCCCCTGTGCCGCCGCAAGCTGGACCGGTTGGGTCTATTGTGAGATGGGCAAGGCGGCGCACCACAAACCTGCCTTTCGCCAATGTCTCCTGATGGCCGATCGGAGTCGTCTGCACTAACGACCCGGCAAGCTCGGACCGTGTGCCCAAACGAAGCGGCCCGCGTGGATCGGAACGTGGGTACAGAAGAAATCCAAGCGGACTTCCCTCGTAGGGTGGCGGAAAGGGTGGGATTCGAACCCACGGTACGGTGAAACCGTACACCGGATTTCGAGTCCGGCGCATTCGACCACTCTGCCACCTTTCCTGCAGGTCCCGGGGTCGGCGGGAGGCGTGCATTGTAGGGGCTGGCGCGCCCTGCGCCCGGGCCGGACGCGCAGCGTCGCTGCGCCCCGTGCTCAAGCCACCGTGCGCAGCTCCAGCGCCTCGAGCCGCGGGTTCGACAGCCGCGTGCTCCAGCGCTGGCCGGGCACGAGCGGCCACGCGTCGGTGATGGTGCCGGTGGTGACGACGTCGCCAGCCGCGATGCGCCAGGCGGGCGTGGTGCCGGCCATCGCCTCCACCATGGCCTGCAGCGCGCGCAGCGGGCCGTCGAGCACGATGGAGCCCTGGCCGCGGTCCTTCACGACGCCGTCGCACAGCAGCTCCACCTGCAGCGCCGACAGGTCGGCGTCCAGCGTCGGCCAGTCGGCCACCGGCACGCGCGGGCCCACGCGCAGCCGGCCGTGCAGCGCGAAGTCGGCGGCGGTGTCCGGCGCCGCGAAGCGCCAGCCCTCGTAGTGGGTGTGCACGACCTCGAAGCCGTGCGCCACCCAGTCGATGCAGCCCTGCAGCTCGGCGAGGCTCATGCCGGCCCGCGGCGCCGCCTTCAGGCCGAAGGCCACTTCGGGCTCCAGGCGCGGCTGGCTCAGCCCCGCCAGCGACAGCGTGCACGTCGCGCCCTCCAGCAGCTCGGTGGTGGTGTCCCACACCGGCGCCCACATCGGCTGGTAGACGCCGTAGCGCTCCCAGATGCCGCGGTTGGTGAAGCCGATCTTCCAGCCCACCGGGCGCTCGCCGCGCGCGATGCGCAGCGCGCGCAGCCGCTCGCCCACGGCGTAGGCCTCGGCGGTGGCGAGCCCGCCCGGGCGGGCAGAGGGCAGGGGCACGCAGGCGGTGGCACCCCAGGCGGCGAGCAGTTCGCGCGCCAGCGCGTCGATGGCGGCGGCGTTCATGGCTGCAGCACCTCGAGCCCGCCCAGGTAGGGCCTGAGCGCCGCGGGCACGCGCACGCTGCCGTCGGCCTGCTGGTGGTTCTCGATCACGGCCACCAGCGCACGGCCCACCGCCACGCCCGAGCCGTTGAGCGTGTGCACGAGCTCGACCTTGCCGGCCGCGTTGCGCGCACGCGCCTGCATCCGCCGGGCCTGGAAGGCTTCGCAGTTGCTGACCGAGCTGATCTCGCGGTAGGCGCCCTGCCCCGGCAGCCACACCTCGAGGTCGTAGGTCTTGGCGCTGCCGAAGCCCATGTCGCCGGTGCTGAGGGCCACCACGCGGTACGGCAGCTCCAGCCGCTGCAGCACCGCCTCGGCGTGCCCGGCCATCTGCTCGAGCGCCTCGTAGCTCGCCTCGGCCGAGGTGACCTGCACCATCTCGACCTTGTCGAACTGGTGCTGGCGGATCATGCCGCGGGTGTCGCGCCCGGCGCTGCCGGCCTCGCTGCGGAAGCAGGGGCTGTGCGCCGTCAGGCGCATCGGCAGCTGGCCCGGCTCGAGGATGCGCTCGCGCACGCTGTTGGTGAGCGATATCTCCGAGGTGCTGATCAGGTACTGCTCGGGCGCGGCCTCCTCGCCCGAGCCGTCGCTGCCGCGGTAGACCCAGAACATGTCCTGCCGGAACTTGGGCAGCTGGCCGGTGCCCTCGAGGATCTCGCGGTTGACGATGTAGGGCGTGTGGCACTCGGTGTAGCCGTGCTCGCGCGTGTGCAGGTCGAGCATGAACTGCGCCAGCGCCCGGTGCAGCCGCGCCGCCGGCCCGCGCATGAAGGTGAAGCGCGAGCCCGACAGCAGCGCGCCGGTCTCGAAGTCCAGGCCGAGCCCGGCGCCAAGGTCGACATGGTCGCGCGGCGGGAAGTCGAACGCCCGCGGGCTGCCCCAGCGGCGCACCTCGACGTTGGCGGTCTCGTCCGCGCCGTCGGGCACGCTGGCGTGCGGCAGGTTCGGGATCGACATCAGCATCGACTGCAGCTCGGCCTGGATCTGCTCGAGCCGGGCGGCGCCGGCCTTCTGCGCGTCGCCCAGGCCGCCCACCTCGGCCAGCAGCGCGCTCGCGTCCTCGCCCTTGGCCTTGGCCTGGCCGATCTGCCGGCTCAGCGCGTTGCGCCGTGCCTGCTGCTGCTCGGTGGCGGTCTGGATCTGCTTGCGCTCGGCCTCAAGCGCCTGGAAGCGCGCGACGTCGAGGAAGGGCTGCGGGTTCTTGCGTCGCTGCAGCTGCGCGACCACGGCATCGAGGTCGCGGCGCAGCAGGTTGATGTCGAGCATGAGGAGCTCCTGGATCGGTCCGGGGTCGACGGGGCTGCGGCGGGGTCGGGTGTCGGGACGTCCCGACGGGGCCCGCGCCGCGCAGCAGGGGCGCGGCGGCGGGCGTCAAGATCGGTCGACGGTCCGGGCGCTGCCGGCCGGGGCGGCGCTGTCGCCGGCTGCGGTGGCGCCCGCGCTGGCGGCGGCATCGCCCTCGTCCTGCTCGTCGAGCTCCGCCGCGTGGCCCGCCGCACGCGCCGCGGCCAGCTCGGCCATGCTGCGGTCGCCCAGCCCGCGCGGCAGCGGGAAGTGCACCGACTCCTCGACACCGTCCATCTTGCGCAGCGACAGCGCGCCCAGCTCGCGCAGCCGCGCGATCACCTGCTGCACCAGGATGTCCGGCGCCGAGGCGCCGGCGGTCAGGCCGACACGGCGCCGGCCGTCGAGCCACGCCGGGTCGAGGTCTTCGGCGCTGTCGACCATGTAGGCCGGCGTGCCCAGCCGCTCGGCCAGCTCGCGCAGGCGGTTGCTGTTGCTGCTGGTGGGGCTGCCCACGACGACGACGACGTCGACCGCGGGCGCGAGCACCTTGACCGCGTCCTGCCGGTTCTGCGTGGCGTAGCAGATGTCCTGCTTCTTCGGCTCGCGCACGTGCGGGAAGCGCTGCTTGACCGCCGCCAGGATCTCGGCCGCGTCGTCCACCGACAGCGTGGTCTGCGTCACCACCGCCAGCCGCCCGCCGCGCGGCTGCACGCGCGCCACGTCGGCCACGTCCTCCACGAGGTAGATGCCCTCGTGCAGCTGGCCCATCGTGCCCTCGACCTCGGGGTGGCCCTTGTGGCCGATCATGATGAACTCGTAGCCCTCCTTGGAGAGCTTGGCCACCTCGACGTGCACCTTGGTGACCAGCGGGCAGGTGGCGTCGAAGACCTGGAAGCCGCGCCGCGCGGCCTCGCTGCGCACGGCCTTGCTGACGCCGTGGGCGCTGAACACCAGCGTAGCCCCCGGCGGTACCTCGGCCAGGTCCTCGATGAAGATGGCACCCTTGGCCTTGAGGTCGTTGACGACGAAGGTGTTGTGCACGATCTCGTGGCGCACGTAGATCGGCGCGCCGAAGCGCACCAGCGCCCGCTCGACGATCTCGATGGCCCGGTCCACGCCGGCGCAGAAGCCGCGCGGCTCGGCCAGCAGCACCTCGTCGACGCGCACCCCGTCGGCCGTGCCTGCGCTCACATGACCCCCAGCAGCTTGACGTCGAAGCGCACCGCGCGGCCCGCCAGCGGATGGTTGAAGTCGAACAGCAGCCAGTCGGGGCCGCACTCGCGCACGACGCCGGCGTAGCTGGCCTGGCCGTCGGGCGTGGGGAACTGGACCACGTCGCCGACGGCGTAATCGGCATCGGGGTCGCCCAGTTCGTCGAGCAGCGTGCGCCGCACGCGCTGCAGCAGCTCGGGGTTGCGCTCGCCGAAGGCGGCCCCGGGCGGCAGCTCGAAGGTGGCCTCGGCCCCCTCGGCGAGCCCGACCAGCCGCTCCTCGATGGCCGGCGCCAGCTGCCCGGCGCCGAGCGACAGCGTCGCCGGCTTGTCGGCGAAGGTGTCCACCACCGGCGTGCCGTCGCCAGCGGCCAGGCGGTAGTGCAGCGTCAGGAACGAGCCGGGGCGGACGGTGGCGGTCACGGGGGGTGGTGGCAGGGTTTGGCGTGCGGGACGGGCCGGCGCGCACCCTCGTCCGGGTGCCTGCCGGAGGGCGGGGGCGGAGGGCCCGCCGGCACCCGTTCCCGAAGGTGGTGCGGGGCCGCTCGGCGCCGCATAGACTGCCACCGATTGTACCGACCGCCTCGCCTGGCGCCGCGCCGCACATGATCAAGAGCCTGCCTGCAGAACAGCGCCCGCGCGAGCGGCTGCTGGCGCTCGGCCCGGCCGCGCTGGCCGACGCCGAACTGCTGGCGCTGCTGCTGCGCACCGGCACGCGCGGCCAGGGCGTGCTGGCGCTGGCGGCGCAGCTGCTGGCGCAGTGCCGCGGGCTGCGCGGGCTGCTGCAGGCCGACGCTTCCCAGCTGGCGGCCGTGCGCGGCATCGGCCCGGCGCGCCGCGCCGAGCTGATGGCGGTGATGGAGCTGGCCCGCCGGGCGCTCGCCCAGGGGCTGCGCGAGGCGCCGGTGTTCGAGTCGCCGGCGCGCGTGAAGGACTATCTCGCGCTGCAGCTCGGCGGCCTCGGCCACGAGGTCTTCGCGGTGCTGTTCCTCGATGCGCAGCACCGCATGCTCGCCTTCGAGCGGCTGTTCGCCGGCACGCTGGCGCAGACCAGCGTGCACCCGCGCGAGGTGGTCAAGCGCGCGCTGGCGCACAACGCCGCCGCGGTGGTGCTGGCGCACAACCACCCGTCCGGCGTGGCCGAGCCCTCGCGCGCCGACGAGCACCTGACGCTGGCGCTGAAAGGCGCGCTGGCGCTGGTGGACGTGCGGGTGCTGGACCACGTCGTCGTCGGGTGCGGCCAGTGCTGCTCGATGGCCGAGCGCGGGTTGCTGTAGCGCGATGAAGGCCCGCACGATGTCGGAGCTGGGCGCGCTGCGCGAGGCGCTGCGCGAGCACGAGCGCGTCGCGGCGGCACGCCGCGCGCACGAGGCGGCCGAGCGCGCGCGACGCGAGCGCGCCGCGCGCGAGTTCGTCGATGCGGTGGGCCCGGTGACGCCGCTGCCCGAGCCGCAGCGGCAGCGGCGGGTGCTGCACGCGCCGCTGCGTCCCGAGCCGGTGCCGCGCCAGCGCGAGCTCGACGAACGCGCCGCGCTGCGCGAGGCCTGGTCCGACGCGGTCGACATCGAGTCGCTGCTGCACACCGACGACGGCCTGTCGTTCGGCCGTCCGGGCATCGGCCCGGACGTGCTGGCCCGGCTGCGGCGCGGCCACTGGGCGATCCAGGGCGAGGTCGACCTGCACGGCCTGCGCCGCGAAGAGGCGCGCGATGCGCTCGCCGACTTCCTGGCGCTCGCCTCGCGTCGCGGCTGGCGCTGCGTGCGCGTGGTGCACGGCAAGGGCCTGGGCTCGCCCGGGCGCGAGCCGGTGCTCAAGGGCAAGGCGCAACGCTGGCTGGCGCAGGCACAGGCGGTGCTCGCGTTCGCCCAGGCCAGCGGGCCGCAGGGCGGAGCCGGCGCGCTGATCGTGCTGCTTCGGGGCTGAGCCCGAGGAGCCCGCCGCCCGCCAGGCTCGCGGCCCGCGACCCGCGGCCCACCCAAACGCGGCCGGCCTCACACGCCGCGGTTGCGCATCCAATCGGCAGTGCCGAAGAAGGCCTGCAGCAGCCGTGTGGCGAGCGCCTCGTCGACGGCCAGATCCTGCAAGGCCAGGCCCATGCACGCCATCCACTGGTCGCGCTCGGCGATGCCGATCGGGTAAGGCAGGTGGCGCGCCCGCAGCCTCGGGTGGCCGAAGCGCTCGACGTAGTGGTCGGGCCCGCCGAGCCAGCCACAGAGGAACCAGAACAGCTTGTCCCGCGAGCCGTCGAGCGCACCCGGGTGCAGCGCACGCAGCCCGGCGAACTGCGGCTCGAGGTCCATCAGATCGTAGAAGCGGTCGACCAGCATGCGAACGCCCGGCTCGCCCCCGAGAAGCTCGAACGGGACGGGCGCGTCCCCGCCGGTGTCGCTCATCGGTCCGGGCGGCGGACGCAGCCGCGGGCAGCGCGCGACGCCGGCAATGCCGGCGCGCCGCCAGGCAGGTAGGTGCAGGATTTCACGGTCAGCCCCAGCGCGGGCGAGTCTAGCCTGCGCCAGCGGGCCGCCGGAGCCGAAGTGGCAGCGGGAGGCGGCGCGTTTCGGCCCAACGCAGGGCTGGCCCTTCCCTCACATTCGACACATGCGGACGCGGGCGCCCACCCGCGGCCCGGTGGTGCGCGCCGACGGCGCAAGCCGCCGCGTGAACCCGACCCTGCCGTCCGTCCTGCCGAGATCCGCCGAAGATGCCTGCCACCCTGTCTGCCGCCCTGAGCCCCTCCGCGCTCACGCTCGCGGCCGAGCCCGAATTCACGATGTCGCCCGCCGACTTCGAGCGGGTGCGGGAACTGATCTACCAGCGCGCCGGGATCAGCCTGAACGCCGGCAAGCAGGCCATGGTCTACAGCCGCCTGACGCGTCGCCTGCGCGAGAACGGCCAGCGCTCGTTCGCCGACTACCTGGCCTGGCTCGAGCGCAGCGGCAGCGACGCCGAGTGGCAGGAGTTCGTCAACTGCCTGACGACCAACCTGACCGCCTTCTTCCGCGAGGAGCATCACTTCCAGGCACTGGTGCAGGACCTGCGGGCACGCGCCGCGCGGCCGATCCGCATCTGGTGCAGCGCCGCCAGCACCGGCGAGGAACCGTACTCGATCGCGATGACGGTCGTCGAGGCGCTGGGCGCCTCCGCGCCGGTGCGCGTGGTTTGCAGCGACATCGACACCCGCGTGCTCGCCAGCGCGCAGCGCGGCGTCTACCCGGCCGACTCCCGCGGCCTCGACCCGGAGCGGCTGCGCCGCCACTTCCTGCGCGGCACCGGCGCCAACGCCGGCTCGATCCGCGTGCGGCCTGAACTGGCGCGGATGGTCGAGTTCCGCACCTTCAACCTGATGAGCGGCAGCTACGCCAGCCTCGGCGACCCCTTCGACATGGTGTTCTGCCGCAACGTGATGATCTACTTCGACCACGCGACGCAGCGCCGTGTGCTCGAGCGCATCCACGGCGTGCTGCGCCCCGGCGGGCTGCTGTATGTCGGGCACTCCGAGAACTTCACCGACTCGCGCGACCTGTTCCGGCTGCGCGGCAAGACCATCTACGAGCGCGTCTAGCCGGACCCGTCTGGAGGCCCCGGCTCAAGACCCCGCCACCGTACCCGATATTCCCCCATGAGTGTCCTGTCGTCGATGACCGCGCCCGCCCCGGCCGCGGCGCGCGCCGCGCCGTCGCGGCTCGAGCGGCTGAAGGCCGCCGCGCGCAAGCCCGGCGAGGCCTCGTTCTTCTTCTGGGACTCGCATTTCCGCAACGATGCATGCAAGGTCCTGCCAGGGGAGTTCTTCGTCCACGACGAGGACATCCTGATCACGACCACGCTCGGCTCGTGCATCGCCGCCTGCCTGTGGGACCGCGAGAAGCGCGTCGGCGGCATGAACCACTTCCTGCTACCCGACGGCGGCGGCAACGGCGACGTCAGCGGCCGCTACGGCAGCTACGCGATGGAGCTGCTGATCGGCGAGATGGTCAAGCGCGGCGCGACGCGCAGCACGATGGAGGCCAAGGTCTTCGGCGGCGGCGCGGTGCTGGGCGGCATGAACAGCATCAACGTCGGCGAGCGCAACACGGCCTTCGTGATGGACTACCTGCGCACCGAGCGCATCACGGTGGTCAGCAAGGACGTGATGGACATCTATCCACGCAAGGTCTGCTTCCTGCCGGCCAGCGGCAAGGCGCTGGTCAAGCGCCTTGCCAGTGCGAATGCCGATGCACTGGCGGCGCAGGAGCGCGCCGCTGCGGCGCGCGCGGCGCCTCGTGCGGGCGGCTCGATCGACCTCTTCTGACCCGTCGGGGCCCAGCCACCATGAACAAGATCCGCGTCATCGTCGTCGACGACTCCGCCCTGGTGCGCAGCCTGCTCACCGAGATCATCAACCGGCAGCCGGACATGGTGTGCATCGGCGCGGCCAGCGATCCGCTGGTGGCGCGCGAGATGATCCGCAGCCTGAACCCGGACGTCATCACGCTCGACGTCGAGATGCCACGGATGGACGGGCTCGACTTCCTGTCGCGCCTGATGCGGCTGCGGCCGATGCCGGTGGTGATGGTCTCGACGCTGACCGAGCGCGGCGCCGACGTCACGCTGAAGGCGCTCGAGCTCGGCGCGGTGGACTTCGTCGCCAAGCCGAAGATCGGCGTGGCCGACGGGCTCAAGCTGCTCGGGGCCGAGATCACCGAGAAGGTCCGCACCGCGGCGCGGGCGCGCGTCCACCGCCTGGCCTCGGCGTCGGCCCAGGCCGCGGCGCCGGGCGCAGCGGGCGGCACCGGCGCTCCGGCCGCCGCGGCCGCCCCGCTGCCACTCGGACGCCTGTCGACCGAGAAGCTGATCTTCATCGGCGCATCCACCGGCGGCACCGAGGCCACGCGCGAGGTGCTGATGAAGCTGCCGGCCGACGCGCCGGCGGTGCTGATCGCGCAGCACATGCCCCCGGGATTCACGAAGAGCTATGCCGCGCGGCTGAACGACCTGTGCCGCATCCGCGTGGCCGAGGCGGTGGACGGCGAGCGCGTGCTGCCCGGCCACGCCTACGTCGCCCCGGGCGGCATGCACCTGTCGGTGGAGCGCTCGGGCGCCAACTACGTGGCCCGCGTGCGCGACGGCGAGCCGGTCAACCGCCACAAGCCGAGCGTCGAGGTGCTGTTCGAGTCGGCCGCGCGCGTGGCCGGCCGCAACGCGCTCGGCGTGATGCTCACGGGCATGGGCGGCGACGGGGCGCGGTCGATGCGCACGATGCGCGATGCCGGCAGCTTCAACATCTGCCAGGACGAGGCCACCTGCGTCGTGTTCGGCATGCCGCGCGAGGCCATCCAGCACGGCGCCGCAGACGAGGTGCTGCCGCTGGCGCAGATCGCACCGCGCCTGATCGAGCGGCTGCGCAGCACCGCCGGCCTGGCCACGTCGCGCATCTGAGCGCGGCCCGCCTCAGGGGCGGCGCGGCCCGGGAGGCAGGAACAGCGCCTGCAGGTCGGACAGGAAGTCCAGGCCGCGGGCGGTGGGCGACACCGTCTCCGGGTTGCCGCCGCGAACGACCAGCCCGCGCCGCTCGGCCTCGGCCAGCGCGGCCTCGACGGTCGACGGCGGCAGGCCGGTGCGCTCGCCGAAGGTGGCCAGTGCGAAGCCCTCGCGCAGGCGCAGCGCGTTCATCATGAACTCGAACGGCAGGTCGCGCCGGGCGACCTCGTGCTCGTTGCTCACCGCCGCGCCGGCCAGGGCGCGCTCGACGTAGGTGGCCGGGTCGCGCCAGCGTACCTGGCGCAGCACGCGGTGAGCGAAGCTCAGCTTGCCGTGCGCTCCGGCACCGATGCCCAGGTAGTCGCCGAACTGCCAGTAGTTCAGGTTGTGCCGGCAGCGGTGTCCCGGCTGCGCGAAGGCCGAGACCTCGTAGCGCTGCAGGCCCGCGGCGGCGGTGCGCTCGACCACCAGGTCGAGCATCGCCCCGGCCGTGTCGTCGTCCGGAAGATCCCCCGGCGGCTGGCGCGCGAAGGCGGTGTTGGGCTCGACGGTCAGGTGGTAGATCGACAGGTGTGGCGGCTCGAACCCGAGCGCCATGTCGAGCTCGCGTGCGAGGTGCCCGGGGGTCTGACCCGGCAGCGCGTACATCAGGTCGAGGTTGAAGGTGTCGAAGGCGGTCGCGGCCTCGGCCACGGCGGCGCGCGCCTGGGCCGCGTCGTGCGCGCGGCCCAGCCTCGCGAGCATCGCGTCGTCGAAGCTCTGCACGCCCACCGACAGGCGCGTGACCCCCGCCGCGCGGAAGGCACGGAAGCGCTCGCGCTCGAACGTGCCCGGGTTGGCCTCGAGCGTGACCTCGGCACCCGGCTCCAGCGGCAGCCGCGCACGCACGTCGGCCAGCAGACGGTCGATGGCCTCGGGCGAGAACAGGCTCGGCGTGCCACCGCCGATGAACACGCTCGCCACCCGCCGGCCCCAGACCAGCGGCAGCGCGGCATCGAGGTCGGCCACCAGGGCGTCGAGGTAACGCGCCTCGGGCAGCGCGCCGCGCCCGCCATCCCACGCGTGGGAGTTGAAGTCGCAGTACGGGCACTTGCGCAGGCACCACGGCAGGTGCACGTACAGCGCCAGCGGCGGCGGCGCGGCCAGCTGCAGTGTCCCGGGCCGCAAGTGATGCTGCAGCGCGGCCGCGGCCGGCAGTTGCGCCTCGGTCAGCGGCTCGTCCACGTCGCGGTCACAGGTCCCACTGCACGCGCAGCAGCTCACGCATCTGCGCCGCGGCCTGCGCGCGGTGGCTGTGGCGGTTCTTCCGCGCCGGGTCCAGCTCGGCCACGCTTGCGCCGAGCGCGGGAATCCACAGCAGCGGGTCGTAGCCGAAGCCGCCGCTGCCGCGCGCTGCCTCCAGCACCACACCTTCCCAGCGTGCCGTCGCCACCAGCGGCAGCGGATCGCCGGCGTGGCGAACGGCGACCAGCGTGCAGACGAAGGCGGCGCGGCGGTCGGGCACGCCATGCAGGCGCTGCAGCAGCAGCGCGTTGTTCGCCTCGTCCTGCTGCCGGCGTCGCGCCTCGCGATCCGGCACCCCGGCGGCGGGGACGGGCCCGGCGTACTCGGCCGAGACGACGCCCGGCTCGCCGCCGAGCGCCGGCACCACGAGCCCGGAATCGTCGGCCAGCGCGGCGCCGCCGGACGCGCGCGCCGCCGCGCGCGCCTTGGCCAGCGCGTTCTCGACGAAGGTGCCGTGCGGCTCGTCGGCCTCGGGGATGCCGAGCTCACCCTGCGGCACGAGCTCCAGCGCCAGCCCGTCCAGCAGCGCGCGCATCTCGGCCAGCTTGCGCGCGTTGTTCGACGCCAGCACCAGCCGCAGCGGTGCGGCGCCCGTGGCGCGCGCCGTCATGCGTCCAGGCCGAGCGAGCGGCGCTGCGCGCGAACCAGCTCGCCGATGCCGCGGCCGGCCAGCGCGAGCAGCGCGTCCATCTGCGCGCGCGAGAACGGCGCCCCCTCGGCCGTGCCCTGCACCTCGACGAAGCCGCCGCCGCCGGTCATGACGACGTTCATGTCGGTGTCGCAGGCCGAGTCCTCCACGTACTCGAGGTCGAGCAGAGGCACGCCGTCGACGACGCCGACCGACACCGCGGCGACGAAGTCGCGGATCGGGCTGTCGGCGATCCGGCCCTGGGACAGCAGCCAGCCGACCGCGTCGTGGGCGGCGACGAAGGCGCCGGTGACGGCCGCGGTGCGGGTGCCGCCGTCGGCCTGCAGCACGTCGCAGTCGAGGTGGATGGTGCGCTCGCCCAGCGCCGCGAGGTCGAACACGCTGCGCAGGCTGCGCCCGATCAGGCGCTGGATCTCCTGGGTGCGCCCGCTCTGCTTGCCCTTGGCCGCCTCGCGGTCGCTGCGGGTGTGGGTGCTGCGCGGCAGCATGCCGTACTCGGCGGTGACCCAGCCCTCACCGCTGCCGCGCTTGTGCGGCGGTACCCTCTCCTCCACCGAGGCCGTGCACAGCACGCGGGTGCCGCCGAAGGCCACCAGCACCGAGCCCTCGGCGTGCCGGGTGTAGCCGCGCTCCAGGGTCACCGGGCGCAGGGCGTCGTGGGCGCGACCGCCCGATCGTTCGTATGTCATGGGCCGCATTGTCGCGGCACGCGCGGCCGCCGCCAGGCGCCGGGTCAACCGGCAGGCGGCGCGTCCGGCGCGCGGTCGGCCCGGAGAGTCAGCGCCGCCGGTCCGAGCTGCGGCGGATCGCCTCGTTGATCTCGCGGATCGAGCGCTCGATCTCGGCGTCGTCGAGTTCGTCGACGCTGCCCGGCGGGCTCTCGCTGCCGATGGAGGCCTGGATCGTCGAAGCGAAGACCTCCTGACCCAGCGAGTGGGTGGAGACGCCGCTGTCGGTGCCTTCGGCGCCTTCCCACTCGACCGCGAGCGCCGTCACGTTGTCGCTGCGCTCGCCGGCGACCCGAAGCGCGCGCTCGACGAGCTCGGGCACCGCCTCGGAGATGGGGTGGGCAGCCACGACGTCGGTGATTTCGGCGTCGGACACGCTGCTCCACAGCCCGTCGGAGCAGAGCAGCACCCGGTCGCGCGGGTGCATGCGCAGCGGTCCGGCGGCGTCGACCACCGGCTTGCCCGGACTACCCAGGCAGGTGAACAGCACGTTGCGGTTGAGCCGGTCGCCTGTAGGCATCACATGTGCCAGCGTCTCCTGCAGCTCGCTGTAGGAGTGGTCGCGGGTGCGCGCCACGAGCTTGTCCCCGCGCACCAGGTACAGCCTCGAGTCGCCGCAGTGCGCCCAGTAGGCGGCGTTGCCCTGCAGCAGGCAGGCGACGATGGTGGTGCGCGGCGTGTCCAGCAGGCCGCGCTCGGTGGCATAGCGCAGCAGCTGGTGGTGGCCGGCGACGATCGCGTCGTGCAGGAATCGCAGCGGGTCGGCCAGCCGCGGCCGGGCCTCGCGCTGGAAACTGGCTGCCAGCGTCTGCAGCGCCAGCTGCGAGGCGACCTCGCCCTCGGGGTGGCCGCCCATGCCGTCGGCCAGCGCGAACAGGCCGGACTCCCGCGTGTAGCAGTAGCCCATGCGGTCTTCGTTCTTGGCGCGGCCGCCCTTGCGGCTGACCTGGTAGACGGCAAAGCGCATCGGGCGGTCAGGTGCGGGCGACGGCCGGGGCGCGAGCCGCCGCGGGCGGCACCGGCGCGGCGGCGGTCAGGTCGGACGCGGCCACGGTGGGTCAGGTCCTGGTGCCGGTCTTCAGGGTCTCGAGCTGCAGCTTGAGCCGCTCGCCGAAGCTCAGCTTGGTGTAGCGGCGCTCGGTCTCGCGCGCCAGCTCCTTCTGCAGCGCGAACACGCTCTGCGGCCGCGACAGCGGGTCGAGCGCCATGCACCACTCCGTGACCTCGATCAGGTTGTCGCTGTAGACGTTGCGCAGCCGCGAGAGGCTCAGCGCGAGGCGGTCCTTCTCGAGGCGCTGCGGGGCGTCGTTGGGCGGGTAGCCCTGCATGCAGGCGTAGATGCAGGCGCCGATCGCGTAGATGTCGGTCCAGGGCCCGAGCGTGCCGTCGCGCCGGTACATCTCGGGCGCGGCGAAGCCCGGCGTGTACATCGGGCGGATGAAGTTGCCTTCCTTGGACAGCACCTCGCGGGCTGCGCCGAAGTCGAGCATCACGGCCCGGTTGTCGTTGGTGACGAAGATGTTGGCCGGCTTGATGTCCAGGTGCAGCATCTTGTGCTGGTGGACGATGCGCAGCCCGCGCAGGATCTCGTCGAACAGGGAGCGGATCGTGCTCTCGCGGAACACCTTGTCCCGCTTTAGGTCGCGGGCCGTGACGATGAAGTCCTGCAGCGTGTCGCCCTGCAGGTAGTTCATCACCATGTACACCGTCTCGTTCTCGCGGAAGAAGTTCAGCACCGAGACCACGCTCGGGTGGCTGATCTGCGCGAGGCTGCGGCCTTCCTCGAAGAAGCTCTTCAGGCCGAGCCGGTACAGCGGCTGCTTGTCCGGCTTGACGCGCGGTGTCAGCTCGCCGGGGCTGCGCTCGGCCAACGACGCCGGCAGGTACTCCTTGACCGCGACGAACTGCCTGTTCTCGCCCTCGGCGAGGTAGACGACGCCGAACCCGCCGGCGGCGATCTTCTTGACGATCGTGTAGCCCCCGACCACGGTGCCCGAGGGCAGCGGTGCGGGCTTGGGCTTGGACATAATGCGCGTCGGGTCCGGAGGCGGCGCGGGACGATGACTGTTTATAGCATGACGGGTTACGCCGTCGCCGGCACAGAGGGCGCCGATGGCAACGATGGCGCGGCCAATTTGACTGTCGAGGCCCGCTCGGTGAACGGCCGCTTCCTCGACCTCTCGCTGCGCCTGCCCGACGAACTGCGGGGCCTGGAGCCGGCCCTGCGCGATCTGGCCGGCGCCCGGCTGCGGCGCGGCAAGGTCGAGCTTCGCATCGCCGCCGGCCGCGAGGCTGCCGACCCCTGGCCGCAGCCCGGCGCGGACCAGCTCGCCCGGCTGGCCGCGCTGCAGGCCGAGGTGACCGCCCGGCTGCCGGACGCGCGGCCGCTGTCCGTGAACGAGGCGCTCGCCTGGTGCCGCAGCGCCGCGGCAGCGCCGCGCGCCGACGAGGCGGTGCTGGCGGCCGCCCGCGCCTGCCTGGCCGGGCTCGCCGAGGCGCGTGCCCGGGAGGGCGATCGCCTGGCCGCGACGCTGCGCGAGAGGATCGCGCAGCTGCGCCAACTGGCCGGACGCGCCGGCCCGCTGGTGCCTTCGGTCGTGCAGCGCCAGCAGCAGCGCTTCGTCGAGCGCTGGAACGAGGCGCTGCATGCGGTGCAGGGGGCCGCCGGCGTGGCCGCGGCCGCCGTGCAGGAGCGGGCGCTCGCCGAGGCCGCCGCCTACGCGATCCGGATCGACGTGGCCGAGGAGTTGTCGCGCCTGCAGGCCCACCTCGACGAGATCGACCGCCTGCTGGACGCCGGCGGCGAGGTCGGCAAGCGGCTCGACTTCCTGATCCAGGAACTGCACCGCGAGGCCAACACGCTCGGCAGCAAGTCGGCTGCGCTCGAGCTGACCGGCATCTCGGTGGACATGAAGGTCCTGATCGAGCAGATGCGCGAGCAGGTGCAGAACATCGAGTGAGGTTCCACGGGGTCTCTTGACACCCCCAAGCGGCCGGAAAGTCCAGCGTTTACACGGGCTTAGCGTTTCGGGAGGTTGAACAGCGTCCCACCCCATCCCAGAATTTCCGTGTGCCCTAGTGTAGTGCGCGGTCCTGTTGTGCACTTATCTTGAGACAGCTGCCAGCGCTGCCTTGGCTCTGGTCACCTTAGCCAGGATGTCCGAGGCACTGGCTGTCCATATGAACGGTTTCGGCTCGGCGTTGTGATTGGCGACGTACAGGTCGATGGCCAGCTCGAGCTCAGGCACGCTGGTGAAGCTGTCGCGCCGGATGCGCTTGGCGGTGATGTCGCGGAAGAAGCGCTCGACCATGTTCAGCCACGAGGCGCCCGTCGGGGTGAAGTGCATGACGAAGCGAGGGTGCCTGGCCAGCCAAGCCTGAACCTCGGGATGGCTGTGCGTGGCGTAGTTGTCCACCACCAGGTGCAGCGTCAGGCCCTTGGGCGTCTTGCGGTCGATCAGGCGCAGGAACTTCAACCACTCGGTGTGCCGGTGACGGGGCTGGCACATCGAGATCACGCTTCCATCGAGCGTATTCAGCGCCGCAAACAGCGTTGTCGTGCCGTGCCGCTTGTAGTCGTGGGTGACGGTGCCCGCACGCCCGGCCTTCATCGGCAGCCCGGGCTGCGTTCGGTTGAGCGCCTGGATCTGGCTCTTCTCGTCGCAGCTGAGCACCAGGGCGTGCTCCGGCGGGTTCAGGTACAGGCCCACCACGTCCAGCAGCTTGTCCTGGAAACGCGGATCTCGCGAGACCTTGAAGGTACGGCTCAGATGAGGCTTCAGGCCGTTGCGGCGCCAGGCCGTGCGCACCGTAGTCGCACCGATACCCAGGTGTTCGGCCAGCGTGCGGGTACTCCAGTGCGTGGCGTTGGCCGGCCGCTCGTGCAGCGTGGCCTGCACGATGCGCGACTCCATCGCCGACATCACGTTGGCAGGCCGTCCAGACCGCGGCGCGTCCTTGCGCAGCGCGTCGATGCCACCCTCGAGGAAGCGCGCCCGCCACAGCGCCACCTGGCGCCGGTCCAGGCCCACCTCAAGTGCGATCCCCTTGTTCTGCATGCCCTTGGCTGCCAGCAGCACGATCCGGGCACGCTGCTGAAGACGCACCTCGATGCGCTTGCGCTGAGACAGCACCCGCAGCTCCCGGTCCGTCTGCGCATCCAACTCGATCGT
Organism: Rubrivivax sp.; assembly: GCA_020248915.1. Lineage (GTDB taxonomy): Bacteria > Pseudomonadota > Gammaproteobacteria > Burkholderiales > Burkholderiaceae_C > Rubrivivax. Next base: position 207,085 of record JADCGP010000011.1, on the reverse strand, counting down.
CTTTGCAACCCGCATCGCCCACCTCCTGGGCGGTTGGAGTATGCCGGGGCAATTAAGTTCTACGACTTGGCGCGCACTACACTAGCGTGTACCCGGAACGGTCCGGGGCCCTTTCCGGGTACACACGCGGGGTGGACGATGGGCAAGCTGACCGACGTCGCGATCCGGTACTGGATCAAGGCCGGTGAACGCTTCGAGGGGCGCACTGATGGCGACGGGCTGGTGCTGACCTGGCGGCCCGATCGCACGGCGCCGCACTGGCGACTGCGCTACCGCTTCGCCGGCAAGTCGCGCGTGATGAACCTGCGCAGCTACACCGACCTGCCCCTCGCAGCAGCCCTCAAGTCGAATGCCCGGTGTCTGGACGACGGCTTCGAGGAACTTGTATCCGACCTGGCGCTCTTGGTCCGGCGGGAGCTCGACGTCGGCCCCCAAAAGGTGAATGAAGCCGCGCATTGCAGGCAGGATGGGCTCAACCTTGCCCTGCGACAGCAGGCGACCGAGCTCTTTACGCTGCTGCTGCAGTTGAGTGTCCAATGCCTCGAACTCGTCGTCGTCAAGTCCTCTGCTGCGCACCAGGTCGTCTGTCAGCAACTACTGATGCACCCAATTGGCCGCGATAGCGTGGACCTGAGCATCAGTGAGCGCAGTCAGACGTTGAGCCGAGCGAGCGGCACGCTGAGCGGCCTTGACCGCCAGGGCGCTCTCTTTGCGAGCGAACTCGTCGTAGATGCACGCCAGTTCTGTGGCGAGAAGCCTCTTGCCCTCATCCACATCACTCGTGCCCAAGGCGTTGGTGATGTGGGCCTTGCCGCGAGGGTAGGCAGCCTGGAGCTTGGAAGGGATGCGGATGTGGCAGCAGAGCTTGCCAGCTTTGCCGCGTGCGTATAGATGTTCAGCGATTTGTTTCATGGTCCTGTACCACAGAGTTGTGTGACAGACCGTGTAACAACCGCAGCTCATACGCTGCGCTAAGTCATTTATTTTCTTGAGAAATCAACAACTTAGCGGGGACTTGAAGAGGGATGGGGTGGCTGATGGGACTCGAACCCACGACGACCAGAATCACAATCTGGGACTCTACCAACTGAGCTACAGCCACCGACGGGAGCTTTCCAGTATAGCCGCCGCACTGCCTGGGCGGCAGGCCAAGGGGACGACAGCGGCGTCGGGGCGAGCCGCCGCCAGGCACAGGCCCGACGCCCGGGCGGGCGATCAGGTCGGCGCCGAAGCCGCGCGCGCCGCCGCGGCGGCCGGCTTGACCTCGGCCCGGTGGCGCTTCTTCAGCGCCCCGAGGTAGGCCTCGGTTTCGGCCGCCGACCAAGTCTGGGCGAACTGGCGCCGCAGGCCTTCCTCGGCATCGGCGGGCACCTCGCGCGGCAGCACCCGCGTCACGCGCAGCAGGAAGGTGCCCGCGTCGCCGAGGTCCACCTGCGCCAGGTGCGGCAGCTTCGCGGGGTCGGCGCGCAGCACGGTGTCGATCACCTCGCGCGGCGCGCCGAGGGTTTGCATCCGCGACAGCACGATGGTCTGCGGCAGCGCCTCCGCGGGCGCCTGCCGCAGCGCCGCCAGGCGCGCGGCAGCCTCGGTGCGCGCCATGGCCGCCGCCTGTGCAGCCACCACGCGCTCGCGCACGCGATCGCGCACCTCGGCCAGCGCCAGCGCGCGCGCCGGCTCGTGCTTGACGACGCGCGCAGCCACCAGCTGGTTGGGACCGACCTCGACGGCGTCGGTGTTGCGCTTGTTCTTCACCGCGTCGTTGGAGAACACGGCGTCGAGCAGCTTCTGCGAGGCGAGCGCGCCGGTCACGCCGGGCGCGGCGCGGCGCTGCACGGTGGCCGTCTGCCGGACGAGCTTGAACTTGTCCACGAGCGGCTGCAGGCTGTCGGGCTGCTCGTACGCGGCGTTGGTGAACTGCTCGGCAGCCTCGGGCCACTTGCGCGCGAGCTGGGTGCTGCGCAGTTCGGCCAGGATCTCCGCGCGCGCCGACTCGAACGGCTTGCGTTCGCCGCCACGCACCGCGGTCAGCAGGATCACGTGGTAGCCGAAGTCGCTCTCGACGACGTCCGAGATCTGGCCAGGGTTCAGTGCCCAGGTGGCGTCCTCGAAAGGCTTGACCATCGAGCCGCGGGCGAAGAAGTCCAGGTCGCCGCCCTGCGCGGCCGAGCCGGGGTCGTCGGAGTTCTTGCGCGCCAACTCGGCGAAGCCGGCGGGGTTGGCGCGCGCCTGCTCGAGCAGCTGCGTGGCCCGGGCCTTGGCCTTGGCGCGGTCGGCGGCGCTCGCGCCGGAGTCGGCCTTGACGAGGATATGGCTGGCGCGGCGCTCCTGGGGCGTGGTGTAGCGCGCGGCGTTGGCCTCGTAGAAGCGCCGGGCTTCGTCCTCGCCGACCTCGAGGCCCTTGCCCAGCGCGTCGAGGTCGAGCTGGACGTACTCGATCTGCGCCTGCTCCGGGGCCCGGAACTGCGGCTCGTTGGCCTTGTAGTAAGCCTCGATCTCGGCGTCGCCCGGGTTGATGCGCGCGCGGTACGCGGCCGGGTCGAAGCGCTGCAGTTGCACCTCGCGGCGCTCGAGCAGCGCGTCCAGGCCGCGCGCGGCCACCGCCACCGGAGCGAAGCCGCTCTGCTCCACGCCGGCCAGCACCTGCCGCATCGCGTATTCCTGGCGCAGCGACTGCTCCAGCATCTGCGAGTTCATGCCCTGGATCGCCAGCAGGTCGCGGTTGACGCTGCCATCGGGGTTGCGCAGCCCCACGTACTGCGGGTCGCTGACGAACAGCCGCTGCAGCCGCGCGTCGGAGGGCGTCAGGTGCATGTCGGCCGCGGCGGCCAGCAGCGTGCGCTCGCGCACGATCGCGTCCAGAGTGTCGCGGCGCGCCGAAGGGGTCTCGAGCGTGGAGACATCCAGGCCCGGCTGCTGGCGCCGGGCGCGATCGACGAAGCGCTGGTGCGCCTGGTCCCACTCGGCCCGGGTCACCTTGACCCGGCCGACCTGGGCGACCGTCTCGTTGCCAGCCCCGGTGAAGCGCGCGTAGCCCTCGATGCCGAAGAAGATGAACGAGGGGATGATCAGCAGCAGCAGAAGCCCGAGCGTCAGGCGCTGGTGGTTGCGGATGAGGTCGAACATCGGGCGGTCGCTGCAGGTCTGGGCGGTGACGAAGAGGGGCGCGCACAGACAGCGGCGGCTGCCTTTGCGAGAGGCGACGGAACGATGCACGGGGCATCGCCCGCTCGCCGCCGCCGGGGCCGACCGTCGCCGGTTGCCGCCCGGCAGCCCCAAGCGGCGCGGATTCTAGTCGGAGGTGGTGGGTGCTGACGGGATCGAACCGCCGACCTACGCCTTGTAAGGGCGCCGCTCTACCGGCTGAGCTAAGCACCCCGTGGAGACGGAGCCGCGGGCAGGCTGCCCGCGCCGGCAACGCGCTAGCGGATCGACTCGCGCAGCGCCTTTCCCGGCTTGAACTTGGGCACCCGGGCGGACTTGATCTTGATCGGCGCGCCCGTGCGCGGGTTGCGGCCGGTGCGGGCGGCCCGCTTGGCCGAGGCGAAGGTGCCGAAACCGGTGATCGTGACCGTGCCGCCCTTCTTCAGCGTCGTGCGGACCGCGTCGGTCATCGCGTCGATCGCGCGGGTGGCCGCGGCCTTGGAGATGTCGGCGCGGCTTGCGATCTGCTCGATCAGTTCCGACTTGTTCACGACGCTGCCTCCTGTGGAGCTGTCCCGACTCTGCGATGACGCGGCGGCTGCCGCCCCTGCCCGGCGCTACGGCCCGCGGGCTGCCCCGGCTGGCACGGCTGCGCGAGTCCGGGCGATCTTTCCATTACATCGCCGCGCTTCGCGAGGTGTCAAGCGGGAGCGCGATTCTAGGTGTCTGCGCAGGCGCCGCCCGGCCACGAAGCGCGCCTCAGCCCGCGATCACCTGCGCGATGGCACGGCCGAGGTCGGCCGTACCGGCGCGGCCGCCGAGGTCGGGCGTGCGCGGCGCGGCCGGGTCGGCAAGCACGCGCTCGATCGCGCCGAGCACGGTGTCGTGCGCGTCGCGGTGGCCGAGGAAATCGAGCATCATGGCTGCGCTCCAGACCTGCCCGATCGGGTTGGCCACGCCCTTGCCGGCGATGTCGGGCGCCGAGCCGTGCACCGGCTCGAACAGGCTCGGCCAGGCCCGCGTCGGGTTCAGGTTCGCCGAGGGCGCGATGCCGATGGTGCCGGTGCAGGCCGGTCCGAGGTCGGACAGGATGTCGCCGAACAGGTTGCTCGCCACGACGACGTCGAACTGCTGCGGCCGCTGCACGAAGTGCGCCGTGAGGATGTCGATGTGGAACTGGTCGAGCGCGACCTGCGGGTACTGCGCCGCCATCGCCTGCACGCGTTCGTCCCAGTACGGCATCGTGATCGAGATGCCGTTGCTCTTGGTGGCCGAGGTCAGCTTGCGCCGCGGACGCGAGGCGGCGAGCTCGAAGGCGAACTTCAGGACCCGGTCCACGCCGTGGCGCGACATGATCGTCTCCTGGATCACGATCTCGCGCTCGGTGCCGGCGTACATTCGCCCGCCCACGCTCGAGTACTCGCCCTCGGTGTTCTCGCGCACGATCCACATGTCGATCGCGCCGGGGGCAAGCGGCTGGCCGGCCCGGTCGACCAGCGGGCTGCGGATGCCCGGCATCAGCCGCGCCGGGCGCAGGTTGACGTACTGGTCGAACTCGCGCCGGAACTTCAGCAGGCTGCCCCACAGCGAGACGTGGTCGGGCACCGCGGCGGGCCAGCCGACGGCGCCGAAGAAGATCGCCTCGTGGCCGCCGATGCGGTCCTTCCAGTCCGGCGGCATCATCTCGCCGTGCTTCGCGTGGTAGTCGCAGCTCGCGAAGTCGAACTCGTCGACCTCGAGCGCGATGCCGTGCCGGCGGGCGGCGGCGTCGAGCGCGCGCAGCCCCTCGGGCATCACTTCCTTGCCGATGCCGTCGCCGGCGATGACGGCGATGCGGTGCTTGCTCATGCGGGTCTCCAGGGTCTCAGGTTCGTTCACGGACGACGAGGGCCACGCCGACGGCGGTGAGCGCCAGCCCGATCAGCACCAGCGCGCCCAGCGTCTCGTCGAACAGCAGCCAGCCGAGCAGCGCCGTGCACGGCGGCACGAGGTACATCAGGCTCGACACGCGGGTGGCCGCGCCGCGCTGGATCAGCAGGTACAGCAGCGAGCTGCCGCCCAGCGTGAGGGCCAGCACCGACCACGCCATTGCGCCGAGCAGCTGCGGGTGCAGGTCGAACGGCGCGGTCTCGAGCAGGGCCAGCGGCAGCGTCACCGCCAGGGCCGCCGTCAGCTGCACGCAGTTGGCTGTGCGCACGTCGCAGGGCGCCACGTGGCGCTTCTGGTACAGCGTGCCGGCGGTGATGGCCACCAGGGCCAGCACCGCCGCGCCCAGGTTGAACGCCGTGATCTCGCCGACGCCGAGCTTGCGCCAGACGACCAGCACCAGCCCGGCCAGCCCGAGCGCGAGGCCGAGCCACTGGCGCGGCGTCACTCGCCGCTCCTGCCCGGTCCAGCTGACCCACAGGGCGGTCAACACCGGCTGCAGGCCGACGATCAACGCCGAGGTGCCCGCGCCCATGCCGGCCTTCACCGCGGTCCACACGCCGCCGAGGTAGCCGGCGTGGATCAGCACGCCCACCACCGCCAGATGTCCCCACTGCGCCCGCCCCTGCGGCCAGACCGCGCCGGCCCAGCGGATCCACACCAGGAAGCAGGCGATCGACAGCGCGTAGCGCCAGGCGAGGAAGTCCATCGGCCCGGCGTGCGGCATGCCGAACCGCGCGACCACGAAGCCGGTGCTCCAGATGCCGACGAAGACCGCCGGCATCGCCGCGATCAGCGCGTCGCGGCGGGCATCGCCGTCCGTCGTGGCCGGGCTCAACGTGCCTTGGCCCGGATCTCGGGCAGTGCCTTGCGCAGGTAGTACGCCATCGACCAGATCGTCAGCACCGCGGCGATCCAGATCAGCACCGTGCCCCAGATCCGCGTGTCGACGACCCCGAACAGCGCGCCGTCGTAAAGCAGGAAGGGGATCGCCACCATCTGCACCATCGTCTTGGCCTTGCCCAGCACGTGCACCGCGACGCTGCGGCTGGCGCCGATCTGCGCCATCCACTCGCGCAGCGCCGAGATCGCGATCTCGCGGCCGATGATGATCAGCGCGACGAAGACGTCGGCGCGCTCCAGGTGCACGAGCACGAGCACGGACGCGCAGACCAGGAACTTGTCGGCCACCGGGTCGAGGAAGGCCCCGAACGAGGAGGTCTGGTTCAGTTTGCGGGCGAGCCAGCCGTCGAGCCAGTCGGTCAGCGCGAACAGCACGAACAGCGAGGTCGCGATCAGGTTCTTCGTCGGGCCGGGCCAGGGCAGGTAGAAGACGCCCACGACGAGCGGGATCGCCGCGATGCGGGCCCAGGTCAGCAGGGTCGGGATGGTGAAGAACATCGTCAGGGGCCGGCCGCGGCCGGCGTCAGTCGAGCGCGCGCGGCTTGAAGCGGCGCTGCTCGTCGAACAGGAAGGCCTCGACCCACTTCCAGGGCCGCGCCAGGTGCGTCATGTCGCCGTAGGGCGCCGCACGGCGCACCGCAGCCATGGCCAGCTGCACCGTGTCGCGGGCGGCGGGGTTGCTCGGCTCGCGCAGCACGCGGATGCTGCGCACCGAGCCGTCTGCGTTGAGCTCGGTCTCCAGCACCGGGATACCGAACAGCACGTCGGGCACCCGGCCGGTGTAGGTGCCCTGCGGGTGCGCGGCCACCAGGCGCCGGCCGGCGCTGCGCTGGAACTCCTGCCAGGCGCGCTCGGTCGCCGACGAGGCGGCGTCGGACCCGGGCTCGCGCCGCGGCGGCGCGCCGCAGCCGGCCAGTGCCGCCACCGCCGCGGCCACGGCCAGCAGCGCGTGTCGACGCGCCGCGGGGTCGGAGCCGGGCGCCGCGGCGGGTTCGTCAGTGCAGTGCACGGTAGATCTCCTCGGCCAGTTCGCGCGAGATGCCTTCCACCCCGGCCAGGTCGTCGACGCCGGCACTGGCCACCCCGCGCAGCCCGCCGAAGCGCTGCAGCAGGCGCGCCCGCTTGCGCGGCCCCACGCCGGGGATCTCCTCCAGCCGGCTGCCTCCGGTCCGGACCCCGGCGCGCCGGGCGCGCATCCCGGTGATCGCGAACCTGTGCGCCTCGTCGCGGATCTGCGCCACCAGCATCAGCGCAGCCGAATCATGCCCGAGACCGACCTTGGGCCGGCCGTCGGCGAACACCAGCTCCTCGCGCCCGACCTTGCGGCCTTCGCCCTTCTCGACGCCGACGATCAGGCCGACGTCCAGGCCGAGCTCCTCGAACACCTCGCGCGCGACGCCGACCTGGCCGCGGCCGCCGTCGATCAGCACGAGGTCGGGCATCCGCGCCGCCGTGCGCGGCGCGCGCCGGGTCCGGGCGGGCGGGACCGCGGGCCCGCTTGCACCACCCGCGGCACCACCCGCGGCACCACCCGCTGCACCACCCGCTGCACCACCCGCTGACGCATCCACTGCGGCGAGTTCGGCAGCGCCCTGCACGGTGCCCTCCCCGCCGCCGTCATCGGCGCGGCCGGCGGCCACCGCCTCGGCGAGGCGGGCGTAGCGCCGGGTGAGCACCTGGCGCATCGCCGCGTAGTCGTCGCCGCCCTGCACGCCCTCGACGTTGAAACGCCGGTACTGCGACGGCTGCATCGCGTGGCCCTCGTACACCACGCAGGAGGCCTGCGTGGCTTCGCCCGCGGTGTGGCTGACGTCGAAACACTCCACGCGCAGCGCCGACGGGTCGGCGACGTCGAGGTCCAGCGCCTCGACCAGCGCACGGGTGCGCTGCTGCTGCGAGCCCTCCTCGGCGAGCAGCCGCGCCAGCGCCAGCTCGGCCCCCTTGGCCGCCATCTCGAGCCAGATCCGTCGCTGCTCGCGCGGCTGGTGGGTGCAGCGCACGCGCGTGCCGGCGTGCCCGGACAGCGCCTCGATCAGCGCGGCGCCGACCGGGTGGCTCGTCACCAGCAGCGGCGGCAGCGGCTGGACCAGGTAGTGCTGGGCGACGAAGGCCTCCAGCACCGCGACCTCGGGCACGGACGGGGCCGCTCCGCCGGCGCCGTCCGCCCCCGACGATCCATCCGCCGTCGACTCGGCCACCGCGCCGAGGGCCGCGCCTTCGTCGACATGGCTCGGGAAGCACGCGCGGTCGCCGAGGTGGCGGCCGCCGCGCACCATCGCGAGGTTGACGCAGGCCCGGCCCCCGGCCACGCGGACAGCCAGGATGTCGGCATCGCGGTCCGACGCCGACAGGCTGCTCTGCTCCACGGCCTGCTGCTGCAGCACCCGGGACAGCGAGCCGATGCGGTCGCGCACCGCGGCCGCCTCCTCGAAGCGCAGCGCCTCGGCGTGCGTCATCATCGTCGACTGCAGGTCGGCGATCACGCCGTCGGCGTCGCCGAGCAGGAAGCGCTCGGCGTCACGCACGTCGCGCTCGTACTCGGCGGGCCCGATGCGCCCCGCGCACGGGCCGCTGCAGCGGTCGATCTGGTACAGCAGGCAGGGCCGGCTGCGGTTGGCGAACACCGTGTCCTCGCAGGTGCGCAGCCGGAACACCTTCTGCACCAGCTGGATCGTCTGCTTCACGGCCCAGGCGTTCGGGTACGGGCCGAAGTAGCGGTGGCGCCGGTCGACCGCGCCGCGGAAGTAGGCCACCCGCGGGTACTCGTGGCTGACCAGCTTCAGGTACGGGTAGCTCTTGTCGTCGCGGAACAGGATGTTGAAGCGCGGCGCGAGCGTCTTGATCAGGTTGTTCTCGAGCAGCAGCGCCTCGGCCTCGGTGCGCACGACGGTGGTCTCCAGCCGCGCGATGCGCGCCACCATCTGCCCGATCCGGGTGCCGTCGTGGTCGCGGTGCAGGTAGCTCGCGACGCGCTTCTTCAGGCTGCGCGCCTTGCCCACGTAGAGCACCTGCCCGGCGGCGTCGAGCCAGCGATAGACGCCGGGCAGGTTGGGCAGCGCCGCCACCTCGGCCAGCAGGCGTTCGCGCCCCTCGGCCCCGGCGCGGTGGCCGGGGTCGGCGGTGGCGGCGGGATCGGCGCGATCCGCACGCTCGGCGCCCGCGGCGCTTTCGGCGCTTTCGGCGCCGAGGGCACGCTCAGCGCCTTCGGCGGGGTCGGCACGAACAGCGCCGTCGGCGCGCTCGTCACGTTCGGCGCGCGCGGCTCGGGTGCGGCGGGCAGGGGCGTCGGCGGACATCGCCGCGCATTCTGCCGCCTTCGATAATCGCGCGATGGAGCCGCGGCCGCTGTGGTGGACGGTGTTCGGCCGCGTCATCGACAACTTCGGCGACGTGGGCGTGTGCTGGCGTCTGTCCGCGCTGCTGGCCGCGCGCGGCGACCGCGTGCGGCTCGTGCTCGACGACCCGTCCGCGCTGGCGTGGATGGCCCCGGGCGGCGCGCCGGGCGTCGAGGTGATGCGCTGGCCCGGGCCGCCGCCGCAGGCCGGCTGCGGCGACGTCGTCGTCGAGGCCTTCGGCTGCGACCCTCCCCCGGCCTTCGTCGAGGCGATGCGGGGCGCGGCGCGTGCGCCGGTGTGGATCAACCTCGAGCACCTGAGCGCCGAGGACTGGGTCGAGCGGGCGCACGCGCTACCCTCGCCGCGCCCCGACGGGCTGCGCAAGTGGTTCTTCTTCCCGGGCTTCAGCGCCCGCACCGGCGGCCTGCTGCGCGAGGACGGGCTGCTCGAGGCGCGCGCCGCGTTCGACCGCAGCGCGTGGCTGTCCGCGCGCGGCATCCGGCTGCAGCCGCGCGAGCGCGTCGTCACGCTGTTCTGCTACGACAACCCGGCTGCACAGGCGCTGCCGCAGGCGCTGGCGCCGGCGCGGCCCGGCGATGCGCCGGCGCTGCTGCTGCTGACGCCCGGCCCGGCACAGCGCCAGGTGCGGCAGGCGCCGCCCGGCGTGCGGCTGCACGGACTCGACTGGCTCGCGCAGCCGGACTTCGACCGCCTGCTCTGGGGCAGCGACCTCGCCTTCGTGCGCGGCGAGGACTCGCTGGTGCGCGCGCTGTGGGCAGGCGTGCCCTTCGTCTGGCAGGCCTACCCGCAGCACGACGGCGCGCACCACGCCAAGGTCGAGGCCCTGCTCGGCCGGCTGGCGCCGCCAGCGCCAGTGGCCGCGCTGTGGCGGGCCTGGAACGGCAGCGCGGTCTGGCCCCGGCCGGCGCCGCTGGGCGCGGACGACCTCGCCGCCGCGGCGCCGTGGTGCAGGGCCGTGCAGGGCCTGCGCGCCGAACTCGCCGGCCGCCCCGACCTTGCGGCGGCGCTGCGCGCGTTCGCCGTCGACCGCGGCGCAGGCTAGAATCGAGGGTTTTCCGGGCCGTGCGCCCGGCCGACCCGGCGGCAGGACGGATCGGGGCGCCACGGGGCCGCAGGACGCGGGACGACAGGAGGCCCGCGCGCAGCGTCCCGGCGCCGGCGATGCATCGGCGCCGATGCCCCGCCGGCGGCGTCACCCGTCCCGAACACCGGGCCGGCCTGCCGCACCGGCAGCACCGGCCGCGCGGATCGGTGCAGTCTCGACCGGCGCCCGGCGCCGCGAGCGGCTGCGCCGCACCGCTCCGGCCCGCCCCAACCCGACACGTCCCCAGGATCGCGCCATGAAACTCGCACAGGAAATCCGCGCCGGCAACGTCATCATGCAGGGCAAGGACCCGATGGTCGTGCTGAAGACCGAGTACAGCCGCGGCGGCCGCGGCGCCGCCACCGTGCGGATGAAGATGAAGAACCTGCTCAACGGCGCCGGTTCCGAGGTCGTCTTCAAGGCCGACGACAAGATGGACCAGATCATCCTCGACAAGAAGGAGTGCACCTACTCCTACTTCGCCGACCCGATGTACGTGTTCATGGACGGCGAGTACAACCAGTACGAGGTCGAGTCCGACAACATGGGCGACGCGATCCAGTACCTGGAAGACGGCATGCAGGTCGAGGTGACGTTCTACGACGGCAAGGCCATCAGCGTCGAGATGCCCACCACCGTGGTGCGCGAGATCGAGACCGAGCCGGCCGTCAAGGGCGACACCTCGGGCAAGGTCATGAAGCCGGCCAAGCTTGTGGGAACGGGCTTCGAGATCAGCGTGCCGCTGTTCGTCGAGAGCGGCGACAAGATCGAGATCGACACCCGCACGCACGAGTACCGCAAGCGGGTCTGAGCGGCCGCGGCGGCCCGCCCGGCGCCGTGGGGGTGCGCCCGGTCGGCCGGCGGCCTATGCTGCAGGCCTCGGCCGACCTGCTGCCGCAGGCCGCAGCAGGCCGCAGCAAGCCGCCATGCGCTGCCAATCGCCGCCCGCCCGCCCATGCTCGACCACATGACCCTGCGCGTCGCCGACATCGGCCGCACGCGCGCCTTCTACGCCGCCGCGCTGGCGCCGCTCGGCTACACCGTTCGCCATGAAGCCACCCACGACGGCGAGCAGGTGCTCGGTCTGGGATGCGGCGATGCGATCGACACCTGGTTCGTCGCCGGCCCGTCGCCCTGGGGCGGCCACCCGGTCAGCACCGGCTGCCACCTCGCCTGGCGCGCCGCCGATCGCGCGGCGGTCGACGCCTTCCACCGCGCCGCGCTGGCCGCGGGCGGCCGCGACAACGGCGGCCCGGGGCTGCGCCCGCACTACCACCCGAACTACTACGGCGCGTTCGTCATCGACCCCGACGGCAACAACGTCGAGGCCGTGTGCCACGACCCCGCCCCCGGGGCGCCGTGAACCGGGCGCAGCCGGCGCGGCGCGCCGCCGTGCGATGAGCCTCGACTTCGACGCCGCCGTGCAGGCGCCGTTCCGGATGCAGCCCGGGCTGCGCCGGCTGGCCGCCGACGCGGCCCAGCTGACCCCTGCCGCCGCGGGCGGGCGACATCAGCGCGAGAAGCTCGCGGTGCTGTCGGCGTTCTGGCCGCAGGCGCTGCTGCAGCGTGCCGGCTTCGACGCGACGCCCGCGCTGCACGCGCTGGCGGCGCACGCGGCACGCGAGCAGCCTGCAGCGTGGCGCTGGGACGGACGGCGCGCGCTGGCGCACGGCCTCGGCGTCGCGATCGATGCCGCGGACGGCCGCATCGAGCAACTGGCGCCGGGCCGCTTCGGCCACGGCGACGAGATCGCCCGCTGCCTGACGGGCCTGCCGCCCGCGTGGCGGCTCGCCGGGCTGCTCGCGCTCGCCTTCGAGGAGGACTTCGCGCTGCTCGACGCCGCCGACGGCACCGTGCCCTGGCTGGCCGTCGCGCTGCCCAGCCACTGGGCGCCGGAAGAGAAGGTCGGCCGCGGCTTCGCCGCCATCCACGGCCCGGTGGCCGACAACACGCTGCTGCTGCGCGCCTCCGAAGCGCTGGTGCGCACCGTGGCTGGCCCCGAGCGCTGGGAGCGCTTCGTCTGGAACGTCACCGACCAGCCGCGGCTGCACGCCCATCCGGCGCGCAGCGATCCCGGGCGCTGGCAGCACACCGGCGTCGCCGCGGCCTGGCTGCGCAGCGAGCGCCAGACCTTCCTGCCGCTGCCCGCGATCGGGCAGGCGATCTTCACGATCCGCGTCGAAGTGCAGCGGCTCGACGAGGCGCTGGACACGCCCGCCCGCGCGGCCCGGCTGCACGACGCGATCGCCTCGATGAGCCCGGCGGTGCTGGCCTACCGTGGCCTGGTGCCGGTGCGCGACGCGCTGCTCGCATGGCTGGCGGCGCGCGCGGGTTCCGGCACGGCCCGGTGACGGGCGAGGCGTGAAGACCGCCCCGATCGTCCCCGCGGGCATCGACTGGAGCGGTGCCGTCCCGCGCGCACCCGAATTCGACGACGTCTACCACCCGCTGCACGGCGCGGACGCGCAGGCCGCGCACGTCTTCCTGGCCGGCAACGGGCTGCCGCAGCGCTGGCGCGGCCGCGAGCGCTTCGTCGTCCTCGAGACCGGCTTCGGGCTCGGCCACAACTTCCTCGCCGCCTGGCGCACCTGGCGCGACGATCCGCAGCGCTGCACGCGGCTGGCCTTCGTGTCGATCGACAAGCACCCGCCGCGGCGCGAGGAGCTGGCACGCGCCCACGCCGGCGCAGATGCGCCGGCACAGGCGCTGGCGCAGGCCCTGGTGCGCACTTGGCCGGCGCTGACGCCGAACCTGCACCCGCTCGACTTCGAGTCGGGCCGGCTGCAGCTGCTGCTGGCCTTCGGCGACGTCGCGCAGCTGCTGCCGCAGCTGCAGCTGCAGGCCGACGCGTTCTTCCTCGACGGCTTCGCACCCGACCGCAACCCGCAGATGTGGGCGCCACCGGTGCTCGCGGCGCTGGGCCGCCGCGCCGCCGCGGGCGCCACCGCCGCGACCTGGAGCGTTGCCCGGTCGTTGCGCGACGGCCTGGCCGGCGCGGGCTTCGCCGTCGAGCGGGCCCCCGGCCTCGGCGGCAAGCGCGAGATCACGGTGGCCCGCCACCAGCCGCGCACGCCGCGCAAGGCCCAGCCGTCCGGGGCGGCGGATGGCAAAGCCAAAGGGACGCCGCCCGGAGCCGCTGCGCCGGCGCCCACGCAGGCGGTGGTGGTCGGCGCCGGCGTGGCCGGCGCCGCGGCCGCGCAGGCGCTGCGGCAGGCGGGGCTCGAGGTCCTCGTGCTCGAGGCGGCCGCCGAGCCGGCGCGCGCCGCATCGGGCAACCCCGCCGGGCTGTTCCACGGCTCGATCGGCCCCGACGACGGCCCGCACCAGCGGCTGCTGCGGGCCGCGGCGCTGCTGGCGGCGCGCGAGTACGCGCCGCTGCTGGCCGCGGGCACGGTCACCGGCGCGGTCGATGGCCTGCTGTGGCTCGACCGCGGCGCGGGCGGCGTGGCGGCGATGCGCGCCCTGCTGGCCGACCGCGGCCTGCCGCCCGACTACGTGCAGGCACTCGACCGCGACGCCGCCTCGGCCCTGGCTGGCATCGCGCTCGACGCGCCGGCCTGGCACTACCCGCTCGGCGGCTGGCTCGCGCCGCGCGAGTGGGTGGCGCATGCGCTCGCCGGGTGCGCACTGCGCTGCGACGCCGCCGTGCACGCCCTCGAGCGCACCGACGGCGGCTGGCTCCTGCGCGATGCCTCGGGCGGGGCGCTCGCCGAGGCGCCGCTGGTGGTGCTGGCCAACGCCGCCGAGGCCGCCCGGCTGGCGCGGCCGCTGCTGGCGGCCCTGGGCGCCGCAGAGTGGCCGCTCGCGCTCACGCGCGGGCAGGTGGAGTGGGACGCCGCGCCGCCGGCGCGGCCGCTGCGGCCGCTGACCGGCGACGGCTACGCCGTGACCTTGCCCGACGGGCGGGTGCTGTTCGGCGCGACCCGGGCTCCCCACGCCGGTGCGGCGTCGCCCCTGCCGCTGGCCGGCGACCGCCTGTACAACCTCGGGCGCGCGGCGCGTCTCGTCGGCAGTGCCTGGGCGGACGGGCCGGGCCTCGCGAGCCGCGCCGCGGCGCGCGTGCACGCGCGCGACCGCCAACCGCTGGCCGGGCCGCTGCACCCGGGGGCGCCAGGCCTGTTCGTGCTGGGGGCGCTCGGGGCGCGCGGGATCACGCTGGCCCCGCTGCTTGCCCGCCTGGTGGCCGCACAGGCGCTGGGCGCGCCGTGGCCGATGGAGCGCGACCTCGCGGCCGCGGTCGATCCCGCGCGGTGGCTGCGGCGCGCGGGCCTCGCGCCGCTCAGCGCGGCGCCGGATCTCCTGCCGTCCCGCTGACCGCGGGCGTCACGGCCTCGGCGGCGGGCTCGCCCTCCGCGCCCGCCGCGCCTTCTGCGCCTTCCCCGCCAGGCGGGTGCGGATGCGTCTTGCGCAAGGCCTTCTCCTCCTTGCGTCGCTTCTTCGCGAGTTCGCGCTGCCTCTTCTCGAAGGCGTAGTTCGGCTTGGCCATGTCACCTCGGGGGCGGCTGAATCGGTACGGACATTAGAACACCAGCGTGCGCACGCCCTCGGGCGTGCCCACCAGGCAGACGTGCGCGCGCTGCTGCGCGAAGATGCCCACCGTGACGACACCCGGCCACTGGTTGACCTCGCGCTCGAAGGCGGACGGGTCCTCGATGACCAGTCCGTGCACGTCGAGCAGCGGGTGGCCGTTGTCGGTGCGCACGCCGGGGCGCAGCCGCGCCTGGCCGCCCAGCGCCGCGAAGCGCCGCACGAGCCGCGGCGCCGCCATCTCGATCACCTCCACCGGCACCGGGTAGCCGCCGAGCGCGGGCACCTGCTTGCTCTGGTCGACGATGCAGACGAAGCGCTCGGCGAGTTCGGCGACGATCTTCTCGCGCGTCAGCGCGGCGCCGCCGCCCTTGGTCATGAAGCCGCGCGGGTCGATCTCGTCGGCACCGTCGACGTAGACGGGCAGCCGCTCGACCGCGCCAGGCTCGAGCACCGGGATGCCGTGCCGACGCAGGCGCGCGGTGCTGGCCTCGCTGCTGCTGACCGCGCCGGCCACCGGCCGCGGCAGCGTGGCCAGCGCGTCGATGAAGTGGTTCACCGTGCTTCCGGTGCCCACGCCCACCAGGCCGCCCGGCGGCACGTACTGCAGCGCCGCGCGGCCGACCAGGGCCTTCAGTTCGTCTTGCGTCATGGCGTCGATTATCGAGGGCGGTCTGGATGACACCGGAGCCCTGCCCGCCCCAGTGGCCGTCGTGGCCCCCGCCGGCGCCGCGACCGGCGGCCGGCAGCGGCCGCTGGCGTTGCGACAATCGCCCGATGCTGCCCGCCGTGCCCTACCCGATCGCGCGCCCGTTCCTGTTCCGACTCGACCCCGAGCGCGCCCACGACCTGATGCTCGACGCCGTGGCGCGGCTGCAGCACACGCCCGCGCGCTGCCTGTGGGCGCAGCCACGCGTGGCCGACCCGGTCACGGTGGCCGGGCTGCGTTTTCCCAACCGCGTCGGCCTGGCCGCCGGCCTGGACAAGAACGGCCGCTGCATCGACGGCCTGGGCGCGATGGGCTTCGGCTTCGTAGAGGTCGGCACCGTGACCCCGCGGCCGCAGCCGGGCAACCCGAAGCCGCGCGTGTTCCGGCTGGTGCAGGCCGAGGCGCTGATCAACCGGCTCGGCTTCAACAACGACGGGCTGGACGCCTTCCTGGCCAACGTCCGCGCAGCCAGCAGCTTCCGCGCTGCCGGCGGCGTGATCGGGCTGAACATCGGCAAGAACGCGGCCACGCCCATCGAGCAGGCCGCGGACGACTACCTGGCCGGCCTCGAGGGGGTGTACCCGCACGCCGACTACGTCACCGTCAACATCTCGAGCCCCAACACGCAGAACCTGCGCGAGCTGCAGGGCGACGCGGCGCTCGACGCGCTGCTGGGCGCGCTGGTGGCGCGGCGCGAGGAGCTGGCGCGCGCTCAGCGCCGCCGGGTGCCGATGTTCGTGAAGATCGCCCCCGACCTCGACGAGTCGCAGGTCGACCTGATCGCCGCCACGCTGGTGCGCCACGGCCTGGACGGCGTGATCGCCACCAACACGACGGTCGCGCGCGACGCGGTGGCCGGACTGCCCCACGCGCAGGAGGCGGGCGGCCTGTCGGGCCGGCCGCTGCTGCAGGCCAGCAACCGCATCATCCGCCGCCTGCGCGCGGCGCTGCCCGCGCTGCCCATCATCGGCGTCGGCGGCATCCTCTCCGGCGCGGACGCGCGCGCCAAGCTGGAGGCCGGCGCGACGCTGGTGCAGCTCTACACCGGGCTGATCTACCGCGGGCCCGAGCTGGTGCCCGAGGTGGCTGCCGCGCTGAGGGACGTGGCGCCAGGGGACGCCGCGGTCAGGGACGCGGCGCGCTGAGCGCGGCGCGTGCAAACGCGAGCGCCGTCTCGCGCAGCTGCCGCACCGCCGTGTCGCGCGGCGCACCCTCGCGGCAGGCCCAGACGGCCACGATCTCGGTGTCGCTGCCCTCGGCGTCCAGGTGCGTGCCCTGCCCGACCTCGACTACCGTCGCCGCGGCGGCGTGAAGCGCGACCTGCAGCGCGTCCCGCGCCCGCGGGCCGGCGTTGCAGCGCGAGGGCGGCGCGAGCAGCGCCAGCGCCGGCGGCGCGGGGCCGCCGCGCGCAGGCTGCCGCACGCGCTGCAGCGCCGCGCCCAGATCGGCGCCACCCACGGGGTCGAACAGCAGCACCGCCGCGAGCATGCCCGGGGCCCGCTCGGCCAGCCCGGCACCCACCCGCGACGCGAACAGGCCGCCTGCCGAGTGCCCGGCCACGATCACGCGCGGCGGCAGCGCACTCCCGTCCGGCAGCTGCAGGCCGGTGTCGGGAGGGGGCGCCGCCAGCGCCGAGGCCAGCGCCGCGGCCAGTGCGGGCGCGCCGCGCGCCATGTCGGCATTGATGCATAGCGTGGCGTAGCCCTCCGCGGCGAAGTCCTGGGCCAGCCCGCGCAGGTTGGCGCAGCGGCGCGCGAAGCCGTGCTGCAGCGTCACGAGGGCCTGCGCCGGACCTGCAGGCAGGTGCCACTCGAGGTCGAGCGCCTGGCCGTCGGGGGCGACGAAGACGCCGAACTGGGGTGCGGGCTGCGGCTGCGGCTGCGGCTGCGGCTCCGGCTGTGGGTGCGGATGCGGATGCGGATGCAGCGGCCGGTGCTGCTCCGGCCACGTCGCCACCGCACGCTGCTGCGCATCCACGCCCGGCGCAAGCAGCAGGCCCGCGACTGCCGCCGCGGCGGCCGGCCCGGCGGCGCCCCGCGGCCACCGCAGCGCGCCCGGCGGCCTCATCGCCCTCGCACCGCGCCCTCGCGCCGCGGATCGGCCGCGCCGTGCCAGGCGCCGTCGCGCCAGGCCAGCGCGCTCAGCCCGGTGGGCAGCGGCTGCTCCACCACCTCGTGCCCGCGCTCGCGCAGCGCCTGCACGACCGCAGGCTCGAAGCGCCCGGCCTCGAGCAGGGTCGGCCCGTTCAGCGCCGACACCTGGGGCAGCGCCACCGCGTCCTGCGGGTGCAGCTGCCAGCGCAGCGTGCCGACCAGCGTGCGCGCCACCGCCGGGATGATGTGCGCGCCCAGTGCCGAGCCGGTCACCATCGCCAGGCGACCGTCGCGGCGGTCGAAGACGAGCGTCGGGCTCATGCTCGAGCGCGGCCGCTTGCCGCCCTCGACCCGGTTGGCCAGCGGCCGGCCCTGGGCGTCGGACGGCACGAAGGAGAAGTCGGTCAGCTGGTTGTTGAGCAGGAAGCCGCCCGGCAGGCCGGTACCGCCGTCGCTCATCAGCCGCGCACCGAACATCGCCTCGATGCTGCTGGTCAGCGCCACGGCGCGCCCGACGGCGTCGACCACGCTGACGTGCGTCGTGCCGCCCTCGGGCGCGGCCGCGGGTGCGGCCAGGGCGAGGGCGGGCGCGGCAGGGTCGCCCGCGGGCGCCTGCCGCATGCTGCGCGGCCCGACGCGGGCGGCGCGGGCGTCGAGATAGCCCGCGTCGAGCAGGCTGTCCCAGCGCCCGGACGGCGGCGCGACGAAGTCGGGGTCGCCGACGTGGCGGTTGCGGTCGGCGAAGGCGAGCCGCTGGGCCTCGGTGAAGCGGTGCAGCCAGTCGGCGTCGGCGGCCCCGGCCGGCGGCGCGGCGGCGCCGCGCCCGAGGCGCTCGACGATGCCGAGCGTCTGCATCAGCGTGAGCTGCCCGGCCGACGGCGGCGGCATGCCGCACACGCGCCAGTGCGGCGCCCAGTCGGCGCACAGCGCGGCGCGCCGCTGCGGGCGGTAGCGCTCGAGGTCCGCTGCCGTCATCCGCCCGGCCGGCGCCGGCTGGGCGCCCGGCGCCCCGTGCGCGGCGGCACGGCGCACGATGTCCGCGGCGACCGCGCCACGGTGCAGCGCTGCCGCGCCGTCGCGCGCCACGGCGCGAAGCACGGCCGCCTGCGCCGGGTTGCGCAGCACATGCCCGACCGGCCACGGCCGGCCCTCGGCATCGAGGAAGTGCGCGCGGGCCTGCGGGTCGCGCGCCAGCGCGCCGCTGCCCTGCATCTCGGCCTGCAGCAGGGCGTGCAGCCGCGGGCCGACAGCATGCCCCTGCTCGGCCAGCGCGATCGCCGGCTGCAGCAGCCGCGCCCACGGCAGCCGGCCGTACGCGCGGTGGGCCGCCTCGAGCATCGACACCAGGCCCGGCACGCCGACGGAGCGCCCGCTGGCGACGGCGGCAGCCATCGGCAGCGGCGTGCCGTCGGCACGCAGGAACCAGTCCGGCCCGGCCGCCGCGGGGGCGGTCTCGCGCCCATCCCAGGCGGCCACTTCGCGGCCGTCCCAGTGCAGCAGAAAGCCGCCGCCGCCCAGGCCGCTGGCCTGTGGCTCGACGACCGACAGCACGAACTGTGCCCCGATCGCCGCGTCGAGCGCATTGCCGCCGGCCGCCAGCAGCGCGGCCCCCGCCTCGGACGCCAGCGGGTGCGCGGCAGCCACCGCCTCGCGCGCGAACGAGGGCCTCGGCGTCGAACCGGCCGGCGCGGCCCGACCGGGCGTGGCCGCCTCGGGCAGCACGGTGTCTGCCGGCGAAGGCCCGAGGCCGGTCTGCGTCGCAGACCCCGTGACGGCCGGCGCGCCGCAGCCCGCCAGCAGCAGGCCGAGCAAGGTGCCCGACGCCAGCGCGCACAGGGTGCGCGCGATGGGCACGCGGCCGGCCATGCGGAGGCCGCGCTACTGCAGCGGCACGCCGGTCTTGGCCTGCACCTCGTCGCGGGTGACGCCGGGGGCCAGCTCGACCACCTTCAGCCCGTGCGGCGTCACGTCGAGCACGCACAGGTCGGTGACGATGCGGTCGACCACCTGCACGCCGGTGAGCGGCAGCGTGCACCGGGGCAGGATCTTCAGCTCGAAGCCCGAGCCGTCCTTCTTGCGCGCCACGTGCTCCATCAGCACGACGACGCTCTTCACCCCGCCCACCAGGTCCATCGCGCCGCCCATGCCCTTGACCATCTTGCCGGGGATCATCCAGTTGGCCAGGTCGCCGCGCTCGCTGACCTGCATCGCGCCGAGGATGCTGAGGTTGATCTTGCCGCCGCGGATCATCGCGAAGCTGTCGTGGCTGCCGAAGATGCTGGAGCCGGGGATCGTCGTCACGGTCTGCTTGCCGGCGTTGATCAGGTCGGCGTCGATCTCGTCCTCGGTCGGGAACGGGCCGATGCCGAGCATGCCGTTCTCGCTCTGCAGCCAGACGGTGATGTCCTTGGGCACGTAGTTGGCCACCAGCGTCGGGATGCCGATGCCGAGGTTGACGTAGAAGCCGTCCTGCAGCTCCTTGGCCGCACGCTCGGCCATCTGTTCCTGGGTCCAGGGCATGTGTCGCTCCTTCGTCGGGTCAGGCCGGGGCCTTGTCGCGGATCGTGCGCTTCTCGATGCGCTTCTCCGGGTTCGGGTTCAGCACGAGGCGGTGCACGTAGATGCCCGGCAGGTGCACGGCGTCGGGGTCGATGCTGCCGGTGGGAACGATCTTCTCGACCTCCACCACGCTGATCCGGCCGGCCATGATGACCGCCGGGTTGAAGTTGCGTGCCGTACGGCGGAACACCAGGTTGCCGCTCTCGTCGGCCATCCAGGCCTTGCCGAGCGACACGTCGGGCACCAGGCTGCGCTCCATCACGTAGGTCTTGCCGTCGAACTCGCGCGTCTCCTTGCCCTCGGCCACCATCGTGCCCACGCCGGTGCGCGTGAAGAAGGCCGGGATGCCGGCGCCGCCCGCGCGCAGCTTCTCGGCCAGCGTGCCCTGCGGCGTGAACTCGAGCTCGAGCTCGCCGGCCAGGTACTGGCGCTCGAACTCCTTGTTCTCGCCGACGTAGCTGGAGATCATCTTGCGGATCTGGCGCGTCTCGAGCAGCTTGCCCAGGCCGAAGCCGTCGACGCCGGCGTTGTTGCTGACGACGGTGAGGTTCTTCGCGCCGGACGCGCGCAGCGCCTCGATCAGCGCCTCGGGGATGCCGCACAGGCCGAAGCCGCCGACGGCAAGCAGCTGGCTGTCGCGGACGATGCCGTCGAGCGCCGCGGCGGCGCTGGGGTAGATCTTGCGCATGCTGGGGCGGCCCGCTGCGGACCGGAAGGGACGTCGAAGCCCAAAGCGTACTACCAAGTCGGATGACGGAGCCGCTGCAGGCCGCTGCATAGAATCCGCCCGCCCTCCGGGTCGTGGCGCTCGCCCTGCGGGCCGTGGGTCCGCTGCGCGCCCAGGAGTGCCCCATGCCCGAGCCGGCTCCGTCGCCCGACGTTCCCGCGTCGCCAACGTCTCCACTGTCGCCCCCGTCGCCACCGGCTGCCGCGGCCGGTGGGATGGCGGCGCCCTCGCCCGCGGGCGCGCCCGTCGACCTGCGCATGCTGCAGGACGCCCTGGGCACGCTGTTCGCCCCCTGGCTGGGCGAGCTCGGGCTCGAAGTGCTCGAGGCGCGTCCGGGCGAGGTCGTGCTCGCGCTCCCCGTGGCGCCCCGCCATGTGCACGCCGGCGGCGTGCTTTGCGGGCAGACGATGATGGCCGCGGCCGACACGGCGATGGTCCTCGCGGTGATGACGAGGCTGGGCGGCTTCAAGCCGATGGGCACCGTGCAGCTGCAGACCAGTTTCCTGCGCCCGATTCCCGGCCCGGGCGGCACGGCCCGGGTGACGGCGCGGGTGCTGCGGATGGGCCGCAGCCTGGCCTTCGGCGAGATCGAGATCGCCGGCGCCGATGGCGCGCTGGCCGCGCACGCCACCACCACCTACGCGCTGCTGTAGCGCGCCGGCCGGGCGGCCGGCGGGCGGCCTTCGGCCCGCCCCGAGCCGTCCTCGAGCCACCATCGAGCCGCCCGTGAACGGCCCGCGGACGGCGCGGCGCAGCAGCGACAATCCGCCGATGATCACGCTGCACCACCTCGAGAACTCGCGCTCGCAGCGCATCCTGTGGCTGCTCGAGGAGCTCGGGCTGCCCTACGAGATCCGGCGCTACGCGCGCGACCCGAAGACGATGTACGCGCCGCCCGAGCTCGAGCGCGTGCACCCGCTCGGCAAGTCGCCCGTGATCACCGACGGCGACATCACGGTGGCCGAGTCGGGCGCCATCGTCGAGTACCTGCTCGACGCCCACGGCGGCGGGCGGCTGCGGCCGGCGGCCGGCACCGAGGAACGGCGCCGCTTCACCTACTGGCTGCACTTCGCCGAGGGCAGCGCGATGCCGCCGCTGCTGATGAAGCTGGTGTTCGCCAAGGTGCGCTCGGCGCCGCTGCCGTTCTTCGTGCGGCCCATCGCGCGGGCGATCGCCGACAAGGTCGACGCCAGCTTCCTGATGCCCAACATCGAGCGCCAGCTGCGCTTCCTGGAGTCGGAGCTGTCGGGGCGGCCGTGGTTCGCCGGCGCCGAGTTCACGGCCGCCGACATCCAGATGAGCTTTCCCGTCGAGGCGGCGTCGGCGCGCGGCCTGCTCGACGCGCGCCACCCGCGGCTGCAGGACTGGCTGGCGCGCTGCCACGCCCGGCCGGCCTGGCAGCGCGCGCTCGCGGCGGGCGGGCCGTATTCGATGGCCGACTAGGAGGCCGCCGAGGACGCCGCCGCGCTGGCTGCGGCGCGCGCTTTCGCCGGGGTCACTCGAGCAGCGCGCGGAACCAGTCGGGCATCGGCACCGACTTCCTGGCCTTGTAGTCGGTCCACACCGTGCGCGCGCCACCCTCGGCCCAGATCACGCCCGGCATGTCGGTGCGCTCCAGGGTCAGGTAGGTGTCGAAGCTGCTGCGGCCGGGGTGCGCGACGTACTGCCGGACGAGCACGTCGCCCGGGAACTCGAGCTGGCGCAGGAAGTTGCAGAACGCGTTGACGATCACCGGGCCCTGGCCCGACAGGTCGGTGCTGCCGCCGACCCGGAAGATCCAGTCCAGGCGAGCGATCTCGAAGTAGCGGAAGTAGACCGTGTTGTTGATGTGGCCCATGGCGTCCATGTCGCCCCAGCGCAGCGGGATGACGATCTCGTGGACGAACTTCTTCTGCTCGGGCAGGGTGAAGCGCAGCATGGCGGCTCCGTCAGTGCGGCCGCGGCGCGGCCGCCAGGCTGCGCACCAGGACCTCGAGTTCGTCGATGCGCACGGCCTGGCGCGCCAGCTCGGCCTTCAGAGCCGCCAGTTCGCCCGCGGCGGTGGCGCCTTCGGCGAGACCATCCTCGCCGTTGCCGGCCGTGGGCGCCGCGGCCAGCCGGGCCGGCAGCACCGGCTCGCCGCACAGCAGGTGGGCCCAGCGCGCCTCGCGCTCGCCCGGCGCGCGCGCGAGCCGGACCACGCGCGCCGGCTGCCGCGACGCCAGTTCGTCCAGGAAGGCCTCGACCGAGGACAGGTCGGCGAAGCGGTGCAGCCGCTCGCTGTGCGCGCGCAGTTCGGCGCCGGTCTGCGGGCCGCGCAGCACCAGCGTGGCCAGCAGCGCCACCGAGGCGCCGGGCAGGCCGAGCGCACGCGGCGCGTTGTGCTCGTACCGCGCGACCCGCCCGCCGCTGCTCTCGACCACCAGCGCCAGCGACTTCAGGCCGTCGAGGGCGGCCATCACCTGCGCGTCGTCCGTCTCCATCACCGGGTCGCGCGCGGTCTTCTGGTTGCACCCGAGGACGAGCGCGTTCAGGCTCAGCGGGTAGGTGTCGGGGACGGTGGCCTGCTTCTCAACCAGCACGCCCAGCACGCGGGCTTCCAGCGGGGTCAGCGCACGCGGAGGCATCGGCACGGAAGGTCGTGGTCGAGGGCGGGAGGGGCCGGCCCGGCGGGGCTTCTCGCCCGCTCAGATGGACTGCCCGTCGTCGGCCTGGATCACCGCGCCGTTGACGAACCCGCTCTCGTTGGAGCACAGCATCACCAGCAGCGCGTCGAGGTCGGCCGGACGGCCGAGGCGCCGCCGCGGGAAGCTCTGCACGAGGCGCTGGCCGGCCTCGGTCTGCCACACGTGGTGGTTGATCTCGGTGTCGATGTAGCCGGGGCAGATCGCGTTGACGTTGATGCCGTGGCGGCCCCACTCGAGCGCCATCGCCCGGGTCATGTGCACCACCGCGGCCTTGCTCATGCAGTACACGCCGATGCCCGGCCACACGCGCAGCCCCGCCATCGAGGCCACGTTGACGATGCGCCCGCCGGTGTAGGTGCCCGGGGCCTCGCCCTTGCTGCGCGCGATCATGCGCTTGGCCACCTCCTGGGCGACGAAGAACGCGCCGCGCGTGTTCGTGCCCATCACGTGGTCGTACTCGGCAGGGGTCACGTCGGTGAGCTTCTGCGTGGCCGCCACGCCGGAGTTGTTGACCAGGATGTCGATCGCGCCCATCTCGGTCTCGGCGTGCGCGACCGCGGCGCGGATGCTGCCGTGGTCGTTGACGTCGAGCACCACGAAGTGGGCGTCGCCGCCCTCGGCCTCGATCTCGGCGCGCAGCGTCTTCAGCCGCTCGACGCGGCGTGCCGCCAGCACGACGCCGGCGCCGGCGCGCGCCAGCACGCGCGCGAACTGCGCGCCCAGGCCGCTCGAGGCGCCGGTGACGAAGGCCACGCGGCCCGAGAGGTCGATGTCGTAGGCCATGCGGGCCGCTCCATGGGATCCGGGATGCCGCAGGGACGATAGCACGCAGCCGCGGCACGACCGGCTGTGCTGCGGCATCATCGATGGCACCCATGCTGCGCATCCAGGGACTCGCCAAGCGCTTCGCGACCACGCCGGTCTTCGACGGCGTCGCGCTCGAGCTCGCGTCCGGCGAGTTCGTGGCGCTGCTCGGCGAGTCGGGTGTCGGCAAGTCGACGCTGCTGAACTGCATCGCCGGCCTCGAGTCGGCCGACGCCGGCACGATCGAGCTCGCGGGCGAGCCGCTCGACGCGCTCGACGACGACGGCCGCGCGTTGCTGCGCCGTCGCCGCATCGGCTTCGTGTTCCAGGCCTTTCACGTGCTGCCGCACCTGACCGTGGCCGAGAACGTCGCGCTGCCGCTGCTGCTGCAGCGCAGGCCCGACCCGGCCCGCGTCGCGGCGCTGCTGGACGACGTCGGCCTGGGCGGCCTCGGCGGCCGCCTGCCGGCGCAGCTGTCCGGCGGGCAGCTGCAGCGCGTGGCGATCGCGCGCGCCGTGGTGCACGCGCCTGCGCTGGTGCTCGCCGACGAGCCGACCGGCAACCTCGACCCGGAGACCGCCGCGCGCGTGCTCGACGTGCTGCAGCGCGAGGTGCGCGCCACCGGCGCGGCCTGCCTGCTCGTCACGCACTCGGCCGCGGCGGCGGCCCAGGCCGACCGTGTGCTGCGCCTGACCTCGCACGGCGTGCTGGCCGTGCCCGCACCCTGAGCGGGCCGCTGCGGCCCGATCGCCGCCGATGCCGCTGCAGGCCCTGCTGATCGCGCGCGAGTGGCGCCACCACCCGTGGCGGCATGCCGTGGCGGGCCTCGCGGTGGCGCTCGGGGTGGCGCTGGCCTGGTCGGTGCACCTGATCAACCGCAGCGCGCTCGAGGAGTTCAGCGCCGCGGTGCGCAGCGCCAACGGCGAGCCCGACCTCGTCCTGCGCGGACCGAAGGCCGGCTTCGACGACACGCTGTTCGAGCGCGTGGCCGCCGACCCCGCGGTCGAGCTGGCCAGCCCGGTGCTCGAGGCCGAGACCTACGGCCGCGACGCCGCGGGCCGGCGCGTGTCGGTGCGCGTGATCGGCGTCGACGCGCTGCGCGTGGCGCCGCTGGCCGCGGCGCTGCTGCCGCGCCCGCAGGCCGCCGCCGAGCCGGTGGCCGCCTTCGACCCGGAGCAGGCGTTCGTCAACCCGGCGGCTGCCACGGCCCTGCCCGGCCCGCGCGTCGCGCTGCAGCGCGGCGACGCCTGGGTCGAGCGCACGGTGGCAGGCACGGTGGCTGCCGGCGGCGGGCCGCTCGTCGTACTCGACATCGCCGGCGCGCAGGACCTGCTGGACCTGCCGGGCCGGATCACGCGCATCGACCTGCGGCTCGTGCCCGGTGCCGACCGCGCGGCGCTGCTCGCGCGGCTCGCGCTGCCGCCGCTGGTGCAGGCCCAGCCCCCGCAGGCGGCCGAGCAGCGCGTCTCGCAGCTGTCGCGCGCCTACCGCGTCAACCTCACCGTGCTGGCGCTGGTGGCGCTGTTCGTCGGCGCCTTCCTCGTGTTCTCAGTGGTGGCGCTGTCGGTGGCTCAGCGCACGCCGGCCTTCGCACTCCTCGGCGTGCTCGGCATGACGGCGCGCCAGCGGCGCGCGCAGGTGCTGGTCGAGTGCGGGCTGCTCGGCGCCGGCGGCAGCCTGCTGGGTCTGGCGCTGGGCACGGCGCTGGCGCAGGCGGCGCTGCGCTGGCTGGCCGGCGACCTGGGCGGCGGCTACTTTCCCGGCGTGACGCCGACCCTGCAGTGGAGCGTGTCGTCGGCGCTGCTGTTCGGCGCGCTCGGCATCGCGTCGGCGCTGGTGGGCGGCTTCTGGCCCGCGCGCGGCGCCGAAGCCATCGCACCGGCCCAGGCACTCAAGGGCCTGGGCACGGCGGTGACGGCGCCGCCGCCGTGGTGGCCGGGCGTGGCGCTGATCGCGCTCGGAGTCGCGCTCGCCTTCGCGCCGCCGGTGGCCGGACTGCCGCTGGCGGCCTACGCCTCGGTGGCCGCGCTGCTCTTCGGCGGCGTGGCGCTCGTGCCGGCGGCGGTGGAGGCGCTGCTCGCCGCGTGGCCGGTGCCGCGCTCCGCGCTCCCGCTGCTGGCCTGGCGCCGCGCGCGGCTGCAGCGCGCCACGGCCACGGCGGCCGTGGCCGGCGTGGTGGCCAGCCTCGCGCTGTCGGTGGCGCTGACGGTGATGGTGGCCAGCTTCCGCGACGGCGTCTCGCGCTGGCTGGACGACGTGCTGCCGGCGGACCTGTATGCGCGCAGCGCCGGCAGCGCGTCGGCCGGCGAGACGGCGTGGCTGCCGCCCGGCTTCGCGGAGCGCGCGGCCGCGCTGCCAGGCGTCACGCGGGTCGCGGCGTCGCGCGTGCGCAGCCTGCAGCTCGACCCGGCGCGCCCGGCGGTCGCGCTGGTGGCGCGCGAGGTTCCGCAGGGTGCCGACCTGGCCGAGCTGCTGCCGCTGGTGGGGGCGCCGCGGCCTGCGTCCGACGGCCTGCCCGGCGTCTTCGTCAGCGAGGCGATGCAGGCGCTGCACGGCGCGCAGCCCGGCTCCACGTTGGCGCTGCCGCTGGACGGCGGCGTGCTCGAGGTGCGGGTGCGGGGCGTGTGGCGCGACTTCGCGCGCCAGTTCGGCAGTGTCGTCATCGACGCCGCCAGCTACCGCGCCGCGACCGGCGACGCGCGCATCAACGACCTGGCGCTGTGGCTGGCGCCGGGCGCCGACCTGGCGGCCGTGCAGTCCGGGCTGCGTGCGCTGCCGCCCGACCCGGCGATGATCGAGTTCGCCTCGGCGCGCGAGTTGCGCGCGCTGTCGTTGCGGATCTTCGACCGCAGCTTCGCCGTCACCTACTACCTGCAGGCGGTGGCCATCGCGATCGGCCTGGTCGGCATCGCCGCCAGCCTGTCGGCCCAGGTGCTGGCGCGGCGCAAGGAGTTCGGGCTGCTGGTGCACCTCGGGCTGACACGGCGCCAGGTGCTCGCCGTGGTGGCCGGCGAGGCCGCGGCCTGGTTGGCGGCCGGCGCGCTGATCGGCCTGCTGCTCGGGATCGCGGTCAGCGTCGTGCTGGTGCACGTCGTCAACCCGCAGAGTTTCCACTGGTCGATGGACCTCGTGCTGCCGCTGCCGCGGCTGGCCGTGCTGTGCGCGGCGGTGCTGGTCGCGGGCATCGCCACGTCGACCCTGGTCGCCCGCGGCGCCGCCTCGGGCGCTGCCGTGCGCTCCGTGAAGGAGGACTGGTAAATGCAGCCGCTGCGTCGCTGGCTGCTCGCGCTGGCCGCTTCGGCGGCAGCGGGCCGGGCGTCGGGTGCGACCCCTGGTGCGGCCCCTGGCACGGCACCCGCTGGTGCCGACGACGACACGGTGCGCCGCGGCCGCGCACTGCGCTTCCCGCGCGACCACGGCGCGCACCCGGGCACGCGCACCGAGTGGTGGTACGCGACCGGCTGGCTGGGCCGCCCGGACGTGCCGACGCACGGCGTCCAGGTGACCTTCTTCCGCAGCCGCACCGGCGTGGCGCGCACCAGCCGCAGCCGCTTCGCGGCGCGCCACGTGCTGTTCGCGCACGCGGCCATCACCGACCTCGAGGCGCGCACGCATTGGCACGCCCAGCGCATCGCGCGCTGGTCGGGCGACCCCGACGCGCGACCCGACTTCGCGCGGCTCGACGACGCCGAGTTGCACATCGGCCGCTGGTGGATCCGGCGCGAGCCGCACGGGCACGGCGCGACCTGGCGCGCCCGCGTCGACGACGGCGGCACGGCGCTGGAGCTCGCGCTCGGGCGCTCGCAGCCGCTGCTGCTGCAGGGCGACGCGGGGTTCTCGCGCAAGTCACCCGTCGAGGAGCACGCGAGCCACTACTACAGCGAGCCGCAGCTCGAGGCGCGCGCCGCGATCGAGCGCGACGGCCGGCGCGTGGTGGGCACGGGCCGCGCCTGGCTCGACCACGAGTGGAGCGAGGCCCTGCTGCACCCCGAAGCCGTCGGCTGGGACTGGATCGGCATGAACCTGTTCGACGGCGGCGCGTTGACCGCGTTCGTGCTGCGCCGCGCCGACGGCAGCACGCTGTGGGGCGGCGGCAGCCTGCGCACGCCGGACGGCGTGCTGCGCACGTTCGCGGCCCGCGAGGTTCGCTTCGAGGCCGGCCGGCGCTGGACCAGCCCGGCGACCCGCGCCCGCTACCCGGTCACCTGGCGGATCGGGGCGCCCGGGGGCCCGTACGAGGTGCGTGCCCTGCTCGACGCCCAGGAACTCGGCGGCACGGGCAGCGGCGGCACGATCTATTGGGAAGGCGTGTCGGAACTGCTGGACGCCGCCGGCCGGCGCATCGGGCTCGGCTACCTCGAGATGACCGGCTACGCCGGGCCGCTGCGGCTGGGCTGAAGCCACGTCCGAGTCACCGGCCCCCTGGGAGGTGGCCCCGCGACGGTGCGCGATCGCCGCCGGGTGCACCGGTGACGCGCCACGGCGCCGAGGCCGCTCAGGGCTTGCGTGCGCGCCGCTGGGGTTGGACCGGGGACAGGCTGCCGAGGCCGTCGAGGCGGCTGCGCTCGACGGGCGCGGCGCGGACGCAGTTGCCGCCGGCGGTACGCGCGGCGACGACGGCTTCCAGCGCGTCATCGATCAGCGCCTGAAGGTGCAGGTGTGCCGGGCGCAGGTGCGCCACGCCGACGCTGACGGTGCTGCGCAGCCGACGACCATCCGCCGACGTGTCGAGCAGCTCGGTGCGCTCGCGGATGCGCTCGGCCACGTCGAGCGCGCCGGTGGCGTCGGCATGGGCGAGAAAGACGGCGAGCTGGCCCTCTGCGAACAGCGCAAGCGCGTCGGCGCCACGCAGCGTCGGCGCGGTGTCGTGCACCACCTGCTGGAGCACCGCGTCGGCGAAGCCGCCACCGCGCTGGTCGACCAGGCGCCGCCAGTGGTCGAGTTCGACGACCAGCATCGCGGCACCGCTGCCGTAGCGGCGCGAGCGGGCCCACTCGCGCTCGGCCAGGGCGACGAACTCTTCTCGGCTCATGGCGGCACCGGCCGGGGCGGCACCGGCCGGGGCGGCGACGCCGGGTGCCGCAGCGACGGCAGGCGCGGCCTCGGTGCCGCGGGCCAGCCAGAGCATCAGCGCGCCCAGCGGCACCGTCGCCACGGCCATGCCGAGCGCCGCCGACAGCGCCGCTGCCCACGGGACGTCAACACGCAGCCACAGCCCGAGCGCGTAGCCGCAACCGGCCGCCAGCAGCAGGCCGACCGCCCCCACGGCCACGACGACCCCGACCAGCGGCACCGCCCGGCGTTGCTCGGCCTGCGGCGTGGCGGGAGCGGGCTCGGCCGCGCTGCGGGCAGTCGGCAAGGGGGGAGGGCGGGTCGGGGACACGGCGCTGGAACTCAGGGGCGTATTCGATCACATCCGGATACGTCCGGTGGCTGCCAGCAACCCGCAAAGTCGCCGGATCCCCCCGGGGTGCGGGGCTGCCGGGCCGGGCGCCGCATAGACTTCGGCGCATGCCTCCCCCCGCCCCGGAAGTCAAGGCGGCGGCACGCGCCGCGGCCGCCTCGCCGCGGGCGCTGGCCGCGCTGCTGCCCTTCCTGCGCCCCTACCGCGGCCGCATCGCCCTGGCCGGCGCCTTCCTGGTGCTGGCCGCCGCCAGCACGCTGCTGCTGCCGGTGGCGCTGAAGGGGCTGATCGACCAGGGCCTGGTGGCCGCCGACCCGGGCGAGCGCCTGATGGCGCTGCGCGGACACTTCCTGGCGCTGTTCGGCGTGGGCGCCGCGCTGGGTCTGTTCTCGGCCGCGCGGTTCTACATGGTGACCTGGCTGGGCGAGCGCATCACGGCAGACCTGCGCAACGCGGTCTACGCCCACGTCGTGCGCCAGAGCCCCGAGTTCTTCGAGAGCACGCAGACCGGCGAGGTGGTCTCGCGCCTGACCGCCGACACCACGCTGGTGCAGACGGTGGTCGGCAGCTCGCTCAGCATGGGGCTACGCAACACGGTGATGGGGGCCGGCGCGCTGGTGGCGCTGATCGTCACCAACCCCTGGGTGATGACGCAGGTGCTCGGCATCCTGGTGCTGGTGGTGCTGCCGGGCCTGTACTTCGGACGCCGGGTGCGCCGCCTCAGCCGCACCAGCCAGGACCGCGTGGCCGACTCGAGCGCGATCGCGGCCGAGGTGCTCAACGCGATCCCCGTCGTGCAGGGCTACGTGCAGGAGGGCCGTGAGGCGGCGCGCTTCGCCGCCGCCACCGAGAGCGCCTTCCAGGCCGCGCGCAAGCGCACCCGGGTGCGCTCGGCGCTGGTGGCCTTCATGATCACCGCCACCTTCGGCGCGCTGCTGTGGGGCCTGTACCAGGGCACGCAGGCGGTGCTGGCGGGCGAGATCAGCGCCGGGCACCTGGGCCAGACGGTGGTGTTCGTCATCATCCTCGTCGGCGCGGTGGCGGTCCTGTCCGAGGTGTACGGCGAGCTGCTGCGGGCCGCCGGCGCCACCGAGCGGCTGATGGAGCTGCTGGCGTCGACGAGCCCGGTGGCCGAGCCGCCGTCGCCGCGGCCGCTGCCGCCGGCACGCGGCGGCTCGGCGGTGCTGCTGCGCGACGTGGTGTTCCACTACCCCTCGCGCCCGCGGCAGGCGGCGCTGGACGGCGTCTCGCTGGAGGTGCGGCCGGGCGAGACCGTGGCCCTGGTCGGCCCGAGCGGCGCCGGCAAGAGCACCGTGTTCCAGCTGCTGCTGCGCTTCTACGACGCCTCGCGCGGCGCGGTGGCGATCGACGGCGTGCCGGTGCGCGAGGCGGCGCTGGCCGAGCTGCGCGCGCGCATCGGCATCGTGCCGCAGGACAGCACGGTGTTCTCGAGCTCGGCGCGCGAGAACATCCGCTACGGCCGCCCCGACGCGAGCGATGCCGAGGTCGAGGCGGCCGCACGCGCCGCCTTCGCGCACGACTTCATCTCGGCGTTGCCCGAGGGCTACGACACCTACCTCGGCGAGCGCGGCGTGCGGCTGTCGGGCGGCCAGCGCCAGCGCATCGCGATCGCACGCGCGATGCTGAAGAACCCGCCGCTGCTGCTGCTCGACGAGGCCACCAGCGCGCTCGACGCCGAGAGCGAGCGCATGGTGCAGGCCGCCCTCGAGGCGGCGATGAAGGACCGCACGACCCTCGTCATCGCGCACCGGCTGGCCACGGTGCTGCGCGCCGACCGCATCGTCGTGATGGACGGCGGCCGCGTCGTCGAGGCCGGCACGCACGACGCGCTGGTGGCCCGCGGCGGCCTCTACGCGCGCCTGGCGGCGATGCAGTTCGATCTGCAGCCGGCCGCGGACGGCGCCGACACGGCCCGGACCGCCGACCAGGCCGATGCCCCCCAGGCCCCCCAGGCCCCCCAGGCCGCCCGGCCCGCCCCGGGATAATCCGCCCCCATGGCAGCGATCTCCACGCCCTACGAAGACCTGATGCGCCACGTGTTCGAGCACGGCGTGGCCAAGGCCGACCGCACCGGCACCGGCACGCGCAGCGTCTTCGGCCACCAGATGCGCTTCGACCTGCGCGCCGGCTTCCCGCTCGTGACGACCAAGAAGGTGCACTGGAAGAGCGTGGCCCTCGAGCTGCTGTGGTTCCTGCGCGGCGACGGCAACGCGCGCTGGCTGCAGGAGCGCGGGGTGACGATCTGGGACGAGTGGGCCGACCCCGCCACTGGCGACCTGGGGCCGGTCTACGGCGTGCAGTGGCGCAGCTGGCCCACGCCCGACGGCGGCCACGTCGACCAGATCGCCGAGGTGGTGCGGCAGCTGCGCGCCAACCCCGACAGCCGGCGCATCATCGTCAGCGCGTGGAACGTGTCCGAGCTGCCGCGGATGGCGCTGGCGCCCTGCCACGCGTTCTTCCAGTTCTACGTCGCGCCCGGCGAGTCGCCTTCGGCTCCGGGCAGGCTGTCGTGCCAGCTCTACCAGCGCAGCGCCGACATCTTCCTGGGCGTGCCCTTCAACATCGCCAGCTACGCGCTGCTGACGCACATGCTGGCGCAGCAGTGCGACCTCGACGTCGGCGAGTTCATCTGGACCGGCGGCGACTGCCACATCTACAACAACCACTTCGAGCAGGTGAGGACGCAGCTCGCGCGCGACGCGCGGCCCTGGCCGCGGCTCGTGATCAGGCGGCGGCCGGCGTCGATCTTCGAGTACGGGTTCGACGACTTCGAGATCGCCGGCTACGACCCGCACCCGCTGATCAAGGCGCCGGTGGCGGTGTGACCTCGCAACCCGGGCGGGGCGGCGCGCGGTGAAGCTCGTGCTGATCGCGGCGGTGGCGGCCGACGGCGGCATCGGCCGCGGTAACGCGCTGCTGTTCAGCGACCCGGCCGACCAGCGCCACTTCCGTGCCACGACGATGGGCGCGCCGGTCGTCATGGGCCGCAGGACCTGGCTGTCGCTGCCCGAGCGGTTCCGGCCGCTGCCGGGCCGGCGCAACCTGGTGCTGAGCCGCGATCCGTCGTTCCGTCCCGCGGGGGCGGAGGTCGCGGCCAGCCTCGACGCGGCGCTGGCGCTGCTGGCCGCGGCGCCCACCGTCTACGTGATGGGCGGCGCCGAGGTCTACGCCCAGGCGCTGCCGCGCGCCGACGAACTTGTGCTGACCGAGGTCCCCCGCGTGTTCGAGGGCACCGACGCCTGGTTCCCGGCCTGGGACCGGGCCGCGTTCGACCTCGTCGAGCGGCGTGAGGCGGCCGCGGCCGACGGCACGCCGCTCGCGTTCGTCCGCTATCGGCGCCGCGGGCCCGTGGCCGCCCCATGAGCTTGGCCGGCGGCGAGCACGGCGTCGACTCGCGCTATGCGTGGGGACGGCTGGGGGCCGTGCTCGCGCTGATGACGATCGGCTCGTCGCCGATGTACGTGATCTCGGTCGTGCTGCCGGTGGTGCAGGCCGACTTCGGCGTCGCGCGTGCGGGCGCCTCGCTGCCCTACACGCTGCTGATGGTGGGCTTCGGCCTCGGCGGCATCGCCTTCGGGCGGCTGGCCGACCGGCGCGGCCTGGTGCCGGTGGTGCTGCTCGGGACGGCGGGCCTGGCCGGCGGCTACCTGCTGGCGGCGGCCAGCCCGAGCCTGTGGCTGTTCGCGCTCGCCAACGGGCTGCTGCTCGGGGCGCTGGGCAGCGCGGCCACCTTCGCGCCCCTGGTCGCCGACGCCTCGGCGTGGTTCGTGCGGCGGCGCGGCATCGCGGTGGCCATCGCCGCCAGCGGCAACTATCTCTCGGGCACGCTGTGGCCGCCGATCGTGCAGCCCCTGGTGGACCACTACGGCTGGCGCCCCACCTACGCTGCACTCGGGCTGTTCTGCGCGCTGACGCTGCCGCTGCTGGCACTGCGGATGCGCGCCCGCGCGCCGGCCGGCCCCGCGCCGGCAGCCGCCGGCCGCGCGCCGAAGGTAACGCCGTCGGAGCGGCCGTTCGGACTCTCGCTCGGCCAGGCCCAGTTCGTCCTGTGCACGGCCGGCGTGGCCTGCTGCGTGGCGATGGCGATGCCGCAGGTGCACATCGTGGCCTACTGCGGCGACCTCGGCTACGGCGCGGCGCGCGGCGCGGAGATGCTGAGCCTGATGCTCGCCTTCGGCATCGCGTCGCGGCTGATCTCGGGCGCGATCTGCGACCGCATCGGCGGCCTGCGCACGCTGCTGCTCGGCTCGGTGCTCCAGGGCGTGGCGCTGCTGCTGTTCATCCCGTTCGACGGGCTGGTGTCGCTGTACGTGATCTCGGCCCTGTTCGGCCTGTTCCAGGGGGGCATCGTGCCGAGCTACGCGGTCATCGTGCGCGAGCACTTCCCGCCGGCGGCCGCCGCGGCGCGCATCGGCACGGTGCTGATGGCCACGCTGCTCGGCATGGCGCTCGGCGGGTGGATGTCGGGCAAGGTGTTCGACCTCACCGGCAGCTACGAGGCCGCGTTCGTCAACGGCGTGGCCTGGAACGCGCTGAACCTGGCTCTCGCGTCGTGGCTGCTGTGGCGCACGCGCCGCGGCCCGCCGGACGCGGCGCCGGACGGCGATCTGGTCCAATCACCCCGATGAAACTCGCCACCTGGAACGTCAACTCGCTGTCGGTGCGCCTGCCCCAGCTGCTGGCCTGGCTGGACGCCAACCCGGTGGACGTGGTGGCGCTGCAGGAGACCAAGCTCACCGACGACCGCTTCCCGCACGCCGAGCTCGAGGCGGCCGGCTACGCGGCCCGGTGCTTCGGGCAGCGCACCTACAACGGCGTCGCCCTGCTGGCGCGCCGCGACACGGTGGCCGGCGGTGCCGTCGACGTGGTGCACAACATCCCGGGCTTCGACGACGAGCAGGCGCGCGTGATCGCGGCCACCGTGCCCGGCGGCGGCGGCCCGCTGCGCGTGATCGGCGCCTATTTCCCCAACGGCCAGGAGCCGGGCAGCGACAAGTTCGCCTACAAGATGCGCTGGCTCGGCGCGCTGCGCGAGTGGGTGCGCGCCGAGCTGGCCGCGCACCCGGCGCTGGTGCTGATGGGCGACTTCAACGTCGCGCCCGAAGACCGCGACGTGCACGACCCGGTCGCCTGGGCCGGGCAGATCCACTGCACCGACGAGGAGCGGGCGCAGTTCCGCGCCCTCGTCGCGCTCGGCCTGGTCGACGCGTTCCGGCTGTTCGAGCAGCCCGAGCGCAGCTGGTCCTGGTGGGATTACCGCAACCTCGCGTTCCGCCGCAACCAGGGGCTGCGCATCGACCACGTGCTGGTCAGCGCGGCGCTGCAGCCGCGCGTGGCGGCCTGCGCGATCGACAAGGGGCCCCGCCGCAACGAGCGGCCGAGCGATCACGCGCCGGTGGTGCTGACGCTCGGCTGAGCCGCCCGGCAGGAGCCGGTGCCGCCGCGCGAGCGCGGGGGAGCGGGCGGCGCCGCGCGAGCGCGGCGGAGCGGGCGGCGCCGCGCAAGCGCGATGGACGGTCAGTCGTCCAGGCCCAGTTCCTGGATCTTGCGCGTGATGGTGTTGCGCCCGATGCCCAGCTTCAGCGCCGCCTCGATACGGCGGCCGCGCGTCACGTCGAGCGCGGTGCGGATCAGCCCCGACTCGAACTGCTGCGCCAGCGCGTCCCACACTGCCGGCTCGCCGGCAAGCAGACGGCGCCGCGCCTCGCGCTCGAGGCCGGTGAGCCAGGTCGGGGCACCGGCGGTGGTGTCGGGCGGCAACGCGGCCTCGTGCGCCCCGTGCACACCCGCCAGCGGCGCAGGCGCGGCGCCCGCGGCCGTCGCCGCACCCAGGCCCGCGCCCGGCGCGGACGGGCCGGCCGCCGCCGCGGCGGCCTGCGGTGCGAAAGCCTCGGCAGCGGGCGGGGCCGGCGACGGAGCGGCACCCAGCAGCTCGGGCGGCAGGTCCTTCGGCTCGACGACCTGGGCCGGCGCCATCACGGTGAGCCAGTGGCAGAGGTTCTCGAGCTGCCGCACGTTGCCCGGGAACTCGAACATCGCCAGCCGCGCCAGGGCTGCATCGGTGATCCGCTTGGCCTCGACGCCGAGCTCGCGCGCGCTCTTGACGAGGAAGAAGCGCACCAGCATCGGGATGTCCTCGCGCCGCTCGCGCAGCGCGGGCAGGCGCAGCCGGATCACGTTCAGCCGGTGGTACAGGTCCTCGCGGAACGCGCCCTGGCGCACGCGTTCCTCGAGGTTCTGGTGCGTGGCGGCGATGACGCGCACGTTGGCCTTCAGCGGCTGGTGGCCGCCGACGCGGTAGAACTGGCCGTCGCTCAGCACGCGCAGCAGCCGCGTCTGCAGGTCGAACGGCATGTCGCCGATCTCGTCGAGGAACAGCGTGCCGCCGTCGGCCTGCTCGAAGCGGCCGCGGCGCATGGCCTGCGCGCCGGTGAAGGCGCCGCGCTCGTGCCCGAACAGTTCGCTCTCCAGCAGGTCCTTGGGAATCGCCGCGGTGTTGATCGCGACGAAGGGCCCGCCGGCCCGCGGGCTGTGGCGGTGCAGCGCGCGCGCCACCAGCTCCTTGCCGGTGCCGCTCTCGCCGGTGATCAGCACCGTGACGTTGCTCTGCGACAGCCGGCCGATCGCCCGGAAGACGTCCTGCATCGCCGGGGCCTGGCCGAGCATCTCGGGCGCCTCGACGCCGCCATGGTCGGCCACCTGCTCGCGCAGGCTCTCGTCGACCGCGCGGCGGATCAGCTCCACCGCCTTGGTCACGTCGAAGGGCTTGGGCAGGTACTCGAAGGCCCCGCCCTGGAAGGCGCTGACCGCGCTGTCCAGGTCGCTGTAGGCCGTCATCACGATCACCGGCAGGCCCGGCCGGCGGGTGCGCAGTTCCGACAGCAGCTCGATGCCGCTGCCCCCGGGCATCCGGATGTCGCTGACCAGCACCTGCGGGTCGTCGCCCGCCTCCAGGGCTCGCAGCACGTCCTTCGGGCTGCCGAAGGTGCGCACCGGGTACTGCTCGCGCGCGAGCGCCTTCTCGAGGACGAAGCGGATGGATTGATCGTCGTCGACGACCCAGATCGGTCTCATGCAGCAGGGCCGGTCGAGTTCGGTGGCATCAGGGCAGCGGAATCAGCATCGTGAACACGGTCCGGCCGGGGACGCTGTCGCACTCGATCGTGCCCTGGTGTTGCTGCACGAAGGTCTGCGCCAGGGTCAACCCGAGGCCGCTGCCCTCAGCCCGCCCCGACACGAGGGGCTGGAAGATGCGGTCTCGGATCTCCTCGGGAACGCCGGGTCCGTTGTCCTCCACATGCAATTCGAGTGCCAGCCGGTGCCGCTGCCGGCCAAGCGTCACCTGGCGGGCGATGCGCGTGCGCAGCACGATGCGGGCGTCGCCGGCGGCGATGCGCCCCGCCAGGGCCTGGGCGGCGTTGCGGGCGACGTTGAGCACCGCCTGGATCAGCTGCTCGCGGTCGCCGCAGAACTCGGGGATCGAGGTGTCGTAGTCGCGCACCAGCGCCAGCCCGCGCGGGAACTCGGCGAGCATCAGCGCACGCACCCGCTCGCAGATCTCGTGGATGTTGACGTCGGCCACCACCTGCGGCCGGCGGTGCGGGGCGAGCAGCCGGTCCACCAGCGACTGCAGCCGGTCGGCCTCGTGGATGATGACGCTGGTGTACTCCGACAGCTCGCGCGTGGGCATCTCCATCGCCAGCAGCTGGGCCGCGCCGCGGATGCCGCCCAGCGGGTTCTTGATCTCGTGCGCCAGGTTGCGCACCAGCTCCTTGTTGGCCTGCACCAGGGCCTGCAGCCTCTCCTCGCGGTCGAGCCGTGCCTGCTGCTCGACCTCGATCATCTCCAGCAGCAGCTGACGCGACGTGCCCTCGCCGGCGCGCTCGACCTGGCTGACGATGACGTGCACCGGCACCTCGCCGCGGCCGCCGGCCGCGCGCTGCAGCAGGGCGTCGAAACGGCCGCAGGCCACCTCGTTGGCCGCCACCATGCGCAGCGTGTCGCGCAGCGGGGCGGCGTCGGCCAGCCAGTCCAGCGCGTTGCCGCGCCGCAGCGCCCGGCGCGACGTGCCGAGGGCGTTTTCCAGCGCCGCGTTGGCGTAGCGGCAGCCGCCGTCGGGCTGCAGCACCGCCACCATCGAGGCGAGCAGGTCCAGGGCCTCGAATTCCGACGGCGCGGCGTCGGCGTCCATCGGATCGTGCCGGGTCAGTTCGGCAGCTTGGCCAGCTCGCGCCGGATGGCCGCGATGTCGGCCTCCTTGCGCTGGATGGCGGCGCGCATCTCGGCCACGCGTTCCAGGTACTTGGCGTAGTTGCGCTCTTCGCCGCGGCGCTCGGGCTCGCCGTTGTTGAATTCTTTGACCATGGCGGCCAACCGTTCTTCCTCGCGCCGCAGTTCCTCGCCGAGGATGCGGCGCGCGTCGCTGTCGCGCGCGCGCTGCTCGGCGGGGTCGACACGGGCCTCGGCGCCGCGCGCGCCGGCTGCGGGCGCCGCCGGGCCGCCGGCCGCCGGGGCCGCGCCGGCCGTGCCTGGAGCGGCAGCAGGCGCAGCGGTCCGCGGGCGGTTGCCCTGGACGATGGTGATAGGGGCGCCCTCGATCGTGCGGCAGCCGCGGTCGCGGGCCTCCTGCGGAGACAGTTGGTCGGTGTAGAGCACCGGCGGCCCGGGGCAGCGGTAGACCTGGCCCGGGGTCGACTGGGCGTGGGCCGGCCATGCCACCAGGCCGGCCAGGGCGCCGGGCAGCGCCGCACGCAGGAACGGGGCTCGCCAACTCATCGCCGCATTGTCGCGCCAACCGGCGCCGGCGGGCGAGCGCCGCGAGCCCGGCGATCAAGCAAGAAGGGGCGGTCGCCCGCCCCTTCTCCGGTCCGGCCGCGCGCGGCCGATGCCGTCATCGCCTTACAGCGAGTAGTACATGTCGAACTCGACCGGGTGCGTGGTCATCCGGAAGCGCGTCACTTCGGTCATCTTCAGGTCGATGTAGGCGTCGATCATCGAGTCGGTGAACACGCCGCCCTTGGTCAGGAACTTGCGGTCCTTGTCGAGCTCCCCGAGGGCCTGGTCGAGGCTGTGGCAGACGGTGGGGATCTTCGCGTCCTCTTCCGGCGGCAGGTGGTACAGGTCCTTCGTCGCCGCCTCGCCGGGGTGGATCTTGTTCTCGACGCCGTCCAGGCCCGCCATCAGCATCGCCGCGAAGGCGAGGTAGGGGTTGGCCGTGGGGTCGGGGAAGCGCACCTCGATGCGGCGGCCCTTGGGGCTCGCCACGTAGGGGATCCGGATCGAGGCCGAGCGGTTGCGCGACGAGTAGGCCAGCTTGACCGGCGCCTCGAAGCCGGGGACCAGGCGCTTGTAGCTGTTGGTGCCCGGGTTGGTGATGGCGTTGAGCGCGCGGGCGTGCTTGATGATGCCGCCGATGTAGTACAGCGCGAACTCCGACAGGCCCGCGTAGCCGTCGCCGGCGAACAGGTTCTGGCCGCCCTTCCACACCGACTGGTGCACGTGCATGCCGCTGCCGTTGTCGCCGACCACCGGCTTGGGCATGAAGGTGGCCGTCTTGCCGTAGGCGTGCGCCACGTTGTGGATGATGTACTTCTGCAGCTGCAGCCAGTCGGCGCGCTGCACCAGCGTGCTGAACTTGGTGCCGATCTCGCACTGGCCGGGCGCCGCCACCTCGTGGTGGTGCACCTCGACCGGGATGCCGCACTGCTCGAGCAGCAGGCACATCTCCGAGCGCATGTCCTGGAAGCTGTCCACCGGCGGCACTGGGAAGTAGCCGCCCTTGACGCCGGGCCGGTGCGCCATGTTGCCGCCCTCGAACTGCTTGTTCGTGCTCCAGGGCGCCTCCTCCGAGGAGATGCTGACGTGGCTGCCGTCCATGCCGACGTGCCAGTGCACCTGGTCGAAGATGAAGAACTCGGGCTCGGGCCCGAAGTAGGCGGCGTCGCCGATGCCGCTGGCCTTCAGGTAGGCCTCGGCGCGCTTGGCGAGCGAGCGCGGGTCGCGGTCGTAGGGCTTGCCGTCCCCGGGCTCGAGCACGTCGCAGCTGAGGATCAGCGTCGGTTCCTCGAAGAACGGGTCGATGTTGGCCGTGTTGGGATCGGGCATAAGCAGCATGTCCGACGCCTCGATGCCCTTCCAGCCGGCGATCGACGATCCGTCGAAGGCGTGGCCCGCTGTGAACTTGTCCTCCTCGAAGGCGGACACGGGGACGGTGACGTGCTGTTCCTTGCCGCGGGTGTCGGTGAAGCGGAAGTCGACGAACTTGACTTCGTTCTCCTTCACCATCTTCATCACGTCGGCGACGGTCTTGCTCACTCTCTCTTCTCCTCTAGGCGCAGGCGCGGTTCATCGCGGGGCAGTGGGTTCGGTCGGCCGTCGCGGAGCTTGCCCGCAGAGCCAACCACCACGGTAGCAGAAAGCGTGCCGCTGCTCGGCGGCGCCGGCTCTCGCCGGGCGTGGGGGCATCTCGGCGGACGCACCAATTGCAAGCACCATGACTATCACTTTTGGTGCACTGCGGGCTCGATCATCGCACCATTTCGGTGCCCAGCTTGGCGCCGAGGGCTAGCAGGCCCTCGCGCAAGGCGGCGTAGGCCGTGGTCGGGTCGATCGCGGCCTTGACGCCAAGCTCGATGTGGCGGCCGAGCGTCGGGTGGTCCACGCTCGGCAGGCTGAACACCCGGACCCCGGGATGGGCGGCCTCGACCGCCTCCATCAGGGGCGTCAGCGTCGCCTCCATCGCGCCGAACACGATGACCGAGCGCTCGACGCTGCGGCCGGCGCCGTGGAGGTGGGCGTAGCGCTGGTCGAGCACCCACTCGATCATCGGCCAGGCCATCACCGGGAAGCCGGGCACGAAGTGCACGTGGCCGACCGAGAACCCCGGGATCTTGTTGTACGGGTTGGGGACGATCGCGGCGCCCTGCGGGAACACGCCCATCTGCAGTCGGTGCACGTTGTCGGGCCGGTCGGGGTCGAAGGTCACGCCCTGCTCGCGGGCCACGTCCTGCATGCGCTGCAGGATCAGCTCCCGCGCCTCGGGGTGGAGCTCCAGCGGACGGCCGAGCGCGGCTGCCGCGCACTGGCGGGTGTGGTCGTCGGGCGTCGCGCCGATGCCGCCGCAGCTGAAGACGAGGTCGCCGCTGCCGAACGCGTCGACCAGCGCGGCGGTGATCCGCGGCCGGTCGTCGCCGACGTAGCGCGCCCACGACAGCGCCAGGCCGCGCGCGGCCAGCAGCGAGATGACCTTGGGCAGGTGCTTGTCCTCGCGCTTGCCGGAGAGGATCTCGTCGCCGACGATGATGAGTCCGATGTTCATGGGGTGGGTTCGATGCGCGGACCGGACGCGGCCGGGGGCGGGGCCAGCCGGAGCTGGCCCAGTGCGTTGAGGCAATAGTGGGCGAACCAGCAGGCGCCAAAGGCGAAGACGACGGTATACAGCCACACCGAGGCGGCCAGCAGCACCGGGGCGAAGACCAGCGCCACCGCGCCGGCGGCCCACAGCAGGGACGGCAGCGCACCGAGCAGGCCGCACGCCAGACCCATGGCCAGCAGCGGCCAGCGCCGCGTGCGCATCACGACGCGCCGCTCCTCGGGACTGGCGTGCGCCGCCAGCGCGTCGAAGGCCAGCACGCGATACGCGAGCCAGCCCCAGATCAGTGGCGGCAGCACGAGGGCCAGCGGCGGAATGAACCACAGCGGCAGGCTGGCCGCCAGCGCGAGCAACGCACCCAGCGTGCAGGCGAGCGACCATCCGGCCGACTGCAGCGCCGACGCGCCCCGCCGCTGCTCCAGCTGCGGGAAGCGCCGCCGCTGCACCAGGGTCACCACCGCGGGCATCATG
Source organism: Rubrivivax sp. (assembly GCA_020248915.1). GTDB lineage: Bacteria > Pseudomonadota > Gammaproteobacteria > Burkholderiales > Burkholderiaceae_C > Rubrivivax. The sequence continues at coordinate 165,323 of JADCGP010000011.1, read as the reverse complement.
CTCAGGCCGACCAGCAGCAGCACCGCGACGACGACCAGCGGCACCGCCAGCGCCACCACCAGCAGCGGCGCCAGCACCGCGCGCAGCTGGTTGGCCCCCTGCGCCGCCAGCCAGTCGAGCAGCGCCCCGGTGAGCTCGAAGCGCTCGAGCAGCGCGCGCGTCGCGGCGACGGTGTCCTCCCACCAGTACCAGCCGAGCAGCCCGAGAACGCCGCCGCCGATCAGCACCGGCAGCAGCGACCACAGCAGCACGCGCGGGTGCAGGCAGTAGCCGGCAGCACGCCACAGGGCGTCGAGCACTTCGCACATCGCCGTCCGCCGCTGCCTCAGCGCCCGCGCAGCGACGGGTCGCGTCCGGCCAGGCGCAGCAGGCCGAGCCACTGCTGGCTCCAGAACCCGCGGCCGTAGTCGCGCCCGCCGCCCTCGGGCGGCTGGTCGCGGATGCCGGTGGGCTCGATGGGGGCGCTGCGCACGTCACCGGCGCCGTAGTGCGCGGTGCCGAACAGCAGGTCCCACAGCGGGAACAGCACCGCGAAGTTGTGACCGCCCAGGCTGCCCGGCCCGGTCGACTCGTGGCCGAGGCCGATCGCGTGGTGCAGCCGGTGGAAGCGCGGACCCACCAGCAGCCGCGCGCCGAGGCGGCCGAAGTCCAGGCGGACGTTGGCGTGGGACAGGCTCTCGACGAGCTGCGTCACGGCCACCACGGCGACGAACTGGCCCGGCGGCACGCCGACCGCCAGCGCCACCAGCACGAAGACCGAGTCGCGCAGCACGTCGTCGAGCAGGTGGTTGCGGTTGTCCGTCCACATCGTCATCTGGCGCTGGCTGTGGTGCAGCGCGTGCATCTGCCACCACCAGCCGAAGCGGTGCTGGCCGCGATGCAGCCAGTAGTCGACGAAGTCGAACAGCACCAGGTACATCAGGAAGGACACCAGCGCCACGTCGGTGACGCCGGGCCACAGCCCGTCCAGCGACCAGGCGGCCAGGCCGTGCAGTCGCAGCTGCCCGGCGAGCGCCGTCCACAGCGGGTCGATGCAGAAGAACAGCACCACGCGGAACAGCCCGAGGCGGTGGACCAGCGTGTAGACGACGTCGGTGCGCACCGCGGCACGGTCGCTCACCGGCTCCACCGGCCGCCAGCGCTCCAGGCGGCCGATGACCAGCAGCATCAGCGCGATCTGCAGCAGGCCCACCAGCAGCCAGCCCGTGGCGCGATAGCCGTCCTCGAGCAGGTTGCCGAGCCCGGCGCCGTACATCAACGGCTGCACCACGGCCTCGAACAGCCACTGCTGCAGCCGGCCGAACGCGTCGAGTAGGGCGTCCACGGCAGCTCAGGGGGTGAGAGGCCATCCGGCGTGGCCGAGGGGGCTGCGCGAGACGCACCGATGCAGGCGCAAAGCGCAGACGCAACGCGGGCCGCGGCGAGCATTTGCAACGCCGGGTGGGGCCCAACGGGCAGTCAGGGCAGTCAGGGCAGTCAGGGCAGTCAGGGCGATCATGATGGATGCCTCTCGCCCTCTCAGCGCGGCGTAGCCGCCGCGCGGCCGAAGCGCGGGTGCTCGCGCAGCGTCGCGAAGCACATGCCGCGCTCCTTCAGGCCCGCGATCAGCGGCTCGAGCACGGCCGGCGCCCAGGGATCCTGCCGGCTCCAGATGCCCAGGTGGGCCAGCAGGATGTCGCCGGGCCGCACGTCGCGCAGCGCCTGCGCCAGCAGCGCCCGGTTCGGATGGCGGTCGCTCGGCAGCTCGTCACCCAGAAAGCCCGCCGGGCTCCAGCCGATGTGGGTGTAGCCGCACGTGGAGGCCGCGGCCAGCAGCGCGGCCGAGGTCCTGCCGCCCGGGGCGCGGAACACCGAGCCCATCCGCTGGCCGGTGATCTCGGCAAAGCGGCGGGCCGGGCGCTCGAGCTCCTCGCAGTAGGCCGCGGCGTCGAGCACCCGGGTGCGGCCGGCCTGCGGACCCATCGTCGGGCGGGTGCGCAGCGCGCCACCGGGCAGGTCGGCCTGCCAGACGTCGTGGTCCCAGGTGTGCGAGCCGAACACGTGGCCCTCGGCCGCGCGCTCGCGCCACCAGGCCGCCCAGCGCTCGTCGAGGCTGCCGCCGCCGTCGCGCGTGCGCTCGTTGGCGAGGAAGAAGGTGGCCTTGACGGCGTGGCGCTTGAGCACGTCGGCCACCAGCGGCGCGACGCCCATGTGGCCGGTGTCGAAGGTCAGGTACACCGGCCGCTCGCAGGCGGCGACCGGCAGCATGGGGGCAGCGGCCACCAGCAGCGCAGCCCGCAGCGCGGCCCACGGCACGGCCAGCCGGCTACAGGCGCGGCGCATGGTCGAGCGTCCAGACGCCGTGCGGGGAGCGGCCGACGTCGACCTGGCGCACGACCTTGCGGGCCTCGGTGTCGATGAAGGTCAGCTTGCGCGCCCAGCGCGACGTGACCAGCAGCGTGCGGCCGTCGGCGAGCAGCTCCATGCAGTCCGGGCCGCCCGGCGCCGGGTACTCGGCCACGACGGACAGCGTCTGCATGTCGAGCAGGCTGATCGTGTTGGCGACCCGGTTGCTGACGAACAGGTGGCGCCGGTCGCCGCGGGCGCGGAAGGCGTGCGCCCCGTCGCCGGTGGCGATGCGGCCGGCCAGCCGCGGCGCCGTCTTCCACCCGCCCGACACGTCCCAGGCCTCGACGAAGCGGTCGCCGGTGAGCGCCACGAACAGCAGCCGGTCGTCGGGCGCGAGGAACACGTCCGCCGGCATGCGGCCGACCCGCGCGGTGTAACCGCGCTGCTGCGTGGCCAGTTCGATCGCGGTGATCTCGTCGCTGTCCTGCAGCGAGACGTGCACCGTCGTGCTGCGGCTGTCGATCGCGAGGTGGCTCGGCGTGCGCGCCGCCGGAATGCGCCGCACGAGCGCAAGAGGCATCGGCTCGCCCGGCAGCCACCGGTACACGTCGACGTGGTTCAGGCGGTTGGCCGCGGTGACGAACCACTTCATGTCCGGCGAGAACCGCAGGTGGTACGGGTCGACGATGTCGCGCAGCGTGCGCTGCACCTCGCCGCTCACCGGGTCGATGAAGGTGAGCGAATTGCCCGCGGCGTTGGCGACGATGACGCTCTTCTCGTCCGGCGTCAGGTACAGGTGGTGCGGCTCCTTGCCGGTGGGGATGCGCCGGATCGTGCGGTAGCTGCGCGGGTCGATCAGGCTGACGTCGGCGTCGAGCGAGTTCAGCACGAGGATCGGCCGCGGCGCCCCCGTGGACCCGGCTGCCGCCGGGCCGGGTGCCGCGGCGGCCCCGGGGGCCGCGGCCGGGCTCGTTGCGGCCGCGCCGCCCAGGCGGGCGCCGAGCAGCGCGGCCGCCGCCGCGCCGAGCAGTCCGCGTCGTGCCCTCACGTCCGCGCTCAGCTGTCGTCGTCGCCGCCGAGGATGCCGCCGAGCACGCCGCCTGCAGCCAGCCCGCCGAGGCCGGCCTGTTCGGTGCGCCCGCCACCGGTCTGCGGCGCCGCGGCGAACACGCGCGAGGCCAGGCGCGAGAAGGGCAGGCTCTGCAGCCACACCGTGCCGGGGCCGGCCAGCCGCGCGAAGAACAGGCCCTCGCCGCCGAACAGGGCGGTCTTGATCTTGCCGACGTACTGGATCTCGAACTGGACCGTGGACGTGTAGGCGACCACGCATCCCGTGTCCACCAGCAGCGTCTGCCCGGCCTGCAGCTCGCGCCGGGCCACGGTGCCGCCCGCATGCACGAAGGCCAGGCCGTCGCCATCGAGCTTCTGCATGATGAAGCCCTCGCCGCCGAAGAAGCCCACGCCGAGCTTGCGCTGGAACGCGATGCCCAGCGAGACGCCGCGCGCGGCGCACAGGAAGCTGTCGCGCTGGCAGATCAGCTGCCCGCCGAGCTGCCGCAGGTCCATCGCGAGGATCTTGCCCGGGTACGGGGCGGCGAAGGCGACGCGCTGCTTCGCGCTGCTGCCGTTGGTGTAGACGGTGGTGAACAGAGACTCGCCGGTGACCAGGCGCTTGCCGGCCCCGAGCAGCTTGCCGAGCAGGCCGCCCTGCGGCTGGCTGCCGTCGCCGAAGACCGTGTCCATCGACACGCCGGCGTCCATGAACATCAGGCTGCCGGCCTCGCCGACCGCGGCCTCGCCGGGGTCGAGCTCGACCTCGACGTACTGCATCTCGGCGCCCTTGATCTCGTAGTCGACCACGTCCATGGCCATCGCCTGCGCTCCCCGGGGTCGCTGCCCCTGTCCGGACCAGCCGCAGATGCTACCCAATCCGGCCTGCGCGGCCGCCCGCGCGCGACCACGGCGCCGATAATCCTGCACCGCGTGGACTGCGCACGATGAGCCCCGCCGCCCCCAGCTTCCTGGCCGCCGCCGCCGCCGTCGCCACCGGCGCGGTGCTCGGCGCGTGGCTGCGCTGGGGGCTGGCGGTCGGGCTGAACGGGCTGTTCCCGGCGCTGCCGCCCGGCACCCTGGTCGCCAACCTCGGAGGCGGCTACCTGATCGGTCTGGCGCTGGCGTGGTTCGCGCTGCACCCCGAGCTGCCGGCGCAGTGGAAGTTGCTGGTCGTCACCGGCTTCCTGGGCGCCTTCACCACCTTCTCGGCGTTCTCGGCCGAGGTCGTCGGGCTGCTGCAGGCCGGCCGCGCGGGCTGGGCGCTGGCCACCGTGGCCGCGCACGTGCTGGGCTCGCTGGCCATGACCTTCGCGGGCATCGGCACGGTGGCGCTGCTGCGCCGCTGAGCGCCAGGCGCCCCGTGTGCCGCGGAGCCCCGACGCGCCTTCACGGCGCGGTGCCTAGAATCGCGCGACCTGCCAGCAAAGCCGGCTGCACCGTGCACCCCGTCCGCCGCGGCGGGCGCGCCGGGCGCGGCGCCGTCCCGGGGCCCCCAGGAGCAAAGCATGTCGCCCGAAGAGATCCTCGCCCAGTTCGGACCGCGCGAGTCGATGGAGTACGACGTCGTCGTCGTCGGTGCCGGTCCCGCGGGCCTGGCCACCGCCATCCGCCTCAAGCAGCTGGACGCCTCGCTGTCGGTGGTGGTGCTCGAGAAGGGCTCGGAGCCGGGCGCGCACATCCTGTCCGGCGCCGTGATGGACCCGCGCGCGATCACCGAGCTGATCCCGGACTGGAAGGAGCGCGGCGCGCCGCTGAACCAGCCGGTCACGGCCGACGAGGTGCTGTTCCTCAGCGCCGCGGGCGCCCAGAAGACGCCGGCGTGGCTCGTTCCGCAGTGCCTGCACAACGAGGGCAACTACGTGATCAGCCTGGGCTCGGTGGTGCGCTGGATGGCGCAGCAGGCCGAGGCACTGGGCGTCGAGATCTTCCCCGGCTTCGCGGCCGCCGAGGTGCTGTACGACGGGCAGGGCGCGGTGCGCGGCGTGGCCACCGGCAACATGGGCATCGGCAAGGACGGGCAGCCGCACGAGGGCTTCCAGCTCGGCATGGAGCTGCTCGGCCGCTACACCGTGTTCGCCGAGGGCGCGCGCGGCCACCTCGGCCGCCAGCTGGTGGCGCGCTTCGGCCTGGCCGAGGGCCGCGAGCCGCAGACCTACGCCCTCGGCGTGAAGGAACTGTGGGAGGTCGATCCCGCCAGGGCACGCCCCGGCCTCGTCGTGCACACCGCCGGCTGGCCGATGGACGAGCAGACCTACGGCGGCGGCTTCCTGTACCACCTCGAGGGCAACCTGGTCACGCTCGGCCTGGTCACCGGCCTGGACTACCAGAACCCCTGGATCAGCCCGTTCGAGGAGATGCAGCGCTGGAAGACGCACCCGGCCATCCGCGCCCACCTCGAGGGTGGCAAGCGCGTCGGCTACGGCGCGCGCGCGATCGCGGCCGGCGGCCTGCTCGCCCTGCCCAGGCTGGTGTTCCCGGGGGGCGCGCTGGTGGGCTGTGATGCGGGCACGCTGAACGCCGCGCGCATCAAGGGCAGCCACGCGGCCATCAAGAGCGGGATGCTGGCGGCCGAGGCCCTGGTGCCGGCGCTGCAGGCCGGCCGCCGTGCCGACGAACTGGCAGCCTACCCCGAGGCCTTCGAGAAGAGCTGGCTGCACGCGGAGCTGAAGCAGGCGCGCAACTTCAAGCTCTGGTTCAAGAAGGGCAACACGATCGGCGCGCTGATGACCGGCGTCGAGCAGTGGCTGCTGCCCAGGCTGGGCATCCAGAGCCCGCCGTGGACGCTCTCCGGCGGCGTGCCCGACCACGCGCGGCTGCACGCCGCCGGCCAGGTCGAGCCGATCCGCTACCCCAAGCCCGACGGCGTGCTGACCTTCGACCGCCTGTCGTCGGTCTACCTCAGCAACACCAACCACGAGGAGAACCAGCCGGCGCACCTGACGCTGAAGGACGCGTCGGTGCCGGCGGCGGTGAACCTGGTGCGGTTCGCAGGCCCCGAGAGCCGCTACTGCCCGGCAGGGGTGTACGAGTTCGTCGACGACGGCGCCGGCGGCGAGCGGCTGCAGATCAACGCGCAGAACTGCGTGCACTGCAAGACCTGCGACATCAAGGACCCGACGCAGAACATCGTCTGGGTCACGCCCGAGGGCGGCGGCGGGCCGAACTACGCGGGGATGTGAACCGCCGCGGGGACCCGGAGGCCGAGAGGCCGTCCGTCGCAGCCCGGGGTTCGCCTGTCCTTCAGGGCGCTCGCGCGATGCGGGTCAGCTCGATCGCCTGCTGCTCGCGCGCCGAGAACTGGGGGCGGGCCTCGAACTCGAAGCGCACGACGTGGCCCAGTTCCGGGGCATGCCACACGCACGCCTCCGCAGGCCCGCGATAGCCGCCCGGCATGCGGCCGCCCGGGGCGCGGGCGACGACCCTGCTGTACCGGATCAGGAAGACCACGAAGCGGTCGGCAGGCACTGCGATCTCGGTCGGTCCGGACGCGGAGGCGGTCCACCGGAAGTCGGCACCCGACGCCGGGTCGCCGACCCGGTAGTCGGTCTGCCAGGTCTGGCCGGCCGCCACACCCGGCAGGCCCCGGCCCCCAGGATCCATCGCACCGCCAGGCACCCGCCCGCCCCGCTCTCGAAGGCTGCTTCGCTCACGGGCATCGACCTCGCCGCCGGCCTCGACCCACGCGATGCCGCCACGCGCCGAGTGGGCCCGACCGTTCGGCGCTTCCGGCAGCCGAACGGGGGCCGAACACGACACCGTTCACAGGATCCGCGCGCGCAGCGCCACGATGTCGTCGCGCCAGATGTCGTCGGGGCTGATGAAGTTGTCGGCGTGCCGGAAGCGGATGCCGGCAGCCCGGAAGCACTCGTCGACGAGCTCGCTGCAGATGAACTTGCGGTCGCGCACGCGCCGGCCCTTGCGGAACAGGATGCGGGTGGCGATGCGCAGGATCTCGAAGTTGTCGTAGGGCCGCGTCAGCAGGTCCATGCCGAAGCTCACCGCCTCGCGCACCTGATGCTCGCCGAGCGCGGGCGCGACGCGCGCGACGACGATCTCGCCGCGGTAGGGGCGGCGGCGGCCGTGGTAGTCGCGCAGGTACTTGCTCACCGGCACCAGGCGCACGCCGATGCCGGCCTCGCTCTCGAGCACGAACACCCGTCCCAGCCGTTCATCGACGTGGACGATGCCGACGTGGCTCCAGACCGAGCGGGTGAACTTCTGGATCAGGCCCGACAGCGCATAGCTGCCCGAGCAGAACACGAGGTCGCCCGAGCGCAGCTCGGAGCGCACGCCCTCGTAGGCGAGCACGTCGAGGGCACGGATCTGGCGCTTGGTGACCGGGGCGGCCATCGGCGTCGATGCGGCCGGCGGGCCGTCAGCCCCAGTCCGGCGGCCTCTTGTCGATGAAGGCCTGGACGCCCTCGAGCGCGCTGGCGTCCATCATGTTGCAGGCCATCGTGGCAGCCGCGTCGTCGTAGGCGGCCTCGATGCCGTGCTCGAGCTGGCGGTAGAAGAGCTGCTTGCCGAGCGCCAGTGCCACGCGCGGCTTGGCGCAGATGCGCTCGGCCAGCGCATCGACCTCGGTGTCGAGCGCCCCGGCGTCGACCACGCGGTTGACGAGCCCCTTGGCCAGCGCCTGCTCGGCGCTGATGAAGTCGCCGGTGGCGAGCATCTCGAAGGCGGCCTTGCGCGACAGGTTGCGCGACAGCGCCACGCTGGGCGTGCTGCAGAACAGCCCCAGGTTGACGCCGCTGACGGCGAAGCGCGCCTCGCGCGCGGCCACCGCGAGGTCGCACATCGCCACCAGCTGGCAACCGGCGGCGGTGGCGATGCCGTGCACGCGCGCGATCACCGGCACGGGCAGGCGCTGGACGGTCATCATCATCCGCCCGCACTGCGCGAACAGGCGCTGGTAGTAGTCGAGCGACGGCCGGGCCCGCATCTCCTTCAAGTCGTGCCCGGCGCAGAACGCGCGCCCCGCCCCGGCGATGACGACCACGCGCACGCCCTCGTCGGAGGCCACGCGGTCCAGCGCCGCCTGCAGCACCTCCAGCAGGGCCTCGGACAACGCGTTGAACGCCTGCGGGCGGTTGAGCGTCAGCGTGACGACGCCGCGCCCGTCCCGGCGGCTCGTCACCGGGGGTTCGTTGTCGGTGTCCGGGTTCATCGCCGACTCCTCACTCGATGGCCGAGGCGCTTCGCGCGCGCTCGCGCAGCTGGAACTTCTGGATCTTGCCGGTGCTGGTCTTGGGGATGGTCTCGAAGCGCACCTCGCGCGGCACCTTGTAGCCGGCGAGCAGCGAGCGGCAGTGCGCGATCAGCTCCGCGGCCGTCACCTCCGCCCCGGTCTTGGTCTCGACGTAGGCCAGCGGCGTCTCGCCCCACTTCGGGTCGGGCCGCGCCACCACCGCGCAGGCCAGCACGGCCGGATGCCGGTACAGGGCGTCCTCGACCTCCAGCGAGCTGATGTTCTCGCCGCCCGAGATGATGATGTCCTTGCTGCGGTCCTTGATCTTCGCGTAGCGGTCGGGCTCGAGCACGGCCAGGTCGCCGGTGCGGAACCAGCCGCCTTCGAAGGCCTTGCCGGTGGCGGCCGGGTTCTTCAGGTAGCCCTTCATCACGATGTTGCCGCGGAACATGATCTCGCCCATCGTGGCGCCGTCGGCGGGCACCTCGGTCATGGCCTCCGGGTCCATCACGGTCATGCCTTCCTGCAGGACGTAGCGCACGCCCTGGCGCCCGTTCAGGCGCGTCTGCTCCGACAGCGAGGCCCCGGCCCAGGCCTCGCGCTGCACGGCCACGCTGGCCGGCCCGTAGACCTCGGTCAGGCCGTAGACGTGGGTGATGCGGAAGCCGATCCGCGCCATGCCCTCGATCATCGCGGCCGGCGGCGCAGCGCCGGCCACCATGCCGTGCACCGTCTGCGCGATGCCGGCGCGCAGCGGCTCGGGCGCGTTGAGGATCAGGTTGTGCACGATCGGCGCCGCGCAGTAGTGCGTCACGCCGTGCGCGCGCATCGCCTCGAGGATGGCCTGCGCCTCGACCCGGCGCAGGCAGACGTGGGTGCCGCCGACCATCGCCACCGTCCACGGGAAGCACCAGCCGTTGCAGTGGAACATCGGCAGCGTCCACAGATAGCGCGCGAAGTGCGGCAGGTTCCAGGTGACGGCGTTGCAGACGGCGTTGAGGTAGGCGCCGCGGTGGTGGGTGACGACGCCCTTGGGGTCGCCGGTGGTGCCGCTGGTGTAGCTGACGGCGATCGCGTCCCACTCGTCGGCCGGCCCGGCCAGCCGGGCCAGCGGGTCGTGCTCGGCCAGCAGCGCCTCGTACTCGACGCTGCCGACCCGGTCGCCCGGCCCCGCGTACTCGGCATCGCAGACGTCGACGACCAGCGGCGAGCGTCCGTGCTGCTCGCGCAGGATCGCCAGCGCCGCGGAGATGGTGGGCGCGAACTCGCGGTCGGTGATCAGCACCGCGGCCTCGCAGTGGTTCATCTGCCAGGCCAGCAGCGGCGCATCGAGCCGGGTGTTGAGGGTGTTGAGCACGGCGCCGAGCGCCGGCACCGCATAGTGCGCCTCGACCATCTCGGGCGTGTTGGCCAGCATCGCGCTCACCGTCGTGCCGCGGCCGACGCCGTGCGCGGCCAGCGCCGCTGCCAGGCGTGCCGAGCGCTCGCGGACCTGGGCCCAGGTGTAGCGGCGCTCGCCATGCACCACTGCCGGCAGGTCACCGAAGACCTCGGCGCTGCGCTCGACGAAGCTCACCGGCGTCAGCGGCACGAAGTTGGCCGCGTTGCGGTCGAGGTCGCGGTCGTAGATGCCCGTCACGGCGCCTCCCCGGCCCGGCCGTCGGCGGCCGCCGCGGCCGCGGCCGCGGCAGCGCGGGCCGCGGCACCCTCGGCGCGCATGCGGTCGCGCTGGCGGTCGCCCTGGCGGCGGATCGCGTTGCCGCCGCGCAGCGCCGCCCGCACGAACAGGCCGGCCGCGGCGACGACCACGACGCCCAGCAAGACATGGAGCACGGAACCTTCCATCGCCTCCTCCTCGGGTTCGGCCGTTCAGGCCAGGGACCGCAGTTCGCGCAGCGCCACCGACAGCATCGCCAGGTCGGGCTGCCGGGCGTCGGCGAGGTCGGCCAGCAGCCGCCGTGACCGCTCGAGCCCGGCACCCCGCGCGCGCTCCCAGGCGTCGAGCGCCGCAGGCGGGGCACCGGCACCGCCGCCGGCGAGCACCTGCCGCGCAAGCTCGCAGCGCAGCGCCGCGAGATCGTCGCCGAGGGCGGCCTTCGCGCGGCCGGCCCAGTAGCCGTCGCCCGACAGGCCGTCGATCTGCACCCGCAGGCGGGCCAGACCGAGCCGCTCGCCGACCCCGGCGTGCACCTCGCAGACCTCGTCGAACGCGCGCCCGCTGGCATCGGCCACCTCGGCGATGTCCAGCGCGTCGAGCAGCCCCTCGGCGCTCGCCACGCGGGTCGCCAGCGCCGCCGGCACGCCGGCGCCCATCCAGCCGACCGCGAGCGCCGACTTGCTGGCCGCCGGCGCGAGACGCGCCGCCAGCGCCTGGACCGCTGCCGCAAGGCGCTCGATCACGGGCGCCATCGGCTCGGCCAGGCGCGGCGAGCGCAGGAACCACGTCGTCGCACGCGACGTCAGCCAGCCCTCGTGGATCAGCAACTCGGCCTGCAGCGCATCGGGCACGACGTGGTCCAGCGCCTCGACCTGCTGCCACAGCGCCACCAGGCCGAGCACCTCGCGCGCCAGCAGGTAGGCCCGCACGACCTGCGCCGGCCTGGCGCCGGTGATCTCGCCGATGCGGTGGACGAAGGTGGCGCCGACGCGGTTGACCATGCTGTTGAGCACGTGCGTCGCGACGATCTCGCGCCGCAGCGGGTGGCGCGGGATCCACGCCCCCGCGCGCTCGCGCAGCGTGGCCGGGAAGTAGCGCGCCAGCGCGCTGCCGATCCACGGGTCCTCGGGCAGCTCGGAGGCCAGGATCTCGTCGAACAGCCACATCTTGCAGTAGGCCAGCAGCACCGCGCGCTCGGGCGTCGTCAGCCGGCCGCCAGCCGCCTTGCGCTCGGCGATCCGGTCGTCGCTGGGCAGGAACTCGAGGGCCCGGTTCAGCCGCCCCTGCTTCTCGAGGAAGCGGATGAAGCGGGCCTCCTGCTCGAGCAGCCGCGGCCCGAGCCGGTTGGTGATGCTCAGGCACTGCGTCTGGAAGACGTTGTCGCGCAGCACCAGCGCGGCCACCTCGTCGGTCATCTCCGCCAGCAGCGTGTTGCGCTGCTTCTCGGTCATCTCGCCGTCGGCGATGGCCAGGCCGAGCAGGATCTTGATGTTGACCTCGTGGTCCGAGGTGTCGACGCCGGCGGAGTTGTCGATCGCGTCGGTGTTCAGGCCGACGCCGGCCAGCGCGGCCTCGATGCGCCCGCGCTGCGTGAAGCCGAGGTTGCCGCCCTCGCCGACCACCTTGCAGCGCAGCTCGCGCCCGTCGACGCGCACCGCGTCGTTCGCGCGGTCGCCCGCGTCGGCGTGCTGCTCGGTGCTGGCCTTGACGTAGGTGCCGATGCCGCCGTTGTAGAGCAGGTCGACCGGTGCCTTCAGGATCGCCGAGATCAGCTCGGCGGGCGTCAACCGCAGGTCGGCGGCGTCGGAGTCGATGCCGAGCGCGGCCCGAGCCTGCCGGGAGACCGGCACGCTCTTCTCGCTGCGACTCCAGACGCCGCCCCCGGCCGAGATCAGCCGCGCGTCGTAGTCGGCCCAGCTCGAGCGCGGCAGCGCGAACAGCCGCCTGCGCTCCTGCAGCGAGACCGCCGGGTCGGGGTCGGGGTCGAGGAAGACGTGGCGGTGGTCGAAGGCCGCCACCAGCCGGATCTGCGGCGACAGCAGCATGCCGTTGCCGAACACGTCGCCCGACATGTCGCCGATGCCGGCCACCGTGAACGGAGTGCGCTGGATGTCGACCCCGCGCTCGCGGAAGTGGCGCTTGACGCTCTCCCAGGCGCCGCGCGCGGTGATCCCCATCTCCTTGTGGTCGTAGCCGACGCTGCCGCCCGAGGCGAAGGCGTCGCCCAGCCAGTGCCCGTACTCGGCGCTGATGGCATTGGCGTGGTCGCTGAAGGTGGCCGTGCCCTTGTCGGCCGCGACCACCAGGTAGGGGTCGTCGCCATCGTGACGCACCACCAGCGGCGGTGGCACGACGCGGTCGCCGACTCGGTTGTCGGTCAGGTCGAGCAGGCCGCGCAGGTAGTCCTGGTAGCAGGCGATGCCCTCCTGCAGCCAGGCGTCGCGCTCGGAGGCGGGCGGCGCCTTCTTCAGCACGAAGCCGCCCTTGCTGCCCACCGGCACGATGACGGTGTTCTTCACCATCTGCGCCTTGACCAGGCCCAGCACCTCGGTGCGGTAGTCCTCCGGGCGGTCGCTCCAGCGCAGGCCGCCGCGCGCCACCTTGCCACCGCGCAGGTGCACGCCCTCGAAGCGCGGGGAGCAGACGAAGATCTCGTACAGCGGCCGCGGCTCGGGCAGCCCGGGCACGCGGGCGCAGTCGAACTTCAGGCTGAGGAAGCCGCGGCGCGGCCCGGGTGCCCCCGAGTGGCCGGACCCGGTGCGCCAGAAGTTCGTCCGCAGCGTGGCCAGCACCAGGCCGAGCAGCTGGCGAAGCACGCGGTCCTCGGACAGGTTGCCCACCTTCTCGAGCGCCTGCTCGACCGCGCGCACCTGCGCGGCCGCGCCGTCGGCGTCGTGCTCCCGGGGCGACAGCCGCAGCTTGAACAACTGCACCAGCATCCGCGCGATGCGCGGCTGCGCGGCCAGCGCCGCCTCGATCGCCGACTGGCTCAGCGCGAAGCCGATCTGGCGGCAATAGCGCGCATAGGCGCGCAGCACGGCCACCTCGTCGGCCGGCAGCGACGCACGCAGCACGAGCCGGTTGAAGTCGTCGTTCTCGACGCTGCCGTCGAACACGCGCGCGAAGGCATCCTCGAACAGGCGCGCCACCTCGGCGGGCTCGGCGTCCTCGGCCACCGGTGCCCGCAGCTCGAAGTCGTGCATCGAGATCACCACGTCGCCGTCGACGACGCGGTGGCTCTGCTCGCCCATCACGCGCACGCCCATCCGCTCGAGCATCGGCAAGCTGTCGGACAGCACCAGCGAGGCGCCGCGAAGGCAGACCTTGAAGCCCCAGGCCTGCGGCTCGGCGCCGAGCGGCCGGTACATCGCGAGCGCGACCGGCTGCGCCGGGGACAGCCGCGCCAGCCGCGCGACGTCGGCCACCGCGGCGCGCGCGGGCACGCGCTCGCGGTAGTCGGCCGGCAGCGCGGCCGCCCAGCGCTTGAACAGCTCCAGGCCGCGCGCCTCGCCCTCGGCGTCGACCAGCGCGTCGCGCAGCTGGTCGGTCCAGCGCCGCGCGGCCTGCGCCAGCTGCGCTTCGAGCGCCTTGCGGTCGAGGCCGCCCTCGGGCACCGCGGACGGCCCGGTGCGGATGACGAAGTGCAGCCGGGCCAGCGCGCCCTCGCCGAGCAGCACGTCGAACTCGGCCGAGGTGCCGCCGAAGGCCTGCATCAGGATGCGCTGGCACTTCAGCCTCAGCTCGGTGGCGTAGCTCTCGCGCGGCACGTACAGCAGGCAGGAGACGAAGCGGTCGAAGGGGTCGCGGCGCACGAACAGCCGCAGGCGCTGCCGGTCGCCGAGCGCGAGGATGCCGAGCGCGGTCTCGTAGAGCTCGTCGTCGCCGATCTGGAACAGGTCGTCGCGCGGGTAGGTCTCGAGAATGTGCGCGAGCGCCTTGGCCCGGTGCCCGCCCGGAGGCAGGCCGGCGCGGGCGGCGATGGCGCCGACCTTGCCGCGCAGCAGCGGCGTCTCGGCCACGCGCGCCGAGTAGGCGGTGGACGTGAACAGCCCGAGGAAGCGGTGCTCGCCGACGACGCGGCCGGCGGCGTCGTAGCGCTTGACGCCGATGTAGTCGGTGTAGCCGGGGCGGTGGATCGTGCTGCGCGTGTTGGCCTTGGTCACGACGACCACCGGCAGCGATGCCTCGGCCAGCGCGCGCGCGGCCGCCGGCAGCGGCCACCACGAGGGCGCCGCGCGCTCCTCGTCGCGCTCGCGCAGCACGCCGAGCCCGCTGCCCGGCACCAGCCGCAGCGCCAGCGCGCCGCCCTCCCCGGCGTGAGGCAGCAGGTCGTGCCGGCGGTAGCCGAGCAGCACCAGGTGGTCCTGCGCCAGCCACTCGAGGAAGGCGCGGCTCTCGGCGGCGGCATCGGCCGGCAGAGCGGCCGGGGGCCGCGCAAGCTCGTCGACCGCCTCGCGCAGCCGCGCCGCCATGCCGGGCCAGTCGGCCACGGCGGCACGCACCTCGCCGAGCACCTTCTCGATGCCCGTCACGAGCGCGGCGCGCTGCTCGCCGTCGACGAGCCGGTCGACCTCGATGTGCATCCAGCTCTCGCGCGGCCAGTCGGGCTCCTGCGCCGGGGACGCCAGCGCAAGCAGCGCACCGGAGCCGTCCCGGCGCACCGCGAACACCGGGTGCACGATCCGGTGCAGCGTCAACCCCTGGCGGTTGATCTCGATGGCCGTCGAGTCGACCAGGAAGGGCATGTCGTCGTTGACGACCTCGACGACGCTGTGGCGCGACGACCAGCCATCCGCCGGCAGCGTGGGCGACAGCGCGCGCACCTTGGGCGCGTCGCCCGCGCGCTGGGCACCGAACTGCCAGTGCGACAGCAGCGCACCGGCCAGGTCCTCGAGCCGGGTCTCGGCCAGGTCGTCGGCGTCGAGCTGGTCGAAACACGCGGCGGCGAAGCCGGCGAAGGGCTCGCGCCGCTCCGGCGGCAGCCCCGGCTGCGTCATCGCCAGCAGTCCGTCGAGCCGGTCCCGGCGCAGGGCCGCGTCGGTGGCGTCCATGCCGTGCTCCTCGATCCTCGCGCGGGTCGCGGCGGCGGCCTCAGCGCGCCGACCGGTCCTTCGCGTTCTGCGCCTCGATCCGTTCGCGGGCGAGGCGCCAGTCGTCGTCGCTCCAGCCGCGCAACGCATAGAAGTTACCGCCGGTGGCCAGCGCGTTGCCGCCGTCCAACATGATGCTCTGGCCGGTGAGCCAGTCGCAGCGCCCGGGCGCCATCAGGAAGGCGACCAGGTTCTGCAACTCGTCGAACGTGCCGGGGCGGGCCATCGGGTTGGCCTCCCGGCTGCGCGCGCCCGGCTCCTCGCCGGGGTTGAGCCGCTTGCTCATGCCCTCGGTCGGGATCTCGCCAGGCCCTACCGCGTTCAGGCGGATGCCGTGCCGCGCCCACTCCACGGCGAGGCTCTTCGTCATCACGTCGATGCCGGCCTTGCTCATCGCGCTCGGCACGACGTAGGGGCTGCCGTTGTCGACCCAGGTCGTGATGATGCTGGTCACGCTGCGGCAGGGCCGCTGCGGCGTCCAGGCCCCGGCCTTGGCCTCGGCGACCCAGCGCCGGCCCACGGCCTGCGTGACGTAGAAGGTGCCGTGGAAGACGATGCCGGCGATCGCGTCGAAGGCACGTGGCGACAGGCTCTCGGTGGGCGCGATGAAGTTGCCGGCGGCGTTGTTGACCAGGCCGGTCAGCCCGCCGCCGGACCACAGCGCCTCGACCATCTCCTCGACGGCCGCGGCGATGCGGATGTCGACGCCGAAGACGTCGATGCGACGGCCGGGGAACATCGCGCGCCACTGCTCCGCAGTCTCCTCGCAGACGCCAAGGCGGCGGCCGCAGATCGCGACGTCGGCACCGAGCGCCAGGAATCGCTCGGCCATCGCGCGGCCCAGCCCCGTGCCACCACCCGTGACGAGGATGCGCTGGCCCGCGAACAGGTGGGGGTCGTACATGGTCGCGCTCACATCACGCCGTAGGTGCGGAAGGCCTCGACCGTGCTCATGCCGGCCTCGATCGCGTCGCGCACCTTGTTCTCGGCGCCGACCTTCTCGAGGGCGCGGCGGATCGCCTCCTCCTCGGCGGCGCGCGGGATCACGAGCACGCCGTCGAGGTCGCCGAACACCAGGTCGCCCGGCGCGACCCGCACGCCCTGCACCTCGACTGGCACGCGCCAGTCGACGACCTTGCCGCGCGCACCCTGGTCCTGCGCGAAGCCGCCGAGCGAGAACACCGGGAAGCCGCGCTCGAGGACCTCCGGCGTGTCGCGGGAGTAGCCGTCCAGCACGGCGCCCGCGGCCTTCAGGTGCTGCGCCCGGGTCGTCATCAGGCCGCCCCACAGCGCGAACTGCGGAGCGCAGCCGGTGGCCACGTAGACCTCGCCGGAGCGCAGGTCGTCCAGCGCCTCGAACAGCAGTCCGAAGGGCCGCTGCGACAGCGGCCCGCGGCCCTCGGGCTCGCGGGAGGCGAAGCAACTCGCCTCGAGCACAGGCATCGCGCGCCCCAGCACGACCATGTCCGGCCGCAGCGGCCGGATCGCGGGGGGCAGGAACTGGTGCAGCAGCCCCATCGTGTCGAGGATGTCGCCCACCGCCGCCGGGAACAGGCGCTCGCGCACCAGCCGGAACAGCTCGTCGTCGTTCTTCCACATGCCGGGGCCTCGCCGCAGAGGGGACACGTGGCGAGGATAACCGCGCACGGCGACACAATGCCACGTCCCCAACCCCTATGAGCCGAGGCGCGCCATGGCCGCAGACGACCCCGCTCCCCCCTCGACGCCCCGGATCGACGGCCGCCGCCTGTGGGACAGCCTGATGGCGCTGGCCGCGATCGGCGCCACGCCCCGCGGCGGCGTGTGCCGGCTGGCGCTGTCCGAGCTCGACCGGCAGGCGCGCGACCTGTTCGTGCGCTGGGCCCGCGAGGCCGGCTGCAGCGTGCGCGTGGACGCCATCGGCAACCTGTTCGCGCGCCGCCCCGGCAGCGACGACACGCTGCCGGCGGTGGCCACCGGCAGCCACATCGACACCCAGCCCACCGGCGGCCGCTTCGACGGCAACTACGGCGTGCTGGCCGGCCTGGAGGTGCTGCGCACGCTCGACGACCATGGCGTGCGCACGCGCGCCGCGCTCGAGGTCTGCGTGTGGACCAACGAGGAGGGATCGCGCTTCGTGCCGGTGATGATGGGCTCGGGCGTGTACGCCGGCGCCTTCACGCTCGAGCACGCGCTGGCCGCGCGCGACCGCGAGGGCACCAGCGTGCGCGACGCGCTGGCGGCCATCGGCTACGCCGGCCCGGCGCCGGCCGCGGTGGCCGACGGCGCGCCGCGTTTCGGGGCCTACTTCGAGGCCCACATCGAGCAGGGGCCGGTGCTGGAGGCGAGCGGCCGGCCGATCGGGGTGGTCGGGGGCGCGCTCGGGCAGCGCTGGTACGACGTGGTCGTCACCGGGCTCGAGGCGCACGCCGGCCCGACGCCGATGGCGCTGCGCCGCGACGCGCTGCAGGCCGCCACCGCGCTGATGCAGCAGGTGGACGCGATCGCGCTGGCCGAGGCGCCGCATGCGCGCGGGACGGTCGGCTACGTCGACGTGTTCCCCAACTCGCGCAACACGATCCCCGGCCGCGTGACCTTCACGGTCGACTTCCGCCACACCGACGACGCCGGCCTGGCGCGGATGGAGGCTGCGCTGCGCGCGGCCGCCGCGGCGCTCGAGCAGGCCCGACCGGGCATCGCGGTGGCGATGGAGCAGGTGGTCAGCTTCCCGCCGGCGCCCTTCGACCCGGTGCTGGTCGGGCGGGTGCGGGCTGCCGCGGCGGCGCACGGGCTGCCGCACCAGGACATCGTCAGCGGCGCCGGTCACGACGCGGTCTACGTCGCCCGCGTCGCGCCGGCGGCGATGATCTTCGTGCCTTGCAAGGACGGCATCTCCCACAACGAGGTCGAGGACGCCAAGCCCGAGCACCTGGCGGCCGGCTGCCAGGTGCTGCTCGACGCGATGCTGGCCAGCGCCGGCCGCGCGGCATGACGCCTGCCACGCTGCACCCGCTGCCGCTGACGGCGGAGGCCTTCGCGCCGTTCGGCGAGGTGGTCGCGCTGCAGCGCCCGGCATCGGGCGGCACGCCGATCAACGAGGGCAGCACGCTGCGTCACGAACTGGCGCCGCCTCTGGACCTCGGCCGCGCAAACGGCCATGGCGTGCTCGCGCTGTACGCGGCCATGGCGCGTCGCTTCCCGTTCACGGCGCGCGAGGTCGAGTGCCACAGGTGGTCCGAGCAGGTGTTCCTGCCGTTCGGGGCGCCGCGGCGCTGCGTGCTGCTGGTGGCGCCAGCCGGCCCGGCGCCGGCGGCGGCGGCGCTGCGTGCCTTCGTCACCGACGGCAGCCAGGGCGTGCGCCTGCGCGCCGGCACCTGGCACCACGGCCTGCTGGCGCTGGACGACGGCCCCTGGGCCGTGCTCGAGCGGCGCGAGCCGGGCGGCGGCGCCGACTGCGAGCGGCACGCGCTGTCGCCGCCGCTGCACATCGGGCTGCCTGGAGGGAGCCCGGCCTAGGCCCGGCGAGGGCCCGGCCCGACGCGGCGTGCGCAGCCGCCGCAGCCGACGCGATATCGTCGGTGCATGGACCTCAGCCGCTTCCCCCGCCGCCGCTACACGCCCTTCGCGACCCCGCTCGAGCCGCTGCCGCGCCTGAGCGCCGCGCTCGCGGCCACCTGCCCGGGCGGCCGCGGGCCCGAGCTCTGGGTCAAGCGCGACGACATGCTCGGCCTGTTCCCCGGCGGCAACAAGACGCGCAAGCTCGAGTTCCTGGTCGCCGACGCGCTGGCACGCGGAGCCGACACGCTCGTCACCTGCGGTGCGCCGCAGAGCAACCACTGCCGCATCACGCTGGCGGCCGCGGTGAAGGAGGGCCTGCACTGCCGATTCGTGATCGAGGAGCGCGTGGCCGGCAGCTACGACGAGCAAGCCAGCGGCAATCACTTCATGTTCCGCCTGCTCGGCGTCGAGGCCATCACGGTCGTGCCCGGCGGCAGCGACATGGCCGCGGCGATGCAGCGCGTGGTCGAGGAACTGGCCGCGCAGGGCCGCACCGGCTACGTGATTCCCGGGGGCGGCAGCAACGCGCTCGGCGGCCTGGGCTACGCCGCCTGCGCGCAGGAGCTGCAGCAGCAGTGGTTCGAGATGGGCGTGTCGTTCGACCGCGTCGTCGTCGGCTCGGGCAGCTCGGGCACGCACGGCGGGCTGCTTGCCGGCTTCCTGGGCAACCGCATCGGCGTGCCCATCGTCGGCGTCGGTGTCAGCCGCGACCCCGCGCAGCAGGAGCCGCTGGTGTGGAAGGAGGCGCAGGCGGTGGCCGACCTGGCCGGCGGCGGCTTCGCGGTGCCGCGCGAGTCGGTGCGCTCGGTGGGCGGCTACTGGCAGCCCAAGTACTCGGTGCCCAACGCGCGCATGGTGGAGGCGGTGCAGATGGCCGCCCGCACCGAGGGGCTGCTGCTCGACCCGGTCTACACCGGCAAGGTGATGGCCGGGCTGATCGGGCTGGCCCGGGCCGGCGAGTTCGCGCCGGACGCGCGCGTGCTGTTCCTGCACACCGGGGGCCTGCCGTCTCTGCACGCCTACGAGGACGTCGTCCTCGGCCGCGCCGCCCGCGATCTGGCACCCTGAGGCTGCGGCGCGCGCGCCGCGCCGCAGCGGGCGCGGCCCGGCCGACTACTCGGCCTCGCCGCCGAACTTGGCGATCAGGTTGTCGATGTACTTCTCGACGAGCTTCTCGAACTCGGAGTTGACCACCGGCACGACGACCACGCGCATCAGCGCGGGCAGCGCCACGTCGACCACGCCCTTGGTCTTCAGCACGATGTCCGTCTTGCCCTTGCCGGCGGTGATCTTCCAGCTGCCCTCGATCTGTGCGTTGCCCACGCCCTTGACCGGCTTCCACACGACGCTGCCCTTCTTCGGGTCGCTCGCATACTTGCACGCGTAGACGGTCTGGATCCCGACCTGCGCGGTGCCCACGCGCTGCATCTCCCAGCGGTAGGTGTCGTCGCCCATGTCGACCAGCTTGTCGACCTTCGGGAAGTGGCTGGCCGACTTGGGCACGTCGGCGAGGATCTCGAAGACCTTCTCGAACGGGGCCTTGACGGCGAATTCGTAGCCGAGGTCGATGTCGACGCTGACGGTCATGCGGAGTCTCCGGTGGTCGTTGGGGTGTGTGTTCCGACGTCCTGCCCGGCCCAGGGCAGCATCAGCGTGACGAGCAGGAGCTTCTCGAACTCGGGCTGGAAGCGGTCGATGATGCGCTGCGGCTCGGGGCACAGGCCGGTGTCGGTCATCAGCGCGAACTGCACGCCTCCGCCGTAGCTGAGGATGCTGACGTGCACGCCGATCTCGCCCGACGCGGGCACCCAGAACACCGTCTGGCGGAGCGTGCTGCCGCAGAAGCGCAGCGGCTCCTTCGGGCCTGGCACGTTGGTCATGACCGCGGTGGCCTTGCGCGCGAACATGTTCAGCACCGCGTCCTGCACCGGCTTGATGAACAGGCCCGTCACCGAGAGGATGGCGAAGGCCAGCAGCGGCTGGTAGCTGTTCTTCAGCTCGGCCATCCGCGCCCGCACCGCGTACACGCGCTCGATCGGGTTGGCGATGCCGACCGGCAGCACCAGCGGCGCCAGCCCGAAGCGGTTGCCGAGCTGCCACGCCTTGTCGAGCGGGCGCAGGTTCACGGGCACCATGGCCCGGATCTCCTTGCCCGCCGGGTCCTCGCCCTGCTCGCGCAGGTACGAGCCGATCGCGCCGGCCACGCAGGCCAGCAGCACGTCGTTGATCGTGCAGCCCAGCCCCTTGCCGATGACCTTGACGACCTCCAGCGGGATCGGCTCGTTCCAGGCCACGACCTTGCGGCCGGCGCCGCGCCCCTTCAGCAGCGTCCGGGAGTCGTCGGGCAACAGCGCCAGCGTGGCCACGTCCTGCAGCACCTGCAGCCCCGAGCGGGCGGCATCGACCGAGCCGAGCAGCGGCTGCTGCGGGTTGGACAGCACGTCGAGCGAGCGCGCCACGCCGCTGCCGTACATGCCGATGGCCTTGACCGTGAGGTCGGTCAGCGGCTTGAGCACGGCGTCGGTCAGCCAGTCGGTCTCCTCGCGCTCCTCGGCCTCGGCCCGGCGACGACGGCGCGGCGGGTCGGCGCCGCCATCGGTGATGCTCATCATCACCGAGATCAGCGCGATGCCGTCGCCGATGCAGTGATGGATGCGGGCCACGACCGCGCTGCCGCCTTCGTAGCGCTCGACGAGGTGGAACTGCCACAGCGGCCGGTCCGGGTCGAGCGGCGTCATCGCGAGCCGGCCGCACAGGGCCTGGAAGGCCTCGCGCTCGCTCTGGCCCTTCGCGCGGCGCAGCTTCAGCGCGCCGACGTGATGGGCGATGTCGAAGCCCTCGTCGTCGACCCAACTCGCCCCCATCGCGTCCTGCACGACCTTGCGGCGGAAGCGCTCGTACTTCAACAGCTTTTCGGCGACGCGCTCGCGCAGCTGCGCCAGCGTGATCCCCGGCTCGAGCAGCCAGACCCCGACGATCATCATCAGGTTGACGTCGTTGTCCATGCGCAGCCACGACGTGTCGACGCGCGACATGCGTTCAGCGGCCATGGGGTTTCTCCTCGGGATTCGATCGTTCCGGGTCGCAGGTCATGCTGGGTAACATGCCGGTCGGCGTCAAGCCGTCATTTTCACCCAAGCCCGCACCGAGCCGGAACCGGCCAAGGTGCGCCGGCACCCAGGAGCCCCGCCATGGCCGACCTGAAAGCTGCCTTCCAGAAGGCCGTTGCCGAGAGCAAGCAGCTGCCCGACAAGCCCGACAACGCGACGCTGCTGAAGATCTACTCCCTGTACAAGCAGGCCACCGAAGGCGACGTCGAGGGCAAGCGACCGGGCTTCACCGACATGGTGGGCCGCGCCAAGTACGACGCCTGGGCCGCCGTCAAGGGCAAGAGCGCCGACGAGGCGATGCAGGACTACATCGACCTGATCGAGAGCCTCAAGTAGCCCGCGGCCGCGGGCCCTGGAGCGCCTGCCCAGGCGGCCGGGAAGTCCGGCGAGGACGGCCCGGGCCGCGCGGGCCTCATGCCTTGCGGCTCTTCGACGCCGACTTCTTCGGCGCCGCGGCGCTGCGGGCGAGCAGCGTGTCGAGTTCCTTCTCGATCTCGCCCTCGATCGTGCGGGCGAACGCACCGAGCAGGAAGCCGAGTTCGGCGTCGAGGTCGAAGTGGTCTCCGGCCACGATCAGGCGGCCCTTGACGCCGCTGCGCACGAACTCCACCGTGTCGGAGGTCTGGCCTTCGATCACGCAGCACTCCATGCCGAACTTGGCCTCGGCCTGCTCGGCCCAGGCCCAGGCCACCTCGCGCGCCTTGGTGAGGCCGAGGGCGTGGTCGCGGTGGATCTTCAGTACGGCCATCGTCGGTGTGCGCCGCCGCGGCGGCAGGATCAGGGGGCCCCGAGTTTGGCGCGCCGCTCGGCCTTCGGCAAGGCCGCCAGCACCCGCACCTCGGCGTAGAAGCGCTCGAAGTCGCGCCCGCTGCGCTCGAACAGGCGCTCGAACTGCGGCACCAGGTCGTTGTAGCTGCCCTGGATCGCGAGCGCCGCGTTGTTGGCGCGCTCGAACCAGCCGTCGTAGCCGCCGAACCCGCCCCAGCGCTCGGCCTTGATGCGCACATGCTCCTGCCGCATCGCCTCGATCAGCGCCGCCTTGCGGGCGCGCTTGTCGGACTCCGGCAGGCCGCTCGAGTAGAGCGCAGCCAGCGAGCCGCGGTAGCCCGCCACCAGCGCGCGGAAGTCGGCGCGGCGGGCGTCCAGCGCCTCGTGCTCGGCGCGCGCCGCCGCGCTGCCGTGCCGCTCGAGCCAGAGCCGCCCGCCGATGCGCTCGACCGCGGTGGCGAAGGACTCGTTGAACGCCGTGTCGTCGTCGGCGTAGGCCACCTGGTGGGCAAGCTCGTGGAAGATCAGCCGCGCCAGCTCGCCCTCGGGCCAGCGGATGAAGGTGTTGAGCAGCGGGTCGCCGCCCAGCCACTCGGTCTTGCCCAGCGTGCTGTAGGCCGGCACGCCGTAGACCACCGTCTCCCAGCCCTGCGCCCTCAGCTCGGCCGCCAGCGCATCGGCCGGCTCGCGCGCGAAGTAGCCGCGGTAGCCGACGCAGCCCACGACCGCGAAGCACCAGGTCTTCAGGTCGAGCGACAGCTCGGGCGCCGCGACGACGTTGTAGACCACGGCGCCGCGGCCCAGGTCGGCATAGCGGCGGTAGCTGCGGTTGTCGGGCAGCTTCAGCGTGGCGACCGCGAAGTCGCGCATGCGCTGCGCCAGCTCGAGCCGGGCGCGCAGGTCCGGCGGCGTCGCGGCGTCGTCGAGCCAGCTCGTCACCGGGCGCGCCCGGGCGACGAGGTCCAGGTGCCCGCCCACCGCCTGCCCGTAGTAGGCGAGCGTGCCGCAGCCGCCGAGCAGGCAGGCCGCCGCGACGCCAACGGCCGCCAGGCCGAGCGCGCCGCCCGCCGCCATCAGCCAGCGCCGGAGCCGGCGGGAGACGGGGCGATCGGGCCCGGCGGCACGGGGTCCCGGGCGCCCGCTCACGCGGCGACGCGGTCGAGTTCCACCTCGACCAGGCAGTCGTAGAAGGCCGGCGCGCGGCCGATGTCGGTCAGCCGCTGGTGCGTCAGCTCGTTGACGTTGGTGCCGGCGCGGCCGAGCTTGCGCCACCAGATGCCCAGCCCGTTGACCACGCCGGGCCGCGCCCTGCTGCTCACGGCCGCCGTGCAGTGGTAGACACCGCGGTCGTTGAACACGCGCACGGCGGCGCCGTCGGCGATGCCGCGCGCGGCGGCGTCGTCCGGGTGCAGCTCGACCAGCGGCTCGCGCTCGGCCGCGCGCAGGCTCGGCACGTTGACGAAGGTCGAGTTCAGGAAGTGGCGCGCCGGCGGCGAGATCATCGCGAGCGGGTAGCGCCGCGCCAGCTCCGGGGCGCTGTGGACGCTCTCGTAGTTGGGCACGTGGTCGGGCACGCCCAGGCCGGGTGCGTCGACGACGACGCGGCCGTCCACCGTCGGGAATCCGCCCTCGGCGAAGGGCGCGGCGTCGACGGGCAGGCGCGTCCAGCCGCGCCCGCGCAACGCGGCGAGGTCCACCCGCGACGGGTCGTATGCTCCCAGTGCCATGGCCTCGTCGCTGTCGGCGAAGCAGGGCTCGGTGAAGCCCATGCGCACCGCGAGCTGGCGGAAGATCTCGGCGTTGCTGCGCGCCTGGCCGCACGGGGCGATGGCCGGACGGTTCAGCATCGCGTACACGTGCCCGTAGGCGCCGTGGGCATCCCAGTGCTCCGGCTGCATCGTGGCCGGCAGCACGAAGTCGGCGTGGTCGGCCGTGTCGGTGAGGAAGTGCTCGAGTACGACGGTGAACAGGTCGTCGCGCGCGAAGCCCGCCGCCACCTTCGCGCTCTCGGGCGCCACCGCCACCGGATTACTGTTGTAGACCACCACCGCCTCGACGCGGGGGCCGAAGCCGCCGCCGCCGGGGTGCAGCAGCGCGTCGCCGATGGTGCTCATGTTGATCGTCCGCGGCAGCCTCGCGCCGAGCAGGTCGGGCCGCTGCAGCCAGGCGTCGCGCCGGGCGCCGCGGAACCATCCGCTCGACGACAGCAGCAGGCCGCCGGCCCGGTGCCGCCAGGCCCCCACGAGGCAGGGCAGCAGCGCGATCAGCCGCACCGCGTTGCCGCCCCCGCGCACGCGCTGCATGCCGTAGTTCAGGCGGATGGCCGCCGGCCGGGTCGTGCCGTACTCGCGCGCCAGCCCGCGCACCTCGCCGACGGTGAGGCCGCACACCGCCGCCGCACGCTCCGGCGGCCACTGCAGCGCCCGCGCGCGCAGCGCCTCCCAGCCGTCGACGTGGCGGCCCAGGTAGTCGTGGTCGACCCAGTCGTGCAGCACGAGCTCATGCATCAGCGCCAGCGCCAGCGCGCCGTCGGTGCCCGGCAGCAGGGCCAGGTGCTGGTGGCACTTGTCCGCCGTCTCGGTGCGGCGCGGGTCGATGCAGACCAGCCTGGCGCCGGCTCGCTTGGCCTGCTGGGCGTAGTTCCAGAAGTGCACGCTGCTGGTGATCGGGTTGCTGCCCCAGATCAGGATCAGCCTCGACTCCGCGAAGTGCTCGACGTGCATGCCGACCTTGCCGCCGTAGGTGGCGGCCAGCGCGTCCCCGCCCGCGCTGGCGCAGATCGTCCGGTCGAGCAGGCTCGCGCCCAGCCGATGGAAGAAGCGCGCGGCCATCCCCTCGCCCTGCACCAGGCCCATCGTGCCGGCATAGCTGTACGGCACGATCGCCTCCGGGTCGCGCGCCGCGACGGCCCGCAGCCGCTCGGCGATCGCGTCGAGCGCCTCGTCCCAGCCCACCGGCTCGAAGCGGCCTCGACCCTTGGCCCCGACGCGCCGCAGCGGCGTCAGCACGCGGTCCGGGTGGTAGACGCGCTCGGCGTAGCGGCTTACCTTCGTGCACAGCGCACCGTGCGTGGGCGGGTGCCCGGGGTCGCCGGCCACGCGCACGATCCGGCCGTCCTGCACGCCGACGTGCAGCGCGCAGGTGTCGGGGCAGTCGTGCGGGCAGACGCCCTGCACGACCTGCACCCCACCCGCGCCCGGTCCGCCCATGCCGCCAATGTGCCACAGCGGCGACGGCATCGCGGTCGGGCCCACCGCCCGCGGGTGCCGCCGAGGCGGTCGGCAGGCCCGGCGCCGCGGGGCTAAGATCCGCCCGCCTCGACCGCCGGCTGCCGCCCATGAACCTGATCGAACCCATCCTCGCCGACGCCGCGACGATCGCCGCCATCCGGCGCGACATCCACGCCCACCCCGAACTGTGCTTCGAGGAGGTGCGCACGGCCGATGTCGTGGCCAAGGCTCTCGCCGACTGGGGCATCCCGGTCCACCGCGGCCTGGGCCGGACCGGCGTCGTGGGCATCGTGCGCAACGGCACCTCCAGCCGCGCCGTCGGGCTGCGCGCCGACATGGACGCGCTGCCGATGACCGAGCACAACCAGTTCGCCCACGCGAGCCGCCACCCGGGCAAGATGCACGCCTGTGGCCACGACGGCCACACGGCGATGCTGCTGGCCGCCGCCAAGCACCTCGCGAAGCACCGCAACTTCGACGGCACCGTCTACCTGATCTTCCAGCCGGCCGAGGAAGGCGGCGGCGGCGCGCGCGAGATGATCGCCGACGGGATCTTCGAGAAGTTCCCGATGGACGCGGTCTTCGGCCTGCACAACTGGCCCGGCATGCAGGTGGGCCAGGTCGGCGTCAACCCGGGGCCGATGCTGGCCTCGAGCAACGGCTTCCGGGTCGTCATCCGCGGCAAGGGCAGCCACGCCGCCCTGCCCCACACCGGCATCGACCCGGTGCCCGTGGCCTGCCAGATGGTGATGGCGTGGCAGACGATCATCACGCGCAACCGCCGGCCGATCGACCCCGGCGTCATCAGCGCGACGATGATCCACACCGGCGAGGCGATCAACGTCGTGCCCGACTCGGCCGAGATCCGCGGCACCGTCCGCACCTTCAGCTTCGAGACGCTGGACCTGATCGAGCGGCGGATGCGCGAGGTGGCCGAGCACACCTGCGCGGCCTTCGGTGCCAGCTGCGAGTTCGAGTTCACACGCAACTACCCGCCGACCGTCAACCACGCCGCCGAGACCGAGTTCGTCAAGCGCACGCTGGCCGGCGTCGTGGGCGCCGACAACGTGGTGCCCTTCGAGCCGACGATGGGCAGCGAGGACTTCAGCTTCTTCCTGCAGGCCAAGCCCGGCTGCTACTTCACCCTGGGCAACGGCGACGGCGCGCACCGCGCCGGCGGCCACGGCCTCGGTCCGTGCATGCTGCACAACCCGAGCTACGACTTCAACGACGACCTGATCCCGCTGGGCGCCACCTGCTGGGTGCGCATCGCCGAGGAGTGGCTCAAGCCCGGCGCGGCGCGCTGAGGGGCGGGCGCCATGACCGGAGCCGAGCGTTTCTTCGCCGCCAGCTACGCCGAGGCGCGGGCGAAGTTCCTGGCCGCGGCCGAAGCGGCCGGGCTCGAACTGGATGCGCACCGCCACCCGCTGGTGGGTGCCGGGGGCGAGGAACTGGCGATGGACATCGCCCGCCTCGGCCCGCGCGACGCCCGGGCGCTGCTGGTCGTCTCGAGCGCCTGCCACGGCGCCGAGGGCTTCTGCGGCAGCGGCGTGCAGAACGCGCTGCTGGACGACCCGGCCATCCATGCCGAGGCAGCGCGCGCGGGCATCGCGGTGCTGTACGTGCACGCGCTGAACCCGTACGGATTCAGCTTCCTGCGCCGCACGACCCAGGAGAACGTCGACCTCAACCGCAACTGGCAGGACTTCTCGGCGCCGCTGCCGCGCAACATCGGCTACGACGAGATCGCCCATTTCCTGGTGCCCGCCACCTGGCCGCCGCCACCGCAGGCCGAAGAGGGCCTGGCGGCGTACGCCGCGCGCGAGGGCGAGCGCGCGCTGCAGACGGCCATCAGCGCCGGCCAGTATCACCACCCCCAGGGCCTGTTCTTCGGCGGCCATGCGCCGACCTGGAGCCGCATCCAGCTGACCCACGTGCTCGAGGAGCACGCCGCGCGCTGCGAGCGGCTGGCCTGGATCGACCTGCACACCGGCCTCGGCCCCAACGGGCACGGCGAACTGATCTGGGCCGGCCGCGACGACGCGGCGGCGATCGCCCGCGCCCGGGCATGGTGGGGGCCCCAGGTGACGTCGATCTATGACGGCTCGTCGGCCTCGGCGCTGCTGACGGGGCTGATGTGGTCGGTGGTCGACCTCGCCTGCCCCCAGGCCGAGTACACCGGCATCGCGCTGGAGTACGGCACGGAGCCGCTGTCGGAGGTCGTCGACGCGCTGCGCGCGGACCAATGGCTCTACAACCACCCCGAGGCGCCGGCCGAGCTGCGCGCCACCATCAAGCGGCGCATCCGCAACGCCTTCTACACCGACACGCCGGCCTGGAAGCAGCGCATCGTCGAGCAGGGTCTCGACGCCGCGCGGCGCGCGCTCGCGGGCCTGGCGGCCGGCTGAGGGCACGCGCCGGCGCGGCGTGCACGGCACCGCCCGCCATCGCACGGCGCGCACGCCACGCCTGTTCGTCAGGGCGTGCCGATGACGAGGTAGGCGTTGGTCGCGCCGCCGCTGCCGTGGCCGATGCCGAGGTAGACCGGTCCGACCGGCGTGTCCCCGCCAAGGTAGACCGCCAGCGAGCCGAGCCAGCCTTCGCGCCGCTGGCGGAAGTACGTTGTGCCGACGCGGCCGCCTTCGAACGCGACGCCAAGGCGCATGTCGCCGCGCAGGCCGAGCGGCAGGCGCCCGATGATGCGCTCGGCGCGCACCTGCGCGAGCGCGACCTCCTCGCCGACGAACTGACCACTGGCGAACGCGCTCAGGTTGAGGAAACCGCCCAGGCGCCCGGCCTCGGTGACGGGCAGCACACCGCGCGGCGTGCCGGTCCAGGCCGCGCGCGAGCCGAGCACCCAGTCGGCGATCGGCAGCGCGGCGCGCAGGTCCACACTGGCGCGCGTGTGGTCGCGTCGAGGGCTGTCGAACCACTCGGCCTTGACGCTCCAGCCGCGGCTCGGGAAGTACAGGCGGTCGAACTGGTCGAAGTCGAGCGCGAGCACCCAGCCCCCGCCGGCGCGCTGCGGGCGCGCGGCCAGCACGTCGACACCGGTGTCCAGCGTGTTGCCGACCTCCAGCTCGCGCCAGCCCGCGCGCAGCTGGCCCACCAGCGGCAAGCTGTGGCCGAGCACCAGCTCCAGCCGGCTGCGGGCGCTGCGGTACTGGGCGATGCGCTGGTCGCCCAGCCAGTAGTCGACGCGCTCACGCCGGTACTCGACCGCCGCATCCGCGAACCAGCGCCGGTCGCGCGCCAGGGGCTGGAACCACTCGGCGGCGGCCCCCGTGGCGCTGCCGAGGTCGCCGGTCAGCAGCAGTTCGCCGCCCAGTGCGTTCAACCAGGTGCGCTGATGGCCGACACGCAGCTGGTAGGTGGAGCCCTGGCTCAGGCTGCTGTCCAGGCGCAGCCCGAGGCGCAGGTAGTCCGGCCCCCAGCTCTTCTCCACCGGCAGCAGCCGCAGCACCTGGCGCCCGTCCTGCTTCAGCACCGCGTAGTCGACACGCTCGTACCAGCCGTCGCCATAGGCGCGCAGGATGTCGCGCTCCAGGCGCGCGGTGTCCAGCGGCGCACCTTCGCGCTGGCCGAGGTAGCGCCGCACGACCTGCTCGTCGGCGCGCACCAGTCCGGCAACCTGCACCTCGTCGACGCGCGGCACGAGCGGCCGGCTGGCGCGGCCGAGCGTGCGCTCCCAGGCGGCGTAACGCTCGGCATCGACGCCGAGGCCGGCCAGCCGGTGCGCCAGCGCCTCGGCAGCGGCGCGCCCGAGGTCGGCCGCCTCGGCGTGCCGCTCGAACGATGCCGACGAGATCGGCCCGAGCGCCGGTGCGATCAGAACGTCCGTCGGGCGCAGCGAGGCGAGCGTGGCCTGGACGTTCTGTTCGGTCAGCAGCGCGACCATCTGCGTCGTCACGCTGAGCAGGCCGCTCACCTGCTCGGGCGGCAGCGGCGGCGACCCGACGTTGACCGCGATCACGACGTCGGCGCCGCAGCGCTCGCGCACCTCGCGCACGGGCAGGTTGTCGACGAGGCCCCCGTCGACGAGCTTGCGGCCGCGGTACTCCAGCGGCGCCAGCAGGCCCGGCACCGACATGCTGGCGCGCATCGCCTCGGTCAGGCTGCCGTCGCGCAGCACGACGCGCTCGCCGTTGCCGATGTCGGTGGCGATGATCGACACCGGCAGCGGCAGGTCCTCGATCCGTCGCTCGCCGCGGTCGGCGCCGACCAGCTGGTTGAAGAACAGCTTGATCTTCTGGCCCGAGACGACGCCCGGCGGCGCCACGAGCCCGCCGTCCTTCACGCCGACCTCGCTGCCGGGCAGGAAGCGCTGTGCCAGCCGCTTGGCGCGGAAGTTCAGGTCGCTGTAGTCGGGGTTGTCGACGAACATGTCGGCCCAGTCGGCCTGGGCCAGCGCCGCGCGCAACCCGGCCGGGCCGAGACCCGCCGCCCATGCGCCCGCGACCAGCGCACCCATGCTGGTGCCGGCCACGCAGGCCACCGGCACGCGCAGCCGCTCGAGCACCTCGAGGACGCCGACGTGGGCGGCACCGCGCGCGCCGCCGCCGCCGAGCACGAGGCCGACCCGGGGCGCTGCCGGCGGCACGGCGGCTGGCACGGCAGGCGGCGCAGCGGTCGCCGTGGCCGGCCCCTGGGCTTGCGCGACACCGGTCGACGACAGCACCGCGGCGGCGACGAGAAGGTGCGAGAGCACGGCAGCCGCCCGCGGTGTCAGGGGGATGCGCAGAAGAGCCCGCAGCGAGGCGCCGCGCCCTCGCGACGCCCGACAGGGAGAGCGTGGCGGCATGCTGCGATTGTGGCCGCATCGCGACAGCCCGACGGGCTGCGGCGGGGCGGACCGCCGCCCCTCCGGCCACGCCTGCATGCCGCCGCGAACAGCCGCCCGGGCGCGGCGGTCCGGGTCGCTACTGCACGAAGCCGATCGGCCCGCGCTTGGCACCGCCCCCGTCGGGCAGGTCGGCCGCCACGATCTCGCCGCGGCCGGCCAGGCGGGCGTTGCCGAAGGCCGTCATCCAAGCACGCCGCATCTCGCGCGGCGCCATCGCGGCCATGCGCTCGAGCACCGCCTCGGAGGGCTGCTCGTCGAAGCGGCGGCCCCAGTCGTGCTCGCCGCGCAGCTTGGCGTACAGGCGCAGCGCAATCGAGCGTGCCGCGTCGCGATCCGGCGGCGCCACCTCGAACACGTTCATGCGGTTGAGGATCGGGTCGGGGATCGCGCGCTCGTCGTTGGCCGTGGCCACCCAGATCACTTGGCTGGCGTCGATCGGCACCTCGGCGAACTCGTCGATGAAGCTGGCCGCGGTGTCCTGCTCGAGCAGCGAGTACAGCGCGCCCAACGGGTCGTAGGCATGCTCGGCGCGCGCCTTGTCGATCTCGTCAACCACCATCACCGGGTTGAAGTAGGCGCCGTCGACCAGGGTCTCGAAGACCTTGCCCGGCCGGGCCCCCTTCCACTGGCTGCTGGCACCCGACAGCACCCAGCCGGCGGTGAGGCTGCTCATCGCGACGAAGCCGCAGCCGGTGCCCAGCAGCGCGGCCAGCTCGCGCGCGAAGTGCGTCTTGCCGATGCCCGGCGGGCCGAGCAGCAGCATCGGGGTGATCTCCAGCGCGTCGCGGCTGTCCTGGCACAGCGCGAGCTGCCGGCGGACGTCGTCGAGCACCTCGCCGAAGTTGGGGAGCTCCTCGTAGAGGTGCTGCATCGCCGGCACGCCGCTCGGCTTGACCTGGAAGCGCTCGGCGCCCTTCTCCAGCATGCGCTCGTAGGTGGCGCGCAGGTGCTCGTGCTCCCTGGGGGGCAGCTTGTCCAGCCGCTTCTCCACCTCGCCGACGCGATACAGCGGCTTGACCGAAGCCAGCGGGATGCCGCCCTGCGGGCGGGGAACGAGACTGCCGGAACCGCTCATGCGGAAAGCCTCCTTCACGGGTCGGATTGCAGCGAAGAGTGCCACAGTCCGGGCGCCGGAACAAAGCCCGGAAAAGGCCCCAGATCGGCGGCATCCCGGAGGTCGCGCGCCCGGTCGCCGGCATGACGCGGGGCATGCGCCTGCGAAGACGGCCGGGGCAGGAGCCATGCAGCGCAGGCGCCTGGTACAGGCCTAGTACAGACGCCCCTTGCGGTACTGCGCGTGCGACCGGCGTGCCAGCTGCCCGCCGGCCCCGAGCGCAGCCAGCGTCACCGATGCATGGGCATGGGAGATCGCCAGCCCCAGGGCGTCGGCCGCGTCGCGGCCCGGCGCAGAAGGCAGCTGCAGCAGCCGCCGCACCATCTCCTGCACCTGGGCCTTGCTGGCGAGCCCGTGGCCGACCACGGCCTTCTTCATCTGCAGCGCCGTGTACTCGGCCACCGGCAGCCCGGCCGAGACCAGCGCCGCCAGCGCCGCGCCGCGCGCCTGCCCGAGCAGCAGCGTGCTCTGCGGGTTGACGTTGACGAACACGATCTCGGCCGCCGCGCAGGCCGGGCCGTACGTGCGCACCACCTCCGCCACGCCCTCGAAGATCAGGCGCAGCCGTTGCGGCAGGTCGCCGCGCGGCGCCTCCAGCGTGCTGATCGTGCCGCTGGCCACGTAGCGCAGCCGCCCCCCGTCCGCCTCGACGACGCCAAAGCCCGTCCGCTGCAGCCCGGGGTCGATGCCGAGGATCAGCATGGTCGCGCGCTGGTCAGAAGTACCAGCGCACCGAGTGGAAGAACACCGGCGCCGCGAAGCACAGCGGCGCGACGCGGTCGAGCAGCCCGGCCGCTCCCGTGATGCCGCTGCGGTTGCCCCAGTGGCGCACGCCCGCGTCCTTCTTCAGCGCCCGCATCACGAACTCGCCCAGCGTGCCCGATCCACCGGCCACCGCGGCCATCACCGCGGCGCGCCAGGGATCGACCGGCGTGATCCAGAACAGGCCTGCGCCCGCGAGCGCGGCCGCGCCGATGCCGATCGTGAAGGCGCGCAGCGAGAAGCTGCGGTCGATCTGGCGCGCCAGCGGCCGGCGCCGCAGCCAGCGGCTCGCCTGCTCCTGCGTGGCATGCGCCACGGCCACCACGACCACCAGGAAGAACACCAGGAACGCGCCACGCCCCTCGTAGCCGCGGAACCCGAGCAGCAGCAGCGCGGGTGCGTGCGACAGCCCGTACACGCAGACCATGATGCCCCACTGGATCTTCGCGTTGCGCTCGAGGAAGCGCTCGGGGTCGCCGGCCAGCGCGCTGAGCACCGGGATCGCCAGGAAGACGTAGACCGGCACGAAGACCGTGAACAGGTCGAACGCCCGGTTGGCCACCAGCAGGTACTGCAGCGGGATCACGACGAAGAACGCCAGGATCAGGCTGCGGTGGTCGCCGCGCCGGGTCGGCGCCAGCGTGATGTACTCGCGCAGCGCGAGGAAGCTGAACACCGCGCACAGGGTCGTCGCGCCCACGGGGCCCGACACCCAGCCGACCCAGAACACGATGGCGCCCACCCAGAGCGCGCGCAGGTCGCGCAGCGCGCCGAGCTGCCGCGGGCCGTCCTCGGCGGCACCGGCCGCCGCCGCGCGCAGCCGAGCCAGCATCAGCGCCAGGCTGGCGAGCGTCAGCGTGCCGAACAGGATCAGGAACAGCAGCCCGACCTGCTGGCCGACCGTCCACGAGCGCAGTTCGAGCAGCAGCGCGGGCATGGCTCAGGCGCCCGCGGGGCGCAGTGCGACCACCGCGGAGCGTGCGCGCTCGAGAAAGGACGGCTTGTCCTCGCCCGGCTCCAGCCGCAGCGGCGCGCCGAAGGTCACGGTGCACAGGATCGGCACCGGAACGACCTCCCCCTTGGGCATCACCCGCTGCACGTTGTCGATCCAGGCCGGCACCAGCGTCACCTGGGGAAACTGCCTAGCCAGATGGAACAGGCCGCTCTTGAAGGGCAACGGCTCGCCGGCGCTCGACCGGGTGCCTTCCGGGAAGATCACCAGCGAGTCGCCCCGGCGCAGCGCCTCGGCCAGCGGCTCGAGCGGGTCCTGGTCGTCGGTGCGCTGCCTCGACACGTACACCGCATGGAAGACCTCGGTCGTCAGCCAGCGCTTGAAGCGCGTCTTCGTCCAGTAGTCGCGCGCCGCGATCGGCCTCGTCACCGCGCGCAGCTCGTGCGGCAGCGCGGCCCAGATCAGCACCCAGTCGAGGTGGCTCTGGTGGTTGGCGAAGTAGATGCGCTGCTCGGCCTTGGGCGGACAGCCCTTCCAGTGGCCCTGCGCGCCCGTGATCAGGCGCGCGATGAAGGCCAGCAGCTGGCCCATGGCGTCGGCGAGCGACATGCCGCAATGCTAGTGCGGCGGCGAACCGGGGCTCGCGCCACGGGCGCACCCTCGCCGCCGGAGGGCCACGCCGCAGCCTCCGGTGCATCTGGCGGATCGATGCGGGCTCAGTGCCGGAAGTGGCGCGTGCCCGTCAGCACCATCACCACGCCGCGCTCGTCGGCCGCGGCGACGACCTCGTCGTCGCGCACGCTGCCTCCGGGCTGGATGACACAGGAAGCCCCGGCGTCGACGACGACGTCCAGCCCGTCGCGGAACGGGAAGAAGGCGTCGCTGGCCACCGCGGAGCCGGCCAGCGACAGCCCGGCGTTGGCCGCCTTGATCGCGGCGATGCGCGAACTGTCGACGCGGCTCATCTGGCCGGCGCCGATGCCCAGCGTCATGCCGCCGCCGCAGAAGACGATGGCGTTGCTCTTGACGTACTTGGCCACCTTCCAGGCGAACATCAGGTCGGCCCACTGCGCCTCGGTCGGCACGAGCCGGCTCGCCACGCGCAGCTCGGCGCGCGCGACGTTCCGGTCGTCGGCGGTCTGCACCAGCAGCCCGCCGCCCACGCGCTGGAAGTGGAGCGCGTTGCTGCCGCCGGCCCCGGCGGCCGGCAGCGGCACCTCGAGGAAGCGCAGGTTCTGCTTGGCCGCGACCAGGGCCCTGGCGGCCTCCGCCGCGCCGGGGGCGATCAGCACCTCGACGAACTGCCGGCTTGCCTGCATGGCCTCGGCGGTGGCCAGGTCGAGCGGCCGGTTGAAGGCGACGATGCCGCCGAAGGCCGACGTCGGGTCGGTCTGCAGCGCCTTGCGGTAGGCCTCCTCCGGCGTGGCGCCTACGGCCACTCCGCAGGGGTTGGCGTGCTTGACGATGACGCAGGCCGGCTGCTCGAAGCTCTTCACGCACTCCCAGGCCGCGTCGGCGTCGGCGATGTTGTTGTAGCTCAGGGCCTTGCCCTGCAGCTGCGTCCAGCCGGCCAGCAGCCCCGGCGCGAGGTGGGCCTCGCGGTAGAACGCGGCAGCCTGGTGCGGGTTCTCGCCGTAGCGCATGTCCTGCGTCTTGCCGAACTGCAGCGTCAGCACGGCCGGAAAGGCCTCGCGCGCCGGCACCCGATCCGGCGCCTGCTCGGCACCGGGCGCGAGCGCGGTGAGGTAGTTCGCGATCATCGCGTCGTAGGCGGCCGTGTGCGCGAACACCTTCTGCGCCAGGCGGAAGCGCGTGGCGCGGCCGACGCCGCCGGCGGCCAGCTCGGCCAGCACGCCCGCGTAGTCGGCCGGGTCGACCAGCACCGCGACGCCGGTCCAGTTCTTGGCCGCGGCGCGCAGCATCGCCGGGCCGCCGATGTCGATGTTCTCGATCGCGTCGTCGAGGGTGCAACCAGGCCGGGAGGTGGCCTGTGCGAACGGGTACAGGTTGACCACCAGCAGGTCGATGCGCCCGATGCCGTGCTCGGCCAGCGCCGCCATGTGCGCCGGCACGTCGCGCCGCGCCAGCAGCCCACCGTGGATGCGCGGGTGCAGCGTCTTCACGCGGCCGTCGAGCATCTCCGGGAACCCGGTCACCTCGGCGACCTCCGTCACCGGCAGGCCCGCCGCCGCGATCAGCCGGGCGGTGCCGCCGGTGGACAGCAGGCGCACGCCGCCCGCGTGCAGCGCCTGCGCGAACTCGACGACACCGGTCTTGTCGGAGACCGAGATCAGGGCGGTGAGCGGCGCCTCGGCGCCCGTGGGGGTGGGGTCGGTCATGGGTCGATGCCGTGGTCGGTCGGGGGCGTCACGCGCACAGGCGCTGCTGGTCCTCGTTGGCCGCGGCCGGCAGCCGCTCGTGGCAGTCGGCCAGGCGCGCGAAGAAGTCGTTCACCGCGGCGAGCTGCGCCGCGCTGCCTTCGATCGCATTCATCCGGGCGCGGAAGGCGTCGCCGCCGGGCAGCGTGCGCACCGCCCAGCCGATGTGCTTGCGGGCGCTGCGCACGCCGGTGCTCTCGCCGTACAGCCCGTAGTGCTCGTGCAGGTGCTCGACGAGCCACCCCTGCACGTCGCGCACGGCGGGCGCGGGCGCGTGCGTGCCGTGCTCCAGGAAGTGCGCGATCTCGCCGAAGATCCAGGGCCTTCCCTGTGCGGCACGGCCGATCATCACCGCATCGCAGCCGGTGCGCTCGAACACCTCGCGGGCGCGCTCGGGCGAGTCGATGTCGCCGTTGGCCACCACCGGGATGCGCGCCGCGGCCTTGATCGCCGCGACCGTGTCGTGCTCGGCGTGGCCCCCGTAACCCATCTCGCGCGTGCGGCCGTGCACCGTCAGCATCGCCACCCCGGCATCCTCGGCGGCACGGGCGATCGCAGGCGCGTTGCGCGCCTGGGCGCACCAGCCGGTGCGCATCTTCAGCGTCACCGGCACGCCATGCGGGGCGCAGGCCGCCACCACGGCCTCGACGATGGCCAGCGCGAGCCGTTCGTCCTGCATCAGCGCCGATCCGGCCCAGCGGCTGCAGACCTTCTTGGCGGGGCAGCCCATGTTGATGTCGACGATGCGCGCGCCGCGATCGATGTTGTAGCGGGCCGCGTCGGCCATCTCGGCCGGGTCGACGCCGGCGATCTGCACCGCGATCGGGCCCGGCTCCCCGGCGTGGTCGGCGCGGCGCGATGTCTTCAACGAGTCCCACAGCTCACGGCGGCTGGTGACCATCTCGCTGACAGCGTGCCCGGCGCCCAGGCGCCGGCACAGCTTGCGGAACGGCCGGTCGGTGACACCGGCCATCGGCGCCACGAACAGGCGGTTGGCGATCTCGATGGCGCCGAGGCGCAGACGGCCGGTGGGCACGGGCAGGAGGTGCGCCCGGGCTGCGGGAACCGGCGGGCAGCGACAGACGACGAAGGGGCAGTGAGGAAGCTCCGGTCGAGTATAGCCAGCGGTCCGCCGGTGCCATGCGCAGGCAGCCGCGGCGCCCGCGGCCCGCGCTGCCGATAATCGGCAGCGATGGAGGCGTGGGTGCACCAACTGCTGCAGGCGATGGCGCTGCCGCAGTACGGGCTGGTCACGGTCTTCGTCGTCTCGCTGATCTCGGCCACGCTGCTGCCGATGGCCAGCGTTCCCGCGGTCTACGGGCTGATCAAGCTCAACCCCGACCTGTTCTGGCCCGCATTGCTGGTGGCCACCGCAGGCAACACGGCCGGCGGCGCCATCAGCTACTGGATGGGCTACGGCGCGGAGCGCGCCTGGGAGTCCGTGTCGCGCAGCAAGCCCACGGATGCGCGCGCGCTGCAGTGGCTGCAGCGCTGGGGCCCGCCGGCCTGCCTGCTGTCGTGGCTGCCCTTCGTCGGCGACCCGCTGTGCGCGGTCGCGGGGTGGCTGCGGCTGCCGTTCTGGCGCTGCGTGGCCTACATGGCGACAGGCAAGTTCGCGCGCTACTTCGTCTACGTGGGCGCGCTTTGGTGGGCGGCACCCGGAGCGGTGCAGTTGTAGCGGCCCGCCGCGGTCCGCAGTGGCACCATGGGCGTCCGGCCGCCACGGCACGGCACGGCATTCGCTGGACAATTCCCCCCCCCCGAGGCGCTCCCGCGCCCGCAACCCGAAGAGAGGCCGCGACCATGACCACCCGCACGCCCGCCTACGACGACCTGGCATTGACCTGGACCCGGATGCACCGCTTCGGCCACCTGATGTCGATCGCGGGCTGGGACCAAGCGGCCAACATGCCGCCCAAGGGCGTGGAGGCTCGCGCGGCCGCGATGGCCGAGATGGCTGCGCTGCTGCACCGCATGCGCACCGACCCGGCGCTGCCGGATCGACTCGAGCGCGCCGAGCAGGAGGACCTGGACGTCGTGCAGCGCGCCAACCTGCGCGAGATGCGGCGCGCCTGGCAGCTGTCCAACGCGCTGCCCGAGAAGCTCGTGCAGAAGCAGCGGCTGGCCAGCAGCCGCTGCGAGCATGCGTGGCGCCGCCAGCGCCCGGCCAACGACTGGGCCGGCTTCCTCGCCAACTTCCGCGAGGTGCTGGCGCTGGCGCGCGAGGAGGCCGCGCTGCTGTCGGACCGGACCGGGCTGTCCAGGTACGAGGCGATGATGGATCGCTTCGAGCCGGGCATGACCTCCGCCCGGCTGGACGGCATCTTCGGCGAAGTGCGGCAGTGGCTGCCCGGGCTGGTGGAACGCGTGATCGAGCGCCAGGCGGCCGAGCCGGTGATCGAGCCTCAGGGGCCTTTCCCGGTCGCGCGGCAGCGCGCGCTGTGCGAGCGCACGGTGCGACTGCTCGGCTTCGACTTCGACGCCGGACGGCTGGACGTCAGCACGCACCCGTTCTGCGGCGGCGTGCCCGAGGACGTGCGCATGACCACGCGCTTCCGCGAGGACGACTTCCTCGGCGCGCTGACCGGCACCATCCACGAGACCGGGCACGGCCGCTACGAGCAGAACAGGCCGCGCGAGTGGCTCGGCCAGCCGGTCGGCGAGGCGCGCTCGATGGCCCTGCACGAGAGCCAGAGCCTGAGCTTCGAGATGCAGCTGGGCAGCCACCCGGGATTCGCCCGTCACCTGGCGCCCCTGGTGGCCGAGGCCTTCGGAGCGCAGCCCGCCTTCGAACCGGACAACCTGCACCGCCTGATGACGCGCGTGCGACGGGGCCTGATCCGTGTCGAGGCCGACGAGGTCACCTACCCCGCCCACATCGTCCTGCGCTACGGCATCGAGCGCCCGCTGATCGAGGGCGACATCGAGGCCGAGGACATCCCGGCGCTCTGGGACGAGGGCATGCGCGAGCTGCTCGGGCTGGACACCCGCGGCAACTACACCGACGGCCCGCTGCAGGACGTCCACTGGCCCGAGGCGCTGTTCGGCTACTTCCCCTGCTACTCGCTCGGCGCGATGTACGCCGCCCAGTGGTTCGCGGCGATGCGCCGCGAGATGCCCGACCTCGACGACCGCATCGCGCGCGGCGAGTTCGGCGCCGTCTTCGACTGGCTCCGCGACCGCGTCTGGAGCCAGGCCAGCCTGTGGCCCACCGACGAGCTGGCCGTGCGCGCCACCGGCGAGCCGCTGAACCCAGCCCACTTCCGAGCCCACCTGGAGCGGCGCTACCTCGGCTGAGCCGCCGCGCGCGAGCCCGTTCCTGCCGCCCCGGAGCGGGGCGAGCCGGGGCTCACCGGGCGGCCCGGCTCTCCTCGAGGGCGGTCATGAAGTCAGAGTGGCTGCCCTCGGAGATCACGACGGTGGCCTGCGGGTCGAACGGGGCGATGTGCATCGTCTGCTGCTGTGGCGACGCGACGCCGCGCGCGCGCAGCATCCGCTCGTTGAGTTCCAGCAGTGCGGCGTCGTGTTCCGACACTGGCAGCACGCGGAGCTGGTTGTGCATGCGGGCGAGCTGGTGCGGTGGAATCCGCTCGATGCAGCCCGCCCCCTTCTGCATCAGCGCCGACTCCAGCGCTGCCAGGTGCGGCATCGCCTGGCGCGAGCCGCGGACCTGGTCGAGGAGGGCCCGCAGCGAGCACGCCATCATCCTGCCGCGCAGCCGGTCGGCATCGACTCCGTCCGCGCCCGGATGGGCACCCGGGCTGGCGGCAGGGCCGGCGGAGGGATCGGCGACAGGATCTGGCAGGTGCGGCATGGGCGAACGAGTCCTGAGATGCTATCGGCAGCGCGCACGGCCGCTTGAGCGGGGATCGACAGTCGCCGGTCCGGCCGCTCAGGCGGACTTCACGCCCTGCGACTCGATCAGCCGCTCGAGGTCGCGCAGCACCTCGTCCAGCCGTGCCAGCGTGCGCTGGGCCGCGGAGCCCTGGGGCCGCGGCCGGCCGAGCAGGCGGCGCTGCGGGTCGTCCAGCACGGCCTCGTCCAGCGCCAGCCCGTGGCGCGCGAGCGTGACGGACAGCACGCCGCGCCGCGAGCGCAGCTCGGCCCGCGTCCGCTGGTAGGCATGCTCGGCCAGGGCCCGGCGCTGCGAGTAGCCGAACACGTTGGCGAGGAACAGCTCGGGGTCGTGGTGGTCGGGCTCCAGCAGCACGATGTCGGTCCCGGGATGGCTGCGCTCGTAGCCCTTCAGGCCCAGCTCGAGCCTCGAGTGGATCAGCGTGCGGAAGGTCTGCGACAGCACCAGCGGCAGGCCGCCCTGCACCAGGTGCGGGATGCGGGCGGTCGCGCCGCCGCCCACCCGGTGCGGGTGCGTGGCGTCGAAGGGCACCAGCGGATTGAGGCACAGCAGCAGGTCCATGCCGAGGTCGAGCAGCACGCGTGCGTGCAGCGTCTTCTTCAGCGCGCCGTCGACGTACCAGCGACCGCCGATCGGCCACGGCGGGAACAGCCCGGGCAACGCTGCGCTGGCAGCCACCGCCTCGCTGATCGGCACGTGGTCCCAGCCGGGCAGCCCGAACGGCGCGGTCTCCCCGCTGTCCAGGTCGGTGGCGACGACGACCAGGGGGCGGGCCAGCTGCCGGAAGTCGTTGCTGCGACCCGGGGCCGAGAACACCCGGCGCAGCTGCGCCTCGAGCGGGGCGTTGGCGAACAGCCCCGTGGGCAGGGCCGAGCCCAGCCGTTCCAGCGCCGCCAGCAGCGAGCGCCGGTCGAACAGGTAGCGGAACCCCGCCTGCGCCACCAGGCCCGGCAGCGCCGCCATCCGGCGCGCGTACTCGCTCCAGGCCGGCTGGATCAGCAGCGTCGGCCGCAGCCGCTCGCTGCGCGGCGCGTCACCCTCGATGAAGCTCGCGCACAGCTGGCGCGGCGTGATGCCGTTGGCCAACGCCGCCGCGACGATGCCGCCGGCCGACACGCCGACGTAGCCGTCCAGCGCGTTGAGGTCCAGCCCGGCCACGGCCTCCTCGAGCGCCACGAGGGCGCCGATCTCGTAGATGGCGCCCAGCGGCCCGCCGCCGGCCAGCGCCAGACCGATCCGGGGCGGCGTTCGTCCCGGCCCGGGCGCCGGCATCCCGCGTGCGCGCAGCGCGGGGCTGCGCGTGCGCATCGGGCTCAGGCCGCCTTGCGGCGGACCGCGGTCTTCTTCACGGGTGCCGCGGCGCGACGCGGGCTGGCCTTGGACAGCTTGGCCACGGCGGCAGCCAGTTCGTCGACACGGCGCGTCAGCGCCTCGACATCCTTGGCGGTCGGCACGCCCAGGCGCCCCAGCGCCTTGGCGGTGCGCTGCTCGAAGATGGCCTCGAGCTTGTCCCAGTTCTGGCCCGCCTTCGCGGTGACCGTGTCGGCCATCGACGTCATGCGGCCGGTGACCTCGCTGATCTTCTCCTCGGCCAGGCCCTGCGTCTTGCGCTGCAGTCCCATGCCCTCCTTGACCAGGGCCTCGAACACCTTGCCGCCTTCCTCCTGGGCCTTGGAGAAGGCGCCCATGCCGGCCAGCCAGATCTGCTGGGCCGAGTCCTTGACCGCGCCGGCCAGCGCGCTGCCCTGCAGCGCGGCAGCCTTCGGGGCGTGCTTGGCGCCTTCGGCGTCGGGGCGGGCGGTGGAACTGCTGAGCTTCTTGACCATCTTGGTTTCCTCTTCGCTTGGACGAGCTGGCGGCAGGCCGGCACGCGGCTCGCGCGCCGCCCCGCCTGTCAGGGGAATATAGGGTTCCCCCGTGGGCAGCGCAGCCTAAATCTCTAGTGAGCGCACTCTATGCTTGGCGCCCGCCGCACCCAACTGCAGGAAGGAAACGATGCGCTATTTCGTCACCGGGGCCACGGGATTCATCGGCAAGCGACTGGTCAAGGCGCTGCTGGCGCGCAAGGGCAGCACCGTGCACTTCCTGGTGCGCGACCCTGCCAAGGTCGATGCGTTGCACGCCTATTGGGGCCTGTCGGGCAGCGCCAAGGCGCGCGCCATGCCCGTGGTGGGCGACCTGACGGCCCGCCGCCTGGGCGTGGGCGCCGATGCGCTGAAGGCCCTGAAGGGCCAGATCGACGCCGTCTACCACCTGGCCGCCGTGTACGACCTGAGTGCCGACGAGGAGAGCCAGGTCCGTGTCAACGTCGAGGGCACGCGCAACCTCGTGGAGTTCGCCAAGGCGGTCGACGCGGGCCACGTGCACCACGTCAGCAGCATCGCCGCCGCCGGCCTGTACGAGGGCGTGTTCCGCGAGGACATGTTCGACGAGGCCGAGAACCTCGAGCACCCGTACTTCATGACGAAGCACGAGAGCGAGAAGATCGTCCGTACCGAGAGCAAGGTACCCTGGACGGTCTACCGACCGGCCTTCGTCGTCGGCGACAGCGCGACCGGAGAGATCGACAAGATCGACGGCCCCTACTACTTCTTCAAGCTGATCCAGCGCATGCGGCAGATCCTGCCGCCGTGGATGCCCTCGGTCGGCCTGGAGGGCGGCCGCATCAACATCGTCCCCGTCGACTTCGTGGTCCGCTGCATCGACCACGTCAGCCACTCCAAGGCCGACATCCGGGGCAAGGCCTTCCACCTCGTCGACCCGCAGGG
Organism: Rubrivivax sp.; assembly: GCA_020248915.1. Lineage (GTDB taxonomy): Bacteria > Pseudomonadota > Gammaproteobacteria > Burkholderiales > Burkholderiaceae_C > Rubrivivax. The sequence goes on along the minus strand of JADCGP010000011.1, from coordinate 122,689 downwards.
CTACCGGATCGGCGACGTGCTCGACATCTTCAGCAAGGCAGCCCATGCGCCGAAGATGAACCTGTTCGTCAACGCGGCGCTGCTCGGCTTCATCCCGAAGAGCGTGAAGAAGGGCCTGATGGCACTGGCCCCGGTGCGGCGCATCCGCAACGCCGTGATGAAGGACCTCGGCCTGCCCGAGGACGTGCTCACCTTCCTGAACTGGCCGACACGCTACGACCGCCGCGCGCTCGACGCCGCGCTCGAGGGCAGCGGCATCGAGTGCCCCCGGCTCGACGACTACGCCTGGCGGCTGTGGGACTACTGGGAGCGCCACCTCGACCCCGACCTGTTCATCGACCGCAGCCTGAAGGGGGCGGTCGCGGGCAAGGTCGTGCTCGTCACCGGCGGCAGCTCGGGCATCGGGCTGGCGGCGGCGCACAAGTTCGCCGAGGCCGGCGCGGTGACGGTCATCTGCGGCCGCGACCAGGACAAGCTCGACGAGGCCTGCGCCGAGGCACGCGCGCGCGGCCACGAGTTCGTGGCCTACCCGGCCGACCTCGCCGACATGGCCGATGTCGACCGCTTCGTCAAGGTGCTGATCGACGAGCACGGCGGCGTCGACTTCCTGATCAACAACGCCGGGCGCAGCATCCGGCGCGCGGTCGAGAACAGCTACGAGCGCTTCCACGACTTCGAGCGCACGATGCAGCTCAACTACTTCGGCTGCCTGCGCATCACGATGGGCCTGCTGCCGGGCATGGTGGCGCGGCGCCGGGGCCATGTCGTCAACATCAGCTCGATCGGCGTGCTGACCAACGCGCCGCGCTTCTCGGCCTACGTCGCCAGCAAGGCGGCGCTGGACGCCTGGACGCGCTGCGCGAGCAGCGAGTTCGCTGACCAGGGCATCACCTTCACGACGATCAACATGCCGCTGGTGCGCACGCCGATGATCGCGCCCACCAAGATCTACAACAACGTTCCCACGCTGAGCCCGGAGCAGGCCGCCGACATGATCGCGCAGGCCTGCATCTCCAAGCCGGTGCGCATCGCCACGCGCCTCGGGGTGTTCGGCGAGGTGCTGCATGCGCTGGTGCCGCGCGTGGCGCAGATCGTGATGAACACCAGCTTCCGGATGTTCCCCGACAGCGATGCCGCGCGCGGCGACAAGGGCTCGGCCAAGCCGCAGCTCAGCGCCGAGGCGGTGGCGATGCAGCAGCTGATGCGGGGGATCCACTTCTAGTCAACGCCAGCCGGCTGCGGCCGGCGTCTCAGGGAGCGAACACAACCATGGATCGTCGACACTGTCTTCTCGCCGGCGCCGCCTGGTGCGCTGGTGCTTCGCCGGCGCTCGCGCAGACTGCGCCGCCGGCCCCTGCGGCTGGGCCAACCCCGATGCGGGCAGTGGGTCTGTTCTCGCTGCTCGGTGACACGCTGGACGTCAGCACCGCCGAAGAGCCGGCCGCCTCGCGCATGGACCGCACCACCCGGCAGGTTCTGCGGGTCAGCGGCATCGGCTTCGACCGTGTCGTGGCCACCGAGGTGCGCCAGCACTTCACCCGCCACCTGCCCACCGTACACCTGCGCCTGTTCGGCGCCGGCACCGAACTGGCCCTGGCCGATCAGCAGCGCTTGGTGGAGCAGGCCAAGCGCGGCATGCTGCCCGGCTTCATGATCGACGCGGCGCAGCAGAACCAGCTGACGCACCTGCTGATCGCGACACGCGGCAAGGGAGAGGTCGCGGCGAGCGTCGTCGGCGGCACGATCGGCCGAACGACGCTCGAAGGCGTCGGCTTCCACATCGACACTATGTACGAGCTGAAGGCCACCACGACGAAGGAGCACCACCACGGTGCCTTGATCCCGCACGCGCTGGTGGAACTCACGCTCTTCGACGTCGAGCAGGCCGTGGTCTTGCGCAGTGAACTCGCCCAGCGCCAGTGGGTCGTGGCGCCTCGGACCGAGCGCAAGGGAGATGGCGCCTGGGGGTTGCTGACGCAGGAAGAAAAGGTGCGCGCACTGCACCGCGCGGTCGAACGCGCGGTCGGCGAGGCGCTGCCGCGCCTGCTGCCGCCGGGTTGACGATCGGTCGGGCGCCCCGCGCGCGCTTCGGGTCAGTCGGCGATCTTCAGCACCAGCTTGCCGAAGTTCTCGCCGCTGAACAGCCGGGGCAGCGTCGACGGGAAGGCGGCCACGCCGCCCTCGACCACGTCCTCGCGGCTCTTCATGCGGCCGTCCTTCAGGTAGCCGGCCATCTCCGCAATGGCCAGGTGATAGCGGTCGGCGTAGTCGAACACGACCATCCCTTCCATCCGCGCGCGGTTGACGAGCAGCGACAGGTAGTTGCGCGGCCCGGCCACGGGGCCCGTGGCGTTGTACTGGCTGATCGCGCCGCAGATCACGATGCGGGCCCGCGGGTTGATGCGGGTGAGCACCGTGTCGAGAATCTCGCCACCGACGTTGTCGAAGTAGACGTCCACGCCCGCGGGGCAGTGACGCTTGAGGCCTTCGCGCACCGGGTCCCACCGCGTCGCGCCCGCAGGGGCCGGGGCCTTGTAGTCGATGCAGGCGTCGAAGCCGAGTTCGCGCACCACCCAGTCGCACTTGGCCGGCCCGCCGGCGATGCCGACCACGCGCAGTCCGCGCAGCCGTGCAAGCTGGCCCACGGTCTGCCCGACCGCACCGGCCGCACCCGACACCACGAGCGTCTCGCCGGCCTTGGGCAGCCCGACCTCGATCAGGCCGAAGTAGGCCGTCATGCCCGGCATGCCGAGCACGTTCAGCCACTGCGGCACGCTTCCCAGCGCCAGGTCGATCCGCGCGAGGCCCGCCTGGGCAATGCGCTCGGCGGGCAGCACGAGGTACTCCTGCACCCCCGTGAGACCGCTGACGAGGTCGCCGACGGCGAAGTCGGCGTGGCCCGAGGCGATCACGCGGCCGATGCCGCCGGCGCGCATCACCTCGCCCAGGCCCACGGGGGCGATGTAGCTCCTGCCCTCGTTCATCCAGCCGCGCATGGCCGGGTCGAGCGAGATCGCGAGCACCTGCAGCACGAGGCCGCCCGGCCCGGCGTCGGCCACCGGCTCGGTGGTGAACTGCCAGTCCTCGGGCCGTGGCGCGCCGACGGGGCGCGCCGCCAGGCGGCACTGGTGGTTGACGAGGCGGGCGGTGGTGGTGCTCATCGCATCTCCGGTTCCGGGGGGCACGATCCTACGCCGCTACGGCGACGGGACGCCGTCGCCAAGGCGACGGCCCAGGGAGTCCCGCGGCAGGGGTCAGGGGCCCTTGGCGATCGCGGTCACCGTGAAGTTGCCGTCGATCTTCTCGGCCGTGAAGCGGATGCGATCGCCCACCGCGACGCCCTCCAGCAGCTTGGGATCGCGCACCCGGAACATCATCTTCATCGGCGGCATGTCGAGGTGCCTGATCTCGCCGTGGCGGATCTCGATGCGGTTGCCTGCCTTGTCGAGCTTGGTCACCTCGCCGGCCACCGGCGCGACCGGCGCAGCCTGGGCTGCGGCCGGGCGGACCGCGACGAGGGTCAGCGCGGTCGCGGCAGCCGCGTGAAGGGCCAGGGCAAGCACCAGGGTCGGCGTGCGGTTCATCGTCCATCTCCTGCGGCGGCCACGATCGAAGCCGCGCTGGTCGCATTGTTGCGCGGATCGCCACGGCCTTGCCCCGCAGCCGGGACCTGCTCCGCCCGCGGCGCGCTCCCTACAATCCGCGCGCCTCGGCACGAGGCCTCGCCGACAGCCGACAGACCGCTGCGCTCGGCCCCAACGGCCCGGCAGCGCAACCGCACCCCCAAGACACCGGCCATGACCACCCCGCCCGACCACGACCTCGGCCACATCACCCCGCGCGACCAGGCCGAGATCCTGGCCCAGGCCCTGCCCTACATCCGGCGCTTCCACGGCAAGACGCTGGTCGTCAAGTACGGCGGCAACGCGATGACCGACCCGGCGCTGCAGCAGGACTTCGCCGAGGACGTGGTGCTGCTCAAGCTGGTCGGCATGAACCCGATCGTCGTGCACGGCGGCGGGCCGCAGATCGACGACGCGCTGGCCAAGGTCGGCAAGAAGGGCACCTTCGTCCAGGGCATGCGCGTCACCGACGCCGAGACGATGGAGGTCGTCGAGTGGGTGCTCGCCGGCGAGGTGCAGCAGGACATCGTGGGTCTGATCAACGCCGCGGGCGGCAAGGCCGTGGGTCTGACCGGCCGCGACGGCGGCCTGATCCGCGCGCGCAAGATGAAGATGACCGACAAGGACGACCCGAGCAAGGAGCACGACATCGGCCAGGTGGGCGAGATCACGGCCATCGATCCGTCGGTCGTCAAGGCGCTGCAGGACGACCAGTTCATCCCGGTCGTCAGCCCGATCGGCTTCGGCGAGGCCAACGAGAGCTACAACATCAATGCCGACCTGGTGGCCGCCAAGCTGGCCACGGTGCTCAAGGCCGAGAAGCTGATCATGCTGACCAACATCCGCGGCGTGCTCGACAAGCAGGGCAGGCTGCTGACCGAACTGACGCCGCGCCAGATCGACGAGCTGATCGCCGACGGCACCATCAGCGGCGGCATGCTGCCCAAGCTGGCCGGCGCGATCGATGCTGCCAAGAGCGGCGTGCATGCGGTGCACGTGGTGGACGGCCGGGTGCCACACGCGATGCTGCTCGAGATCCTGACCGACCAGGCCTACGGCACGATGATCCGTTCCCATTGAGCACCGACCGCGCTCCCGGCCGCCCGCGCGTCTGGCTGTTCGACCTCGACGACACGCTGCACGACGCGGCGACGGCGTCGATGCCGCACCTGCACGTCGCCTTCGGCGAGTACATCCAGCAGCACCTCGGCCTGGGCGCGGCCGAGTCCGATGCGCTGCGCCGCCGCTACTGGCTGCGCTACGGTGCCACGCTGCTCGGGCTGGTGCGGCACCACGGCGTCGAGGCGGCGCACTTCCTGCACCACACGCACAGGCTGCCGGGCCTGGAGCAGCGGGTGCGCGGGCACCGCGCCGACCTGGCCGCGCTCGACCGGCTGCCCGGCCGGCGCTACATCCTCACCAACGCACCGGCCGCCTACGCCGGGCGCGTGCTCGACACGCTCGGCATCCGGCACCGCTTCGACGGCGTGATCGCCATCGAGCAGATGCACATGTTCGGCCGCCTGCGGCCCAAGCCCGACGCGCGGATGCTGCGCTGGGTGGCGGCGCGGCTCCGTGTGCCGCCGCAGTGCTGCGTGCTGGTGGAGGACACGCTCGTGCACCAGAAGTCGGCGCGCCGGCTGGGCATCGGCACGGTGTGGATGCAACGCTGGCTGCCGCGCCGCGACCGCGCGGGTCGGCCGCTGCGCCTCCGGGGCGGGCGTCCGGCCTACGTCGACCGCCGGGTTCGTGCGCTGCGCGAGCTGCTGCGCACGCCGCCATGAGCGCGCACCGCCGGCGCCGGCTCGCACACTGCCGTCACGGCTGCGAGTCAGTGTTTACCTGCACCGGATGCCGCCAGAAGTACGTGCCAGAATGATCCGCATCCGGCTGACCCGGCCTGCCGTCGGCAGAGCCTCGCCGATTCCCCCTCCTCCGCCGCCTCCCGATGTCCGACCTGCCTGCGCACGCCGCCGAAGAGCGTCCGGCGACCGCGCCGTCTGCCGACGAGGCGCCCGCGCGCAAGCGCCCGAAGCCGGGCGAGCGCCGCGTGCAGATCCTGCAGACCCTGGCCTCGATGCTCGAGCAGCCCGGTGCGGAACGCATCACGACCGCGGCGCTCGCTGCCCGGCTCGACGTCAGCGAGGCGGCGCTGTACCGCCACTTCGCGAGCAAGGCGCAGATGTTCGAGGGCTTGATCGAGTTCATCGAGTCGAGCGTGTTCACACTGATCAACCAGCTGCTCGAGCGCGAGCCCCAGCCGGCGATGCAGGCGCGGCGGATCGCCGTCGTGCTGCTGCAGTTCGGCGAGAAGAACCCGGGCATGGTGCGGGTCATGGTGGGCGACGCACTGGTTTTCGAGCACGAGCGGCTCAACGCACGGATGAACCAGTTCTTCGAGCGCGTCGAGTCGCAGCTGCGCCAGTGCCTGCGCGCGGCGGCCGAGGCGGCCGGCTCGCCGACGCCCACGGTCGATGCGCAGGCCCTCGCCTCGGCGCTGGTGGCGCTGGTGATCGGCCGGCTGCAGCGCTACGCGCGCAGCGGCTTCCGGCGCGTGCCCACGGAGCATCTCGAGCCGGCACTGTCGCGCCTGGCCGCGTGATGCCCGAGCTGCCGCTGGGCGGCGGCACGCTGCGGCTGCTGGCCGAGCGTGCCGCGTTCCTCCCCACCTGCGGCATGCTGCTGGTGGCCGACGCCCATCTGGGCAAGGCGGCCAGCTTCCGCCGCCTCGGCGTGCCCGTCCCGGAGGCCACGACGCAGGGCACGCTGGCCCGGCTCGACGCCGCGCTGGCCGCCAGCGGAGCGCGCGGCATCGTGTTCCTCGGCGACCTGCTGCACTCGGCGCACGGCCGCGCCGCCGGTACCCTCGAGGCCTTCGCGCGCTGGCGCCGCGGGCGTGCCGCGCTCGACCTCGTGCTGGTGCGCGGCAACCACGACGACCGCGCCGGCGACCCGCCGCCGGAATGGGGCGTGCGCTGCGTCGACGAACCGTTCGAGCTCGACGGCCTGCCCGGCCTGGCGCTGTGCCACCACCCCGAGCCGCATCCGGGCTGCTACGTGCTCGCGGGGCACGTGCACCCGGCTGCGTCCCTCGGCGGCCGCGGCCCGGGCCGGCTGCGGCTGCCGTGCTTCCACTTCGGTGCCGACGTCGGCGTGCTGCCCGCCTTCGGCGAGTTCACCGGCAGCCGCGTGCTTCCGCGCGCCCCCGGCGACCGCGTGTTCGTGATCGCCGGGGACGCGGTGCGCGAGGTGGCAGCCCCCGCCGGCCTGCCACGGCCCGGGGTCGCCCTAAACTGCGCGCCATGAGACCCCGGATCGATACGCTGCTCGAGCGCGCCGACTCGCTGCTCGGGCGGCTGGAACACCTTCTGCCAGGCCCCGCCGCCGCGCCCGACTGGCAGGCGGCCGCGGCGTTCCGCTTCCGCCGCCGCGGCCGCACGCACGTGCTCGAGCCGGTGCGCCAGACCTCGAAGATCCGGCTCGGGCAGCTGATCGAGATCGAGGCCCAGAAGGAGCGCCTGGTTCGCAACACCGAGCAGTTCGTCGCCGGCCGCATGGCCAACAACGTGCTGCTGACCGGGGCACGCGGCACGGGCAAGAGCTCGCTGATCAAGGCCGTGCTCAACGAGTTCGCCCCGCGCGGACTGCGCCTGATCGAGGTCGACAAGGCCGACCTCGTCGAGCTGCCCGACCTGATCGACCTCGTCGCCGGCCGGCCCGAACGCTTCGTCGTCTTCTGCGACGACCTGAGCTTCGACGAGGGCGAGCCGGGCTACAAGGCGCTGAAGAGCGTGCTCGATGGCGGCGTCGCCCAGGCCGGCGAGAACCTGCTGGTCTACGCGACCAGCAACCGCCGCCACCTGCTGCCCGAGTACATGAAGGACAACCTCGGCTACCGGCACACCGACGACGGCGAGGTCCACCCCGGCGAGGTGGTCGAGGAGAAGGTGTCGCTGTCCGAGCGCTTCGGCCTGTGGCTGAGCTTCTATCCGTTCGCCCAGGACGAGTACCTGGCCATCGTCGCGCAGTGGCTGCGCGCCTACGGCATCGACGAGCCACGGATCGCCGCGGCGCAGAAGGAGTCGCTCGTCTGGGCCCTCGAGCGGGGCTCGCGTTCCGGGCGCGTGGCGCAGCAGTTCGCGCGCGACTTCGCGGGCCGTTCGGGTGGCTGAAGGCGCGGCGACGGCCGGCGCGGCCGACCCGCGCCCGCCGCTGGACGTGGCGGTCGGCGTGCTGGTCGACCCGGCGGGCCGCTTCCTGCTCACGTCGCGGCCGCCCGGCAAGGTCTACGCCGGCCACTGGGAGTTCCCGGGCGGCAAGCTGGAGCCGGGAGAGACGGTCGAGGCCGCGCTGCGGCGCGAGCTGCACGAGGAGCTCGGCATCACCATCGGCCCCGCCCACGCCTGGCAGGTCGAGCTGGTGAGCTACCCGCACGCCCACGTGCGGCTGCACTTCCTGAAGGTCTTCGAGTGGCAGGGCGGCCTCGAGATGCGCGAGGGCCAGCACATGAGCTGGCAGGCGCTGCCGGTGCGCGTGGCGCCGGTGCTGCCGGGCACGCTGCCCGTGCTGCGCTGGCTCGCGGCCGAACGCGGCCACGCGGGCCCGACGCACCTCGAGCCAGGGGTGGCCGGCACCGCGGCCCACTACACTGCGGCGATGGACTGGCTGGACCGCGTGCGCTGGGACGATCGCGGCCTCGTCGCCGCGATCGCGCAGGAGCGAGGCACTGGCGACGTGCTGATGATGGCGTGGATGAACCGCGACGCGCTCGCGGCCACCGTCGCGCGCGGCCAGGCGGTCTATTGGAGCCGATCGCGCAACCGGCTGTGGCACAAGGGCGAGGAGTCCGGGCACTTCCAGCAGGTGCACGAGGTGCGGCTAGACTGCGACGGCGACGTCGTGCTGCTCCAGGTCACCCAGCTCGGCCACGAGCCGGGGGTGGCCTGCCACACCGGCCGCCACAGCTGCTTCTTCCAGCGCCTGGAGGGCGAGAGCTGGCACGCGGTCGAGCCGGTGCTGGTGGACCCCGAGCGCATCTACCGCTGAAGGACCCGGCGTGGGCGGCAACGACACCCTGGCGCGGCTGGCGGCCGTCATCGACAGCCGGCGCCCGGAGGCCGGCGGGGACCCTGCGACGAGCTATGTCGCGCGACTGTTCTCGCGCGGCGAGGATGCGATCCTCAAGAAGATCGGCGAAGAGGCCACCGAGGTGGTGCTGGCGGCCAAGGGCGGGCAGCGCGATCGCATCGTCGCCGAAATGGCCGACCTGTGGTTCCACGGGCTGGTGGCGCTGTCGCTGCACGGTTTGAAGCCGGCCGACGTGCTGGCCGAACTCGAGCGCCGCGAGGGCCTGTCCGGCCTCGACGAGTTCGCGCTGCGCAAGGCGGCGCAGCGCGACGCGGGCTCGCCGTGAACTCGGGCCTGCCGCCGCGGGCGACGCCGGATGGCTGGCGCGGGCTGATGCACGCGCTGTACGCGCTGCACCTGCTGAGCTGGTTCTCGCTCGGCCTGTTCTCGGTGGTCGCGCTGGCGATCAACTACGCGCGGCGCGGCGAGGCGCCCGACGCCCTGCACCGCAGCCACCTGCGCTGGCAGAGCCGCAGCTTCTGGCTGACGCTGCTTGCGCTGGCGGTCACCACGCCGCTGTGGCTGCTGTTCGTGTTTCCCGGCTACGTCGCCTGGGCGCTGATCGGGCTGTGGTACCTGTACCGCTACGCCAGGGGCTGGTGGTCCTACGCCGAGCGCCGACCGATGCCCTTGCCCGGCGCCTGAGCCGCCGCACCGAGGACGACCCCGATGCAAACCGACCCCGACTGCATCTTCTGCCGCATCGTCGCCGGACGGATCCCGGCCCGCAAGGTCCACGAGGACGACGAGTTGCTCGCCTTCCACGACATCCATCCCTGGGCGCCGGTGCACGTGCTGGTGATCCCCAAGCAGCACATCGCGACGCTGGCCGACGTGGGCCCGGAGCACGAGGCCCTGCTCGGCCGGATGCTGGGGCTGGCGCCGCGGCTGATGCGCCAGCTCGGGGTGGTCAACGGCTTCCGCACGGTCGTCAACACCGGCGCGGACGGCGGGCAGGAGGTGTACCACCTGCACCTGCACGTGATGGGCGGGCCACGGCCCTGGGCCCGCGGCTGAGCGTCCGGCGGCGCGAAGGACTGCCCGCCGGGCCGTCGTGCCCTTGCCGCGTGCGGGGTCGGCCCTCACCTAGAATCCCTGGTTTACGCATCCCGGAGGTCGGAAATGGGCTCGTTCAGCATCTGGCACTGGCTCATCGTGCTGCTGGTCATCGTGCTGATCTTCGGCACCAAGAAGCTGCGCAACATCGGCGAGGACCTCGGCAGCGCCGTCAAGGGCTTCAAGCAGGGCATGAAGGCCGGCAGCGAGGCGGAGGGCCAGGCCGAGGCCGGCACGCCGCCGGCACAGGTGGCCGGCGTCAAGCGCAACGACGCCAACACCGTCGACGTCGAGGCCAAGACCAAGAGCTGAGCCGCCGGCCGGGCCGCCGCGGCACTGCCGCCGGCCGGACCGGACGACCCGTGGTGCCTGCATGATCGATTTCGGCCTCGACAAGCTCGCGCTCATCGGCGCCGTGGCACTGATCGTCATCGGCCCGGAGAAGCTGCCCAAGGTCGCCCGCACGGTCGGCCATCTGCTGGGCAAGGCGCAGCGCTACGTGGCCGACGTCAAGGCGGAGGTCAACCGGTCGATCGAGCTCGACGAGCTCAAGAAGATGAAGACGCAGTTCGAGGACGCCGCCCGCGACGTCGAGAACAGCGTGCGCAGCGAGGTCAACCAGGCCACGGCCGCCTTCGAGAGCGACTGGTCTTCGACCACGGCCGGACTCGGCGACTCCACCAGCCCCGGCCTCGCGGCACCGTCCGAGTCCGCTCCGCCCTCGTACCGCCACCCGCGGAAGAACTGGCGCCTGAAGCGCGGCGCGACGCCGCAGTGGTACAAGCGGCGCCATGGCGTGCGGACCCACGTGCAGTCGGGCGCAGCGCGCGTCGCGCGTTTCCGGCCGCCCGGCGCGGGCCCGAGGCCCTGAGCCCACCGCGCGATGAGCGTCGACGGCAAGGACCCGAAGGACGAGTTGGCCGGAACCGAGGCCCCGTTCGTCAGCCATCTGGTCGAGCTGCGCGACCGCCTCGTGCGGGCGCTGATCGCCATCGGCGTCGCGTTCGCGATCCTCGCCTTCTGGCCCGGCCCGGGCGCGCTGTACGACCTGCTGGCCGCGCCGCTGGTGTCCCACCTGCCCAAGGGCGCGACGCTGATCGCCACCAACGTCATCAGCCCGGTGCTGGTGCCGCTGAAGATCACGCTGATGGCCGCGCTGATGCTCGCGCTGCCCTACGTGCTGTACCAGGTCTGGGCCTTCGTCGCGCCGGGCCTGTACTCCCACGAGAAGAAGATGGTGCTGCCGCTGGTCGTCAGCAGCACGCTGCTGTTCCTGCTCGGCGTGGCCTTCTGCTACTTCCTCGTCATCCCGGGGATGAGCAAGTTCATCCAGGCCTTTGCACCCAGCGCCATCACCGCGGCGCCCGACATCGAGCAGTACTTCGGCTTCGTGCTGACCCTCTTCCTGGTGTTCGGCATCGCGTTCGAGGTGCCGGTGGCCGTGATCGTGCTGGCGCGCATCGGCATCGTCTCGATCGAGCAGCTGCGCAAGTTCCGCGGCTACTTCATCGTCGCCAGCTTCATCATCGCCGCGATCGTCACGCCCCCCGACGTCATCTCGCAGCTGGCGCTCGCGATCCCGATGTGCATCCTGTACGAGATCGGCATCGTCGCCGCTCAGCTCTTCATCAAGCACACCAAGACGCCCGCGCAGGCCGACGCCGCCGGCGCCGACAAGCCGGCGGCGTGAGCGGCGGCTGCCGCGTGTCGGGTTCGTTCGCGGCTTCTCAGTTCTCGAGCAGGATCCGCAGCATCCGCCGCAGCGGCTCGGCCGCGCCCCACAGCAGCTGGTCGCCGATCGTGAACGCGCCGAGGTAGGTCGGGCCGAGCGCCAGCTTGCGCAGCCGGCCGACCGGGATCTGCATCGTGCCGGTCACGGCCACTGGCGTCAGCTCGCGGATCGTCGCCTCGCGGGTGTTGGGCACCAGCCGCACCCACTCGTTGTCGGCGGCGATCATCTGCTCGAGGTCGGCGAGCGGCACGTCCTGGCGCAGCTTGATCGTCAGGCTCTGGCTGTGGCAGCGCATCGCCCCCACGCGCACGCAGATGCTGTCGATCGGCACCGCCGTGGTGCCGGCGAAGCCCGGGCCGCGGCCGAGGATCTTGTTGGTCTCGGCGCCGCCCTTCCACTCCTCGAGGCTGGTGCCGTCGCCGCGGTCGACGTCGATCCAAGGGATCAGGCTGCCGGCCAGCGGCACCATGAAGTTCTTCGTCTCTTCGTCCGACAGGCCGCGCTGCGTGGCGGCGATCCGGCGGTCGATCTCGAGGATGGCACTGGCTGGGTCGTCGAGCAGGCTCTTCACGCTGCGCTCCAGCGTGCCCATCTGCGTGAGCAGCTCGCGCATGTGCTGCGCTCCGCCCCCGCTGGCGGCCTGGTAGGTGGTGGCCGTCATCCACTCCACCAGGTCGGCCTTGAAGAGGGCCCCCAGGCCCATGAGCATGCAGCTCACCGTGCAGTTGCCGCCGATGTAGTCGCGCACGCCGCGCGCGAGCGCGTTCCGGATGACGGGCAGGTTCACCGGGTCGAGGATGATCACCGCGTCGTCCTGCATGCGCAGCGTCTTGGCGGCGTCGATCCAGTAGCCCCTCCAGCCCGCGGCGCGCAGCGGCGCGTAGGCTTCCTTGGTGAAGTCGCTGCCCTGGCAGGTGATGATGACGTCGCAGGACGCCAGCGCCTTGAGGTCGGTGGCGGCAAGGAGCCGGGGCTCGTTCTTCGCGAACCTCGCGATCGACGCCGGCAGCGGCCCGCCGGCGTTGCTGGTGCTGAAGAACACCGGCTCGATGTGCGCGAAGTCGCCTTCGGCTTCCATGCGCTGCATCAGCACCGAGCCGACCATGCCGCGCCAGCCGACGAGGCCGACGCGCGGGTTGCTGGAGAGAGCCATTTCAGTCTTGCCTTTCCGTGTTTCCGTCGTGGACTACGGACCCCTGGGTGCCCCCGGCTCGTGTCGCCGGGGTCCTGGGTGGGGCGAGACGATCCGAGAGCCGCTAGCTCTTGGTGGTGATGGTTTTGCCAGTGATGGCGGCGACGACCGCATCACCCATCTCGCGCGTGCCGACCTTCGTCGTCCCTTCGCTCCAGATGTCCGGCGTGCGCAGGCCGGCGGCGAGCACGGCCTTCACGGCCGACTCGATGCGGTCGGCCGCGCCAGCTTGGTCGAGGGAGAAGCGGAGCATCATGGCAGCGGACAGCATTGTAGCGAGCGGGTTGGCGACGCCCTTGCCGGCGATGTCGGGCGCGCTGCCGTGGCTGGGCTCGTACAGGCCCTTGCCGTTCTTGTCGAGGCTGGCCGAAGGCAGCATGCCGATCGAGCCGGTGAGCATCGCCGCCTCGTCGCTGAGGATGTCGCCGAACATGTTGCCGGTGACGACGACGTCGAACTTCTTCGGCGCCCGCACGAGCTGCATCGCCGCGTTGTCGACGTACATGTGCTCGAGCTCGACGTCCGGGTACTGCGCGTGCACCTCGGTGACGACGTCCTTCCAGAACTGGAAGGTCTCCAGGACGTTGGCCTTGTCGACGCTGGTCACTTTCTTGCTGCGCTTGCGCGCCGCCTGGAAGGCCACGTGGGCGATGCGCTCGATCTCCGGCTTGCTGTAGCGCATCGTGTCGAAGGCTTCCTCGGCGCCGGGGAAGTGACCGTCGGTGGCGATGCGGCGGCCGCGCGGCTGGCCGAAGTAGATGTCGCCGGTGAGTTCGCGGATGATCAGGATGTCGAGCCCCGCGACCAGTTCGGGCTTCAGCGAGCTGGCGTGCGTCAGCTCGGCGTAGCACAGCGCCGGGCGGAAGTTGGCGAACAGGCCGAGGTGCTTGCGCAGGCCCAGGATGGCCTGCTCGGGACGCAGCGCGCGCTCGAGCTTGTCGTACTTCCAGTCGCCGACGGCGCCGAACAGGATGGCGTCGGCCTCCTTCGCGAGCTTCAGCGTGCTCTCGGGCAGCGGGTGGCCGTGCGCCTCGTAGGCGGCGCCGCCGACGAGGGCGGTATCGCTCTCGAACTTCAGGTCGAGCACGTTCAACACGCGCACGGCCTCGTGGACGATCTCGGTGCCGATGCCGTCGCCCGGCAGGATGGCGATCTTCATGGGTGTCGTTCTCTCGTGATCAACCGAGCTGGGTCTTCGCCAGCCAGGGCATCCTGGCCAGCCGCTCGGCCTCGAAGGCGCGGATCTTGTCGGCGTGGCGCAGCGTCAGGCCGATGTCGTCGAAGCCGTTGAGCAGGCAGTACTTGCGGAACGGCTGCACCTCGAACGGCAGCTCGGCGCCGTCGGGCTTGACCACCACCTGCTGCGGCAGGTCGATCGTCAGCGTGTAGCCCGGGAAGGCGGCCACCTCGTCGAACAGCCGGCTCACCTGCGGCTCGGGCAGCACGATGGGCAGCAGCCCGTTCTTGAAGCAGTTATTGAAGAAGATGTCGGCAAAGCTCGGCGCGATCAGCGCCCGGAAACCGTACTGCTCCAGCGCCCAGGGCGCGTGCTCGCGGCTCGAGCCGCAGCCGAAGTTCTGGCGGGCGAGCAGAACGCTGGCGCCGGCATAGCGCGGCTGGTTCAGCACGAAGTCGGGGTTCGGCCGGCGGCTCGCCGGGTCCTGCCCGGGCTCGCCCTTGTCGAGGTAGCGCCACTCGTCGAACAGGTTGGGACCGAAGCCCGAGCGCGCGATCGACTTCAGGAACTGCTTCGGAATGATGGCGTCGGTGTCGACGTTGGCGCGGTCCATCGGCGCGACCAGGCCCTGGTGGACGGTGAAGGCTTGCATGTCTGGTTCTCCCCGTCCGGCTCAGGCGAAGCGGCGCACGTCGACGAAGTGGCCGTGCAGCGCGGCCGCCGCAGCCATCGCCGGGCTGACGAGGTGCGTGCGCCCGCCCGCGCCCTGCCGACCCTCGAAGTTGCGGTTGCTGGTGCTGGCGCAGCGCTCGCCGGGCTCCAGCCGGTCGGCGTTCATCGCGAGGCACATGCTGCACCCTGGTTCACGCCACTCGAAGCCCGCGGCCTTGAACACCTCGTGCAGGCCCTCGCGCTCGGCCTGCGCCTTCACCTGGCCCGAGCCCGGCACCACCATGGCCACCTTGACATTGGCGGCCACGCGCTGGCCGATGCGGCGCACCACGGCCGCGGCCTCGCGCAGGTCCTCGATGCGGCTGTTGGTGCACGAGCCGATGAACACGTTGTCGATGGTGATGTCGGTGATGGCCTTGTTCGGCTGCAGGCCCATGTAGGCCAGCGCGCGCTCGATGGCGCCGCGCTTGACGCTGTCCTTCTCCTTGTCGGGGTCGGGCACACGGCCGTCCACGGGCAGCACCATCTCCGGGCTCGTGCCCCAGCTCACCTGCGGCAGGATCTGCGCGGCGTCGAGCTCGACGACCGCGTCGAACTTCGCGCCCTCGTCCGAACGCAGCGTGCGCCAGAAGGCCGCCGCCTGCTCGAACTCCACGCCCTGCGGCGCGAAGGGCCGGCCGCGCACGTACTCGATCGTCTTCTCGTCCACGGCCACCAGCCCGGCGCGCGCGCCGGCCTCGATGGCCATGTTGCACACCGTCATGCGCCCTTCCATGCTGAGCGAGCGGATCGCGCTGCCGGCGAACTCGATCGTGTAGCCGGTGCCGCCGGCGGTGCCGATCCTGCCGATGATGGCGAGCACCACGTCCTTGGCCGTGACGCCACGGCCGAGCGTGCCCTCCACCTTGATCAGCATGTTCCTGGCCTTCCTGGCCAGCAGCGTCTGCGTGGCCATCACGTGCTCGACCTCGCTGGTGCCGATGCCGTGCGCCAGCGCGCCGAAGGCGCCGTGGGTGGAGGTGTGGCTGTCGCCGCAGACCACCGTCATGCCCGGCAGCGTGGCGCCGTTCTCGGGCCCGATCACGTGCACGATGCCCTGGCGCTTGTCGAGGAACGGGAAGTACGCCGCCGCGCCGAAGGCCTTGATGTTGGCGTCCAGCGTGACCACCTGCTGCTTGCTGGTGGGATCGGCGATGCCGTCGTAGCCCTGCTCCCAGCCGGTGGTGGGCGTGTTGTGGTCGGCGGTGGCGACGATGCTGCTGGTGCGCCAGACCTTGCGGCCCGCCAGCCGCAGCCCCTCGAACGCCTGCGGGCTGGTCACCTCGTGCACGAGGTGACGGTCGATGTAGAGCACGGCGGTGCCGTCCTCCTCGGTGTGGACGACGTGGTCGTCCCAGAGCTTGTCGTACAGCGTGCGGGCGTTCATGGTGCGGTCGCTGGAGAAAGGCGTGATTGTCGGGTCGGCCCCGACGCGGGGCCGATGCGGGACCGATGCGGGGGCTCAGGTCGGCTCGAGCCCGATCTTCTTCACCAGCCGCGCGTACTTGGCCAGTTCGCTGCGGAAGCCGGCGGCGGCCTGCTCGGTGGAGGTGATGCGGATCGTGTTGCCCTGCTTGTCCATCGCCTCCTTCACCGCCGGGTCGGCGAAGGCGGCCACGATGGCGTCGTGCGTGCGCTTGACGACGTCGGGCGCCATGCCCTTGGGCCCCAGCACGCCAAACCAGGCCTCGACCACGTAGCCCGGCAGGCCCTGCTCGACGAAGGTGGGAATGTCGGGCGCCGCGGCCACGCGCTGCGCGGTGCCCACGCCGATGGCGCGCAGCGCGCCGGTCTTGATGTGCTGCTGCACGCTCGGCAGCGCCGCGGTGGCGAACTCGATCTGGCCTCCGATCAGGTCGGTGACCATCGGTCCCACGCCCTTGTACGGGATGTGCTTGGCCGTCGCCCCGGCCTCGTCGAGGAACATCTCGCTGGCCAGGTGCAGGATGGTGCCGTTGCCGCCCGAGCCGAAGTTCAGCTGCCCCGGCCGGCTCTTGAGCAGCGCGACGAACTCCTTGCTGTTGGCCGCCGGCACCTTGGCATTGACCACCAGCACGATCGGCGTGCTGCCGACGATGGCGATCGGCGTGAAGTCGCCCGGCATGTCGAAGGGCAGGCTCTTGAGCACGCTCGGGAAGATGACGACGTTGTTCGACACCACCGAGAGCGTCATGCCGTCGGGCGCCGAGCGCGCCAGCGTCTGCAGGCCCACCACGCCGCCGGCGCCGGGCTGGTTCTCCACCACCACCGGCATGCCGAGCGCCTTGGCAAGCGCCGGCTGCGCCGCGCGCGTGATGGCGTCCACACCCGAGCCGGTGGCATTGGGCAGCACGAAGCGCACGCTCTTGTCGCCCACCTGGGCCCAGGCGGGCAGCGATGCGGCCGAGGCTGCCGCGGCAGCGGCCACGCCGATCGTCGTGCCGACGAAGCGGCGGCGGGAAGGAAGGTCGCGGTTCATGTCGTCTCCTCGTTCGGTTGAGTGGAAAGTCTGCTTCAGGCCACGGCCTGGATCTCGATCAGGCGCGCGATCTCGCTCTCGGCGTAGCCCACCGCGGCCAGCGCCTCGCGCGTGTGCTCGCCGCTCTTCGGCGGCGAATGGCGCACCGGCAGCCGCGCGCCCTCGAGCGTGATCGGGAACAGCGTCGTCTTCACCGTCTGCCCGGCCTTCGGGCCGTCGGTCAGCGTGATGTCGGCCAGGCCGCCGGTGGCCAGCAGGTGCGGGTCTTCGAGCAGCTCGGCGGGCTTGCGGATCGGCGCGAAGGGCAGCCCGGCGCGCTCCATCAGAGCGGCGAGCTCGGCCGCCGGCCGGTTCGCGAGCCGCTCGCGCAGCGTGGCAAGCAGCGAGGCGCGCTGCTCGACGCGCTGGTTGTTGGTGGCCAGCGCCGGGTCGGCCTTCAGGTCGGGCCAGCCCAGCGCGTCGCAGAACACCGGCCACTGCGAATCGCTCACTGCGGCAAGGAAGATCTGCTCGCCGTCCTTCACGGTGAACACGTCGTAGACGGCCCAGGGGCTCACGCGGTTGGGCATCGGGTCGGGCGGCCGGCCGCTGATGGCCGCCTGCAGCATGTGCTGGCCGACGAGGAAGACGTTGTTCTCGAACAGCGCGCTCTGCACCTCCATGCCGCGGCCGGTGATGCCGCATTGCACCAGCGCGCCGAGGATGCCGATGGCGCCGAACAGGCCGCCCATGATGTCGTTGACGCTCGAGCCGGCGCGCAGCGGGTCGCCCGGCCGGCCGGTCATGTAGGCCAGGCCGCCCATCATCTGCACCACCTCGTCGAGCGCGGTGCGGTGCTCGTAGGGGCCGGGCAGGAAGCCCTTCAGGCTGGCGTAGATCAGGCGCGGGTGCGCCGCGGCCAGCGGCTCGTAGTCGAGGCCGTACTTGGCCAGCGAGCCGGGCTTGAAGTTCTCGGCCACCACGTCGGCAGCCAGGCACAGCCGCCGCGCCGCCGCCGCGCCCTCGGGGTGGCGCAGGTCGATGCGGATGCTCTTCTTGTTGCGGTTGAACAGCGGGAAGAAGCCGATCCCCGCGCCCAGCAGGTGCCGCGTGCGGTCGCCCTCGATCGGCTCGACCTTCAGCACGTCGGCGCCGAGGTCGGCCAGCATCATCCCGCAGGTCGGGCCCATCACCATGTGGGTGAACTCGACGACCTTCAGGCCGGCGAGTGGCAGGGGTGGCAGCGGCGCGGTCGGCGCGGAGGTGCTCATGCCGCCTCCGCCCGCAGCGTCTTCGGCAGCCCCGCCCGCCAGACATGGCCGTGCAGCGGCTCGCCGTCGAGCCACTGGCCGAGCTGCCGGCGCAGCGCCAGCAGCGCCGGCACGTCCAGGCCCGTGACCACGCCCATGCTGGCGAACAGATAGGCCACGTCCTCGGTGGCGACGTTGCCGCTCGCGCCCGGCGCGTGCGGGCAACCGCCGATGCCGGCCAGGCTGGCGTCGAAGCGCCGCATGCCCGCCTGCCAGGCCGCGTAGACGTTGGCCAGGCCCAGGCCGCGCGTGTCGTGGAAGTGCGCCCAGGTCAGCCGCTCGCCGGCCACCTCGAAGGCGCGGCCGAAGAGCGAGGCCACCGCCGCCGGGTCGGCGTAGCCCACCGTGTCGGCAAGACCCACCTCGTCGGCGCCCAGGTCGAGCGCGGCGCGCACGAGGCGCAGCACCTCGGCCGGCTCGACGCGGCCCTGGAGGGTGCAGCCGAAGGCGGTGGAGATGCCCACCTCGACGTGGCAGCGTGCGCCGAGCTCATCGCGCCGCGCGACGATGGCCTCGGCCTCGCGCAGCACGTCGTCCGGCGCCTTGCGCAGGTTGGCCAGGCTGTGCGCGTGGCTGGCCGACAGCGGCAGCAGCAGCGCATCGGCCCCGCTCTCGAAGGCCCGCTCGGCGCCCTTCAGGTTGGGCACCAGCACGGTGACATTCAGGCCCGGCAGCGTCTTCGCGAAGGCCACCAGCTCGGCGGTGTCGGCCAGCTGCGGCATCAGCTTCGGCGGCACGAAGGACCCGACCTCGATCTCGCGCAGGCCGGCCGCGTGGGCGGCACGCAGCCACTCGCGCTTGGTGGCGGTGGGCACGGTGCGGGCCAGCGACTGCAGGCCGTCGCGCAGGCCGACCTCGCGCACGGCGGCGGCAGGGGGGTTCGGTGCAGGCATCTCGACACTGTAGCCATGCCGTGAGGCATCATCTAGCGCTATTTCGGCAGCCCTGGCGTTCCCGTTCGGCATGGCACGAGACTTCGACCCGCGCTTCGATCCCGTCACCCTGCGGCTCTTCGTCGCCGTCTGCGAGGAAGGCAACATCGCCCGCGCCGCCGCGCGCGAGGCGCTGGTGGCCAGCGCGGTGAGCAAGCGGGTGGCCGCGCTCGAGGCCGCGCTCGGCGCGCCGCTGCTGGTGCGCGGCCGGCGCGGCGTGGTGCCCACCGCCGCCGGCGAGGTGCTGCTGCGCCGCGCCCGCGAGGTGCTGGGCGCCATGGCCCGCATGCATGCCGAGCTGACCGAGTTCGCCACCGGCGTGCAGGGCAGCGTGCGCGTGCTGGCCGCGCCCTCGGTGCTGGCCGAGCACCTGGCCGACGACATCGGCGCCTTCCTGGCCGCCCACCCGCGCGTGCGCGTCTCGCTCGACGAGCAGGTCAGCCCCGAGATCGTGCGCCTGGTGCGCGAGGGCGCGGCCGAGGTCGGCGTGCTCTGGGACGCGATCGACCTCGCCGACCTCGCCGCCCACCGCTACCGCAGCGACCGCCTGTGCGTGGCGATGCCCGCCGCGCATCCGCTGGCCCGCCGCCGGACGCTGCGCTTCGAGGAGGCGCTTGACCACGTCAGCGTCAGCGTGGCCCCGGGCGGCACGATGGACCTGCTGCTGCGCCGCGAGGCCGCGCGCCTGGGCCGCACGCCGGTGGCGCGGGTGCAGGTGTCGGGCATGGACGCCGCGGCCCGCATCGTCGCCGCCGGGCTGGGCGCCGCCATCCTGCCGCGCGAGGCGGTGCGCGGCCACGCCAGCGCCGAGAGCCTGGCCCTGGTGCCGCTGGCGGACGCCTGGGCGCGGCGCCGCTTCGTCGCCGTCACGCGCGCCGACGGCAGCGTGCAGGCGGCGACGCGGCTGCTGGTGCGCCATCTCGAGCAGATGGCGCGCGACGCCGCGCCGGCGCCGGCGGGCGAACCACCCTGCACCTGACCCGGGTTCCGGACAAGCGAGAGTGCGCAGCGGGGAGACCGGCCCCTAGACTGGCCGGGCCCGACGCGCGGTCGCCACGCCCGACCCGCCGCCGCCCCGCCGCCCCGCCGCCCCGCCGCCCCGCCGCCCCGCCGCCCCGCCGCCCCGACGCCCCGACGCCCCGACGCCCCGACGCCCCGACGCCCCGACGCCGAAGACGCTGCCGAGAACGACGCCGAAGCCGACACCGATGCGACGCCACGCCCGCCACCGCCTCCCGCCCCTCGCCGCCGGCGACATGGTGCGGATGCGGCTCGCGCCACGATGACGCCCGCCGGGGGCGCGGCCGGCCGCATCGACGCCCTGCTGGCCGCCGGAGAACCCACGAAGGCGGTGGCCGAGGCCGAGCTCCGGCTCGCGGCTGTGCCCACGCGCCGGGCCGCCGAGCGGGCGCTCGCCGTGTCGTACCTGGCGCGCGCCCTCACCCGCTAGGAGCGCCTGCCACAGGCCCTGCACCATGCCGGGCAGGCCGTGGCACTGGCGCGTCGCAGCCGGCGGTCCGGGCTGATCGCGCTGGCGCTGCTTCGCCAGGCCACGGCCGGCTTCGTCTCCGATCCCGCCGCGGCCGCGGTGCTGGCCGAGGAGGCGGCACGCCGCTTCGAGGCGGGTGACGACATCGCCCTCCAAGTCATCGGCATGAGCGGCCTGCTGCTGCAGACCCCGCTCGACGACGACGAGAAGGACCTCGCCCGCACGGTGAGGGACAGCGGCGAGAGCCTGCTGACCATCATCAACGACATCCTCGACTTCTCGAAGATCGAGGCCGGCAGGCTCGACATCGAGACCGTGCCCTTCGACCTGCGCGAGTGCGGGGGCTCGGCGGTGGAGCTCGTCAAGCTCAAGGCAGCGGAGAAGCACCTCGATCTGGTGGTCCGCATCGCCGACGACGCCCCGGCCATGGTCCGGAGCGACCCGACGCGGCTGCGGCAGATCCTGCTGAACCTGCTGTCCAACGCGCTCAAGTTCACCGACCAGGGCCAGATCGAGCTGACGGTGCGCAAAGGCCCGGCCGACGAACTGCACTTCGACGTCAGGGACAGCGGCATCGGCCTCAGCCCCGAGGGCATGGCCAAGCTGTTCCAGAGCTTCAGCCAGGCCGACAGCAGCACCACGCGCAAGTACGGTGGCACGGGCCTGGGCCTGGTCATCAGCAGGAAGCTGGCCGAGATCATGGGCGGCACGATGACGGCCGAGAGCCCGGGCGCCGGCCAGGGCTGCACCTTCCGCTTCCACATCCGGGCCGAGGCGGTGGCCATGGCGCCCGCCGCACCCAGGCCGGCCGCCGCATCCGCCATCGACCCCGGCATGGCCCGGCGCCACCCGCTGCGCATCCTGCTGGCCGAGGACAACCTGGTGAACCAGAAGCTGGCGCTGCGCCTGCTCGGCCAGATGGGCTACTCGGCCGACGTGGCCGGCAACGGCCTGCTGGCCCTCGAAGCCGTCGAGCGACAGACCTACGACGTGGTGCTGATGGACGTACAGATGCCCGAGATGGACGGGCTGGAGGCCAGCCGCCGCATCACCGCGAAGTACTCGCCGAGACAACGCCCGCGCATCGTGGCCATGACCGCCAACGCCATGCAGGGCGACCGCGAGGCCTGCCTCGAGGCCGGCATGGACGACTACCTCACCAAGCCGATCCGCGTGGACGAGCTGGTGCAGGCCCTGCAACGAACCCCTTCCCTCACGGAACGCTGAGATGCCGCGACGTTCTGCTCCGCTCCGAAACACCCGTTCGACGACACCCGCCGGCGTCGCCGCCGCGCCGACCCACGCCTCGCCCGCGGGCGCGCAGGCCGTCGAGCAGGTGCGGCAGCTTGCGCTGACCGGACGTCTGCTGGCCGCGATCGAACGGGCCGGCACGGCGCTCGAGCGCGAGGCCGTCACCCCGGCACAGCGGGCCGAGCTGCTGGATTGGCGCGCCGACTGTCTCGCCGGCACCGGTCGGCCCGAGCTGGCCGACGCCGATTCGCAGGCGCTGGACGACCTGGCGAGGAGCCGGCCCCGCGACGCCACCGTCCAGGCCTGGGCCCTGCACCGTCGCGCCATCGCCCTCACGCGTGCCGGCCGACGGCAGGACTCGATGGCGACGGCGCGCCAGGCGCACGAGATGGCCCGGGCGAGCGGCGATCCGTGGCTGCTGGGGCGATGTCTCACCCGCCTGGCCAGCGCGATGGGGAACGCACGACAGGATCTCGCGCATGCCGCCGAGCTGGCAGCCGAGGCGGCTGGCATCTACCGCTCGATCGGTGCCACGGCCATGTACGCGCGCGCATTGGAGGCCCAGGCCAACGTCCTCGCCTTGGCCGGCCGGGCCGCCGAGTGCGACGACGTGGCACGCCAGGCGCTGGCGCTCGCCCGGCAATGCGGCGACAGCGACACCGTGGGCAGCATGCTGAACCTGCTGACGTTCCACGAGCCCGATGCCGCCCGCATCCTGCAGCTCTATCGGGAGGCCGAGGAAGCCTTCGACCAGATCGACGGCGGCCAGAGCCCGCTTTTCATCATCGGCAACCGGGCCGAGACGTACCAGGAGCTGGGCCTCTTCAGGTTGGCGGCACGCCTCGCGCGGAAGACCGTACAGGGCGCCCGGGAGCGCGGGAGCCGCGAGGACGAGTTCTGCTGGGGCCTGCTCATCCCGATCGAGCTGGAGCTTCGCCGCGGCGAGGCCGTGCGCGCGGCGGCCGCCGAGGCGTCGCGGATCAGCGAGGGATTCGAGCTCGCAGAGTACGCAGGTGCCGCCTCGGCCACGGCCGGCCGGCTCGCACTGCTCGAGGGACGGTACGCCGAGGCGGCCCGGCTGCTCCAGCGCGGCATCGACGAGGTCGAGGCGCTCGACAACGCGATGGCGATGGGCTACGTGCCTTACCTCGTGCAGGCCTGGCTGGCCGCCAACCGGCCTGCCAAGGCGCTGGCCGCCTCGCGCCACGGCGTCGCACTGCACCGTGCCCACGGCCTGGCCAAGCTGAACGGCATGCGGCCCGACGCGCTGTGGTGGCGCCACTGCCAGGCGCTGCGGGCCCGCGGCGGCCGTCGCAACCTGAAGGAAGCCGACGAGGCCCTCGTCCGCGCGTACGGCTACGTCGTTAGCACCGTCGCCAGCCTCAGCGACGAAGGCCTGCGCCGCAACGCGCTGAACAAGCTCGACGAGCGGCGCGAGATCGTGCTGGCCTGGATCGAGCGCGCCCGCGAGCGCGGGTTGCCTCAGGCCGAGCGCGAGGCGCATCTGGCCGGCGCGGCCAACCTGCGCGAACCGTTCCAGCGCCTCGTCGACACCGGCCTGCGCATGAACGAGTTGCGCAGCGCGGCCGAGCTGGCCGAGTTCCTGGTGGACGAAGCCACCGAGCTCTCAGGCGCCGAGCGCGTGCTGCTGGTGCTGGACGACGCCGCGGGTCCGAAGCTGGCCGGCTCGCTGCTGCCGCACGGCGAGGACGAGGCGGCCCTGCTGCGCGCGGTGACGCCATGGCTCGACGAGGCGCGCCAGACGCGTGCCGTTCGCCTGCGCCACGGCCCCGACGGCGCCGAGCCGCTCGACCAGCGCAGCTGCATCGTGGCGCCACTCTTGGCCGGCAGCCGCGTCACCGGCTTCCTCTACGCCGACATCGAAGGCGCATTCGGCCGCTTCCACGACGCCGACCGCGACCTGCTGGGCATGCTGGCGTCGCAGGGCGCGGTGGCGCTCGAGAACGCGCGCTGGGGCGAGAGCCTCGAGGCGCAGGTGGCCGCGCGCACGGCCGAGGCGCGCGCGGCGCAGGCCGCGGCCGAGCAACGGGCGGCGGAGCTGGCGGTGATCAACGCCGTGCAGGCGGCCTTGTCCGGCGAGGTGAACATCCAGGGCATCTACACCTCGGTCGGCGACAAGCTGCACGAGATCTTCGGCGGCCGCGACGTCGGCATCCGCATCTTCGACCACGACACGGGGCTGGAGCACTTTCCGTACATATACGAAGGCGGCGAGCGGCTCGACCTGCCGCCGAGCCCCATGATCGATCGCGGCTACGGCGCGCACCTGCGCCGCACGCGCGAGACCATCCTCGTCAACGAGAACATCGCCGTGGCAGACCTGCGCTTCAACGGCGAGATGATCGAGGGCACCCAGAGCGAGAAGGCCTTCGTGATGGTGCCGCTGGTGGCCGGCGATCAGGTGCGCGGCGCCCTCGAGCTGGTGGATCACGAGCACGAGAACTCCATCAGCGAAGGCGACGTGCGGCTGCTGCAGACCTTGGCCAACGCCATGAGCCTGGCGCTGGAGAACGCGTACCACTTCGACGAGATCCGGCGCCGCCGGCTCGAAGGCGCGGTACTCGCCGAGGTGGGCCGCGACATCTCGTCGACGCTGGACCTGCCCGTGGTGATGGACCGCATCGCCCACCACGCCAAGGCGCTGCTGGGCGGCGACAACAGCGCCATCTTCGTGCCGGCCGAGGGCGGCGTGTTCCGCGCCATCGTGGCCCTGGGCGACATCGCCGAGCAGCTGCGCGACACCGAGATCACGCCCGGCATCGGCATCATCGGCAGCATCATCGCCAGCGGGCAGGCCGAGTTCGTCAACGACACCGGGCACGACCCGCGCGCCGTGCAGATCGTCGACACGCCCGACACCGACGACGAGCGGCTGATGGTGGCGCCGCTGGTGGCCGCCGGCACGGCCGTGGGCGCCATCGCGGTGTGGCGCACCGGCGGCGACGCCTTCGGCGAACGCGAGCTCGAGTTCCTGCGCGGGCTGTCGCTGGCCGCGGCGGTGGCGCTGCGCAACGCGCAGCTGTTCGACGAGGCCGAGGTGGCGCGCCGGCAGGCCGAGGCGGCCAACGAGGCCAAGAGCGCCTTCCTGGCGACGATGAGCCACGAGATCCGCACGCCCATGAACGCCGTCATCGGCATGAGCGGCCTGCTGCTGGACACCCCGCTCACGCCCGAGCAGCGCGACTACGCGTCGACGATCCGCGACTCGGGCGACGCGCTGCTGACCATCATCAACGACATCCTCGACTTCTCGAAGATCGAGGCCGGGCGCATGGACATCGAGGCCCAGCCCTTCGACCTGCGCGAATGCGTGGAAAGCGCGCTCGACCTGGTGGCCAGCCGCGCCGCCGAGAAGCACCTCGACCTGGCCTACCTCTACGACGAGAGCACAGCCGAGGTGCCCCTGGCCGTGAAGGGCGACGTGACGCGGCTGCGCCAGGTGCTGCTCAACCTGCTGAGCAACGCGGTGAAGTTCACCGAACGAGGCGAGGTGGTGCTGAGCGTGAGCGCCAGCGTGCCCGAGCGCCGGCCCAAGGCGGTGGAGCTGCGCTTCGAGGTGCGCGACACCGGCATCGGCCTCACCGAAGCCGGCCTGTCGCGCCTCTTCCAGAGCTTCACCCAGGCCGATGCCAGCACCACGCGCAAGTACGGCGGCACGGGCCTGGGCCTGGCCATCAGCAAGCGGCTGGCCGAGCTGATGGGGGGGCGCATCTGGGCCCACAGCGAGGGGTCGGGCCAGGGTGCGCGCTTCGGCTTCACCATCGTGGTGCCGCCGGCCGAGCTGCCGGCGGCCAGCCGCCGCAGCTTCATCGGCCAGCAGCCGGCGCTGAAGGGCCAGCGCCTGCTGGTGGTGGACGACAACGCCACCAACCGCCGCGTGCTGGCGCTGCAGACGGCCAAGTGGGGCATGGTGCCGCAGGACACGGCCGTGCCCGCAGACGCGCTGCGCTGGGTGCAGCAAGGGCAGCCCTTCGACCTGGCCATCATCGACATGCACATGCCGGGCATGGACGGGCTGGAGCTGGCGCGTGCGCTGCGGCAGGCCGCACCCAAGATGCCTCGGGTGCTGTTCAGCAGCCTCGGCCGCAAGGAGGCCGGCGACACCGAGGGCCACTTCGCCGCGTATCTCGCCAAGCCGCTGCGCCAGAGCCAGCTGCACGACACGCTGGTGCAGCTGCTGGCCCGCGACGCGGCGCCGCGCCGGGCCGATGCCCGCGACGCGGGCGCCCTGCCGCGGCTCGACGCGCAGCTGGCCGCGCGCCATCCGCTGCGCATCCTGCTGGCCGAGGACAACGCGGTGAACCAGAAGCTCGCGCTGCGCCTGCTCTCGCAGATGGGCTACCGCGCCGATCTGGCGGGCAACGGCCTGGAAGCCATCGAGAGCGTCGAGCGGCAGACCTACGACCTCGTGCTGATGGACGTGCAGATGCCCGAGCTTGACGGGCTGGGGGCGACGCGCCGCATCACCGCGCGCTGGCCGGCCGCCGAGCGACCGCGCATCGTGGCCATGACGGCCAACGCCATGCAGGGCGACCGCGAGATCTGCCTGGCCGCCGGCATGGACGACTACCTCACCAAGCCCATCCGCGTGGACGACCTCGTGCAGGCCTTGCTGCACACTAGCCCCCGCACCGCAACCGCACCCCTCCGATGACGAGCAAGACCCTGATCGACCCGCAGACCTTCGGCGAGCTGCAGGCCAACGCCGGCGCCGACTTCGTCGTCGAGCTGGTGGACACCTTCGCCACCGAGGCGCCGACGCTGGTGGCCGAGATGCGCGCGGCGCTGGCCGCCGGCGCGGCCGAGCGCTTTCGCCGCGCGGCGCACTCGCTCAAGAGCAACAGCAACACCTTCGGCGCCGGCGTGCTGGCCGAGCAGGCGCGGGCACTCGAACTCGGCGGGCTGCCGGCCGACGCCGCGCCGCTGGACGCGCTGAAGGCCGAACTCGAGCGCAGCGTGGCCGCGCTGAGGGACCTGGCCCGTGGCTGAGCGCGGCGCGCGCCTGCTGGTGGCCGACGACAACAAGGTCAACCGGCTGCTGCTGGGCCGCACGCTCGAATTGCAAGGCCACCAGGTGGCCAGCGCCGACAACGGCCGGCGCGCGCTCGAGATGCTGCGCGACGAGCGCTTCGACCTGCTGCTGCTCGACCTGGAGATGCCCGAGCTCGACGGCTTCGCCGTGCTGACCAAGCTGGCCGACGACCCCGAACTGCGCGACCTGCCGGTGATCGTGACCAGCTCGCTCGAGGGCGTGGCGCACGTGGCGCGCTGCATCGAGCTGGGCGCCGACGACTACCTGCACAAGCCGGTGAACCCGGTGCTGCTGAAGGCGCGCGTGGGGTCGAGCCTCGAGAAGAAGCGCCTGCGCGACCAGCAGAAGGCGCTGATCTCGCGCTTTGCCACCAGCCAGGTGGCGCAGGACCTGCAGCAATCGGGCTTCGCCCTGGGCGGCCGCCGCGTGCAAGCCAGCGTGATGTTCTGCGACCTGCGCGGCTTCACCAGGCTGGCAGAGAGCCAGCCGCCCGAGGAGACGATCGAGCTGCTGAACACCTGGTACACGCTGATGTTCGACGCCATCGCGGGCCAGGGCGGCGTGGTCAACCAGATGATCGGCGACGGCCTGATGGCGATGTTCGGCGCACCTGCGCCGGTGGCCGACGCGCCACTGGCCGCCGCCCGCGCCGCGCTGGACATGGCCGGCATGATCGACCTGCTCAACGCCGAGCGCGCGGCGCAGGGCCAGGAGCCCATCTCGATGGGCATCGGCATCGCCAGCGGCGAGGTGATCGCCGGCTACACCGGCACGCGCGAGCGTGCCACCTACACCTGCGTCGGCGACACCGTCAACCTCGCGGCACGGCTCGAGCAGCACACCAAGGCCTGCGGCCACGACATCCTGCTCGACGCGCCCACCTGCGCCGCCATCGGCGGGCGCATCGCCAGCATGTCGCTGGGCGAGGTGGCGCTGCGCGGCAAGGCGGCCCCGGTGGCCGTGCATGCCCTCACCCCGCCTTGAGGGGCGCCGTCCGCAGCCCGTCACGAAGGAGTGCCACGCGATGAAGCGCGTGTTCCAGTTCGTCGCCGCCGCCATGCCGCTGCTGGGCGCCTACCTGCTGATGTGGCCGGTGCCGGTGCAGCCGGTGCCCTGGGAGGCGCCGGCTTCCCCCGGCTACACCGGCGTGCACCAGCCCAACAGGCTGCTGGCCAACCTGACGCTCGTTCCGCTGGGCGGCGAGGAAGGCCCGGAGCACGTGGTGGTGCGCGACGGCAAGGTCTATGCCGCGGTGGCCAGCGGAAAGGTGCTGCGCATGCACCCCGACGGCTCGGGCCTCGAGACGGTGGTCGACATCGGCGGCCGCGTGCTCGGCTTCGACTTCGACGCCGCCGGCCGCCTGATCGCGGCCGACGCCATCAAGGGCCTGCTGGCGGTGGCGCCCGGCGGCAAGGTCGAGGTGCTCGCCGACCAGGTGGGCAACGACCCCATCCGCTACGCCGACGCGGTGGTGGTGGCGCCCGACGGCAAGATCTACCTCAGCGACGCCTCCACGCGCTTCGCGCCGGCGCAGTGGGGTGGCACCTTCGAGGCCAGCATCCTCGACATCATCGAGCAGTCGTCCACCGGCCGCGTGCTCGAAGTCGACCCGGCGACGAAGGCGGTGCGCGTCGTCGCCCACGGCTTCAGCTTCGCCAACGGGCTGGCGCTGTCGCAGGACGGCTCGACGCTGTTCGTGGCCGAGACCGGCAAGCACCGCGTGTGGAAGGTGGCCGTGGCGGCCAGCGACCTCGACGTGCGCACGCTGCTCGCCGACGGCAGCCGCGGCACGGCCGATGCGCGCCTCCTGTTCGACAACCTGCCCGGCTACCCCGACAACCTGATGCGCGGCCTGGACGGCCGCATCTGGCTCGGCTTTGCAAAGCCGCGCAGCGCCACGGTGGACGGCATGGCCGGCAGGCCGTGGCTGCGCGAGGTGACGCTCAGGCTGCCGCGCGCGCTGTGACCGGTGCCGCCGGCCTACGGCCACGTGATGGCCTTCACCGAGGACGGCAAGATCGTCGCCGTGCTGCAGGACCCGAGCGGCGCCTACCCCGAGACGACCGGCGTCACCGAGACGCCCGAGCGCCTGTACGTGCACAGCCTGCACGCCAGGGGGCTCGGCTGGCGACCGCGCTGAGCCGGCGCGGCGCGGGCCTCGATCTCACCCCGCGGCGGCGGCGCGGGCCTCGAGGTCGGCCTTGAGCTGCGGCGCGAGGCGCAGCGCCTGGGCCAGCTGGTCGAGGTAGGCGCGCTCCATCGCGGTGGTGTCGTCCACCACCAGCACCGAGGCCAGGTAGACCTCGGCTGCCAGCTCCGGCGTGCCGGCCGCGCGTGCCACGTCCTGCGGGTCCACCGGGCGGCGGATCTCGGCCTCGACCCACTGCCGCGTCGCCGGGTCGGCCTGAAGGCGGTCGAGCTCGCTGCCGACGAGCTCGCGCTCGCGATCGTCCATGTGGCCGTCGCTCTTGGCCGCGGCGATCATCGCCTTCAGCATCGCCTGCGCGTGCAGCTCGAGCTGCGGCGCGGGCAGCGCCTCGAAGCTCGGCGCCGGCAACGCGGCCGGCGCACTGCGCTGCGGGGCGCCGGCCGCGCCGGCCGGCGCCTGCGCGCGCTGGCCGGCCTGGTAGTCCTGGTAAACCTTCCAGGCCAGCGCGCCGATGGCGGCCACGCTGCCGTACTTCAGCGCCTTGCCGCCGATGCCGCGGCCGCGCTTGCTGCCCAGCAGCAGCCCGAGCGCACCGCCCACCGCCGCGCCGGTGGCGTACTTGCCCGCGTGGTTGCCGCGCGCGGCCTGCCCGGCGCTGCCGAGCGCCGACATGCCGCTGCGCAGCAGCTGGTCGAGGAGGGACTGGGCATTCATCGGCGCGTTCTCCTGCGTTTCCTGCGTGACGATCCGGCATGGATCCTGCGTGAAGACTCTGCAGACTTTAGCGCGCGGCCGATCGCCGCAGGCCGCGCGCGGACTTGGCCCGACGCGTGACCGCTCGGGCCGCGGCAGCGGGCCCGGGCAGCGGGCGCCGGCAGCCTCAGCCGAGCGCCGCCACCACCTCGGGCGGCGCCTGCACCAGCTCGATCAGCACCCCCTCGCCGGCGAGCGGGAACTCGTCGCTCGGCTTCGGGTGGATGAAGCAGATGTCGTGGCCGGCGGCGCCCTTGCGGATCCCGCCCGGCGCGAAGCGCACGCCCTGGGCCGTCATCCACTCCACCGCCTTGGGCAGGTCGTCGACCCACAGGCCCACGTGGTTGAGCGGGGTCGTGTGCACGGCGGGCTTGCGGTCGGGGTCGAGCGGCTGCATCAGGTCCACCTCGACCGCCGCGGGGCCGCGGCCGAGCGCGCAGATGTCCTCGTCGACGTTCTCGCGCTCGCTGACGAAGGTGCTCTTCACGGTCAGGCCGAGCATGTCCACCCACAGCGCCTTGAGGCGCTGCTTGTCGGGGCCGCCGATGGCGATCTGCTGGATGCCGAGGATGCGGAAGGGCTTGGTCGCGCCGCTGTTCGTGCTCATGGAAGGCCTCACTGGAAGCTGAGGATCGGCTGGTCCACCGCGAGGCTCTCACCCTGGCCGGCCAGCAGTTCCTTCACCGTGCCGTCCTGCTGCGCGACGAGCACGTTCTCCATCTTCATCGCCTCGATCACCGCCAGCCGCTCGCCGGCCTGCACCGCTTGGCCGGGCTTGACGGCCACCTGCACCAGCAGGCCGGGCATCGGCGAGAGCAGGAACTTGCTCATGTCGGCCGGCGCCTTGTAGGGCATCACGCGCAGCAGTTCGCTGGCGCGCGCCGAGAGCAGCATCGCGTCGATGCGGCGGCCGTTGTGCGCCACGCGCGTCCACAGGCCCTCGCGCTCGATCTGCGCCGTGAACGGGCGGCCGTTGCAGCTGCCGCTGGCGCGGATGCCGCCGAAGCTCCAGTCCTTGGCGATCTCGTAGCTCTTGCCCTCGAGCTCGATCACGAGCGTGCTGCCCGGGCGGATGCGCACCGGCACGTGCCGGTGCTGTCCGGCCTCGCCCTTGACGACGGCGACGAAGTCCTCGCCGATGCGCAGCTCGTGCCCGGGCAGCTGGCCGCTGATGCGTGAGGCGCGCTCGCGGTAGCGGCGGTAGGCGGCGGCGGCCAGCGCGACGAGGAATTCGGGGTCGTCGTGCGGCACGTCCTCGGCCCGGAAGCCCTTGCCGTAGTGCTCGGCGATGAAGCCGGTGTTGAAGTCGCCGCTCGCGAACCTCGGATGCGCCAGCAGCGCGGCCTGGAACGGGATGTTGCTGGTGACGCCGCGGATCACGAAGCCGTTGAGGGCCTCGCGCATGCGGCGGATGGCGTCGGCGCGGTCGAAGCCGTGCACGATGAGCTTGGCGATCATCGAGTCGTAGTACATCGGGATCTCGCCGCCCTCGTACACGCCGGTGTCCACGCGCACGCCAACGCCTTCGGGCACCGGCTGCGCCGCTTCCATCGAGGTGGGCGGCGGCAGGTAGCGCACGAGCCGCCCGGTGCTCGGCAGGAAGCCGCGGAACGGATCCTCGGCATTGATGCGGCACTCCATGGCCCAGCCGCGGCGAGGGATCTGCTCCTGCGTGAACGGCAGCTTCTCGCCGGCAGCGACGCGGATCATCTGCTCGACGAGGTCGATGCCGGTGATGCACTCGGTGACCGGGTGCTCCACCTGCAGCCGAGTGTTCATCTCGAGGAAGTAGAAGCTCTGGTCCTTGCCGACCACGAACTCGACGGTGCCGGCGCTCTGGTACTTCACGGCCTTGGCCAGCGCCACGGCCTGCGCGCCCATCGCCTGGCGGGTGGCGTCGCTGATGAAGGGTGACGGCGCCTCCTCGATCACCTTCTGGTGCCGGCGCTGGATGCTGCACTCGCGCTCGTGCAGGAAGACGACATTGCCATGGGCGTCGCCGAGCACCTGGATCTCGATGTGGCGCGGGCTCTCGACGAACTTCTCGATGAACACGCGGTCGTCGCCGAAGCTGGCCTTGGCCTCGTTGCGGCAGGAGCTGAAGCCGTCGAAGGCTTCCTTGTCGTTGAAGGCCACGCGCAGGCCCTTGCCGCCGCCGCCGGCACTGGCCTTGATCATCACCGGGTAGCCGATGTCGCGCGCGATCTTCACCGCCTGCTCGGGCGACTCGATGGCGTCGTTCCAGCCCGGGATCGTGCTGACCTTCGCCTCGCCCGCCAGCTTCTTCGAGGCGATCTTGTCGCCCATCGCGGCGATCGAGTAGTGCTTGGGGCCGATGAAGACGAGGCCTTCCTCCTCGACGCGGCGGGCGAAGTCCTCGTTCTCGCTCAGGAACCCGTAGCCGGGGTGGATGGCCTCGGCGCCTGTCTGCTTTGCGGCGGCGATGATCTTGTCGGCCACGAGGTAGCTCTCGCGGCTGGGGGCCGGGCCCAGTCGAACGGCCTCGTCGGCCAGTTCCACGTGCAGCGCGTCGGCGTCGGCGTCGCTGTGGACGGCGACGGTGGCGATGCCCATCCTGCGTGCGGTCTTGATGACCCGGCAGGCGATCTCGCCGCGGTTGGCGATCAGGATCTTCTTGAACATGTCGGGGCCTCGTTCGGATGCCTTCGATGAATTCGGCGGGGGTGTTTGCGGTCGGCTGTCGGCTGCCGGCGGTCGTGGCGGCAAAGGGCGGTGCGGGCCGGGCGCGGCGCTCAGCTGCGGCGGTCGGCGCAAGCGCCGACTCCGCTGCGCTGCTCAGGCTTCCGGCCCGCGGCGAAACTCGCTCCGAGCCCGCAAGCGGGCGCTGCGCTCAAACAGTCGCCGCGAGTCAGTGGGGGATGCGCGCCCTGCCGGGCGCGCGGCCGGAAGCCCTCCGCTGCTCGCCGCCGCAGATGCGCGCCACGCCCGGCCCGCACCGCCCTTTGCAGCAACGCTCGTGGTGCTCGCCCCACGTGGGTCAGCGCGTGGGCTGTTACGTCTTCGAGCACCGTCATGGGTGCCAGCAAGGTCGCGGGCGCGAGCCCGGCACGGCGCATATGTGGCGCCGAGCAGCGCAGGTTCGGGGGCGGCGCGCGCAGCGCGCTTCCACTTCTGACTCGCGGCGACTGTCTGAGCGCAGCGCCCGCAAGCGGGCGCGGAGCGAGTTTCGCCGCGCGCCCCCGAACCGAGCAGCGCAGGGCAGTCGGCGCGCAGCGCCGACCGCCGCATCTGCGCCGTGCCGGGCTTGCGCCCGCGACCTTGCCCGCTCGAACGTCGGAACGCGAAGACACGACCAACACACTCAAAGCGGAATGTTCCCGTGCTTCCGCCACGGGTTCTCGAGCTTCTTGTCGCGCAGCATCACCAGCGAACGACAGATGCGCCTGCGTGTCTCGTGTGGCTGGATCACGTCGTCGATGTAGCCGCGCGCCCCGGCAACGAAGGGGTTGGCGAAGCGCGCCTTGTACTCCGCCTCGCGCGCCGCGAGCTTGGCCGGATCGCCCTTGTCCTCGCGGAAGATGATCTCCACCGCGCCCTTGGCGCCCATCACCGCGATCTCGGCGTTCGGCCACGCGAAGTTGACGTCGCCGCGCAGGTGCTTGCTGCTCATCACGTCGTAGGCGCCGCCGTAGGCCTTGCGCGTGATCACCGTGACCTTCGGCACCGTGCACTCGGCGTACGCGTACAGCAGCTTGGCGCCGTGCTTGATGATGCCGCCGTACTCCTGCGCCGTGCCCGGCATAAAGCCCGGCACGTCGACGAAGGTGACCACGGGGATGTTGAACGCGTCGCAGAAGCGCACGAAGCGCGCCGCCTTGATGCTGCTCTTGATGTCGAGGCAGCCGGCCAGCACCATCGGGTTGTTGGCCACGATGCCGACGCTCTGCCCTTCCATGCGCCCGAAGCCGATGACGATGTTCTGCGCGTAGCCCGGCTGCAGCTCGAAGAAGTCGCCGTCGTCGACCACCTTGAGGATCAGCTCCTTGATGTCATAGGGCTTGTTCGGGTTGTCCGGCACCAGCGTGTCGAGGCTCATGTCGATGCGGTCGGGCCGGTCGCCGCTAGGTCGGACCGGTGGCTTCTCGCGGTTGTTGAGTGGCAGGTAGTTGAAGAAGCGCCGCAGCATCAGCAGCGCCTCGACGTCGTTCTCGAACGCCAGGTCGGCCACGCCGCTCTTCGTGTTGTGCGTGGTGGCGCCGCCCAGTTCCTCGGCGCTCACCTCCTCGTGCGTCACCGTCTTCACCACCTCGGGGCCGGTGACGAACATGTACGAACTGTCCTTCACCATGAAGATGAAGTCGGTCATGGCCGGCGAGTACACCGCGCCGCCGGCGCACGGGCCCATGATCAGGCTGATCTGCGGAATCACGCCCGAGGCCATCACGTTGCGCTGGAACACCTCGGCATAGCCGCCGAGCGAGGCCACGCCTTCCTGGATGCGCGCGCCGCCGCTGTCGTTGAGGCCGATGACGGGCACGCCGACCTTCATCGCCTGGTCCATCACCTTGCAGATCTTCTCGGCATGCGCCTCGCTGAGCGCGCCGCCGAAGACGGTGAAGTCCTGGCTGAAGACGAACACCATGCGGCCGTTGATCGTGCCGTAGCCAGAAACCACGCCGTCGCCGGGCACCTTGTTGGCTTCCATGCCGAAGTCGGCACAGCGGTGCTCGACGAACATGTCCCACTCCTCGAAGCTGCCTTCGTCCAGCAGCAGTTCGAGTCGCTCCCGCGCCGTGAGCTTGCCCTTGGCGTGCTGGGCGTCGATGCGCTTGCTGCCACCGCCCAGGCGGGCCGCCGCGCGCCTGCGTTCGAGTTCTTCGATGATGTCGTGCACGAGGGGTCTCCTCTTTGGGGATCAGGTATCGGGGATGGGGGTCGGGTGGTTCAGCGCCGTTCGAGCAGGTCCAGCAGCCGGCGCGCGGCGACCGACGCGGCCAGCGTGCCAGCCGTCACGTCGCGCACCGTGCCCGGCAGCGTCGCGCGCACAGCCGGGTGCTCGCGGAAGCGCTGGCGCAGGCCGGCGTCGATACGTTCCCACATCCAGGCCTCGTCCTGCGCGCGGCGGCGGGCGCTCAGGCGGCCGTCGCCCTCGCGCTCGGCGCGGAAGGTGCTCACCGCCTGCCAGAAGGCTTCGATGCCCTCGGCCTTCAGCGCCGACAGCTGCAGCACCTGCGCGGCCGCGTGCGCGTGCGGCCCGAAGAAGCGCAGCGCGCTGGCGATCGTGGCGCGCGCACGGGTGGCCGCGGCCTCGTCGAGGTCGGCCTTGTTGACGACGACGAGGTCTGCCAGCTCCATCACGCCCTTCTTGATGGCCTGCAGGTCGTCGCCGGCGTTGGGCAGCTGCATCAGCACGAAGCAGTCGGTCATCCCGGCCACCGCGGTCTCGCTCTGGCCGACGCCCACCGTCTCGACGATCACGACGTCGTGGCCGGCGGCCTCGGCCAGCAGCATCGTCTCGCGCGTGCGTTCGGCCACGCCGCCGAGGTTGCCGGCCGCGGGGCTGGGGCGGATGAAGGCCCGCTCGTGCACCGACAGCCGCTCCATGCGCGTCTTGTCGCCGAGGATGGAGCCGCCGCTGAGCGAGCTCGACGGGTCGACCGCCAGCACCGCCACGCGGTGCCCGCGGTCCACGAGGTACAGCCCCAGGGCCTCGATGAAGGTGCTCTTGCCCACGCCCGGCACGCCGCTGATGCCAAGCCGGAAGTGACTCGCCGGTGCGCGCGGCAGCAGTGCGTCGAGAAGCGCGTCGGCGCGGGCGCGGTGATCGGCGCGGGTCGACTCCAGCAGCGTGATCGCCTTGGCCAGCGCCCGCCGCTGGCCGGCGCCCGGCGCCCCGACGATCGCCTCGGCGAGCGCACGGTCGCCGGCGGGCAGGGGCTCGAAGCCCTTCGGCACCGTCACGGGGCGGCCCCCGACCGCGGCGGGGCCTGCGGCACCTGCGCCCGCGGGTCGGCCGCCGGGTCGATGCGCGTGCGCGCGCCCAGCGCGTCGCGCCAGGCCGGCGGGGTCTCGACCGTGGCCCAGTACTCGTCGGCACCGGCCAGCCGGCCGTCCTCGACGCGCCAGACGGCGGTGCCGAAGAAGCGGCCCGGGCCATGGTCGACGCGCGCGAGCGACAGCACCCGCCCGTCGGCGAGGGGCACCACCTCGATCAGGCGGATCGTCCAGCCCTCGGGGTAGCGGCGCTGGAGCTCGACGTAGGCGTCGGCGCCTTCGAACCGTTCGCCGCTGGTCCACCAGGTGGACTCGAAGTCGTCGCGCAGCAGGGCGCGAGCGCCGCCCCAGTCGCGGGCCTGGAAGGCGGTCCACAGCGCGCGCACGGCGGCCATGCCGGCGGTGACGGGCTCGCGCAGGTAGTCGATGTCGAACTCGCCCTCGCCCACCTCGGCGAAGCCGTGGCGCAGGTAGAAGCGGTTGGCGTCGCTGCCTTTCAGCGCCACCAGTTCCACCGGCAGCAGCTCGGCATCGGCGCGTGCGCACACCCAGCGCAGCACGGCCGAGCCGGTGGCCCGGCGCTGCGCGTCGAGGTCGAGGTACAGGTGCTCGATGCGAAACGCGTGCGACAGGCGCTTGATGACGACGAAGCCGACGCGACGCCCGTCGACCACGATGTGCCGGGTGGCCGCAGGATCGAAGCCCGCGGCCAGCCGCTCGCGCACGCGCACCGGGTCGTGGCGGCCGATGCGCTGCAGGCTCTCGCGCATGGCACGCTCGCGCAGAGCGGCCAGCGCGTCGAAGTCGGCCGCGACGACCGGCTCGAGCGCGAAGCCCATGCCCGCTGCGCCCGTCGGTGCGTCGAAGAGGTCCACCGCCGTGCCCGCGACGCTCAGCCGTGCGCGGCGCGGATGTGCTCGAGCACGTCCTTGGCGCTCGCCGGGATCGGCGTGCCCGGGCCGTAGATGCCCTTGACGCCCGCGGCGTAGAGGAAGTCGTAGTCCTGCTGCGGGATCACGCCGCCGACGAAGACGATGATGCCCTCACCGCCCTGCCTGCGCAGCTCCTCGATGATGGCCGGCACCAGCGTCTTGTGCCCCGCAGCGAGCGTGCTGACGCCCACCGCGTGCACGTCGTTCTCGATGGCCTGGCGCGCACACTCCTCCGGGGTCTGGAACAGCGGGCCGATGTCGACGTCGAAGCCGAGGTCGGCGAAGGCGGTGGCCACCACCTTGGCGCCGCGGTCGTGGCCGTCCTGGCCGAGCTTGGCGATCATCACGCGCGGGCGGCGGCCCTGCTGCTCGCCGAAGTCGGCGATCTCGGCCTTGAGCCTGTCCCAGCCCTCGGCGCTGTCGTAGGCGGCGGCATACACGCCGGTCACCTTCTGGATGTCGGCGCGGTGGCGGCCGAAGACCTTCTCGAGCGCATCGCTCACCTCCCCCACGGTGGCCCGGGCCCGCACCGCCTCGATGCTGAGCTCGAGCAGGTTGCCCTGGCCCGTTTGCGCACAGGCGGTGAGCGCGTCGAGCGCGGCCTGCACGCGCGCGCCGTCGCGGGTGGCGCGGATGCGGCCCAGGCGGGCGATCTGGCCCTCGCGCACCTTGACGTTGTCGACCTCGAGGATGTCGACCGGGTCGTGCTTGCCCAGGCGGTACTTGTTGACGCCCACGATCACGTCCTGTCCGCTGTCGATGCGGGCCTGCTTCTCTGCGGCGCTGGCCTCGATCTTGAGCTTGGCCCAGCCCGAGGCCACGGCCCGGGTCATGCCGCCCTGCGCCTCGACCTCGTCGAGGATGGCCTGCGCCCTGGCGGCCATCTGCTCGGTGAGCGACTCCATCATGTAGCTGCCGGCCCACGGGTCGACGACGCTGGTGATGTGCGTCTCTTCCTGCAGGATCAGCTGCGTGTTGCGCGCGATGCGGGCGCTGGACTCGGTGGGCAGCGCGATCGCCTCGTCGAAGCTGTTGGTGTGCAGCGACTGCGTGCCGCCGAACACCGCGGCCATGGCCTCGATGGTGGTGCGCACGATGTTGTTGTAGGGGTCCTGCTCGGTCAGGCTCCAACCCGAGGTCTGGCAGTGGGTGCGCAGCATCAGGCTCTTCGGGTTCTGCGCGCCGAAGCCCTGCATGATCCGGCACCACAGCAGCCGCGCCGCGCGCATCTTCGCGATCTCGAGATAGAAATTCATCCCGATCGCCCAGAAGAAGCTGAGCCGGCCGGCGAACCCGTCGACGTCGAGGCCCTTGGCCAGCGCGGTCTTCACGTACTCCTTGCCGTCGGCCAGCGTGAAGGCGAGCTCGAGGGCCTGGCTGGCCCCCGCCTCCTGCATGTGGTAGCCCGAGATCGAGATCGAGTTGAACCGCGGCATGCGGCGCGCGGTGTACTCGATGATGTCGGCCACGATCCGCATGCTCGGCTCGGGCGGGTAGATGTAGGTGTTGCGGACCATGAACTCCTTGAGGATGTCGTTCTGGATGGTCCCCGACAACTGCTCCTGCGCGACGCCCTGCTCTTCGGCCGCGACGACGTAGCCCGCCAGCACCGGCAGCACGGCGCCGTTCATCGTCATGCTGACGCTGACCTTGTCGAGCGGGATGCCGTCGAACAGGATCTTCATGTCCTCGACGCTGTCGATGGCCACGCCGGCCTTGCCGACGTCGCCGGTGACGCGCGGGTGGTCGCTGTCGTAGCCGCGGTGCGTGGCCAGGTCGAAGGCGACGCTGACGCCCTGCCCGCCGGCGGCGAGGCTCCTGCGGTAGAAGGCGTTGCTGTCCTCGGCGGTGGAGAAGCCCGCGTACTGGCGGATCGTCCACGGCCGCACGGCGTACATCGTGGCCTGCGGGCCGCGGACGAAGGGCGCGAAACCGGGCAGCGAGTGCAGGTGCTGCAGGCCCTCCAGGTCGGCCGCGGTGTACAGCGGACGCACGGCAATGCCTTCCGGCGTGTGCCAGGTCAGCGCGTCCAGGTCGCCGCCGGGCGCGGACTTGGCGGCGGCCTTGCGCCACTGCTCCAGCGCGGCGGCATCGGGTCGGGTCATCGGGGCTCTCCTCGCTGCGCACGGCAGCGCCTGGCTTTGCGCATCGGCAAGGCCGGCGCGCCGTCATGCATAATTATAAATTAAGGACGACACATCCGACGCCCGGGTGTACCTCCGTCGGCCGCGCGCGCCCGCGAACCGCGGGGAGCGGAACCCGGGCGGCAGACCTCGGGCGGCGGACGTCAGGTCGCCGAAGCCAGGGCGGCCGCCGCCGGCGCGGCGCTGCCCTGTGCCGCCGCAGCGAGCGTCGGCGCGCCGAGCGCCTCGGCGTCGATCACCTGCACCAGCACCTCGCGCTCGTCCTGCTCGGAGGACTGCGCGGCCAGGCGCAACAGCGAGTGCAGCGACGGGACGTGCGCGCGCAGCCCGGCCGGAGCCACCTGCAGGTGCTCGGGCCCGACGTCGATGACCGTGCTGACGTGGTCCACCATCAGGCCCAGGCGGGGACGCCCCGGAACGCAGGGCGTGGCCAGCACGATGACGACGCCATCGGTGGCGCGCGAGGGGGAGGAGACCCCGAACAGCCGCCGCGCGCAGACGACGGGAATGACCCGCGAGCCGCGCCCATCGGGCACCTCCAGCAGGCCGACGACGTTGGAAGCGCCCACCGGCGCGCGGACCAGGCCGTGCCGTGGCCGGGCCTCGAGCACCGCCGAGGCCGGCAGCGCGAAGCGCCCGGGGCCCACATGGAAGAGCGCGAACTCACGCGTGCGCGTCCGGTCCTGCGTGGGGAGCGCGGCCAGCGCGACGTCGTCCAGCGACAGTCGGCGCCGCTCGACCTTGCCCAGGCGCAGCGCGACGATCGCGTGCACGCCGTTGTCGTAGCCGTCGCTGCGCTTGAACTCGCGGTAGCCCGCGCCACGCACCCGCGCCACGGCGTACTGGGCGCCGGCGTGCTCGACGAGGCCGGATGCCGCGTTGAAGGGCAGCATGCCGCCCGGCGGGCAGTCGGCGTCTGTCGAGGAGATGATGCGCCCCTCCGCATCGACGAACACCGCCAGGCCCGGGCGGCCAGCAAGCACGTCGTCGAGCATCGCGCGGAACTCGCGCTCGGCGTGGAACACGATGGCGATGCCGCCGACGACACGCCGGTCCTGCGGCGAGCGCACGGTGGCCACGTAGATGTAGGTGGGAACGCCGCCGGACAGCGCCGAGGGGGCGAACGGCGACACGGCATATCGCTGCGAGTCCGACAGCGACATCGCGGCCTGCAGCAGCTCGGGGTCGATCCTGCGGCCGACGAAGGTGTTCTCGCGATCGTCGTTGGACACCCCGCGGATCACGCCCTGCGCGTCGAAGGCCACCAGCCGGCTGTACACGGTGTACAAGCCGTTGACGTGGTTCAGCACGCCGCTCAGCTCGGAACTCCCGGCGGTGCTGGCCGGCTCCGCGAGCACCCGTTGCAGCACCGGAGACAGCGCCCACCAGCGGCAGTCGTTCGCACGCTCGTAGAGATTGCGGTCCATGATGTCGGCCGCAAGCCGGGCCAGCTCGTGCGCCTGGTGGCGCGCGC
The DNA here is from genome assembly GCA_020248915.1 of Rubrivivax sp. Classification (GTDB taxonomy): domain Bacteria; phylum Pseudomonadota; class Gammaproteobacteria; order Burkholderiales; family Burkholderiaceae_C; genus Rubrivivax. The sequence continues at coordinate 82,192 of JADCGP010000011.1, read as the reverse complement.
GGCCCAGCGAGCTGCGGTAGAGGTCGCGGATGGCCAGCGCGACGCGGTCGCGGGTGCGGGTGCCGGCCTCGTTGATCTGGCGCAGCACGGCCTTCAGGCGCGCCTGCGCGCCGGCCTGGGTTCCGGCGACCAGGCGCCCGTTCCAGACCACGCGCCGCAGGTCGCCGTTGATCGCGTCGCCCTCGGCCTGGATGCGGGCCAGTTCCTCGTTGTCCAGCGACAGGGCCTGCGCTTGTCCGTTGTCCTCGTGCCGGCTGCGAAACGCGGTCAGCAGCGACACCATCGCGTGGGACCGCCAGCCGGACGGCCCGTGGTAGCCCTGGTAGCCATTGGTGGCGCGGGTCACGCTCAGGTACTCGCGGCCGCCGAAGACGGTGAGCCCGACCTCGCCGTCGGGCGCGGTCTGCACGTGGGCACCCACCGGCACGTGGATCTCGTCGCTGCTGGCGATGACGCGGTCGTCACCGTCCAGCAGCAGCAGCGCGAGCTGGCGCTTGGGTTCGACGACGCTGCCGAAGATCTGCGCCATCTCGTCGGCGTTGCGAAACCGCAGTACCAGCGCACCCGTGGTCCGGCCCCGGCCGTCGTCCACGCGGTGGGCGTAGAGCAGCGCCGGCCGCTCGTCGGCCGCAAGGTCGCTCGGCGCGAAGCGCTCGACGAAGCCCGGGCGCGCCAGCGCGGCGGCGACGATCGGGTCGGCGGTGGCCTCCACGGTACGCGACGAGTCCAGCCGCGCGAGCACCTCCCCGTTCGACGCGACCAGGATGATGTCGTCGTAGACCGTGTACTTCGCACGGTATTCAGACAGGCGCTGCACGAACGCTGGGCGGCCCACCCCGCGCTCCTCGGCGCCGGCGGAACAGAAAGCGCGCAGCACCTCGTCGGTGGCGAGGAAGCCGACGTCGGCCGTGCGTTCGAACAGGTTGCGCACCAGGATGTCGATCGTGCACTGCGCGGAAGAGGCGAGCTCCTCGCGCAGCTCGGCCAGGCTCTCCGCGCCCAGCTGTTGCACCAGCCGTGCCTGCAGGGCCGAGAAGCGCACGCGCGTCTGCGTCAGCATCGGCAGGATCGATTCGGCCTCCTCGGGGCAGCTGATCGCCGAGCTGGCCTCGATCATCTGCCACAGCAGGCTGAGGTCGCGCAGGTCGCGCTCCGCGGACTGCACGCGCCGCATGTGGGGGATCAGGTCGTCGACGATGGACATGGGTGGCCCTGCCAGGGTTTGGCCTGCAGCGTACGCGCCGGCATCGACTGGCATCGGCCGATCTGTCCGGCTCTTGAGTGGCTATTCGGCCCCGGGTGCTTCGACGCACCATCCGAGTGCGCGCCGGCACCCTGATCGGCATCGCTCTGCCCTCATGCGATGGATAATTATGAATTCAGGACCTGCTGCGACCTCGACCGTGACTACCAAGGACCCCGCCGCGACCGCCGCCGCCGCGCGACCGCTGTCGCCCCGGGCTCTGTACCAGGACGTGGCGGAACGGCTGCGCCAGCAGATCTTCACCCGCGAACTGCAGCCTGGGGCGTGGATCGACGAGCAGCGCCTGGCCGCGGAGTTCGGCATCAGCCGCACCCCGCTGCGCGAGGCGCTCAAGGTTCTGGCCGTCGAGGGCCTGGTCACGATGAAGGTGCGCCGTGGGGCGTATGTCACGGAGATGTCGCCGGGCGACGTGGGGCAGGTCTACCACCTGCTGGCGCTGATCGAGAGCGACGCCGCCGCGGAGGTGGCGCGCCGCGCGGATCCCGCGCAGCATGCGGCGCTGGCGGCGCTACACGGGCGGCTGGAGGGGCTCGTGCGGCAGCGCGACGCGTTCTTCGCGGCCAACGAGCAGTTCCACATGGCACTGCTGGAGACGGCCGGCAACCGCTGGGCGGTGCAGGTGGTGGCCGACCTGCGCAAGGTGATGAAGCTCAACCGGCACCATTCGCTGCTGCGGCAGGGGCGGCTCGAGGAGTCGCTGGCCGAGCACCGGGCCGTGATGAGCGCGCTCCAGGCCGGCGACCCGGACGGCGCAAGGCGCGCGATGCTGGCACACTTCGCGGCCGGCCTCGAGGCCGCCTCCACCTGACCGGGATCCCGTGCATGGACAACGCCAGCCCCCCGAAGCCAGAACTGCGCCGGGAGTTCCGCCGCCAGCTGCAGGTCCCGCTGGCGGCGGTGGACGAACTCGGTCAGCGGCTCGACGGCCGCACCGCGGACATCTCGGCCTCGGGGCTCGGCTGCATGCTGCCCACGCAGATGTTCACGGGGGCGGTGCTGATGGTGTCGTTCAGCCTGCCGACCCGGCCCGGAGGCCAGGTCGTGCACGCGAGGGCCCGCGTGATGCACTCGATGCTGCAGCCGGGCGGCTTCCGCACCGGCTTGCTGTGGACCGAGATCGCAGAGGAAGCGCGCGACACGATCCGCAGCTTCGCCAGGCCGGCGCCGCCGCTGCGGCTGTAGGCGCCGGCCGGGCCGGCCTGGCCAGCCGGGGCCGGGTCAGCGCAGCGAGATCGGCTTGACGTCGCGCCGCGTCGAGCCCACGAACAGCTGGCGCGGACGGCCGATCTTGTACTCGGCGTCGCCGATCATCTCGTTGAGCTGCGCGATCCAGCCCACCGTGCGCGCCAGTGCGAACACCGCGGTGAAGAGGCTGACCGGTATGCCGATCGCCCGCTGCACGATGCCCGAGTAGTAGTCGACGTTGGGGTAGAGCTTGCGCGAGACGAAGTAGTCGTCCTCCAGCGCGATCTTCTCCAGCGCCATCGCCAGCTTGAACAGCGGGTCGTTCTGCAGCCCGAGCGCGCCCAGCACCTCGTGGCAGGTCTCGCGCATCAGCTTGGCGCGCGGGTCGTAGTTCTTGTAGACGCGGTGGCCGAAACCCATCAGGCGCACGCTGGAGTTCTTGTCCTTGACCTGGCGGACGAACTCGCCGATCTTCTCGACACCGCCCATCTTCTGGATATCCTCCAGCATCGTCAGGCAGGCCTCGTTGGCGCCACCGTGCGCCGGGCCCCACAGGCAGGCCACGCCGGCGGCGATGGCCGCGAACGGGTTGGTGCCCGAGCTGCCGCACAGCCGCACGGTGGAGGTGCTGGCGTTCTGCTCGTGGTCGGCGTGCAGGATGAAGATGCGGTCGATCGCCCGCACCAGCACCTCGTTGGGCTCGTAGTCCTCGCACGGCGTGGCGAACATCATGCGCATGAAGTTGGCGCTGTAGCTGAGGCTGTTCTTCGGGTAGATGAAGGGCTGCCCGACGCCGTACTTGTAGGCCATCGCCACCAGCGTGGGCATCTTGGCGATCAGCCGGTGTGCGGCGATCTCGCGGTGCTGCGCGTTGTGGACGTCGGTGCTGTCGTGATAGAAGGCCGACAGCGCGCCGACCAGCCCCGTCATCACCGCCATCGGGTGCGCGTCGCGGCGGAACCCGCGCAGGAAGAACTGCATCTGCTCGTTGACCATCGTGTGGTAGGTGATGGTCTTGACGAACTTGGCGCGCTGCTCGGCGTTGGGCAGCTCGCCGTAGATCAGCAGGTGGCACACCTCGAGGAAGTCGCAGTGCTGCGCGAGCTGCTCGATCGGGTAGCCGCGGTACAGCAGCTCGCCCTTGTCGCCGTCGATGTAGGTGATCGTGCTGTTGCAGCTGGCGGTGCTGAGGAAGCCCGGGTCGTAGGTGAACTTGCCCGTCTGCGCGTACAGCTTGCGGATGTCGATCACATCGGGACCGATGCTGCCCCGGTAGATCGGCAGCTCCATGCTGGGGCTGCCGTCGGAGAACGACAGCGTGGCTTTGACGTCGGACGGGGTCATGGCGGCGGGCCTTTCATCGATTCGCTGCGGTGCCGGGCCTGCTGCGCATCAGCGCCAGCACCTCGTGCACCTGGGGGATGTCGGTCGGACCCTGCGGCTCGGCGCGCGCCAGCAGCAGGTCGAGCAGGTCGTTGTCGGCGAGTTCCATCAGGGCCTCGAGCCCCGCGGCCTGCCGCGTCGTCAGCGTCTCCTCGTGGCGGCGGAAGAAGCGCTCGATCAGCAGGTCGTTCTCCAGCAGGCCGCGGCGGCAGCGCCACTTCAGCCTGCTGAGCGATCGCTCGTCGATGCGCGGGTCCATCCGGGCTCAGACGGTCCGTCGGACCATCAGCTCCTTGATCTTGCCGATCGCCTTGGTGGGGTTGAGGCCCTTCGGGCAGACGTCGACGCAGTTCATGATCGTGTGGCAGCGGAACAGGCGGTACGGGTCCTCGAGGTTGTCGAGGCGCTCGCCGGTGGCCTGGTCGCGACTGTCGGCGATGAAGCGGTAGGCCTGCAGCAGGCCGGCCGGGCCGACGAACTTGTCCGGGTTCCACCAGAAGCTCGGGCAGCTGGTGCTGCAGCTCGCGCACAGGATGCACTCGTACAGGCCGTTGAGCTCGTCGCGCTCCTCGGGCGACTGCAGCCGTTCCTTCTCGGGCGGCGGCGTGTCATTGACGAGGTAGGGCTTGATCGAGTGGTACTGCTTGAAGAACAGCGTCATGTCCACGATCAGGTCGCGGATCACCGGCAGACCGGGCAGCGGCTTGAGCACGATCGTGCCCGGCAGCGTGCGCAGGTTGGTCAGGCAGGCCAGGCCGTTCTTGCCGTTGATGTTCATCGCATCGGAGCCGCAGACGCCCTCGCGGCAGCTGCGCCGGAAGCTCAGGCTCGGGTCCTGGGCCTTCAGCTTCATCAGCGCGTCGAGCAGCATGCGCTCCGTGCCGTCGAGCTCGACCGTGTAGGTCTGCATCCTCGGCTTGGCGTCCTGGTCGGGGTCGTAGCGGTAGATCTGGAAGGTGCGGCTGGCCATGGTCGAGGGGAACGTGGTCGTCGTGTGGGGTCTTCGCTCGGGCGCGTGTGCGCTAGAACGTGCGGACCTTCGGCGGGATCGAGTCCACCGTCAGCGGCTTCAGGTTGACGGGCTTGTACTCGAGGCGGTTGCCGTCGGAGTACCACAGCGAGTGCTTCATCCACTCGCGGTCGTTGCGCCCGAGCGGGAACTCAGGGTCGTCGGCGCCGCGCTCGTAGTCCTTGACGGTGTGCGCGCCGCGGCACTCGCGGCGCGCGGCCGCGCTGGTCATCGTGGCCTGCGCGGCCTCGATCAGGTTCTCGACCTCGAGGGCCTCGACGCGCGCGGTGTTGAAGACCTTGCTCTTGTCCTTCAGGCCGATCGCCATCACGCGCTCGCGGATCGCGTCGATCCGGGCGACGCCCTCGTCCATGCTGGCCTGCGTGCGGAACACGCCGGCGTGCTGCTGCATCGCGCTGCGGATGTCGCCGGCGACGTCCTGCGCGTACTCGCCCGAGGTGCTTGCGTCGAGCCGCGCCAGCCGCGCCAGCGACCGGTCGGCGGCGTCCCTGGGCAGCGGCTTGAAGGCCTTGTCGGCCTTGCGGAAGCTGTCGACGATGTGGTCGCCCGAGGCCTTGCCGAAGACCAGCAGGTCGAGCAGCGAGTTCGTGCCCAGCCGGTTGGCGCCGTGCACGCTGACGCAGGAGCACTCGCCCACCGCGTACAGGCCGTTGACGATGTCGTTGTGGATGCCGTTGCGGGGGACCACGACCTGCCCGTGGACGTTCGTCGGGATGCCGCCCATCTGGTAGTGGATCGTCGGCACCACCGGGATCGGATCCTTCGTGATGTCGACGTTGGCGAAGTTGTGGCCGATCTCGAAGACGCTGGGCAGGCGCTTCATGATCGTCTCGGCGCCCAGGTGCGTCATGTCGAGGTTGATGTAGTCCCCGTTCGGCCCGCAGCCTCGGCCTTCCTTGATCTCCTGGTCCATGCAGCGGCTGACGAAGTCGCGCGGCGCCAGGTCCTTCAGCGTCGGCGCGTAGCGCTCCATGAAGCGCTCGCCCTTGCTGTTGCGCAGGATCGCCCCCTCGCCGCGGCAGCCCTCGGTCAGCAGCACGCCGGCGTTGTGCACGCCGGTGGGGTGGAACTGCCAGAACTCCATGTCCTCGAGAGGGATGCCGGCGCGCGCCGCCATGCCCAGGCCGTCGCCGGTGTTGATGAAGGCATTGGTGCTGGCCGCGTAGATGCGCCCCGCCCCCCCGGTGGCCAGCAGCGTGACCTTGGCCTCCAGCACATGGACGTCGCCGGTCTCCATCTCGAGGGCCACGACGCCGAGCACGTCGCCGTCGGCATCGCGGATCAGGTCGAGCGCCATCCACTCGACGAAGAAGTTGGTGCGCGCCTGCACGTTCTGCTGGTACAGCGTGTGCAGCATCGCGTGGCCGGTGCGGTCGGCCGCGGCGCAGGCGCGCTGCACCGGCTTCTCGCCGTAGTTGGCGGTGTGGCCGCCGAACGGGCGCTGGTAGATCGTGCCGTCGGGGTTGCGGTCGAAGGGCATGCCCATGTGCTCGAGCTCGTAGACCACGCGCGTGGCCTCGCGGCACATGAACTCGATCGCGTCCTGGTCGCCCAGCCAGTCGGAGCCCTTGACGGTGTCGTAGAAGTGGTAGTGCCAGTTGTCCTCGCTCATGTTGCCGAGGCTGGCGCCGATGCCACCCTGCGCGGCCACCGTGTGGCTGCGGGTCGGGAACACCTTGGACAGCACCGCCACGTTCAGGCCCGAGCGGGCCAGCTGCAGCGAAGCGCGCATGCCGGAGCCGCCGGCCCCGACGACGACGACGTCGAACCGACGCCTGGGAAGGGTAGCCATGCCTCTTACAACCTCCAGAGCACCTGCACGGCCCAGCCCATGCAACCGACCAGCCAGACGATCGTCGCGACCTGCAGCACGAGGCGCAGCCCGACCGGCTTGACGTAGTCCATCCAGATGTCCCGCACGCCGACCCAGGCGTGCCAGCCCAGCGCGACGAAGACCGCGAACGTCAGCACCTTCATCCACTGCGCCGCGAAGATGCCGGCCCACTTGTCGTAGCCGAGCGGGCCCGGCATCAGCAGCTGGACCAGCAGCACGAGCGTGAAGATCGCCATCAGCGCCGCCGTAACGCGCTGGCTGAGCCAGTCGCGCATGCCGTAGTGCGCACCGACGACGACGCGCCGGGAACCGTAGTTGACCGCCATCGCTGCCGCTCCGTCAATAAAGGCCGAAGAGCTTGGCGCCCAGGCCCAGGGTCAGGAAGATCGACAGCGCCAGCGTGACGATCGCCGAGGAGCGGCCCTGCTCCCGGGACACGCTGTGCGTGGCGTCCATCCAAAGGTGGCGCAGCCCGGCGATCGCGTGGTGCAGGTAGGCCCACACCAGCGCCAGCACGACGAGCTTGACGCCCCAGGCAGGCACGAAGCCGATCCCGGCGCCGAACGCAGCGCGGAAGCGCTCGTAGCTGACCTCGGAGCTGACGCTGACGTCGAACAGCCAGATCACGAAGGGCAGCAGCGCGAACATCAGCGCTCCGCTGACGCGGTGCAGGATCGACACGACGCCGGCGAGCGGCAGGCGGTACTGCAGCGCGTCGACCAGGCGCATCGTGCCCGGGCGGGCTCGGGCGGCAGGTGGGCTCATCTCGGGCATGGCTCGAAGGCTCGTGGAGGGGTCGGTGCGCTCCCGGCGGGCATCGCGACCGAACGCTGCAGTTTATATTTCATGGGGCTTTGCTTACGCGGGGCTGCTGCCGGGCGCGGTCTCAGGAAAGTTCGTTGCGGTAGTGGTGGCGCTCGGTGCGGTACAGGCCGCGGCGCAACTCCACCGGTCGCTCGCCGTAGGTGAACGAGCGCCGCTCCACCAGCAGCAGCGGGGCGCCGGGCGGCAGCGCCAGCAGCGCGGCGGCCTCCGGGTCGGCCGCCAGGGCGCGGATCTTCTCCTCGGCGCGGATCATCCGCACCGAGAACTCGCTCTCGAACAGCTCGTACAGCGCGCCGCGCCAGCGCGCCAGCGTCTCCGCGCTCAGGCCCCGGAACTGCGCACCGGGCAGCCACAGGTCGTCCAGCACAACCGGCTGCCCGCCGTCCAGCAGCAGCCGCCGCACCTCGACCACGGGCTCGCCGGCCTTGAGCTCGAGCGCCCGCGCCACCTCGGCCGAGGCGCGCATCCGGCGGCAGTCGAGCAGCTGGCGCGCCAGGCGCGCCGGGCCGCCGGCGTCGGGCGTCAGGCGCAGGAAGCGGTAGCGGGTTTCGGCGGCGGCGTGGGTCGCCACGAAGGTGCCCTTGCCCTGGCGCCGCACCAGCAGCCGCTCGGCCGCCATCTCGTCGATCGCCTTGCGCACCGTGCCCTGGCTGACCCGGTAGCGCCCGGCGAGCTCGGTCTCGCTGGGGATGACGCTGCCGGGGGGCCACTCGCCGACCTGCAGGCTGCGCAGCAGCAGCACCTTGATCTGCTGGTACAGCGGGCTGAAGGCCGGCGTCGGGCCGGCGTCGGCGACCTGGACGGTGCCGGCAGCGGGGTCGCGGGAAGCCGTGCGGGCGGGCATCGCCGCGGATTCTCGCACCGAAGTCCTGCATAAGACATAAGAGTCGCGTCAGCCCGCTGGCTAGAATTTCTCGCTGCGCCATCGCACACGCCACCCCGCTGGAGAGTCCCCATGAGCCACAAGCCCGTCCGCGTTGCCGTCACCGGCGCTGCCGGCCAGATCGGTTACGCCCTGCTGTTCCGCATCGCCAGCGGCGAGATGCTCGGCAAGGACCAGCCGGTGATCCTGCAGCTGCTCGAGATCCCCGACGAGAAGGCGCAGAAGGCCCTGAAGGGCGTCATGATGGAGTTGGAGGACTGCGCGTTCCCGCTGCTGGCAGGCATGGAGGCGCACAGCGACCCGGCAGCGGCCTTCCGCGACACCGACTACGCGCTGCTGGTCGGTGCGCGCCCGCGCGGCCCCGGCATGGAGCGCGCCGACCTGCTGGCGGCCAACGCGCAGATCTTCACCGCGCAGGGCAAGGCGCTCGACCGCAGCGCCGCGCGCGGCGTCAAGGTGCTGGTGGTGGGCAACCCGGCCAACACCAACGCCTGGATCGCGATGAAGAGCGCGCCCTCGCTGCCGCGCGAGAACTTCACCGCGATGCTGCGCCTGGACCACAACCGCGCGGCGAGCCAGCTGGCAGCCAAGACCGGCAAGCCCGTCGCGTCCATCCACAAGCTGGCGGTGTGGGGCAACCACAGCCCGACGATGTACGCCGACTACCGCTTCGCGACGATCGACGGCGCGTCGGTCAAGGACATGATCGGCGACCACGCCTGGAACCGCGACGTGTTCCTGCCCACCGTCGGCAAGCGCGGCGCGGCCATCATCGAGGCGCGCGGCCTGTCCTCGGCGGCCAGCGCCGCCAACGCGGCGATCGACCACATGCGCGACTGGGCGCTCGGCACCGGCGGCCGCTGGGTGACGATGGGCGTGCCGAGCAACGGCGAGTACGGCATCCCCAAGGACGTGATGTTCGGCTACCCGGTCACCTGCGAGGGCGGCCGCTATCGGATCGTCGAGGGGCTGCCGATCGACGAGTTCAGCCAGGGCTGCATCGACAAGACGCTGGCCGAGCTGATCGGCGAGCAGGACGGCGTCAAGCACCTGCTCTGAGCGGGCGCCCCCGCTGCGCAGCGGGGGTTGCTGCACCCGCCGCGTCCGGCGGCCGCCCCTGCGCCCGCCCGGCGACGCTTTCCGGTCCATCATTGCGGCATGAGCGCAGCGCTGCATCCCCGCCAGGCCCTGTTCGAACCCGAGGAGGCCGTGCCACCGGCCTTGCCGGTGTGCGACCACTACAGCGGCGTCGAGCCGCGGATGACGCGCAGCCTGGAGCTGCAGGCGGCCATGGGGCCGGTGTTCGACGTCACGCTCGACAACGAGGATGGCGCACCGGCTGGCGGCGAGGTCGAGCATGCCCACCTGATCGCGTCGCTGCTCGGCGGGCGGCTGAACCGCCACGGGCGGGTCGGCGTCCGGCTGCTGCCCTGGGGCCACGCCCGCTTCGCCGAGGTGCTCGCGATCGTGCTGGCCAGCGCCCGGCCACCGGCCTACCTGATGCTGCCCAAGCCGCGTGGCGTAGCCGACGTGGCCGCTGCCGCGGCGGCCATCGACGCCGCGGGCGGCGCCGGCGTGCCTCTGCACGCGCTGATCGAGACGCACGGCGCGCTGGCCGAGGTGGCCGCGATCGCCGCCCACCCGCGCATCGAGTCGCTCTCCTTCGGGCTGATGGACTTCGTCAGCGCCCACCGCGGTGCGATCCCGCAGTGGGCGATGAGCGCCGACGGGCAGTTCGACCACCCGCTGGTCGTGCGGGCCAAGCTCGAGATCGCCGCGGCCTGCCACGCCCGCGCCAAGGTGCCCTCGCACAGCGTGGTCACCGAGTTCAAGGACCCGGCGGCGCTGCGCGAGGCGGCCGACAAGGCCGCGCGCCTGCTCGGCTACACCCGGATGTGGAGCATCCACCCGTCCCAGATCCAGCCGATCGTCGAGGCCTTCGCGCCGCCGATCGCCGAGGTCGACCAGGCCATCGAGGTGCTGCTGGCGGCCGAGGCCGCGCGCTGGGCGCCGATCCGGCACCGCGAGCAGCTGCACGACCGCGCCAGCTACCGCTACTTCTGGCAGTTGCTGGAGCGGGCCGAACGCACCTCGCTGCCGGGCGCTCCGGCGCTGCCGGCCGACGTGCGCGAGCGCTGGTTCGCGGCGCCGCCGGCAGCCGGCTGAGCCGCGGCACCCGTCCCGGCGCCGGCCACGGACGCGCCAGCCGGTGCGCCTCGGGCCGGCGCTCTCAGGCCGGTTCGGGCGCGATCTCCTGCGCCCAGTCCACCAGCGCCTCCAGCAGCTGCTGGGCGCGCTCGTCGTCGCGCCCGGCGGCGGCCTCGGCAAGCGCGTCCACGCGCTCCTGGAACTGCGCCAGCGTCGGCACGCCGCCGGCGCCCCCGTGCAGGCGATCGCTGCAGTGCCGCGCCCAGCGCGCCTGCTCCTCGTCGTCGAGCGTGCGCGGGAAGTGGCGCGCGCGGTAGCGGAACAGCACCTCGTCCAGGCGCGGATCGTCGAAGGCCACGCGGCGTGCCAGCTGTTCCGGGGGCAGCCCTCGCAGCCGCTCGAGCCGGCGCCGGTCTTCGTTGCCGAGGAAACCGCCGTACAGGTCTTCGTCCACGTCCGCCGGCGCGGACGCGGCCTCGCGCCGGAACACGTCGGCCCACAGCGTCGCCATGTCGGGCAGCCGGGCGGCGAGCGCGGCGTGCTGCTGGGCGAGCGCCAGGTCGATGCCGAAGCGCCCCACGGCCGGCCCGAGCGTGGCCAGGTTGCCGATGACGATGGGCGCCCGGTTGACGTGGATCGTCTTGATCGGCAGCCGCGCCTCGCCCGGCGGCAGTGCGTCGGCGGCCGTGTACATCCGCCGGCGCACCGCCTCGGCGTCGAGGCCCTCGAGCTGCCGCGGGTCCTGCGCCAGGTCCCAGACGATCAGCTCGTTGCGGTGCGTGGGGTGCGGCCCGAGCGGCCACACCACCGCCATGCAGCCGCGCTCGACCGGGTAGCGACCCGACAGGTGCACGAACGGACGGCCGACGCCGATCTCGCTCCAGACCTCCTCCTTGCGGCGCAGGCGCAGCGCGAACTCCCACAGCCTGGGCCGCCGCTGGCGCACCAGGCGGGCCAGCGCGATCGTCGCCCGCACGTCCGACAGCGCGTCGTGCGCCGCCTCGTGGGCCAAGCCGTTGGCCGCTGCCAGCCGCTCGAGCCGGAAGCTGGGCCTGCCGTCCTCGCCGAGCGGCCACTCGATGCCCTCGGGCCGGAGCGCCCAGGCGCAGCGCACGACGTCGAGCAGGTCCCAGCGACCGCAGCCGTTGGACCATTCGCGCGCGTACGGGTCGATCAGGTTGCGCCAGAACAGATGGCGCGTGACCTCGTCGTCGAAGCGGATGCTGTTGTAGCCGACGCCGACCGTGCCCTCGCGGGCGAGCTCGGCCTCGACGCGCGCGGCGAACACGGGCTCGGGCAGGCCCTCGGCCTCGGCCTGCTGCGGGGTGATGCCGGTGAGCAGCACCGACTCCGGGTCGGGCAGCAGGTCGCGCGGCGGGCGGCAGTACCAGCAGACGGCCGGGGCCACCTCGTTCAGCTCGAGATCGGTGCGCACCCCCGCGAACTGCGCCGGCCGGTCGCGCCGCGGCACGCGGCCGAAGGTCTCGTAGTCGTGCCAGAAGAAGGTGGGGGGTCCGGCGGCCGGCGGGCTCATGCCGCGACGATAGCGCGGCCGGGCGGTCGCACCGTGGGGCGCCTCAGCGCCGCAGCAGCACGGCGGCGATAGCCACCACCATCGCCACCATCGCCGCCCAGTCCTGCCAGTGCAGGGGCTCGCCGAGGACCCAGGCCCCCGAGAAGGTGCCGAGCACCGGGATCAGCATCACGCTGATGCCCGACGCCACCGGCGGCAGCGTGCGCGCCAGATAGAACCACGCCGCGTGCGCGAAGCCGAACACGCCCACGGCGTTGTAGAGCACCGCGAACCAGACGTGCGGGGCCGGCCAGCGCCACGCGTCGCGCTCCAGCGCGAAGGCCAGCACCGCCATCACGGCGGCGGTGGAGGCCGTCATCCAGAACACGATCGTCAGCAGCGCCAGAGGTACCGTCGAGCGGCGCAGCCGGTGCGTGCCGTAGCCCCAGACCGCCGCCGCGACGACCACCGCGGCCGCGGCCAGCGGCGCGCCGGCCAGCCGCGTGAACTCGCTCTTGAGCAGCAGCGCGACGCCGAGCGCGGCGGCGGCCACGCCGAAGGCCTGGCGGCCGCCGAGACGGTCGCCGAACAGCAGCGCGCCCCACAGCGCGGCGAAGATCGGCATCGTGTAGCCGAGGATGGCGGCCCGGCCCGAGCTCAGCTGCTGCAGCGCGACGATGATGACGACGTGCCAGACCAGCATGTTGGCCAGCGTCAGCCGCGCCAGCTCGGCGCGGTGCTCGCGGCCGACGCGGAACGGCACCTTCAGCCACAGCAGCGCGGCGCCCAGCACCGGCAGCCCGAGCAGCATCGACAGCGCGCGGAAGGTGAGCGGCGGATAGGTCCGGGGCTCCTGCGGCCAGCCGCTGACGCCGAGCTTCATCACGGGCCAGTTCAGGCCCCAGACCAGCGTGAGCAGCACCAGCACGACGAGCTGGCGGCGGTCGAGGGTCATCGCTCGTTGCCGCCCAGGTAGCGCTTGCGCCAGAAGAACCAGCCCAGGCCGAGCCCGACCGACAGCATCAGGCCGACGGCGACCCAGAAGCCGACGCTGGTGTGGATCAGCGGCATGAACTCGAAGTTCATGCCGAAGAAGCCGGTGATCAGGTTCAGCGGCAGGAACACCGCGGTCAGCACGGTCAGCGTGCGCATGATCGTGTTGGTGCGGTGGCCGAGCGCGGAGAAATGCATCTGCACCGAGACCTCGGCGCTCTGCTCCAGGCGCCGCACGTGCCCCAGCACGCGCTCGACGTGCTCGAGCACGTCGCGCGAGCGAACCCGCAGCAGCTCGCGCTCGCGGCGCCGCTCGGGGTCGTGCTCCTCGGGCCACTCGTCCAGCGCGTCGATCCACTCCTGCAGCGCCGAGCGCTGGTCCTCGCAGGTGTCCTCCAGCAGGTGCAGCGCGTTGCGCTCGTCGAGCAGCAGCCGCCAGTCGTCGAAGCGGCTCTTCGGGTCGAGCAGCTCGGTCTGCAGGTAGCCGAGCTGCCGGGTCAGCAGGCGGCGCAGCTCGAGGTAGCTGTCCACCATGTGGTTGACCATGCGCAGCATCAGGTCGGCCGGGCTGGTGGGCAGGCGGGTGGCGCCGCGCGCCTCGGGGACGAACGCCATCGACCCCAGCCGCTGCGCGAAGTGCTCGCGCACTGCGCAGTCGGTCGGATGCACGGTGAGCAGCACGCGGTCGAAGACCGCGAAGCCGACCGGGCTGGTGTCGATCGCCTCGAGCGCCTTCTTGGCCGAGCGCAGCGTGCCGCGCTGGTCGTCGACGAACAGCCCCTCGCTGCCGGCGCCGGCAGCCAGCCGCCGGAACACCAGCAGGTCGTACCACGAGGTGTAGTCGTACTGGCTGGGCAGCTGGTTGTTCAGGAGGTCCGAGACGTGCAGGTCGACGAGCGCACCGCCGGCCGTGCGCTGCAGCAGCGCCTGCAGCTCCGCGTGCCGGACCTCGAACTCGCGCCGTGCGCTGCCGATCCAGAGGAAGCCCTCCGCGGGAAGCCGCTCGGGCAGCCCGGGCAGCTCGACGAACTGCTCGGTGGTGACGTGGAAGACTCGCACGGGCCGATCATCGCATCGCGGCGGGCCCGCGCCGGGCCGCGGCGTCGCCGCCGCGTCGCTCCCCGGCAGCGGTCAGCGGCGCAGCAGCCGCGCCGCGTCGAGCGCGAAGTAGCTCAGCACGCCGTCGGCCCCCGCGCGCCGGAAGGCGAGCAGGCTCTCCATCATCACCGCGTCGTGGTCGAGCCAGCCGTTGGCCGCGGCGGCCTTCAGCATGCTGTACTCGCCGCTGACCTGGTAGGCGAAGGTGGGCATCCGGAACTCGTCCTTGACGCGGCGCACGATGTCCAGGTAAGGCATGCCGGGCTTGACCATCACCATGTCGGCGCCCTCGGCGATGTCCAGCGCCACCTCACGCAGCGCCTCGTCGCTGTTGCCCGGGTCCATCTGGTAGACCTTCTTGTCGGCCTTGCCCAGGTTGCCCTTGCTGCCCACCGCGTCGCGGAACGGGCCGTAGAAGGCGCTCGCGTACTTGGCGCTGTAGGCCATGATCCGCGTGTGGATGCGTCCCGCCTGCTCTAGCGTGCCGCGAATGGCGCCGATGCGGCCGTCCATCATGTCGCTGGGCGCGACGATGTCCACGCCGGCCTCGGCCTGCAGCAGCGCCTGCCGGCGCAGCACGTCGACGGTCTCGTCGTTCAGGATGTAGCCGGTGTCGTCGAGCAGGCCGTCCTGCCCGTGGCTGGTGAAGGGGTCGAGCGCGACGTCGGTTAGCAGCGCGAGCTCGGGGAAGCGCTTCTTGAGCTCGCGCACCGCCCGCGGCACCAGGCCCTCGGGGTTGAGCGCCTCCGTGCCATCGGGCGTCTTCAGAGCCGGGTCGATGACCGGGAACAGCGCCATCACCGGCACGCAGAGCGCCAGGCACTGCTCGGCCACCGCGAACAGGCCGTCCACGCTGCGCCGCTTGACGCCGGGCATGCTGGCCACGTCCTCCTCTCGGCCCTGCCCGTCGAGTGCGAAGACGGGCAGGATCAGGTCCTCCGGCGCGAGCCGGTTCTCGCGGACCAGGGCGCGGGTGGCGGCATCACGGCGCAGCCTCCGGGGCCGTGCCGCCGGATACATGGATAGGGTATTCACGAACTCTCCCCTGGATGTCGCGACAAGCCCCGTCGGACCCGCTTGGCGACGCAAACACTTTACCGCTAAACTAGTTTTCGGCGGGCCGCTGCAAGGCGGTCCGCCCCTGCTTTTCCTCCCTGAGCAGGTGCCTTAGCGTGATGACAGCGATAAGGCTTCACGGCCCCGGTGCGAACCGGGGCCTTTTTTTCGACCCGCCCGCGGTGGCACCGTGCGCCGGCCCGGTCGGCGCCTGCCGATAATGCCCGAATGGGCACCGGCTACCTCTGGATCAAGGCACTGCACATCATCTTCGTGGCGAGCTGGTTCGCGGGCCTGTTCTACCTGCCGCGCATCTTCGTCAACCTGGCTTCCGTGCCCGCGGACAGCCGGGCCGAGCGCGAGCGGCTGCTGGCGATGGCGCACCGGCTGTACCGCTTCGCCAACATCCTCATGCTGGCGGCGCTGCTGCTGGGCCTGATCCTGTGGCTGGGCTTCGGCGTGGGCCGCGGCGCCGGCTGGATGCACGCCAAGCTGGCGCTCGTGGCCGCCGCCATCGCCTATCAGCTGAGCTGCCGCCGGCTGCTGCGAGGCTTCGAGCAGATGACGAACCGGCGCGGCCACGTTTGGTACCGGGTCTTCAACGAGGTCTCGGTGCTGCTGTTCGCGGCGACCGTGATCCTGGTCGTCGTCAAGCCGTTCTGAGGCGGGCCCAGCGCGTGGCGGCCGGCCCGCGTCGCCGCAGTTCCTCGGCCACGCCGCTGGCCGCGGTCTACGGCGCGTTGGTGCTTTACGCGAGCCTGTTCCCTTTCGCGGGCTGGCGCTGGCCCCCGGGCCAGGACCTGACGGCGCTGCTGGCGCTGCCGTGGCCGCCGTGGCGCGACCCGTTCGACGCCTGGGCCAACCTGCTTGGCTACCTGCCGCTCGGGCTGCTGGTCACCTTCGCGGCACGGCGCAGCGGCGTGACCACGCCGACGGCGGTGCTGTGCGGCCTGGCGGTGCCGGCGCTGCTGAGCTTCGTCTGCGAGGTGCTGCAGCAGTTCGTGCCGACGCGCCACCCCTCGCTGAAGGACTGGGCCTACAACGGCGCGGGCGCGGCCATCGGCGTGCTGCTCGCGCTGGCGCTGCACGCGCTGGGCTGGGTCGACCGCTGGCACGCGCTGCGCGAGCGGTGGTTCGCGGCCGACAGCGCCGGCGCACTGGCGCTGCTGGCGCTGTGGCCGCTGGCGCTGCTGGCGCCGGCCCCGGTGCCGCTCGGGCTCGGTCAGGTCGAGGACGTCCTGCGGTCCGTGGTGGCCGAGTGGCTGGAGGGGGTCGACTGGGCCGCGCCGGCGCTGGCGCTGGTCACCGAGACGGCGCGCGCCGGGGCACCGATCGGGCCCCTGGCCGAGGGCTCGATCACGGCGCTGGGGCTGCTCGCGCCCTGCCTGCTGGCCTACGGGGTCGTCGACCCCGGCTGGCGCCGCCTGGCACTGGCCCTCGGGGCGCTCGCGCTGGCCGTGGCGGCGATGACGCTGTCGACCCTGCTCAATTTCGGCCCGCAGCACGCGCTGGCCTGGGTCGGCCGCACGACGGCCGAGGCGCTGGCCGCGGGCACCGCACTCGCCTGCCTGCTGGCGCCGGTGTCGCGCCGCGTGGCCACCGGCTGCGCGCTGATCGTGCTCGGCGCGCTCGTGGCCAGCGTCGCGCAGGCGCCGGCCGACCCCTACTTCGCGCTGTCGCTGCAGGCCTGGGAGCAGGGGCGCTTCATCCGCTTCCACGGCCTGGCGCAGTGGATCGGCTGGCTGTGGCCCTTCGCAGCCCTCGTTTGGATGCTGCTGCGCCTGGGCGCACCGCGCCAGAGGTGACCCCGCATCGCGGAGGCCCCGGAGCCGCTGCCTACAATCGAAAGCGATGAGCTACTTCGAGCGCCACGTCTTCTTCTGCCTGAACCAGCGCGCCAACGGCGAGGCCTGCTGCGCCGACCACGATGCGCAGGCCGCGTTCGACCACTGCAAGGCGCGCGTCAAGGCCGAGGGCCTGGCCGGACCGGGGCGCGTGCGCGTCAACAAGGCCGGCTGCCTCGATCGCTGCGCCGGCGGCCCGGTGGCCGTGGTGTACCCGGAGGCCACCTGGTACACCTACGTGGACCGCACCGACATCGACGAGATCATCGAGTCGCACCTCAAGCACGGCCGCGTCGTCGAGCGGCTGCTGCTCGGGCCCGAGGTCGGCCGCTGACACCCCGCGGATGAACCCGCGCACCGAGGCGCTCGTCGTCGCGGGGCCGGCCGGCGCTCTGCAGTGCGCGGTCGACCGGCCCGACGGCACGTCGCCGCCGCGCGGCGTGGCGGTGCTGTGCCACCCGCACCCGCTGCACGGCGGAACGATGGACAACAAGGTCGTCATCACGCTGGCGCGGGTCTTCGTGCAGCTGGGCCACGTCGCGGTGCGGTTCAACTTCCGCGGCGTCGGCACGAGCCAGGGCAGCTGGGACGAGGGCCGCGGCGAGATCGACGACGCGCTCGCGGTGATCGCCGCCACGCGCGCGCCGGGGTTGCCTCTGGTGCTTGGCGGGTTCTCGTTCGGCGGTTATGTTGCCTCGCACGCGGCGGCCTGCCTGGCGTCGTCGGCGGCGCACGCGGGTGCGGCGCGCGTCGTGCTCATCGCGCCGGCGGCCCGTAGCTTCCCGCTGGCCGACGTGCCCGCCGGGACGCTGGTGGTGCACGGCGAGCACGACGAGGTCGTGCCGCTGTCGGCGGTGCTGGACTGGGCGCGGCCGCGCGCGCAGCCGGTCACGCTGGTGCCCGGCGCCGGCCACTTCTTCCACGGGCAGCTCACGCTGCTCAAGCAGATCGTGCTCGCGGCCTGGGGCGTCGCCCCGGGAGCGGCCGCCCAACTCCACCCATGACCCACCCGATCCGCCTGGCCCTCGCCCTCCTCGCCCTGCCAGCCGTGCTGGCCGCGCTGGCCGCCGCCGCGCCGCACGCCCACGCGCAGATGCCGCAGCCGCCGGAGATCGCGGCGCGCCAGTACATCCTGGTCGACCTCGCCAGCGACCAGGTGCTTGCGGAGCGCGGCGCCGACCAGCAGGCCGACCCCGCCTCGCTGACCAAGCTGATGACGGCCCATCTCGTCTTCAACGCGATCCGCGACCGCAAGCTCGATCTCGAGCAGACGCTGCCGGTGAGCCGACGCGCGTGGGACGAGCGCAAGGGCGGCGCGTCGGTGATGTTCATCGACCCGACGATGCAGCCCAAGGTGAGCGAACTGCTGCGCGGGCTGATCGTGCAGAGCGGCAACGACGCGGCGGTGGCGCTGGCCGAAGGCGTGTCCGGCTCGGTGGAGAACTTCGTCGCCGCGATGAACCGGCAGGCCCAGGCCTGGGGCCTGAAGAACACCCAGTTCCGCAACGTCACCGGCATGTCCGAGAGCGGGCACCACAGCAGCGCGCGCGACGTCGCGGCCGTGGCCGCGCGCGTCATCCGCGAGCACCCGCAGTTCTACCCGCTCTACGCGATCCGGCAGTACACCTACAACAACATCCGTCAGGACAACCGCAACCTGCTGCTGGGCCGCGACCCGAGCGTCGACGGCATGAAGACCGGCTACACCGAGTCCGCCGGCTATTGCCTGGTGGCCAGCAGCGCGCGCGCCACTCCCGGCGGGCAGCGCCGGCTGCTGTCGGTGGTGCTGGGCACCGACTCGCGCGAGGCGCGCGCCAGCGAGAGCCAGAAGCTGCTGAACTGGGGCTGGACGGCCTGGGACGCGGTGCGCCTGTTCGAACCCGGCAGAACCATCGTCAGCGCACCGGTATGGAAAGGCGAGGCGCGCGAGGTGTCGCTGGTGGCCGAGACTCCCGGCGGCGGCCTGTGGGTGTCGGTGCCCAAGGGCGAGGGCGACAAGCTGCGGACCGCGGTCGAGCGCACCGAGCCGCTGCTGGCCCCGCTGGTCGCCGGCCAGCGCGTCGGCACGATCAAGGTCACCACCGCCGGCGGTGCCGCAGTGGCCACCGTGCCGCTGGTCGCGCAGCAGGCGGTGCCGCTGGCGGGCTTCTTCGGCCGCACCTGGGACGCCGTGCGGCTGTGGATCCGCTGAACGGGCGGTGCCACGGCAGGGCCCGGCGGCGCGGCCAGCCGCCGGACGTATCCTTGGGCCCGCGCGGTCATCGCGCGCGCCCCCCCGATCCCCCGGCCCCCCAAGCACCCTCAGGAGCATCCATGCGCACCTTCCTGCTGCCCGCGGCGGCGCTTTCCGCCGCGCTGTTCGCGACCTCCGCACCGGCACAGACCCTGGACAAGGTCAAGACCAGCGGCACGATCACGGTCGCGTACCGCGAGTCGTCGATCCCGTTCTCGTATCTGGACGACAAGGCACAGCCCACCGGGTTCGGCTGGGAGATCTGCCAGCGCATCGTCGATGAGGTGCGCCGAGTGACCGGGCGCGCCGATCTGAAGGTGGCCACCCAGTCCGTGACGTCGGCCAACCGGATCCCGCTGCTGGTCAACGGCACGATCGACGTCGAGTGCGGCAGCACCACCAACAACAGCGACCGCGGCAAGCAGGTGGCCTTCGCCACCAACTACTTCTACACCGGCACCCGGCTGCTGGTGAAGGCGAACTCGCCGATCAGGTCGCTGGCGGACCTGAAGGGCAAGACGGTCGTCTCGACGACCGGCACGACGAACTTCCGCATCATGCGCACCCTCAACGAGGAGCAGAAGCTCGGCTTCGACCTGATCGGGGCCAAGGACCACGCGGAGAGCGCGCTGCTGGTCCAGAGCGGCCGTGCCGACGCTTTCGCGATGGACGACATCCTGCTGTACGGCCTGCGCGCGAGCAGCGCCAACCCGGCCGATCTCGCCGTGGTGGGCGACGCCATACAGGTCGAGCCTTACGCGATCATGCTGCGCCGTGACGATCCTTCGTTCAAGTCCCTGGTCGACGGCGTCCTGGCCAGGCTGATGGACAGCGGCGAGTTCGCGCGCCTCTATTCGAAGTGGTTCCAGTCGCCGATTCCCCCAAGGGGCGTGAACCTCGGCGCGCCGATGAGCAAGGAACTGCAGGACAACCTGAAGGCCAAGTCGGACAAGCCCGCGACCTGAAGCGCCGGGCCCGGCGGCGAGGCGCGTGCCAGAATCACCGCGCCCGCCCCACCTCAATGCCATGCACGACGCCCCCTGCTACCTGAACGGCGAGTACTCCCGCGTCTCCGAGGCCAAGGTCAGCGTGCTGGACCGCGGCTTCATCTTCGGCGACGGCGTCTACGACGTCGCCCCGGTCTACGGCCGCCGCATCTTCCGCTTCGACGAGCACATCGCCCGGCTGACGCGCTCGCTGGCCAAGATCAGGATTGCGAACCCGCACACCCGCGACGAGTGGCTGGCGCTGGTCCGCGCGCTGGTCGAGCGCGAGCCGGCCGAGGATCAGGTCGTGTACCTGCAGGTCACGCGCGGGGTCGCGCCCCGCGACCACGTGATGCCCACCGGCATCGCGCCCACGGTGTTCGCGATGACCAACCCGATGAAGCCGCCCACGGCCGAGCAGCGCCACCACGGGGTGGCCTGCATCACCGCGCGCGACTTCCGCTGGGAGCGCGGCGACATCAAGAGCACCAGCCTGCTGGGCAACGTGCTGTCGCGGCAGATGTCGGCCGACCACGGCGCGGCCGAGACCATCATGTTCCGCGACGGCATGCTCACCGAGGCCGCGGCCTGCAACGTCTGGATCGCGCACGAGGGCGCGCTGCTCGGCCCGCCCAGGAGCGAGCACGTGCTGGAGGGCATCCGCGTCGAACTGCTGCACGAGCTGTGCCAGGAGGTCGGGATCGCCTACAACCTGCGCCCCATCTCCGAGGCCGACGTGCGCGCCGCCGACGAGGTGATGCTGTCCTCGGCCACCAAGGAAATCCTGCCGGTGACCCGCCTCGACGGCGAGGCCGTGGGCCACGGGGCGTTGCGTGGGCGGCCGGGCCCGGTGTACGCGCGGCTGTACGAGGCCTACCAGCAGGCCAAGCGCACGATGTCGATCTGAGCGCGGCGCCGGCGCCGCGCCGGCCTGCCTTGCGCTACCGCCCGTCCCCCTGCCTGCCGGCACGAAGCGCCATGCCCGACCTCCCCGCCGAGCAGAGCCGAATCGATTACCCGAGCGCGTTCCCGATCAAGGTGATGGGCGCGCATGTCGAGGGCTTCGAGGCCGCGATCGTGGCCGTCGCGCAGCGCTTCGACCCGGGATTCGACCCCGCCTCCGTCGAGCGGCGGCCGAGCCGCGCGGGCAACTACCTCGGCCTGACGATCACGATCACCGCCACCAGCCGGGAGCAGCTCGACGAGCTGTACCGCACGCTGTCCACGCACCCGATGGTCAAGGTGGTGCTGTAGCGCCCCCGGGGGTCTGGCAGGCAGGGCCTATCCCGGCTGAGACGCGAGCCGGGCATCGATCTCGCGGACCTTGCCCGGGGCGGCCTCGTCGCCCGCGCGCGCGGCGGCGGCGTACCAGAAGCGGGCCAGGCGCAGGTCGCGCAGCACGCCGTCGCCGGTCTCGTACATCGCCGCCACGAGGTACATCGCACCGACATCGCCCGCCTGCGCGGCCAGCCTGTACCAGGGCAGTGCGGCGGCCGGGTCACGCGCGCGGCCGCGTCCCAGGTAGTGGGCGGTGCCGATCGCGATCTGGCCCTCGACGCTGCCGCGGCGCGCCGCCTGCTCGTACCAGTCGCAGGCCTGCACGAGGTCGCGGCTGCCGAAGGCACCGTCCTCGAGGGCCTGCCCGAGCGCGAACATCGAGGTGACGAAGCCGAGCTCCGCGGCCCGCGCCAGCAGCCGCTGCGCAAGCGCAGGATCGGGCCGAGGCAGTTCGCGGCGCAGGTGCATCACGCCCAGGTTGTGCAGCGCGGCGGGCACATCCTCCCGCGCCAGGGCCTCGAAGGACTGGCGCGCCTGCTCGTGGCGCCCGGCGGCATGGGCCGCCACCGCCGCGTCCAGCCGCGCCTGCTGGCGCGGAGAGGGCAGGCTCGCGGCGGGCGCGCCGGCCCCGGGCTCGGCCGCCGCGGGCGGTGCCGGCGCCACCAGCCACAGGGCCAGCACCGCGGCCGCCAGGGCCGCCGGCGCGGCGCCGCGCCGCGGTCCTGGAGCGAGGGGCGAACGTTGCATGGCGCCGACGATAGCCGCTGCGCGCCGCGTGCTCCAATCACGGCCGTGACCGAACGCTCCCTTCCCCCGCCGCGCTCCACCGAAGGCGTGCGCGTGTCCAAGCTGATCACGGAGCGCGGACTGGCTTCGCGGCGCGAGGCCGACGAGTGGATCGAGGCCGGCTGGGTGCGCGTCGATGGCGCCATTGCCGTGCTCGGCCAGCGCGCCGCGACCGACGCGCGGATCGAGATCGACCCGCGCGCGCGCCGCGAGCAGTCGCGACGGGTGACCGTTCTGCTGCACAAGCCGGTGGGCTACGTCAGCGGGCAGGCCGAGGACGGCCACCAGCCCGCCGCCACACTGGTGACGCCTGCAAACCGCTGGGCCGAGGACCGCGCGCCGCTGCCGTCGCACCCGGCTGCGCTGCGCGGCCTGGCACCGGCGGGACGGCTCGACATCGACAGCACCGGCCTGCTGGTGCTGACGCAGGACGGGCGCGTGGCGCGGCAGCTGATCGGCGAGGACTCGCGGGTCGAGAAGGAGTACCTGGTGCGGGTGCGGCACCGCGGCCCCGGCCCGGCCGGGCCCGAACTGCTCGAGCGGCTGCGCCACGGCCTGGTGCTGGACGGCGTCGCGCTGCGCCCGGCACGGGTGAGCTGGGCCAACGAGGACCAGCTGCGCTTCGTGCTGCGCGAGGGCCGCAAGCGCCAGATCCGGCGCATGTGCGACCTCGTCGGCTTCGACGTGCTGGCGCTCAAGCGCGTGCGCATCGGCAGCATCGTGCTGGGCCCGCTGCCGCCGGGGCGCTGGCGGCTGCTGGGCGCGCACGAGCGGTTCGCCTGAGACGGGCGCATCGGCGCGCGGTGGGCCGCGCGCTGGCGGCTGCCCTGCGGCGCGCGGCCCGCCGAGCGCGCGGCAGGCGCGACCGGCCCTGCTAACCTCGCCGCGCGATGCCGTCCCCTCTGTCCGCCGCAGCCGCGCCGCCAGCCCGCCTCGCGCGCCGGCGCGCCGCCCTGGCGCTGGCGCTGCTGCTGGGCCTGCAGCCGGTGGCCACCGACGTGTTCCTGCCCGCACTGCCCGCGCTGACGCGCGCGCTCGGCGCGCCGCTGGCGCAGGCCCAGCTGACGATGTCGGTGCTGATCCTGTCCTTCGGCATCGCCCAGCTCGCGTGGGGTCCGGTGGCCGACCGCATCGGGCGCCGCCCGGTGCTGCTGCTCGGGCTCGCGCTGTACACGCTGGCGGCGCTCGGTGCGGTGCTGGCTCCCGGCATCGAGACCCTCGTGGCCTGCCGCGCGGTGCAGGGCGTGGCGCTGGCGGCAGCGGTGGTCTGCGCGCGCGCCCTGGTGCGCGACCTGTACGAGCCCCACGAGGGCGCCCAGGTGATGTCGCTCGGCCTGTCCGGGCTGGCGGTCATCGCGCTGCTCGGGCCGGCGCTGGGCGCCGTGGCCGTGACCTGGTTCGGATGGCGCGCGGCGCTGGCGCTGGTGGCCCTGGCCGGGGCGGTGACGCTGGCCTGGGTGGCGTGGCGACTGCCGGAGACGGCGCCGCGGCTCAACCCGCGCGCCACCGCGCCCGGCCCGCTGCTGCGCCAGTGGATCGCGATCGCGCGCCACCCCGTGTTCGTGGCCTGGACCCTGCTGATCTCGGCGACCTACGGCGGCCTCTTCGTGATCCTGGCCGGTTCCTCGTTCGTGTTCATCGACCGGCTCGGCCTGTCGCCGCTGGTCTACGGCGCGGCGATGGGCAGCGGTTCGCTGGCCTACCTCGCGGGCACCTTCGCCTGCCGGCGCTGGGTGGCGCGCCACGGCGTGGTCGCTGCCGTCGGCCGCGGCGGCTGGTTCACGCTGGCCGGCGGCGCGTCGATGGCGGCGCTGGCGCTGGCCGGCGTGCACTCGGCCTGGGCGCTGCTCGTGCCGCAGTGGCTGTACTGCTTCGGTCACGGGCTGCACCAGCCCTGCGGGCAGGCGGCTGCGGTGGGACCGTTCCCGCACGCGGCCGGCGCCGCCGCGGCGCTGGCCGGATGCGTGCTGGCGATGACGGCCTTCGCGATCGGGCTGTGGCTGGGTCGCGCGCTGCAGGACGGCGTGATCGCCTACGCGCTGGGCGTCGGCCTGTGGTCCGTGATCACCTGCACCGTGGCCTGGACGCTGGTGCGGCGCCTGCGATGAAGGTCGGCACGGCCGCGGCGCTGTGCCTCGCGGGCCCGACCGCGA
Source organism: Rubrivivax sp. (assembly GCA_020248915.1). GTDB lineage: Bacteria > Pseudomonadota > Gammaproteobacteria > Burkholderiales > Burkholderiaceae_C > Rubrivivax. The sequence continues at coordinate 57,700 of JADCGP010000011.1, read as the reverse complement.
GCGGCAAGAGCGCGCTGGCGCTGGCCTTCGCGGCCCGCCGCGGCGATGTCGAGATCGTGAGCGTCGACTCGGCGCAGGTCTATCGCGGCATGGACATCGGCACTGCCAAGCCCGAGGCGGCCGAGCGCGCCGCCGTCGCGCACCACCTGATCGACATCCTCGACCCGGCCGAGGCGTACTCGGCGGCCCGCTTCGTCGCCGACGCGACGGCAGCGGTGGCGGCCATCCGCGCGCGCGGCCGGCTGCCGCTGCTGGTGGGCGGCACGATGCTCTACTTCAAGGCCCTGCGCGAGGGCCTGGACCCGCTGCCGCAGGCCGACCCGTCGATCCGCGCGGCGATCGACGCCGAGGCGGCCGAGCGCGGCTGGCCTGCCCTGCACGCGGAACTGGCGCGGGCGGACCCGGCCACCGCGGCCCGCCTGGCGCCGAACGACGCGCAGCGCATCCAGCGCGCGCTGGAGGTGCAGCGCGCCACCGGGCGGCCGCTGTCGCACTGGCAGCGCGGGGCCGGCCGCGCTGCGACGCCGCCGGGCGCGGCCTGGCCGCTGGTGACGCTGGAGCCGGCTTCGCGCGACTGGCTGCACGCCCGCATCGGGCAGCGCTTCGACGCGATGCTCCAGGGCGGCCTGCTCGACGAGGTGCGACGGCTTCGCGCGCGCGGCGACCTGCACCCCGGGCTGCCCTCGATGCGCTGCGTGGGCTACCGCCAGGCCTGGCAGGCGCTGGAGCAAGGGACCCCCGAAGCCCTGCGCGAGCGCGGCGCCGCGGCGACGAGGCAACTGGCCAAGCGGCAACTCACCTGGCTGCGCTCGATGTCCGACCGGATCGTGGTGCAGGCCGATGCCGACGACGTCCTCGAGGCCGGCTGCCGCGAACTGGGCCGGCTCGCCCCGCCGGCGGCCGCGGCCCAGGCCCGGGAAGGTGGCACCCGCGACCTAGGGTGATGCCCCCGGGCTTGCTGCGGGGCGTTCGCGATATAGTCCCGCGCCGCGGCCCGAGCGGCATGCGGCGCGCCCCACGGAGCCCGCATGCGCAGTCGGGTCACGACGGCGTGCGGCGGCTCCGGCAGATGTCGCATTGGGAGCCTTGCGCCGGCGAGCGCGGTCGACTGGAGGACGTGAGTGGATTACGCCCAACAACAACGCAACCCTGGGCGGCATGCGGTCGGCTTCGGCATGGTCGTCGGCCTGCACGTGCTGTTGGGCTGGGCCTTGGTCTCCGGTCTGGCGCAGCGCATGGTCGAGGTGATCAAGGCCCCGATCGAGACCAAGATCATCGAGGAGAACAAGCCCCCTCCTCCGCCGCCGCCCGAGAACCTGCCACCGCCGCCGAAGTTTGCGCCGCCGCCGCCCTCGTTCGTGCCGCCGCCCGAGGTGAACGTCAACCCGCCACCGACGCCGGCGCCGACGATCACCACCGTGCAGACGCCGCCCCCCCCGGCGCCAGTGACGATCGCGCCGCCGCCCGCGCCGGCAGCACCGCCGGCGCCAGCCGCCCCGCCCGCCCCGCGCGAGCCGGTCCGTGTGGCGCCGCGCGTGGACTTCAACATCTGCGAGAAGCCCGAGTACAGCGCCGCCGCGCGCCGTGCCGAGGTCACCGGCACGGTGGTCGTCGTCTACACGGCCGACGAGCGCGGCGCCATCGTCGATGCGCAGGTCGAGCGTTCGGCCGGCCCCACCCGCGAGCACAAGATGCTCGACCGCCTGACGCTCGAGGCGGTGCGCGGCTGCACGAAGGGCGTGACCCCCGGCACCGTCGACGGCAAGGCCGAGAAGCTGACCGGCCGCGTCACCTACGTCTGGAAGCTCGAGTGAGCCCAGCAGCATCCGGACGGTTGTGAACGGATCCCCTGCACGCCGCACGACCGCCCGCAAACCGATCCGCAAGAGCAAACCCCGAGGCGCTCCGCCGCAGCGACCGCGCCGTCCCACCACAGAGCCAAAGTCCGAGATCCCGGAGGCCCCATGTCCTTGTTCAATGTCCTGCGTGCGTCACTGGCCGCCGCCCTGATCACCACCGTCACGGTGTCGGCCCTCGTGCCGCTGCCGGCCCATGCACAGGCCGCGTCGGCGCCGGCCGCCCAGGCGCCGGCTCCCGCGGCCGCGCCCGCCGCACCGCCTTCGGCAGCGGTCACCGAGGAAGCCGTCGAGAACCCCTACGGCCTGAAGGCGCTGTGGAACCAGGGCGACTGGGTCGCCAAGGGCACCCTCGTGATCATGGTGATCATGTCGATGGGCTCGTGGTACATCATCTTCACGAAGGTGTTCGAGCAGCGCGCGATGCTCAGGAGCGCCCGCGAAGACGCCGACGCGTTCTGGAAGGCGAGTTCGGTCAAGTCCGGCGTCGGCTCGCTGAAGGAAGGATCCGCCTTCCGCTACATCGCCGAGACCGGCATCCAGGCGAGCGATCACCACGAAGGCACGATGGTGGAGAGCATCGACAAGCACACCTGGATCAGCATGTCGATCGACCGCGCGGTGGGCAGCATCAACAACCGGCTGCAGGATGGCCTGGCCTTCCTGGCCACCGTCGGCTCGACCGCGCCGTTCGTCGGCCTGTTCGGCACCGTCTGGGGCATCTACAACGCGCTCGTCAAGATCGGCATCAGCGGCCAGGCCTCGATCGACAAGGTGGCGGGTCCGGTGGGCGAGGCGCTGATCATGACGGCCATCGGCCTGGCGGTCGCCGTGCCGGCGGTGATGGGCTACAACTGGCTGATCCGCCGCAACAAGGCCGTGATGGACTCCACCCGCGCCTTCTCGGGCGACCTGCTCAACGTGCTGCTGTCCGGCAAGCGCTGAGCGCGCGCCGCACGCGGGCCGAGGAGAAAGCACGATGTCGATGCAAGTCGGTCCGGCCGACGCCGACGGCGAGGACCAGCTCAACAACACGATCAACACCACGCCGCTGGTGGACGTGATGCTGGTGCTGCTGATCATCTTCCTGATCACGGTGCCGGTGGTCACGCAGTCGATCAAGCTCGAGCTGCCCCGGGAGCGCAACATCCCGCTGCAGACCAAGCCCGAGAACATCGTCATCGCGGTCAACCGCGACGGCGAGGTGTTCTGGGGGCTGGAGCGCATGCCCGACATCGAGACGCTGGTCGCCCGGCTCAAGGTGGAGGCGGTCAAGGAGCCGCAGCCCGAGGTGCACATCCGCGGCGACATGGAGGTGCGCTACGAGTCGGTCGGCCGCGTGGTCGTCGCCTGCCAGCGCGCCGGCATCTTCAAGGTCGGCTTCATCACCGAGCCGCCGGCGGGTGCCGCGGCGCGGGCGAACTGAGGTATCGGGGGCAGCCATGGGAATGAATGTCGGCTCCGGCAGCGAGGAAGGCGAGGTGATGGTGGACATCAACACCACGCCGCTGATCGACGTGATGCTGGTCCTCCTGATCATGTTCATCATCACGATCCCGATCCAGACGCACGCGGTCAAGATGAACATGCCGGTTCCCAACCAGAACCAGCCGCCGCCCAAGCCGCCGGAGATCATCCGCATCGACGTCGACTTCGACGGCACCATCGGCTGGAACGGGGAGATCATCCCGGACCGCGCAACGCTGGAGGCGCGGCTGGCCAGCGTCGCCGCGCAGCCCGACCAGCCCGAGGTGCACCTGCGTCCGAACAAGCTGGTCACCTACAAGGTGGTCGCGATGATCATGGCCTCGGCGCAGCGGCTCGGGGTCACGAAGATCGGCATCGTCGGCAACGAGCAGTTCCTGTAGCGCCATGAAGACCACGCGCGCGGCCTGGGGGTCGCTTTCCACCGCGCTGGCCACAGCCGGCCTGGCCCTGTTGACCGCCATGTCGGCGCCTGCGCACGCGCAGGGCATGCGCGCCGAGGTCGGCAAGCCGCTGCAGCAGGCGGGCGAGTTGCTGCGCCAGGGCAAGGCGCGCGAGGCGCTGGCCAAGGCGCGCGAGGCCGAGGGCGTGGCGGGGCTTACGGCGGCCGAGCGGCTGACGGTCAACAAGATGAAGGCCGCCGCCGCGCAGCGCGCCGGCGACCTGCCGGCCGCGATCCAGGCGCTCGAGGTGGTGGCCGGCGGGGTGTCCGGCGCCGAGCTTGGCCAGGTGGCCGAGCAGCTGGCCTCGGCCCATGCGCAGCAGCGCAACAACCCCAAGGCCTCCGAGTGGCTGGCCAAGGCCGTGGCCGCCGGCAACAACAGCCCGACCGTGCGCCAGCTGCAGCAGTACCTGCAGTCGGCCAGCGGCGACTTCAACGCCATCGCCCGCGATGCCGGCGCGGCCGTGGCGGCCGCCGAGCAGGCCGGTCGCCGGCCGGACGAGGGCGACCTGCTGCGGCTGGCCGATGCGCAGCAGCGCCTCGGTCAGACCAGCGCCTACGTCGCCACGCTCGAGAAGCTGCTGCTGAACTACCCGAAGAAGGACTACTGGAGCGCCTACCTCGGCCGGTTGCCGCGCAAGGCCGGCTTCAACCCGCGCTACGAGCTCGACGTGCTGCGTCTGCGGCTGGCCAGCGGCACGCTGTCCAAGACCGAGGAGTACATGGAGATGGCGCAGCTCGCGCTGCAGGCCGGGCTGCCGGCCGAGGCGCTGCGCATCGTCGAGCAGGGTTACAGGGCCGGCGTCCTCGGAGCTGGCGCGGAGGCGGCACGTCACCAGCGCCTGCGCGACCTGGCGACCAAGCAGGCCGGCGACGCCAAGGCCGCGATCGCGGGCCAGGCTGCAGAGGCCGCGGGCGACAAGGAAGGCGACCGGCTGGTTCAGGTGGGCTTCGCCCACGTGTCGATGGGCGAGTTCGACAGAGGCCTGCAGCTGATCCAGCAGGGCATCGCCAAGGGCGGGCTTAAGCGGCCCGACGAGGCGCAGCTGCGGCTCGGCATGGCGCAGCTCCAGTCGGGCAAGAACCGCGCCCAGGCGATCGCGACGCTGCGCGGGGTGAAGGGCAAGGACGGCACGGCCGACATCGCGCGCCTCTGGACGATCGTCGGCGGCTCGTGACCCCTGCCCGGGCCGCACCGCAGCCCCGGCCCGGGACGTCGCGATGGACACCGAGTCACGCACCAACGACGACGATCACCTCGCGCTGCGGCTTTGGCTGCGGCTGCTGGCCTGCACCAACCTGGTCGAGGCCCCGCTGCGCCAGCGGCTGCGCGCCCAGTGGGGCAACTCCCTCGCCCGCTTCGACCTGATGGCGCAGCTCGACCGCCACCCCCAGGGCATGAAGATGCGCGAGCTGTCGCGGCGGCTGATGGTGACCGGCGGCAACGTCACCGGGCTGACCGACCGGCTGGTGGCCGAGGGGCTGGTCGAGCGGCGCGACGACCCGCGGGACCGCCGCTCCTGCACCGTGCTGCTGACGCCCGAGGGCAAGCGCCAGTTCCGCACGATGGCGCGCGCCCACGAGGGCTGGGTGGTGGAGCTGCTCGGCGGCCTGGACGGCGCCGAGCAGGCCGAGCTGTTCAGGCTGCTCGGGCGCCTGAAGCAGACGCTGCCGCCAGCAGATCGCGGCCGATGATCAGCCGCTGCACCTCGGTGGCACCCTCGTAGATGCGCAGCGCGCGGATCTCGCGGTAGAGCGACTCGACCGCCGAGCCGACCTGCACGCCGCGGCCGCCGTGCAGCTGCAGCGCCCGGTCGATCACCCGCTGCGCGTTCTCGGTGGCAACCATCTTGGCCATGGCGGCCTCGCGCGTGGTGCGCGCGGCACCCGAGGGCTGGGCCTCGCTGACGTTGACGTCGCGCATCCAGGCGGCGCGGTAGGTCAGCAGCGCGGCGGCGTCGATGTCGGCGGCCATGTCGCCCAGCGTCGCCTGCGTCAGCTGCAGGTCGGCGAGGGCGCCGCCGAACATGCGCCGGCCGCGTGCGTGGTCGAGCGCCTCGTCGAGCGCGCGCCGCGCGAATCCGAGCGCGGCCGCGGCCACCGAGGCGCGGAAGATGTCGAGCGTGCGCATCGCGAGCTTGAAGCCCTCGCCGGGGCGGCCGAGCAGCTGCGACGCCGGCACGCGGCAGCCGCGGAAGCGCAAACGCGCCAGCGGGTGCGGCGCGATGACGTCGATGCGCTCGGCGATCTCGAGCCCGGGCGTGCCGGCGTGCACGACGAAGGCGCTGATGCCGCGGGTGCCCTTCGTGGGCGCAGCGCCCGCGGCCGGCACCGCCGCAGCGCCCGGGCCCTCGACGGTGCGGGCGAACACGCAGTAGACGTCGGCGATGCCGCCGTTGCTGATCCACGTCTTCTCGCCGTCGAGCACCCAGCCGTCGCCGTCCTGGCGCGCGGCGCACTGCATCGCAGCGACGTCGCTGCCGGCGTCGGGCTCGCTGAGCGCGAAGGCGGTGATGCACTCGCCGCGCGCGACGCGCGGCAGGATCGCACGCCTGAGGTCGTCGCTGCCTTCCAGCGTGATCGGCCCGCTGCCCAGGCCCTGCATCGCGAACGCGAAGTCCGCCAGGCCGTCGTGGCGGGCCAGCGTCTCGCGGCAGACGACCAGCGAGCGCGAGTCGAGATGCTCGCTCGCTCCGCCATGCGCGGCCGGCACGCAGTGGCGCAGGAAGCCCGCGCCGCCGAGCGCGCGCACGAGCGCGCGGCAGGCGGCGTCGGTGTCGTGGTGGTCGACCGCACCGAGGCGGGCAGCGGCCCAGCTGTCGAGCTCGGTCGCCAGCGCGCGGTGGCGATCGTCGAAGAACGGCACCGCGAGGTGCTGCAGCCGGGAGTCCATGGCGAGCGCGGCGTCAGTCGCCCTGGAACTTCGGCGCCTGCTTCGCGGCGAAGGCCTCGAAGGCGCGCCGGAAGTCCTGCGTCAGCATGCACAGCGCCTGGGCCTGGGCCTCGCTCTCGATCATCTCCTCGATGCCCATCGCCCACTCCTGGTTCAGCATCGTCTTGGTCACCGTGTGGGCGAACCACGGCCCGTCGGCGAGCGCACGCGCCTGGGACTCGGCCCTGGCGAGCAGGTCTTCGCGCGCGTGAAGCGCGTTGAACCAGCCCCAGGTCAGACCCTCGTCGGCGCTCATCGCGCGGCCGTTGAACAGCAGCTCGGCCGCGCGGCCCTGCCCGATGACGCGCGGCAGCAGCCCGCAGGCGCCCATGTCGGCCCCGGCCAGGCCGACGCGTGTGAACAGGAAGGCCGTCCGCGCCTGCGGCGTACCCAGACGCAGGTCGGAGGCGAGCGCGATCATCGCGCCGGCGCCGGCGCAGATGCCGTCCACCGCGGCCACGATCGGCTGCGGCGCGCGCTTCATGGCCTTGACCAGGTCGCCGGTCATGCGCGTGAAGCGCAGCAGCTCGGGCGCCGGCATCCGGGTGAGCGGCTCGATGATCTCGAACACGTCGCCGCCGGAGCAGAAGTTGCCGCCTGCCCCGGTGAGCACGACCGCGCGCACGTCGCTCGCGCGGGCCAGGCCCAGGAACAGGTCGCGCAGCTCGGCGTAGCTGTCGAAGGTGAGCGGGTTCTTCTTCTCCGGGCGGTCCAGCGTGATCGTCGCCACCCGGCCGTCGCTGCTGCACTGCCAGCGGAAGTGGCGTGCGGCGTAGTCCTTGAACGGTCGCCTGTCCTCGTTCATGCCTTGGCTCCGGAGTCGCCCGCCAGGGTGGCCGCGCGGCGCAGGTTGGTCTCGTACTGGCTGCGCCCGCTCAGGTACTGCACCGGCCAGGCGATCGCGTCGTGGCCCACCCGGGCCGCCTCGTGCAGCGTCCAGGCCGGGTCGGCCAGGTGCGGGCGGGCCACCGCGCACAGGTCGGCGCGCCCGGCGGCGATCACCATGTTGACGTGGTCGGCCTCGAAGATCGAGCCCACGGCCACCGTCGGGATGCCGACCTCGTTGCGGATGCGGTCGGCGAATGGTGTCTGCCACATGCGGCCATACACCGGCCTCTGCTCGCGCACGACCTGGCCCGAGCTGCAGTCGATGATGTCGACGCCGGCGGCCCGGAACAGGCGCGCGATCGCCACCGCGTCGTCGGCGGTGTTGCCGCCCGGAAACCAGTCGTGGCAGGACAGCCGCACCGAGATCGGCCGGTCGGCCGGCCACGCCGCGCGCAGCGCCTCGAACAGCTCGAGCGGGAAGCGCGCGCGGTTGGGCACGCTGCCGCCCCAGGCGTCGCCGCGCCGGTTGGTGAGCGGCGACAGGAAGCTCGACAGCAGGTAGCCGTGCGCGCAGTGCAGCTCGAGGATGTCGAAGCCGGCCTCGGCGCCGCGGCGGGCGGCGGCGACGAACTCCTCGATGACCTGAAGCATGTCGGCGCGGGTCATCTCGCGCGGGACCTGGTTGGTCGGGCCGTAGGCGATGGCCGACGCGCTGACGAGCGGCCAGTTCGGGTCGGCGCCCTCGCCCGGACCCCGCTCGAGCGGCTCGTCCATGCGCTCCCAGCCCAGCTGGGTGCTGCCCTTGCGCCCGGCGTGGCCGATCTGCAGCCCCATCTTCGCGCCCGAGCCGGCGTGCACGAAGTCGACGATGCGCTTCCAGGCGTCGCGCTGGGCGTCGTTCCACAGCCCGGCGCAGCCCGGCGTGATCCGCGCCGCGGGGCTCGGGCAGGTCATCTCGGTGTAGATCAGGCCGGCCCCGCCGAGCGCGCGCGCGCCGAAGTGCACGAGGTGGAAGTCGCCGGGCATCCCGTCGACGGCCGAGTACATCGCCATCGGCGACACGACCACGCGGTTGGGCACCGTCATGCCGCGCAGCGTGAAGGGCGTGAACATCGGGCGCGGCGGCCTGGCCGCAGGCGCCGCCGGCACGCCGCTGCGCTCGGCGAACCAGCGTTCGAAGCCCTCCAGCCAGCCGGCATCGCGCAGCCGCAGGTTCTCGTGGCTGATGCGCTGGCTGCGCGTCAGCATGCTGTACATGAACTGCTCGGGCGGCAGCTGGTCGCAGTAGCGCGTGCCGACGACCTCGAACCATTCCATCGCGTTCCAGGCCGCGTTCTGCAGGCGCAGCACGTCGACCTCGCGCGCGGCCTGGTACTGCGCCAGCACGGCCGGGATCTCCGCGCGCCCGGCGCTGCGGCCGAGCCCGGCGCCGGCGTCGCGGAACAGGCGCGCCAGCTCGATCGCGTCCTCGAGCGCGAGCTTGGTGCCCGAGCCGATGGCGAAGTGCGCCGTGTGCACGGCGTCGCCCATCAGCACGACGTGGCTGGTGCCGTTGAAGTGGTGCCAGGTCCGGCAGCGCACGCGCTGGAAGTTGAGCCACGCGCTGCCGCGCAGGTGGCGGGCGTTGGACAGCAGCTTGTGGCCCTGCAGGTGCCTGGCGAACAGGGCCTCGCAGAAGGCGATCGACTGCTCGGTGTTCGCCTCGTCGAGCCCGTGCGCCTTCCACACGGGCTCGGGCGTCTCGACGATGAAGGTCGTCGTCTGGTGGTCGAACTTGTAGACGTGGGCCTGGAACCAGCCGTGCTCGGTCTTCTCGAACAGGAAGTTGAAGGCGTCGAACAGGCGCGTCGTGCCGAGCCAGATGTAGCGGTTGGGGCGCGTGACGATGTCGGGCTGGAAGACCTCGGCGTAGCGGTTGCGGATGCGCGAGTTGATGCCGTCGCTGGCGATCACGAGGTCGGCATCCGGGTAGTCGGTGTCGCTGTCGACCTCGGTCTCGAACGCCAGCTCGACGCCCAGCGCCTCGCAGCGCCGCTGCAGGATGTTGAGCAGCTTCTTGCGCCCGATGCCGACGAAGCCGTGGCCGCCGCTGCGGATGCAGCGGCCCTTGAAGTGCAGCTCGATGTCGTCCCAGTGGTTGAACGCGACCTCGATCTGCCCGGCGGTCTCGCGGTCCCACTGGCGCATGTTGTCCATCGTGGCGTCGCTGAACACGACGCCCCAGCCGAACGTGTCGTAGGGCCGGTTGCGCTCGACGACGGTGATGCGATGGGACGGGTCGAGCTGCTTCATCAGCAGCGCGAAGTAGAGGCCCGCCGGGCCCCCGCCGATGCAGACGATGCGCATGGCAGACATTGTCGCAGCCGTATTGTTTACATGTAAAGCATCCGGGTGCGCCGCGGCCGGCCATCGGCCAGAATCCGACCCATGGCCTCACCGCTGCACTCCCCGCTGCCGACTTGGATGCGCGACGCCGGCGGCGGCGTCTACGCGATCGACACCGGGTTCCATCGCGACGACTTCGACGCCGCCTGGCTGGTGGTGGCGGCGGGCCGCGCCGTGTTCGTCGACACCGGCACCGGCTTCGCGCTGCCGCGCCTGCTGGGCGCGCTGGAGGCGCTCGGCCTCGGTCGCGACGCGGTGGACTGGGTGATCCCGACCCACGTCCACCTCGACCACGCGGGCGGGGCCGGTGCGCTGATGCGCGCGCTGCCCGGCGCGCGGATGCTGGTGCACCCGCGCGGCGCGCGCCACATGATCGACCCGAGCGCACTGTGGGCCGGCGCGACGGCGGTCTACGGGCCCGAAGAGATGGCGCGCAGCTACGGCGAGGTGGTGCCGGTGCCCGCCGAGCGCGTGGTGGCCAGCGCCGACGGCATGACGGTGGAGTTCGGCGGCCGGGCGCTCGCGGTAGCCGACACGCCCGGCCACGCGCGGCACCACCACTGCATCTGGGACGAGGCGACGCGCGGCTGGTTCACCGGCGACACCTTCGGCCTGAGCTACCGCGAGTTCGACTCCCCGCGCGGCGCCTGGATCGTGCCGACGGCCACGCCGGTGCAGTTCGAGCCCGACGCCCTGGAGGCCTCGGTGCGCCGGCTGCTGGCGCGCGACCCGGCCTGCGTCTACCTCACCCACTTCGGCCGCGTCGACGACGTGCAGCGCCTCGGGGCGCTGCTGCTCGGCCTGCTGGCCGAACTCGTCGCGCTCGGGCGCCGCGAAGCGGCCCACCCGCGCCGGCACGAGGCGCTGAAGGCCGGCCAGCTCGAGATCTTCTGCGCCAGCCTGGCCGAGCACGGCTGCACGCTGCCGCGGGCGCGCGTGGCCGAGCTGCTGGCGATCGACCTCGAGCTCAACGCCCAGGGCATGGCGATCTGGCTCGACCGGGCCTGAGCGCGCACGCCGCCCCGCAGGAGAGCATACGCATGTCGCAGACCATCCAGTTCGGCCTGGGCGGCCGCGCCTACGTCGTCACCGGCGGCGCGCAGGGCATCGGCGAGGCCTGCGTCCGGCGCCTGGTGCGCGAGGGCGCGTCGGTGGCCGTGTGGGACCAGGCCGAGGACGCCGGGCGGGCGCTGGCCGCGGAGCTCGGCGCGGCCGGCGGCCGCGTGGTCTTCCAGCGCTGCGACGTCGCCCGCCGCGCCGACGTGGACGCCGCGATGGCCGCGACGCTGGCGGCGCTCGGCCGGCTCGACGGGCTGGTGAACAACGCCGGCATCTTCAAGGCGGCGCCCTTCCTCGACATCACCGAGGCCGACTGGGACGCGGTGCTCGACGTCAACCTGAAGGGCCACTTCCTGTGCGGCCAGGCGGCGGCGCGCGTGCTGGCCGGCAACGACGGGCCGGCGCGCGGCGCGATCGTCAACATGAGCAGTGTCAACGGCACGCTGGCGATCCCGTCGATCGCCAGCTACAACGCCAGCAAGGGCGCGATCGACCAGCTGACCCGCGTGATGGCGCTGGCGCTGGCCGAGCACGGCATCCGCGTCAACGCCGTCGCGCCGGGCACCATCGCCACCGAACTGGCGCGCAGCGCGGTGCTGACCAGCGACGAGGCCAAGACCCGCATCCTGAGCCGCACCCCGATGCGGCGCCTGGGCGAGCCTGCCGAGATCGCCGACGTCGTCGCCTTCCTGCTGAGCGACGCGGCGAGCTACGTCACGGGCGAGATCGTGTTCGTCGACGGCGGGCGGATGACGCTGAACTACACCGTCCCCGTCTGAGCGGGTCAGAGGCGGCGCGCGTTGATCCTCGAGCCCCTGGTCGTCTCGACCGGCGTCGTCGCGCTGGGCGAGATCGGCGACAAGACGCAATTGCTGGCACTGCTGCTGGCGGCGCGCTATCGCAAGCCGCTGCCCATCATCGCCGGCATCCTGGTGGCGACGCTCGCCAACCACTTCATGGCCGGCGCGCTGGGCACCTGGATCACGCGCACGATCGACCCGGACTGGCTGCGCTGGGGGCTGGGCCTGTCGTTCCTCGCGGTGGCGCTGTGGATGCTGGTGCCCGACCGGCACGACGACGACGGTCGCGAGCGCAGCGCGCCCTTCGGCGTGTTCGGCATCACCACGGTGGCGTTCTTCCTGGCGGAGATGGGCGACAAGACGCAGATCGCCACCGTGATGCTGGCGGCGAAGTACGACGCGCTGGTGCTGGTCACGATCGGCACGACGCTCGGCATGATGCTGGCGAACGTGCCGGCGGTGCTGGTCGGCGAGCGCGCGGTGAAGTTCGTGCCGATCCGCTGGGTTCACCGGAGCGCGGCCGTGGTGTTCGCGGTGATCGGCATCGCCGTGCTTGCCGGTGCGGGGCGCTGAGCGCCCGGCCTGCCACAATCCCGGACATGCGCATCCTCCACACCATGCTGCGCGTCGGCGACCTGCAGCGCTCGATCCGCTTCTACACCGAGGTGCTCGGCATGACCCTGCTGCGCACCACCGAGCGGCCCGAGCAGAAGTACGACCTGGCCTTCCTCGGCTACGGCCGCAACCCCGAGCACGCCGAGATCGAGCTCACCTACAACCACGGCGTGTCGGGCTACGAGCTGGGCACCGCCTACGGCCACATCGCCATCGGCGTGCCCGAGGTCGCAGCCACCTGCGCGGCCGTGCGCGACAAGGCCGCGGCGCTGGGCGGCGCGATCACGCGCGAGCCCGGTCCGGTGAAGGGCGGCACCACGGTGATCGCCTTCATCACCGACCCCGACGGCTACAAGATCGAACTGATCCAGCGCGACGGCGGCTGACCCGCCGCCGGCGCGCGTGAGGCCAGGGCGCCCGACGCGGGCGTCCTCAGGCGACGCGCAGCGCGCCGGCCGCGCGCGCCAGCGCCGTCACGCGCGCCCAGTCGCCCGCGCGCAGCGCGTCGGCGGGCGTCAGCCACGAGCCGCCGACCACCGCCACGTTGGGTTGGGCCAGGAACTGCGGCGCGTTGTCGGGCGTGATGCCGCCGGTCGGGCAGAAGGCGACGTCGGCGAACGGCCCGGCCAGCGCCTTGATCAGCGGCAGCCCGCCGACGGCAGTGGCCGGGAAGAGCTTCAGGAACGACATCCCGTCGGCCGCGGCGGCCATGACCTCGCTCGCGGTGGCCACGCCCGGCAGCAGCGGCAGGCCGGCATCGCGGCAGGCGGCCGCCAGCGCGGGCGAGTAGCCGGGGCTGACGGCAAAGCGCGCGCCGGCGGCGGCGGCGGCGCGAGCGTCGGCGGGCGTGCGCAGCGTGCCCGCGCCCACCACGGCCTCGGGCGCCGCGCGCGCGATGGCCTCCACCGCGGCCAGCGCGGCCGGCGTGCGCAGCGTGACCTCGAGCACGCGCACGCCGCCCGCCACGAGCGCGCGCGCCAGCGGCAGCGCGTGCGCGGCGTCCTCGACGACGATGACCGGGATCACCGGGCCGAGCGCCGGCAGCACGCGTCGAAGATCGGCGTTGTCCGCCCGCTTCGGCAGCGCGGCGGCAGGGTCGATGGTCACTGCCATGTGATCGCGCCCTCCTCGGCGCTGGTGACGGCGCGGCGCATGCCGACGAAGAGCTCGCGGCCCAGGCCGTGCTCGTGCTCCTCGGCGGCCTCGGCACTGCGGCCGGCCGCGGCGCGCCCGGCCCACTGCGCGGGATCGACGAGCACGTCGAGCCGGCCGGCCGGCGCGTCGAGCCGGATGACGTCGCCGTCGCGCAGCCGGGCCAGCGGCCCGCCGTCCAGCGCCTCGGGTGTGCAGTGGATGGCGGCCGGCACCTTGCCGCTGGCGCCGCTCATCCGCCCGTCGGTCACGAGGGCGACGCGATGCCCGCGGTCCTGCAGCACGGCCAGCGGCGGGGTCAGCTTGTGCAGTTCGGGCATGCCGGCCGCGCGCGGCCCCTGGAAGCGCACCACCGCGACGACGTCGCGGTCGAGCTCGCCGGCCTCGAAGGCGGCATGCAACGCCTCCTGGCTGTCGAACACGCGCGCCGGGGCCTCGACGACGTGGCGGTCGGCGGGCACGGCCGACACCTTGATCACGCTGCGGCCCAGGTTGCCCTGCAGCAGCTGCAGGCCGCCGGTCGGCGAGAACGGCCGTGCCGCCGGGCGGAGCACGCCGCTGTCGCCGCTGTCGGCCGGCTGCACAGACCAGGCGAGGCGGTCCCCCTGCAGCATCGGGACGCGCGCGTAGGCCCGCAGGCCTTCGCCGCCGGCGATCGTGGCCACGTCGGCGTGCATCAGGCCGGCGTCGAGCAGCTCGCGCAGCACGAAGGCCGGCCCGCCGGCGGCCTGGAACCGGTTCACGTCGGCCTCGCCGTTCGGATACACGCGCGCCAGCAGCGGCACCACGGCCGACAGTTCCGCGAAGTCGGTCCAGTCGACCGCGATGCCCGCCGCGCGCGCCACTGCCACCCAGTGGATCAGGTGGTTGGTGCTGCCCCCGGTGGCCAGCAGCGCGACGATCGCGTTGACGATCACGCGCTCGTCGACCAGCCGGCCGATCGGCAGCGCGGCGCCGCCGGCCGCCGCGGGACGCGCCAGTGCGACCACGCGCCGCACGGCCTCGTCGGTGAGCGCATGGCGCAGCCCGTCGTGCGGGTGCACGAAGGCGGCGCCGGGCACGTGCAGGCCCATCGCCTCCAGCAGCATCTGGTTGCTGTTGGCGGTGCCGTAGAAGGTGCAGGTGCCGGGGCCGTGGTAGGCCGCGCTCTCGGCCTCGAGCAGCGCGTCGCGGCCGACCTTGCCTGCCGCGTACTGCTCGCGCACGCGGGCCTTCGCGGGGTTGGACAGCCCCGACGACATCGGGCCGGCAGGCACGAAGACGCACGGCAGGTGGCCGAAGTGCAACGCGCCGATCAGCAGCCCCGGCACGATCTTGTCGCACACGCCGAGCAGCAGCACGCCATCGAACACGTCGTGCGACAGCGCCACCGCGGTGGCCATCGCGATGGCATCGCGCGAGAACAGGCTCAGCTCCATGCCGGGCTGGCCCTGCGTGATGCCGTCGCACATCGCCGGCACGCCGCCCGCCACCTGCACCGTGACCCCGAGCGAGCGCGCCGCGGCCCGGATGCGCTGCGGGTAGTCCTCGTAGGGCTGGTGCGCCGACAGCATGTCGTTGTAGGCGGTGACGACGCCCAGGTGCGGGGCCCGCTCGGCGACCACGCGCAGCTTGTCGGCGGCCGGCAGCGCCGCGGTCGTGTGCGCCAGGTTCGCGCAGCCCAGGCGGGTGCCGCGGCCCGGTCGCGTCCGCCAGCGCTCGACACGCGTCAGGTAGGCGCTGCGCGTCGCCTCGCTGCGGCGGGCAATGCGCTCGGTGACCCGGCGCAGTTCGGGGTGAACAGGCCCGGATGCGCCGGGTGAAGTAACCATGATTCAGATTCTTATGTAACCTGATTACATCGTCAAGCCATGAGACGGCCGGAAGGCCCCCCGCCCCGCCCCGCCCCGCCCGGCCGCCGCCGCCCGTGTCATGCTTGGGCCGTGTGCCCGCCGTCCGATGCCCCTGCAGCCCCGCCCCCGCTGCCGCCGGTGCCACAGACGCTGCGCGTGCGCGACCCCGCAGAGCCGCTGCGCGAGCTGCGCCGGGCCTGGCGCGGCCACGCCGAGCGCTGGGTGTTCGGGTACGCCTCGCTGATCTGGCGCCCCGAGTTCGAGGCCGTCGAGCACCGCAGTGCGCTGGTGCGCGGCTGGCACCGGGCGCTGCGGATGCGCTCGCGCGTCAACCGCGGCACGCCCGAGCAGCCGGGGCTGGTGTTCGCGCTGCTGCCCGGCGGCGCCTGCCGCGGCGTCGTCTACCGGCTGCGCCCGGACCGCGAGGACGAGGAGCTCGAGCGGCTGTGGGCCCGCGAGATGCCCACCGGTGTGTACGACCCCCGGCTTCTGCCCTGCCAGACGCCGGGCGGCCAGGTGGTGGCACTGGCCTTCACGCTGAGCCGGCGCAGCGAGGCCTGCCTGCCGCGGCTGCCCGACACCGAGCTGTTGCACATCCTGCGCCACGCTCGGGGCCGGTACGGCAGCACGCTCGAGTACCTGAGGGAGACCGCAGCGGCGCTGCGCGTGCACGGCGTGCGCGACCGCGAGATCGAGCGTCTGGTCGGCGTGGCGCGACGCGCCGGGCTCCTGTAGCGGCCGACCGCCCGGTCGCCGAGCTCGCGGCCCTCAGCCCGCGGCTCGCGCCGGGGCCGCGTCGGCGGACTCTTCGGCCAGCGCGCGGGCCTGCTGGAGCTCGGGCTCAGTGTCGATGTCGACCAGCACGCCGCGGTCGTCGACCTCGACCCCCTGGGCCGGGTAGCGCGCCAGCAGCCGGCGCGCGCCCTCGTCGCCGGCCAGCATGATCAGCTCGGAGTACAGCTCGGCCGAGAAGCCCACCGGATGACCGCGTCGGCCGCGATGCTGGGCGAACACGATCGGGTGCTGCTCGAGCGCGCTGGCCACTGCCAGCAGCGACGACGGCTTCACGAGCGGCATGTCGGCCGGCAGGATCAGCCAGCCGGGTGCGCCGGAGCGCTCGGCCACGCCGGAGGCGATCGAGGCGCCCATGCCGCGCGCCGCTGCCTCGGCCGAAAGCACGACGATGTCGCGCCGCGCGAGCTGGCGGGCGGCCAGCGGCTCCAGCGCCTCGGAAGTGACCAGCACCACCGGGAGCTGGGTCTGGATCGCATGGCGCAGCGTCGTGCCGAGGACCGTGGACCCGCCGAACGGCTGCTCGAGCTTGTGCACGGCGGCATCGAAGCGGCTGCCGCGGCCGGCAGCCACCACGACGATGGCGGGACGAAATCTCATGGTGCTGGTGGGCAGCGCGCAGGCGCGCCGCCGTCGATCTCCCTTGCCCGGTCGAGAATGGGGGCAGCGTCCGGCACCGGCCAGTGGGACCATCACTTACGTCGTTCCCCCTAGGGGAAGCACCGCCCCCACGAATACAAGGGATGCGGGGGCCGCCCGTCCACCGCCGGGCGGATGACGCGGCCGTTCCTATACTGTGTGGATGGACCTCGCGGCGCTGCGCAAGAGCTACGAGCGCGACGCGCTCGACGAAGCGCACGCGCCGGACGAGCCCATGGTGCTGTTCGAGCGCTGGCTGCGCCAGGCCCTCGACGCCCAGCTTCCCGAGCCCAACGCGATGACGCTGGCAACGGTGGGGTCCGATGGCCGCCCGTCGACCCGGGTGGTGCTGATCAAGGGCTACGACGCCCGGGGCATCGTCTGGTACACGAACTACGAGAGCCGCAAGGCGCGCGACCTGGAACACCTGCCCTGCGCGGCGCTGCAGTTCCACTGGGTCGAACTCGAGCGCGTGGTGCGCATCGAAGGCACGGTGGCCAGGACCAGCGCCGAGGAGTCCGACGCCTACTACGCCACGCGGCCGCTCGATTCGCGACTGGGGGCCTGGGCCTCGCCGCAGAGCCGGCCGATCGGCTCGCGCGCGTGGCTCGTGGCGGAGGCGGCGCGGGCCGCGGCGCGCCATGGCCTGCACCCGCCGCGCCCGCCGCACTGGGGCGGCTACCGGCTCGACCCCGACCGCTGGGAGTTCTGGCAGGGCCGGGCCAGCCGGCTGCACGACCGGCTGCTGTACCGGCGCGATGCGGGAGGCGCCTGGGTACGTGAGCGGCTGGCTCCTTAGCCAGCAGGCCCGCAGGGCGGCAGGCCCTGGCGAGTGGTCGCCCCGGCCGATCCGGCCGATCCGGCCAATCCGGCCCACCGGTCGACGGCCGCGGCCCGTTCCGGCGCGTGCCATCCCGCCGTGGCGCCCTGCCCGCGATGCCCCCAGGGCGGTCGAGCCGTCCGGCCCTGCCAGGCCGCAGCGGATCCTTCCCGCGGTAAAGTCTCCGGCGTCATGAACGTCCTGCTCTTCCTTGCCGGCCTGGCCACCCTCGTCGTGGGTGCCAACCTGCTCGTGCGCGGGGCATCCAAGCTCGCGCTGTCGTTCGGCATCTCGCCGCTGGTGGTCGGCCTGACGGTCGTGGCGTTCGGCACCAGCGCGCCGGAGGTGGCGGTCAGCGTCGGCGCCGTGCTCGACGGCCAGACCGACATCGCCATCGGCAACGTCGTCGGCAGCAACATCTTCAACGTGCTATTCATTCTCGGCGTCAGCGCGCTGATCGTGCCGCTGGTGGTCAACGTGCAGCTGATCCGCCAGGAGGTGCCGATCATGATCGGCGCCTCACTGCTGCTGCTGGCGCTCGGGCTCGACGGCCGGCTCGGCCTGCTCGACGGCGCGCTGTTCCTCGCGCTGCTGGCGGCCTACACCGCCTTCCTCGTCGTGCAGTCGCGGCGCGAGACGGCGGCCGCGCAGGCCGACTTCGTCGAGGAGAACCGGCCCGCCGAGCCTGGCGCGTGGGACGCGAGCTGGCCGGTGCAGGTGGGGCTGATCGCCGCCGGACTGGTGTGCCTGGTGTTCGGGTCCGACTGGCTCGTGACGGCGGCGATCGCGTTCGCCAAGGCGATGGGCGTCAGCGACCTCGTCATCGGCCTGACCATCGTCGCCGCAGGCACCAGCATGCCCGAGGTCGCGGCCTCGATCACCGCGGCGATCAAGGGCGAGCGCGACATCGCGGTGGGCAATGTCGTCGGCAGCAACACCTTCAACATCCTCGGCTGTCTGGGGGTGTCGAGCGTAGTCGCCGGCGACTCCGGGCTGACGATGGCGCCCTCGCTGCTGTCCTTCGACATCTGGGTGATGCTGGCCGTGGCGCTGGCGAGCCTGCCGGTGTTCATGACCGGGCGCGAGATCGCGCGCTGGGAGGGCGGGGTGTTCGTCGCCTACTACGCCGCCTACGTGACCTACCTGATCCTGGCCGCGCAGCAGCACGACGCGCTGCCGGCGTTCTCGGGCGCGATGATGAGCTTCGTGATCCCGATCACCGTGATCACGCTGGTCGTCGTGCTGCTGCGCAAGCCGAAGGCCGACGCGTCGTCATGACGCAGGCGGCGACCCACGTGCCGGCGCTGGCGCTGCCGGCCCTGGCGCTGCTGCCGTGGCTGGGCGCGCTGCTGGTGGGCTGCCTGCCCGCCAGCGCACGGCGCGGCAGCGCGCTGATGGCCGGCGCGGTGGCGCTGGTCGTGACGGCGCTGGCCCTGCAGGTGGCGCCCGCAGTGTTCGCCGGTGAGGTGCTGCGCTGGAGCGTGCCATGGCTGCCCGCGCTCGGCCTCGGCCTCGGATTCCGCATGGACGGCCTGGCGTGGCTGTTCGCGCTGCTGATCGGCGGCATCGGCGCGCTGATCGTGCTGTACGCGGCCTGGTACCTCGACCCGGCCGATGCCGACAGCCCCGCACGCCGCTTCTTCGTCTTCCTGCTGCTGTTCATGGGCGCGATGCTGGGCGTCGTGCTGGCCGACAACCTGATCCTGCTGGTGCTGTTCTGGGAGCTGACCAGCCTGTCGTCGTTCCTGCTGATCGGCTACTGGCACCGTCGCAGCGAAGCGCGCGAGGGCGCCCGGATGGCGCTGGCGATCACCGGCTCCGGCGGGCTGTGCCTGCTCGCCGGGGTGCTGCTGCTCGGCCACATCGCGGGCAGCTACGAGCTCGACGTCGTGCTGGCCGCCGGCGAACGCATCCGCGCCCACGCGCTGTACGAGACCGCGCTCGTGCTCGTGCTGCTGGGCGCGTTCACGAAGAGCGCACAGTTCCCGTTCCACTTCTGGCTGCCGCACGCGATGGCCGCTCCGACGCCGGTGTCGGCCTACCTGCACTCGGCCACCATGGTCAAGGCCGGTGTGTTCCTGCTGGCTCGCCTGTACCCGGCGCTCGGCGGTAGCGAGGCCTGGTTCTGGATCGTCTCGCTCACCGGCCTGGCCACGCTCGTGGTCGGCGCCTACATCGCGATCTTCAAGCACGACCTGAAGGGCCTGCTCGCCTACTCCACGATCAGCCACCTCGGCCTGATCACGCTGCTGTTCGGCCTGTCCGAGCCCCTGGCGGTGGTGGCCGGCGTGTTCCACGTCATTAACCACGCGACCTTCAAGGCCGGCCTCTTCATGAGCGCCGGCATCATCGACCACGAGACCGGCAGCCGCGACATGCGGCAGCTCAATGGCCTGATGAAGTACATGCCGTTCACGGCCACGCTGGGCATCGTGGCGGCGGCGTCGATGGCCGGGGTGCCGCTGCTCAACGGCTTCCTGTCCAAGGAGATGTTCTTCGCCGAGGCGGTGGCCAAGGACGGCTACGGCGCGATGGAGTGGCTGCTGCCCGCGGGAGCCACGCTGGCCGGCGTGCTCTCGGTGGCCTACTCGCTGCGCTTCATCCACGACACCTTCTTCAACGGCGAGCCGGTGGGGCTGGCGAAGACGCCGCACGAGGCACCCTTCTTCATGCGGCTGCCGGTGCTGGTGCTGGTGGTGCTGTGCGTGCTGGTGGGACTGTTCCCGGCCGCCATCGTCGGGCCGACGCTGGCGGTGGCCGCGCAGGCGGCGCTGCATGGCGCGCCCGGCGCGCCGCTGCCCGAGTACAAGCTGGCCATCTGGCACGGCATCAACCTGCCGCTGGCGATGAGCGTGGTGGCCGTCGTCGGCGGCGTGCTGCTCTACTTCGGGCTGCAGCGCTTCGTCAACCTGCACCGCGTCGTGCGGCTGCCGGGCTGGATCGCGCACGGCGGGCGAGAACTCTTCCTGGTGCTGGTGGACGCCGGCGTCGCGGCCGCGACCGCGCTGACGCGCGCGCTGCAGAACGGCCGGCTGCAGCGCTACCTGCTGCTGCTGCTGGCGATGGCGCTGGCCGCCGGCGTCGCGCCTTTCGTGCCGGGCCTGCTGGACGGTCCGCCAGTGCAGGCCGCCGCGCCGCACCTGGCCGACCTGAGCCCCGGCGTGGCGCTGGTGGGCCTGATCGGCATCGCCGCCACCGTCGCCACCACCCTCGCCTACCGCCGTCGGCTGCTGGCGCTGCTGCTGATGGGTGCGACGGGTCTCGTCGTGTGCCTGACCTTCGTCTGGTTCTCGGCTCCCGACCTCGCGCTGACCCAGCTGCTGGTGGAGATGGTGACCATCGTGCTGATGATGCTGGCGCTGCACTGGCTGCCCGAGGAGAGCCCGCCCGAGCCGGCGCGCTGGAAGGCCTGGCGCGACGCGCTGATCGCGCTGGCCGTGGGCGCAGGCATCGCGGCGCTGACATGGCTCGTGCTGACGCGCCCCTCCGACTCGATCTCGAACTATTTCCTCGAGACCACCAAGGTGCTGGGCGGCGGCGCCAATGCCGTCAACGTGATCATCGTCGACTACCGCGGCTTCGACACGCTGGGCGAGATCACCGTGATGGCGATCGCGGCGCTGATCGTGCACGCGCTGCTCGCCGGCTTCGCGCCGCCGGCGGCCGGCCGCGCGCCGCTGCCCGGCGGCGAGGCCGACCGGCACCCGCTGATGCTGCAGCTGATCTCCCGGCTGGTGCTGCCGTTCGCGATCCTGGTGTCGATCCACCTGTTCCTGCGCGGCCACAACCAGCCCGGCGGCGGCTTCATCGCCGGCCTGGTGCTCGCCATCGGCCTGGTGCTGCAGCAGGTGGCGCACGGCCACGCCTGGGTGTCGCAGCGCACCAGCGCCGACTTCCGCACCTGGGCCGGCCTCGGACTCATCGTCGCCGCGGGCACGGGCGTGGCGAGCTGGCTGTTCGCCGCGCCCTTCCTGACCAGCACCTACGACTACCCCTGGCTGCCCGGCGTCGGCGGCGTGCCGCTGGCCAGCGCGTCGATGTTCGACCTCGGCGTGTATCTGGTGGTGGTCGGCGCGACGATGGTGATGCTGCTCGCGATCGCGCGCCTGACGCGCGGCGTGGCGGGAGCGCGCTGATGCTGCTGCTGCTCGCGCTCGGGATCGGCACGCTGGCCGGGTGCGGCACCTGGCTGCTGCTGCGCGCGCGCACCTTCGACGTGATCCTCGGGCTGACGCTGATGTCCTACGCGGTCAACCTGTTCATCTTCGCGATGGGGCGCGTCAAGGTTGCCGCGCTGCCGCTCGTGGCCGACGGCAAGGTAGCCACGCTGGCCAACACCACCGACCCGCTGCCTCAGGCGCTGGTGCTGACGGCCATCGTGATCAGCTTCGCGATGACGGCCGTGCTGCTGGCCGTCGCCTTGCGCGCGCGCGCCGAAGCCGCGAGCGACCATGTCGACGGCACCCCCGAGGCCGGCGGCGAGGCCCGGGGAGGCCCGCGGTGAGCGCGCCGGGCGCGATGCTCTTCGGCGGCCACGAGGTCGTGCTGCCGATCGTGCTGCCGCTGGTGGCCGGCGCGCTGCTGGTGCTGCTGGAGCGGGCACGCTCGCGCTGGACGGCGCCGCTCGGCCTGGCCGCCACGCTGGCGCTGCTGGCGCTGGCCATTGCGCTGGTGCGGCAGGCCGGCGACGGCACGGTGCAGGCCTACCTGCTCGGCAACTGGCAGGCGCCCTGGGGCATCGCGCTCGCCCTCGACCGGCTGTCCGCGCTGATGCTGCTGCTGACGGCCGCGGTGGCGCTCGGCTCGCTGGTCTACGCGTCGGCCGGCGAGCACACGCGAGGCCCGCACTTCCACTCGCTGTTCCAGTTCCAGCTGATGGGCCTGAACGGGGCCTTCCTGACGGCCGACCTGTTCAACCTGTTCGTCTTCTTCGAGGTGCTGCTGGCCGCCAGCTACGGGCTGCTGCTGCACGGCGCGACCCGCGCGCGCGTGCAGGCGAGCGTGCACTACGTGGTCTTCAACCTGACCGGCTCGGCGCTGTTCCTGATCGCGGTGAGCCTGCTGTACGGACTGGCCGGCACGCTGAACATGGCCGACCTCGCGGTCAAGCTGGCCGAGCTGCCGCCTGAGAACCAGCGCCTGGCGCAGGCCGCGGCGCTGATGCTGCTGGTGGTGTTCGCGGTCAAGGCGGCGCTGCTGCCGCTGTACTTCTGGCTGCCCGACACCTACGCGGCGGCGTCACCGCCGGTGGCAGCGCTGTTCGCCATCATGACCAAGGTGGGCGTCTACGCGATCGCCCGCACCACGACGCTGACCTTCGGGGCCGGCGCGCTGGCGGGCATCGCGACCCCGGCGCTGCCGTTGCTCGCGCTGGGCACGCTGGTGCTGGCGGCGATCGGCGCGCTGGCCGCGGTGCGCCTGCGCGGCCTGGTGGCCTACGTGGTGGTGGCCAGCGCAGGCACGCTGCTGCTGGCCATCGGCCTGGGCACGCCAGGCACGCTGGCCGCCGCCCTGTTCTACCTCGTGCACAGCACGCTGGCCGCGGCGGCCTGGTTCCTGCTGGCCGACCGCATCGGCGCCGCGCGCGGCGGCAGCGACCGCCTGACGCCGGCGCCGCTGGCCGCCGGCTGGGCGCCGCTCGGGGTGGCCTTCCTGGTGGCCTCCGTCGCAGCCGCCGGCCTGCCGCCGCTGGCAGGGTTCCTGGGAAAGGCACTGCTGCTGCAGGCCGCCGGCGAGACGACGCTCGCCGTCGCCGTCGTGGCGCTGGTGCTCGGCTCCAGCCTGGCGATGATCGTCGCGCTGGCGCGAGCCGGCTCGACCCTGTTCTGGAAGCCCGTCGACGGGCCGGGCACGCCGGTCCCAGCGGCGCCCGCCGATCCGAACCGCCCGGCGCACACGCTGGCCATCGTCGGCCTGCTGGCCGCGATGCTGTCGGCGGCCGCGGCAGCAGGCCCGCTCGGCCGCTACACCGGGGACGCGGCGGCGCAGCTCGTCGCGCGCACCCCTTACATCCAGGCCGTGCTGGGCGCGCGCCCGGTGCCGCCGGCCTACGACGTGCGCCAGGAGATGCGGGCGCGGGGGGAGCTGAAGTGACGGCGCGACTGCTGCGCACGGCGCTGCGTGCCGTCGTCCCGGCGCCGCTGATCTCCGCGCTGCTGTTCGTCGGCTGGCTGATGCTGGCGCAGTCGGCGTCGCCGGGCAACCTGCTGCTGGCTGGGCTCTTCGCGCTGTCGATCCCGTGGGTCAGCGAGCGCTTCCGGCCCGAGCGGCCGCGGCTGAAGGCCTGGGGCACGATCGTGCGGCTGGGCCTGGTCGTGCTGCGCGACATCTTGGTCAGCAACGTCGACGTCGCGCGCCGCGTGCTCGGGCCCGAGCGCGCGATCCGCTCGCGCTTCGTCTGGGTGCCGCTGGCCATCCGAGACCCGCATGGCATCGTCGCGCTGGCCGGCATCATCACGATGACACCGGGCACGCTGTCCAGCGAGCTGAGCGAGGACCGCCGCTTCCTGCTGGTGCACGCGCTGCACTGCGACGACGAGGCCGCGCTGGTGGCCGACATCAAGGCGCGCTACGAAGCGCCGCTCGTGGAGATCTTCGAGTGACGGACCTGCCCCCGATCCTGGCCGCGGTGCTGCCCTGGGTGCTGGCCGCGTTCGCGCTCGCGCTGGTGCTCAACGCGTGGCGCCTGCTGCGCGGGCCCGGCCTGCCCGACCGCGTGCTGGCGCTGGACACGCTGTACGTGAACTCGCTGGCGCTGCTGGTGGTGCTCGGGCTGTGGCTGGCCGACAAGAGCTACTTCGAGGTCGCGCTGCTGATCGGCCTGCTCGGCTTCGTCGGCACCGTGGTCCTGGGCAAGTTCATCGTGCGCGGGGACATCGTCGAATGAGCGTGGTGCTGGAGATCGCGGTGGCCGCGCTGCTGGTGGTCGGGGCGGGCTTCGCGCTGGTCGGCTCCTGGGGGCTGGCCAAGCTGGGCGACTTCTACAAGCGGCTGCACGGCCCGAGCAAGGCCACGACGCTGGGCGTGGGCTGCGTGCTGGTCGCCTCGGGCCTGTGGTTCGCGTGGCAGGGCAAGCCGAGCTGGCACGAGCTGCTGATCACGCTGTTCCTGTTCCTCACCGCACCGGTCTCGGCGCACCTGCTGGTGAAGGCGGCGCTTAAGCTCGACCCGGGCTCGAAGCCGCGGCTGCCCGGGCGCGACGCGTCTTGACGCCTCAGGCACCGGCACGCCGCCCCAGCACCAGCAGCACGACGCCGGCGACGATCACGCCCGAGGCGATCCACTCCCAGGTCGTGACCACCTCGCCGGCCAGCCCGACGCCGAGCAGAAGCGCGATCACCGGGTTGACGAAGCTGTAGCTGGAGGCCAGAGCAGGCGTCGTGCGCGCGAGCAGCACCATGTAGGCGGTGAAACCGACCAGCGAGCCGGCCACGACGAGGTAGGCCCACGCGGCTGCGGCGCCCGCGGTCGGCGGCCATTGCGGCGCCTCGCCGCGCACGAGCGCGATGAGCATCAGCACCAGGCCGCCGGCGAGCATCTCGCTGGCGAAGCCCATCGCGCCCGGCGCCAGCGGCAGACGCCGCTGGCTGAGCACGCTGCCCAGCGCCCAGCTCGACGTGGCGATCAGCATCGCCGCCAGACCGGCCGGCGAGCCGCCGAAGCCCTGGCCCTGCACCAGCATCAACACGCCGGCAAAGCCGACCGCGATGCCCGCCGCCTCGGCCGGCGCCGGCCGCACGCCGAAGGGCAGGCTCATCAGCGTGATCAGCAGCGGCCCGATCGCGATGAAGGCGACGACCAGCCCCGAGGCCACCGTGGTCTCGGCCAGCGCGGTGCAGCCCATGCCGCCGCCGAGCATCAGCGCGCCGACGACGAAGGCGTGCCGCCACTGGCGGGCGTTGGGCCAGGGAGCGCCGCGCCAGCGCATCCAGGCCGCCAGCAGCGCGCCGGCGACGAGGAAGCGCGTGCCCATCTGGAAGAAGGGTGGAAAGCTGACGAGCGCGAACTTGATCGCGAGGTAGGTGCTGCCCCAGACCAGCCAGGTGGCAGCCAGGCAGGCGAGCACGAGGGGAGGCAGGCGGCCACCGGCCGCGGCGGGCGCGCTCGTCAATCGGCGGCGTTGCGCACGACGCGCTGCGGGTACGGGATCTCGACGCCGCGCTGCGCCAGCGCGCGCAGGATCGCGAGGTTGACGCCGGAGCGCACGTTGAGCTGGCCGTTCTCCGGGTCGGTGATCCAGAAGCCGATCGTCAGCTCCAGGCCGTCGGCGGCGAACGCGGTCAGGTGGACCGCGGGGGCCGGATCGGCCTGCACCCGCGGCGCGGCCGCCACCGCCTGCTGCAGCCGGGGCATCAGGTCGTCGAGGTCGGTTCCGTAGGCCACCTGCACCGTGGTC
Organism: Rubrivivax sp.; assembly: GCA_020248915.1. Classification (GTDB taxonomy): domain Bacteria; phylum Pseudomonadota; class Gammaproteobacteria; order Burkholderiales; family Burkholderiaceae_C; genus Rubrivivax. The sequence continues at coordinate 31,668 of JADCGP010000011.1, read as the reverse complement.
GTCAGCGACACCTTCGAGTCGGCCAGCGAGCTGTTCTCGATGCGCTGCGTGATCATCATCTCGTTGGGGACGATGCTCTCGCGGCCGTTCAGCGCGCGGATGACGGTGTAGCGGGTGCTGATGTCGGTGATCCGGCCCTCGAAGTTGTCGACCCGGACCGTGTCGCCGATGCGCATGCTGCGCTCGGCCAGGATCACGAAGCCGCTGACGTAGTTGGCCGCCAGCTTCTGCAGGCCGAAGCCGATGCCCACGCCGACCGCGCCTCCGAGCACGCCGAGCGCGGTGAGGTCGATGCCCGCCGCGGTGAGCGCGAGCATCAGGCCGACGAAGAGCAGCAGCGCCCGCACCGCGTTGGCCGCCATCTTGCGGATGCTCAGGTTGTCCGTGGCGCCCTTGAGCAGCCGGGCCTCGATGGCGGAGGACACCCACAGCGCGAGCATCAGCACGACGATGGCCGCGACGACCCCTTCCAGCATGTTGCGCACCGAGATCGTGGTGCTGCCGACCTTCCAGGTGATCTGCTCGAGCTCGGACAGGATCAGGGGCAGCAGCCCGGTCACCCACAGCACCATCGCCCCCCAGGCGATCCACGACACGCTGCGCTCGAACACGCGCATGAGCTCCCAGGCAGGGAAGGCGCTGTGCAGCACGCGCACCGTGAGCCGGATCGCGAGCAGCGAGATCAGGATCGGCAGCGCGAGCCGGAACACGGCAATCGGCAGCTGGCCGGCCAGCGCCCAGCGCGCGGCGTAGGCCAGCGCGAGCGCCAGGGCCGGGAACAGCACGCCGTCGATGACACGCTCGCCGAACCAGATCGAGCCGGCAGCGGGCGCCTTGCCTCGCAGCAGGCGCACCAGGGCCCACGCGGCGACCAGGCAGCCGGCGACGGCGGCCAGTTCGACCAGCGCGGTCGGGCGCGTCAGCGCGGCGACGAGCTGGCCGAGTTCCGCGGCCCGGTCGGGTGCTGCCATCGGGCTACGCGACGTCGGCCAGCGCGCGCAGGTGCGCGGCCACGCTGCGCGCCAGCGCGCTCAGGCTGTAGCCGCCCTCCAGGCAGCTGACGATGCGGCCCTGCGCGTGGCGCCGGGCCACGGCGGCGAGCTGCTGCGTGATCCACTGGTAGTCGGCCTCGACCAGGCCCATCTGCCCGAGGTCGTCCTCGCGGTGGGCGTCGAAGCCGGCGCTGAGGAAGATCATCTGCGGCCGGAACTCCTCCAGCGCGGGCAGCCACTGCTGCTCGATCGCCTGGCGCACGCCGGGGCCGCGCGTGTACGGGGGCATGGGCACGTTGACCATGTTCGTGCCCTTGGGGACGGCCCCGCTGTAGGGGTAGAGCGGGTGCTGGAAGAAGCTGACCATCAGCACGCGCTCGTCGCCGGCGACGATGTCCTCGGTGCCGTTGCCGTGGTGGACGTCGAAGTCGACGATGGCCACCCGCTGCAGGCCGTGCACATCCAGCGCATGCCGTGCGGCCACCGCGACGTTGTTGAAGAAGCAGAAGCCCATCGCCTCGTCGCGGGTCGCATGATGTCCGGGCGGCCGGACCAGGCAGAACGCGTTGGCCACGCGGCCGGCGATCACGTCCTCGGTCGCGGCCACGGCCGCGCCCGCGGCGTGCAGCGCGGCGTCGAGCGTGGCCGGGCAGGCCACCGTGTCGGGGTCGAGGTGGCGGCTCTCGCCGCTGGTTCGCAGCTGCCCGAGCAGGTCGACCAGCTTTGCCACGTAGCCGGCGGCGTGAGCGCGGCCGATCTGCTCGGCGGTGGCGGGCCCGGCCTCGCGCCAGTCCAGGAGCATGTCCAGCCCCGTGGCGCGCAGGTGGTCGGCAATGGCATCCAGGCGCTGGGGACACTCCGGATGGCCTGCGCCCATGTCATGGCCGCGGCAGGCAGGATGGCTGTACAAAGCGGTATTCATCGATGGTTCGGCCGCGCGCATTTCGGGTAACGTGCCGCGCATGGACCCGACGCTGCAACGACGGTTGGCCACGCTTGCCGACCAGATTAGCACGATCGTCGTCGGCAAGCGGGCACAGGTCGAGGACTGCATCGCCTGCCTGCTCGCCGGCGGACATCTTCTGATCGAGGACCTGCCCGGGGTCGGCAAGACGACGCTCGCCCATACGCTGGCGGTGTCGCTCGGGCTGCAGTTCCGCCGCGTGCAGTTCACGGCCGACCTGCTGCCCTCCGACCTGATCGGCGTCAGCGTGTTCGAGCGCGCGCAGGACCGCTTCGTCTTCCACCCCGGGCCGGTGTTCGCCCAGGTCCTGCTGGCCGACGAGATCAACCGCGCCGGCCCGAAGACGCAGAGCGCGCTGCTCGAGGCGATGGAGGAACAGCAGGTCAGCGTCGAGAACGAGACGCGCGCCCTGCCGCGGCCCTTCTTCGTCATCGCGACGCAGAACCCGAGCGACCAGCTGGGCACCTACCCGCTGCCCGAGAGCCAGCTCGACCGCTTCCTGATGCGCATCATGCTCGGCTACCCCGACCGCGCCAGCGAGCGCGCGCTGCTGGCCGGCGGCGACCGGCGCGACGCGGTCCGCGACCTGGTCCCGGTGATGTCGCCAGCCGAGCTGGAGTCGGCGCAGCAGGCCGTGCTGCAGGTGCGGGCCGGCGATCCGCTGCTGGACTATCTCCAGTCGCTGATCGCCGCGACGCGCAGCGGCCGCTGGTTCACCGACGGGCTGTCGCCCCGCGCCGGCATCGCCGTGCTGCGCGCTGCGCGCGCCCGCGCGCTGCTGGCCGGGCGCGACTACGTCGCGCCCGACGACGTGCAGGCCATCCTGCCCCAGACCATCGCCCACCGGTTGAACCCCGTGCCCGGCGCCGGGCGCGGCGCCGTCGAGCAGGTGCACGCGATGGTGGAGGCGACGCCGGTCGCCTGACGGGCCGTGGACGCGTCGAGGGGGTCCTGGTGAACACGCCTGCAGGCATTGCTGCAGCCGTACCGGCCGGCGCGCTGGCCGCGCCCGGGCCGGGCGTCGCAACGGCCACGCCGGGCTGGCTCGGCCAGCCGCGCGCCGCACTGCGCCACTGGTGGCTGTCGCGGCTGCCGCGCACCGACAACTGGACGCTCGGGCAGCGCAACATCTACATCCTGCCCACGCGGGCCGGCCTGACCTTCGGCTTGACGCTGGTGGCGATGCTGCTGGCCTCCATCAACTACCAGCTCAACCTCGGCTACGCGCTGACCTTCCTGCTGGCCGGCGCCGGGGCCGTGTCGATGCACCTGACGCACGGCAACCTGCGCGGCCTGGCGCTTCACGTCAAGGCACCGAGCCCGGTCTTCGCCGGCACGCCGGCCGCGGTGGAACTGGTCATCACCAACCCGGGGCGCGCCCGGCACGCGCTGATGCTCGGCTTCGGCGCTGCGCCGGGCGAGGCCTCCGAGCAGGCCGCGTGGTGCGACGTGCCGGCGCAGGGGCAGCACCTGCTGCAGCTGGCGCGCGTGCCGCCGCACCGGGGTTGGCACGCGCTGCCCCCCCTGGTGGTGCAGACCGTGTTCCCGTTCGGCCTGTTCAGGGCCTGGACGGTGTGGCGCCCGGCCGCGCGGCTGCTGGCTTGGCCGCAGCCGGAGCACCCGGCACCCCCGCTGCCCGCTCGCGGCGCCGCCTCCAGCGGGGAGCTGCCGCGCCCCCGCACGCACGGCAGCGAGTTCGACGGCGTGCGTCCCTGGCAACGTGGCGACACGATGCGCCAGGTGGTGTGGAAGAAGGTGGCGCATGCCGGCGAGCTGGTCAGCCGCGAGACCGTGGGCGCGGGCCGTCGCGAGTTGCAGCTCGACTGGTCCGACGCGGGCATCGCGGGCACCGAGCCGCGGCTGCAGCGGCTGGCGGCCTGGGTGCTGGCCGCCGAGCGCGACGGACTCACCTACGCGCTCCGCCTGCCGGGCGCGGACCTGCCTTCGGGCAGCGGCGAATCGCACCGCCGCGCGGCGCTCGACCTGCTCGCGTTGTGGGCGTGAACCCTGCCGTCGCACCGGGGCCGGGGCTGCGCCGTTCCGCCGCCGAGGCGCTGCGCCGGCTGCCGCGCGAGACGCGCGACACGCTGTTCCTGCTGCTGGTCATCGCGATCACGGTGGGTCCGCACCTGCTGCACCTGCCGCCGTGGTGCGCCGTGATGGTCGGCTTCGTGCTGCTGTGGCGGGCGCGCATCGCGCTGGCGGGCGCGGCGCTGCCCGGCCGCTGGGCGGTCACGGCGCTGCTGGTCGCCGCCGTCGGGCTGACCCTGTGGGGCGAGCGCTCGATGTTCGGCAAGGAGGCCGGCGTGACGATGCTCGCGGTGCTGATGTCGCTGAAGACGCTCGAGCTGCGAGCGCGCCGCGATGCGCTGGTGGTGTTCTTCCTCGGCTTCTTCCTCGTGCTCACGCACTTCCTTTACTCGCAGAGCCTGCCCTCGGGCCTGTGGATGCTGCTGTCGCTCTGGGGCTTGCTGACCTCGCTGGTCCTGGCGCACATGCCCGTGGGCCGGCCACCGCTGGCCACCGCCGCCGCGGTCGCCGCGCGCACCACCGCGCTCGGGCTGCCGGTGATGGCGCTGCTGTTCGTGCTGTTCCCGCGCATCGGCCCGTTGTGGGGACTGCCGCAGGATGCGCAGGGGCGCACGGGGCTGTCGGGCACGCTGCGGCTGGGCGGCGTCGCCGAAGTGGCCGAGGACGACTCGATCGCATTCCGCGTCCGCTTCCTCGGCCCGGCGCCGCCGGCCGAGCAGATCTACTTCCGCGGGCCGGTGCTGTCGGCCTTCGACGGCCGCGAGTGGACGCGCGGTGTACCCACCGTGCCGGTGTCGCAGCGGCCGCGCGCCGACCTGCGCCCTTCGGCGCCGGCGCTGCGCTACGAGATGACGCTCGAGCCGATGCGCCTGCCGCTGCTGCCGCTGCTGGAGCTGACCCCCGACACCCCCGGGCTCGCGCCGACGCTGCCAGGCTGGATGGCGCTGCTGCGGCCCGACGCGCAGTGGCAGACCGACCGGCCGATCGCCGAGCGCGTGCGCATCGAGGCCGGCGCCTGGCTGTCGGCGGTGCACGGCCCGGTCGACCCGGTGCCCGGGCTGCGCGACCACCTGCGCCTGCCATCAGGCTCCAACCCCCGCACCCGGGCCTGGGCGGTGGCGCTGCGCCAGCAACCCGGGCTCGCCTCGGCCGACGCCTCCACGCTTGCCGCCGCGGTGCTGCAGCACATCGGCCAGGCGGGCTACAGCTACACGCTTGCGCCGGGCACCTACGGCGCCGACGCGGTGGACGAGTTCTGGTTCGAGCGCAAGGCCGGCTTCTGCGAGCACTTCGCCGCGGCCTTCGTGGTCGTGATGCGGTCGCTGGACATCCCGGCGCGCATCGTCACGGGCTACCAGGGCACGGATCCCCCCACCCGCGACGGCTGGCGGGTCGTGCGCCAGAGCCATGCGCACGCCTGGGCCGAGTACTGGCAGGCCGGTCGCGGCTGGGTCCGCGCCGACCCGACCGCCGCCGTCGCGCCCGACCGCGTGCGCGCCGGCCGCAGCCTGCGGCCCCCGCCGGGGCTGGTGGCCGGGGCCCTGAACACCATCGACCCCGACCTTGCCGACCGCTTGCGCCGCGGATGGGAAGCGGTCGAGAACGCGTGGAACCAGCGGGTGCTGAACTACTCCCGCAGCCAGCAGTTCGACCTGCTGCGCAGCCTCGGGCTGAAGGCCCCCGAGGGACGCGATCTCGCCTCGCTGCTCGTGCTGCTGCTGGCTGCCGCCGCACTGGGCGGGGCCGCCTGGGCGTGGTGGGACCGACAGCGCCGCGACCCCTGGCAGCGCCTGGAGCAGCGCGTGCGCGAACGCCTGGCCGCCCTCGGCGTCGAGGTGGCCCCGCACGAGCCGCCGCTGACGCGCGCGGCCCGCGTGCGGCAGGTGCTCGGCGCGCGCGGCGACGCGCTGGCCTCTGCCCTCGACGTGCTGGCCCGTTCGCGCTACGGGCCCGACGCACGGCCTTCTGCGGCCGGCGGCACGGCGTGGTGGCGGCGCTTCCGGCAGGCCGCGGCGGCCGCAGCAGCCTCGGCCACGCGCTGAGCGCGGACGCCGACCCGCGCCAGACCCAAGTCCCCCCGGACTGGTAGGCTCGCCGGCATGGTCCCGCCGCATCCGACGCGCCGCACCTGCGCCGCCGCGCTGGCCGCTGCCTGCCTGGCGCCGGTCGGCGCGCTGGCATCCACCCGGCGCCGCCCGGATCGCGCTGCGGTCGATCCGGCCTACGCCCACCATCCGGAACTCGAAGGCCTCGCGGCGATGGCCGAGCAGCGGCACGGGCTCGACCCGGCCTGGGTGCGCGCACAGGTGTCGCAGGCGCGGCGCAGCGAGGCCGTGCGCCGACTGATCATGCCGCCGCCAGCGGGCACGGCGCGCAACTGGACCGCCTACCGCGAGCGCTTCGTCGAGGGCAGGCGCATCGCGGCAGGGGTGGCGTTCTGGCGCGAACACGCGCGCTGGCTGGCGCGCGCCGAGGCCGGGCACGGCGTGCCGGCGGAGATCGTCGTCGCCATCGTGGGCATCGAGACCTTCTACGGGCGCATGATGGGCGACTTCCGTGCCATCGACGCGCTGGCCACGCTGTCGCTCGACTTCCCGCCCGGCCGCCGCGACCGCAGCGCCTTCTTCCGCGACGAACTGCTCGCGCTGCTGGTGTGGTGCCGGCGCGAGGCGCTCGACCCGCAGGAGCCGCGCGGCAGCTTCGCCGGCGCGATCGGGCTGCCGCAGTTCATGCCGAGCAGCATCCTGCGCTTCGGCGTCGACTTCGACGCCGACGGTCGGATCGACCTGCGCAGCAACCCGGCCGACGCGATCGGCTCGGTCGCGCACTACCTGGCGCAGTTCGGCTGGCAGCGCGGCATGCCGACGCACTTCGAGGTCACCGCGCCGGCCGAGCCGCAGGACCGCGCCGTGCTGCTGGCACCCGACATCGTGCCCACCTTCAGCCCGGCCCAGATGGTCGAGCGCGGCGCGCGGCTGGCGCCAGCCGCGGCCGCGCACGACGGCCCGCTGGCCCTGGTGGAGCTCGAGGATGGCGGCCGGCCGCCGGTGCACTACGCGGGCACGGGCAACTTCTACGCGGTCACGCGCTACAACTGGTCGAGCTACTACGCGATGGCCGTGATCCTGCTGGCCGAGGCGCTGCGCGCGGCGGCGTGAGGCCAGGCACATTACCCTCACGTCATGCAGGGTCAACCGGGGCGGGCCACGCCGCGTTGAGAAGGCAGTCCGCGATGCCTTCGCGATCGCTCTGCCGGGCCCGGAGCCGATCGGGCCATCCCCCGACCACCTGCCGCCATGAAGACCCTGCTGTCCAGCCTCCTGCTCGCCACCGCATCGACGCTCGCCTTCGCCCAGACCCCTGCCAGCCCGGCTGCCGGCGCGCCGTCGGTCCAGCCGTCGGCCGCCGACAAGGCCGCCGGCGGCAAGAAGGCCGCCCCCACGGGCGAGAAGAAGGCGACCAAGAAGAAGGCGACCAAGAAGAAGGTGGCCAAGAAGAAGGCGGCCAAGAAGGCGCCGGCCGCCTGAGGCGGGCCTCGGCCCGCCCCGACATGCCGCGTCGGGAGACGCGGTGCCGGCCTCAGGCCGCCATCGGCACCAGGAAGTCGCGGCTGATCCCGACGCCGAGGTCGTTGACGCGGTCCAGGAACTGCGTCAGGTAGGCGTGCAGGCCGGTGGCCAGGATCTCGTCGATCCGCCCGTACTGCAGGTCGGCGCGCAGCCGGCCCGCGCGCCGCAGCGTCTCGCCGCTCTGCTGGTTGGCCACCTGCTGCAGGTTGGCCACGACCTCGTTCATGCAGGCGGCCAGCGAGCGCGGCATGTCGGGCCGCAGGATCAGCAGTTCGGCGACGCGCTCGGGCCGGATCACGTTGCGGTAGACCTTGCGGTAGATCTCGAAGCCGGAGACCGAGCGCAGGATCGCGCTCCAGTGGTAGAAGTCGACCTCCTGGCTCTCCTTGGCGGCGCTGCCGAAGTAGTCGCCGGCCAGCGCATGGAACTTCACGTCGAGCAGACGGGCGGTGTTGTCGGCCCGCTCCAGGAAGGTGCCCACGCGCAGAAAGTACAGCGCCTCGTCCATCGGCATCGTGCCCACGGTGACCCCGCGCGACAGGTGCGAGCGCGACTTCACCCACTCGAACAGTGCCCCGGGATCGCGGTCGAGGGCGCCGTCGGCGAGCAGCCGGTTGAACTCGAGCCAGGTCTGGTTCATCGTCTCCCAGACCTCGGTGGTCAGCGCCCCGCGCACCGCGCGCGCGTTCTCGCGCGCCGCGCGCAGGCAGCAGGTGATGCTGCTCGGGTTGCTCTGGTCCCGGACCATGAAGTCCATCACCGCCGCGGCGTCGACCGCGTGGTGCTTGGCCGTGAACGGACCGGTCAGCTCGCTGATCGACAGCAGACCGCTCCAGCCCTGCTCCGTCGTGATCTCGCTCTGCGGCAGCAGCGAGGTCTGGTAGTTCACGTCGAGCATGCGGGCGGTGTTCTCCGCCCGCTCCATGTAGCGGGCCATCCAGAACAGGTGGTCGGCGGTTCGCGAAAGCATCGTCCTGTCCCCCCTGCTTCAGTCCTCGAGCACCCAGGTGTCCTTGGTGCCGCCGCCCTGCGACGAGTTGACGACCAGCGAGCCCTCCTTCAGCGCCACGCGCGTCAGGCCTCCAGGCACGGTCTGCACCGACTTGCCGGCCAGCACGTAGGGCCGCAGGTCGATGTGGCGCGGCGCGATGCCGCTGTCGACGAAGGTCGGGCAGCTCGAGAGCGACAGCGTCGGCTGCGCGACGTAGTTGGCCGGGTTGGCCTCGAGCGCGGCGCGGAAGGCGGCGATCTCCGCCTGCGTGGCTGCTGGGCCGACCAGCATCCCGTAGCCGCCTGCGCCGTGGACCTCCTTGACGACGAGCTCGGGCAGGTGCGCCAGCACGTACTTCAGGTCCTCGGGCTCGCGGCACAGGTAGGTGGGCACGTTGTGCAGGATCGGCTTCTCGCCGAGGTAGAACTCGATCATCCGCGGCACGTACGGATAGATGCCCTTGTCGTCGGCGATGCCCGTGCCGATGGCGTTGGCCAGCGTGATGTTGCCGGCGCGGTAGACGTCGAGCAGGCCGGCGCAGCCGAGCGTGCTGTCGGCGCGGAAGGCCTTGGGGTCGAGGAAGTCGTCGTCGACACGCCGGTAGACCACGTCCACGCGCCGCGGCCCCTGCGTCGTGCGCATGTAAACGAAGCCGTCGCGCACGAACAGGTCCTGGCCCTCGACCAGCTCGACGCCCATCTGCTGGGCCAGGAAGGCGTGCTCGAAGTAGGCGCTGTTGTACATGCCCGGCGTCAGCACGACGACGGTGGGCTCGTTGACCCCGGCAGGCGCCACCGTGCGCAGCGTGTCGAGCAGCAGGTCGGGGTAGTGCGCCACCGGCGCGACGCGGTGGATGCTGAACAGCTCGGGGAACAGCCGCATCATCATCTTGCGGTTCTCGAGCATGTAGCTCACGCCGCTGGGCACGCGCAGGTTGTCCTCGAGCACGTAGTAGGTGCCGCTGCCGTCGGCGTTGCCGGCGCGCACGATGTCGATGCCGCTGATGTGGGAGTAGACGTCGCCCGGCACCGCCACGCCCATCATCTCGGGCCGGAACTGGCTGTTGCGCAGCACCATGTCGGCCGGCACGATGCCGGCCTTCAGGATGTCCTGGCCGTGGTAGACGTCCTTGATGAAGCGCTGCAGCGCGCTGACGCGCTGGCGCAGGCCGGCCTCGAGCTCGATCCACTCGTGCTTGGGGATCACGCGCGGGATCAGGTCGAAGGGGATCAGACGCTCGGTGCCGGCGCCCTCCTCGTCCTTGGCGCCGTAGACGGCGAAGGTGATGCCGACGCGCCGGAAGATCATCTCCGCCTCGTGGCGGCGCGCGGCCATCGCGTCGGCGCTCTGGCGGGCCAGCCACTGGCCGTAGGCCCGGTAGTGCTCGCGCACCGGTCCGCCGACCGGGTCGCCAGCGCGCATCTCGTCGAAAGGCGTCTTCATCGCGGCGTCGACTCCTCCTCAACCGCGCAAGCAAGCGGCGCGCCTGCCTCGCTGGTGTGCACCCCGACCTCGAGCTGGTGGCGCCCGCCACCGCGGACGACGCCGCGCAGCGGGGTCACGTCGCCGAAATCGCGACCGACGGCCACGCGCACGTGGCCGGTCCCCGGCACGAGGTCGTTGGTCGGGTCGAGGTCGAGCCAGGCACCGTCGGGCGCGTCGGGCACGCCCGGCGTCGCCGGGCTCCACACCTGGACCCAGGCGTGCGAGGCGTCGGCACCCAGCAGCGCCGGGCCGTCGCCGGGCGGGCGGGTCAGCAGGTAGCCGCTGACGTAGCGCGCCGGCACGCCGTAGGCGCGCAGGCAGCCGGCGAGCAGGTGGGCGAAGTCCTGGCAGACGCCGCGCCGCTGCGCGAGCACGCGCGCAAGCGGGGTGTCGACGTCGGTCGAGCGCGACTCGTAGGCGAAGTCGGCGTGCATGCGGTGCATCAGGTCCAGCGCCACCGCCGCCACCGGCCGCCCGGGCAGGAACGACGGCGCCGCGAACCCGGCCAGCGCCGGCAGGCGCGGCACGTAGGGCGAGGGCAGCGCGAACTCGAGCGCCGGCTCGAACGCGCCCCCGGCGACGTAGCGCAGCCGCGCCGCCAGCGCGTCCCAGGCCGGCGCGTCCTCGGGCTTCAGCCCGACGTGGCGCGGCCAGAGCGCGACGCGGCTGCGCGCGCACACCACCAGCCGCGTGTGGGCAGCGTGCAGCTCGAAGTGGTGCTGCGCGTTGCCGAAGCCGTCGCGGCTGGCGCGCGAGTGCGCCGGCCCGGGCTCGATCTGCAGCGTCCACGCGTGCAGCTGCTGGTGCGCGTCGGACAGCGGCTGCAGGTGGGCCATGTGGTGCGACGCCGACACCGGGCTCGAGTAGGCATAGCGGGTGCGGTGCTCGACGTCGAGCACGCAGGGCGCCGCCGATGGCGCGCCGCCGTTCACACCCGCTGCTCCAGCTCGTGCGCGACGTCGAAGTAGCGCTCGCCGATCGCGTCGGCCAGCCCGGCCCCGGCCGCCGCCAGCCGCACCGCCAGCGCCCGCAGCGCGGCGCCGACCTGCGCGTCGTCGCAGCCGCGCAGGTCGGCCACCGCGATCCCGGCGCCCTCGGCCGGCAGCAGCGCCAGGAACGCCGCGAGCGCCCGGCCGTCGCCGGGCAGCTTGCCGAGCTCGGTGCGCAGCCGCCGCAGCACGCCGGCGAAGCTGCGCGGATTGGTGCCGTCGAGCACCAGCACGTCGGCCAGCGCGAGCAGGTCCTCGTGGCTCTGGTGGCGGGAGCGGAACGTGATCACGCTGTCGAACAGTTCGAGCAGCAGCTCCACGCCGGCGGCACGCTGCAGCGCCCCGGCGTCGAGGAAGGCGCGCATCCGCTCGGCCACGCCGATCAGGCGCTCGACCAGGCGGCCCACGGTCAGCAGCCGCCAGCCGTGGTCGCGGACCATCCGGTCGGTCTGCGCGCCGGTGACGGCGGCCAGGTACAGCGCCAGGCGGTCCAGTGCCGCCAGCACCTCGGGCGGGCGCGGCAGCGCGTCGGCACCGCCCTCGCGGCGCGGCCCGTCCAGCGCGTCGGCGAACGACTCGCACATGCGGAGGATCAGGCCCCACTGCTCGACCGAGAGCTGGTCGCGCAGGGCCTGCGACGCCCGCTCCAGCGCGGCCAGGTTGAAGGCCACGCTGCAGGCGCCGCTGCGCGCCTGCGAGTCGCCGAGGGCGGACAGCACCGCGCGCTCGAACAGCCGCGGCGACTGCGCCAGGCTCGGCACGCCCGCCGGTGCCAGGCCGCAACGCACCGCCAGGTCGGACAGCGCGCGCTGCTCGGGGGCGCTGGCGTCGCTGTCGGCCTCGGTCAGCGTCAACGTGGCGCGGGCCAGCCGCACCAGCTGCTCGGTGCGCTCGGTGTAGCGGCCGAGCCAGAACAGGTTCTCGCCGGTGCGGCTGGCCACCGGGCGCCGGCGGCGGCCGATGTCGTCGGGCGACAAGCGGCTGGGCAGCATCGAGAAGCCGTCGACGGGGCCGTCGGTCAGCACCCAGGTGTCGAGGCTGGTGCCGCCGCGCTGCATCGACAGGCTCGCGGCCTCGCCGCGCGCCACCCGCGTCATGCCGCCGGGCAGCACGTGCCAGCGGCCCTCGCCGTCGGCGATCGCGTAGACGCGCACCATGGCCGGGCGCGGCGCCAGCACGCCATCGCCCCATGTCGGGGCACGCGCGAGCCGCAGCCGCCCCTGGACGGTGAACGCCTCCGGGTCGTCGCCGATCGCCGAGACCGGCCCGTCGAACACCTGCGAGGTGCGCCAGCCGTCGGAGGCGGCGATCGGGTAGGTGCTGCGCACGACGTGCCCGGCCAGCGCCGGATCGCGCCGGCGGACGTCGTCCCAGGCGGCGGCCTCGCCGCACCACCAGGTGGGCACAGAGGGCAGCAACAACGGCTCGTCGAGCAGCGCCCGGCAGATGCCGGGCAGGAAGCCCTGCAGCGCCGGCGTCTCCAGGAACGCGCTGCCCGGGGCGTTGGCCAGCACCACGGTGCGCGCGCGCGCGGCCTGCAGCAGCCCGGGCACGCCGAGGGCCGAGTCGGGCCGCAGCTCCAGCGGGTCGCACCAGTCGTCGTCCACGCGCCGCAGCACGCCGTGCACCGGCTCCAGCCCCTCGACCGTCTTCAGGAACAGCCGCTCGCCGCGCACGGCCAGATCGCCACCCTCGACCAGCGGCAACCCGAGGTAGCGCGCCAGGTAGGCGTGCTCGAAGTAGGTCTCGGCGTAGGGCCCCGGGGTCAGCAGCACGATGCGCGGCGCCCCACCGCCGGGCACCAGCGCGCGCGCCCGCTGCTCGATGCTGTCCAGCAGCAGGCGGTAGCTGCTGGCGATGCGCTGCACGCGCAGCTCGCGGAAGGCGTCGGGGAACTGGCGCGCGACGACGAGCCGGTTGTGCAGCACGTAGCCCAGGCCCGAGGGCACCTGCGTGCGCTGGGCCGCGAGCGTCCAGCCGCCGTCGGGGCCGCGCACGAGGTCGAAGGCGGCGATCAGCAGCCGCTGCCCGCCCGCCGGCACGCTGCCCAGCAGCGGGCGCAGCCAGCCCGGGTGCCGCAGCAGCAGCGCCGCCGGCAGCAGCGCGTCGCGCAACAGGCGCTGCCCGCCGTAGAGGTCGGCCAGCATCGCCTCGAGCAGCGCCGCGCGCTGCGCGACGCCGCGCTCGATGGCGGACCACTCGGCCGGCTCGATGATCAGCGGCAGCAGCTCGAGCGACCACGGCCGGCTGGCCACGCCGCCCGCGCCGAAGACGTTGTGGGTGACGCCGGCGCGGCGCAGCTCGGCCGCCACGTCGCCGACACGCCGGTCGAGGTCGGCGGCGGGGTCGACCGCCGAGTCGCGAGGGCTGCCGCCGCCGGCGTCGCGCGCGGCCGGCATGCATGCCGCGAAGCGGCGCCAGCGGGCCCGCAGCGCGCCGTCGGGCTCGCGCAGTTCGTCCCAGACGCCGGGCTGCGGTGGCAGCGCGCGGGCCAGCAGCAGGCGGTCGAGGCCGGCACCGGCGGCCGGCTCCGGCGACAGCGCAGCCTGCCGCGAAAGCACCTGCGGGCCGGGGCTCACGCAGCCTCCTCGGCGGGTGGGGCGGCGCCGGGCCGCGAAGGCGCGCGCCGGCTCATCCGCGCTGCGCCTCCGGGGCGCGCCGCAGGTCGAGCGTGAACGGCAGCTCCAGGCTCGGCGGCGCGGCCTCGACGTCCATCGTGCCCGGCGTGTGCCCGAAGCGGAAGAAGCGCGCCAGGCGCCGGCTCTCGGCCTCGTAGGCGTTGACCGGGAAGGTGTCGTAGTTGCGTCCGCCCGGGTGCGCGACGTGATAGCGGCAGCCGCCGAGCGAACGCCGCTGCCAGCGGTCGACGACGTCGAAGGTCAGCGGCGCGTGCACGCCGATCGTCGGGTGCAGCGCCGAGGGCGGCTGCCAGGCCCGGTAGCGCACGCCGCAGACGAACTCGCCGACGCGGCCGGTGGGCTGCAGCGGCAGCGCACGGCCGTTGACGGCGACGACGTGCCGGTTGCCGTTCATGCCCGTCACCCGGACCTCCAGCCGCTCGAGCGACGAGTCGACGTAGCGCACGGTGCCGCCGGGGGCGCCCTCCTCGCCCATCACGTGCCAGGGCTCGAGCGCGTTGCGCAGCGTCAGGTGCAGCCCGGCCACCGCGACCTCGCCGATCAGCGGGAAGCGGAAGCCGAAGTGGGCGTTGAACCACTCGATGTCGAACGGGAAGCCAGCCGCGTTCAGGTCGGCGACGACGTCGGCAAAGTCCATCTGCACGAAGCTCGGCAGCAGGAAGCGGTCGTGCAGGCCGGTGTCCCAGCGCGTGAGCCGCGTCGCACCGCGCCCGCGGTAGGGCTCGCGCCAGAACCAGGCGACCAGCGCGCGCAGCAGCAGCTGCTGCGCCAGGCTCATCCGCGCGTGCGGCGGCATCTCGAAGGCGCGCAGCTCGAGCAGGCCCAGCCGCCCGGTGGGGCCGTCGGGCGAGTACAGCTTGTCGATGCAGAACTCGGTGCGGTGCGTGTTGCCGGTGACGTCGACCAGCAGGTTGCGCAGCGTGCGGTCGACCAGCCAGGGCGGCACCGCACCCAAGCCCGCACCCTCGCCCGCACCCGCACCACCGCCCGTGCCGCCCCCGGCGGCCTGGCGGTGGATCGCCATCTGGCGCTCGATCTCCGCCAGGCCGATCTCGACCTCGTAGACCTGGTCGCCGCGGGCCTCGTCGAAGCGCGGGTGCTGGCTCGTCGGGCCGATGAACAGCCCCGAGAACAGGTACGACAGCGACGGGTGGTTGTGCCAGTAGGTGAGCAGGCTCGCGAGCAGGTCGGGCCGGCGCAGGAAGGGGCTGTCGGCCGGCGTCGCGCCGCCGAGCACGAAGTGGTTGCCGCCACCGGTGCCGGTGTGGCGGCCGTCGAGCATGAACTTCTCGGCCGACAGGCGGCTGCGGCGCGCCGCCTCGTACAGGAACTCGGTGTGGTCGACGAGCTCGCCCCAGTTGCCGGCCGGATGGATGTTGACCTCGATGACCCCGGGGTCGGGCGTCACCGACAGTTGCGCCAGGCGCGGGTCGCGCGGCGCCGGGTAGCCCTCGAGCACGACCTTCATGCCGGTCGCGGCGCAGGTGTCCTCGATCGCGGCCAGCAACGCGAGGTAGTCCTCGGCGAAGCGCAGCGGCGGCATGAAGACGTAGAGCACCCCGCTCCTGCCGCCGTGCTGCGTCTCGGCCTTCGGGCCGCTGGCGCGCTGGGGATCGCGCACCTCGACGCACAGCGCGGTGCGCGTGACCTCGCCCGCGGACTCGAAGCGCGCCGGCGGCGCCAGCGGGTCGCGGCGGTGCGGCACCTCGGGCAGTTGCTCGGTGGCCATGCGCTCGACACCAGGGGCCGAGACCGGGCCGGCCGCCGGCCGCTCGCCCGCACCTGCGGCCCCGCCAGGTGCGCCCACGGCAGCGCCCTCGCCCCCCGGACCGGCGCCCGGTCCGAGTCCGGCTGCCGCTCCCGCCGGCGGTCCGGCTGCAGCACTCCCGCCCGCGCCGCGGGCGGCCGCAGCCGCCGGTGACTGCGCCCGCAGCGCGGCCGCTGCCGGCAGGGCCGCCCTCGGCGCGAACGGGTCGGTCGGCGCAAGCCAGAGCTGCTCGCCCTTGGCCGCCCAGGGCAGCGAGTCGAGCGGCAGGCGGTAGCCCATCGGCGAGTCGCCGGGGATCAGGTACAGCCGCTCGTCGCGCACGAACCAGGGCCCGGTGGCCCACAGCGGGCCGGCGGTGCCGACGCGCCACTCGCGCTTGAGCGGCAGCACGTAGCCGACGGTGGCCGACAGGCCGGCGGTGAACACGCGGCGCAGCCGCGCGCGCTCGAGCTCGTCGTCGAGCCGGGCGTCGAACGGGTCGACGTTGACCGGCAGCCGCCGATCGCGCCACAGGTAGTACCAGGTGTCCTCGTAGCCGGGCAGCACGTACTTCGGGTCGAGCCCGAGCCGCCGCGTCAGGGTGGTGACGAAGACGTGCGCGTCGGCCGCGGTGTAGCGCTGCGGCATGCGTTCGTCGGCGAACCAAGACGGGTCGCGCCAGGCCGGCTCCCCGTCGCGGCGCCAGACCACCGACAGCGCCCAGCGCGGCAGCTGCTCGCCCGGGTACCACTTGCCCTGGCCGAAGTGCAGGAAGCCGCCCTCGCCGTAGCGCTCACGCAGCCTCAGCACGAGGTCGGTGGCCAGGCCGCGCTTGGTGGGGCCGAGCGCGTCGGTGTTCCACTCCGCCGCGTCGCGGTCGTCGACGGCGACGAAGGTCGGCTCGCCGCCCATCGTCAGTCGCACGTCCTGCTGCGCCAGGCGGGCGTCGACGGCCTCGCCGAGGGCCACGATGCGCTGCCACTGCTCCTCGGTGTAGGGCTTGGTGACGCGCGGGCTCTCGTGGATGCGCGTGACCTGCATGTGGTGCGAGAACACCACCTCGCACTCATCGACGGCGCCGCTGACCGGGGCCGCGGTGCTCGGCTCGGGCGTGCACGCCACCGGCACGTGGCCTTCGCCGGCGAGCAGGCCCGAGGTCGGGTCCAGGCCGATCCATCCCGCGCCAGGCAGGTAGACCTCGCACCAGGCGTGCAGGTCGGTGAAGTCGTGCTCGGCGCCGCCCGGGCCGTCGAGCGCCCTGACGTCGGGCTTGAGCTGGATGAGATAGCCCGAGACGAAGCGCGCGGCCAGGCCCAGGTGGCGCAGCAGCTGCACCAGCAGCCAGCCGGTGTCGCGGCAGGAGCCGCTCGCCTTCTCGAGCGTCGTCTCCGGCGCCTGCACGCCGGGCTCCATGCGGATCAGGTAGCCGATCTCGCGCTGCAGGCGCTGGTTCAGCGCGACGAGGAAGTCGATCGTGCGGCGCGGACTGCGGTCGATGCTCGCCAGCAGCGCCGCGAAGCGCGGCGTGGCCGGGATCCGGGCGAGGTAGGGCGCGAGGTCGTGCGCCAGCTCCGCGCCGTACGCGAACGGAAACTCCTCGGCGTGGGGCTCGAGGAAGAAGTCGAACGGGTTGTAGACCGACATCTGCGCGACCAGGTCGACCGTGACCTTGAACTCGCGCGTCTTCTCCGGGAACACCAGCCGCGCCAGGTGGTTGGCGAACGGGTCCTGCTGCCAGTTGACGAAGTGGTCGGCAGGCTCCACGCGCAGCGAGTACGACAGGATCGGGGTGCGGCAGTGCGGCGCCGGGCGCAGCCGCACGACCTGCGGCGACAGCGCCACCCGCCGGTCGTAGCGGTAGTGGGTGACGTGGTTCAGCGCGACGTGGATCGACAAGGGACGGGCTCCTGCGCGGCGGGCGTGCCGGCCGGCACGGGAGGCATGCAAGCTCCGGGCCACGGCTGCGGCCACCGCGCCGTCAGCGCAGGCCCGGTGCCGCCTCTCCGTCCGGATGATGCCAGTAACGCCGGGCCGCCCCGCGCTCGCAGCGGGTGCTGCCGTCGGCGCCCAGCGTGAAGGCGCCGCAGCGGTCGCTGCGCACCACGGCGATGCCGCGCTCGGCGTGCCGGCGGAGCACCGCCGCCGCCGGGTGGCCGTAGCGGCTGCGGTAGCCCGCCTGCACCAGCGCCACCTGCGGCGCCACCGCGTCGAGGAAGCCTGCCGTGGACGAGGTGAGGCTGCCGTGGTGCGGCACCAGCAGCACGTCGGCGGCCAGGGACGGGCCTTCGCGGGCGCGCAGCGCGCCCTCCTGCGGCGCCTCGATGTCGCCGGTCAGCAGCACGCTGCGCCCGGGGACGGACACGCGCAGCACGCAGCTGAGCGCGTTGGGCCGCGCGCCGGGCGCGAAGTCGGCCGGGGTCGGGTGCAGCCAGGCGAAGTCCACGCCGTCCCACTGCCAGCGACCGCCGGCGAGGCAGCGCTCGTGCGGCACGCCGCCTGCCCGCAGCGGGTGCCCTTCGTCGAGCGAGCTGGCCATCCGGCGCACGGGCAGCGCGGCCAGCAGCGTGGCCGCGCCGCCGACGTGGTCGGTGTCGCCGTGGCTCAGCACCAGCAGGTCGAGCGCGCGCTCGCCGCGTGCGCGCAGCAGCGGCAGCAGCACGCGCTGGCCGGCGTCGGTGTCGGCGCCGTAGCGAGGACCGGTGTCGTAGAGCAGCAGCCGCGAGGCGGTGCGCACCAGCACGGCGGTGCCCTGCCCGATGTCGGCGGCCACCAGCTCGAAGCGGCCCGGCGGCGGCCGCTCGACCGGCGGCAGCGCCAGCGGCAGCAGCAGCGGCAACGACAGCAGCCGCAGCCGCCAGGGCAGCGGAAGCACGGCCAGCACCCCGCCGAGCAGGCCGCACGCCGCCGCCGCAGGAGTGGCCGCGGCCGCGTGCCAGACCGCCAGCGAAGGCAGCGCCAGCAGTTCGAGCACGGCACGCAGCGCTGCCAGCACGGCCGCCGCCAGGCTCCACAGCGGAGCGAGCAGCACGCCGGCCAGCGCCAGCGGTGTGACGACGAGCGTGACCAGCGGGATCGCGATCAGGTTGGCGGCGAACCCCACCAGCGACAACTGCTGGAAGAACAGCAGCGACAGCGGCGCGAGGCCGACGGTGGCGACCGCCTGGGTCCGCAGGCCGCCAGCCACCGCGGCACCGAGCCGGGCGGCGGCGCCCGCCGCCGCAGGCGGCCGGTCGGGCTCGCCGGCCGCCAGCAGCGCAACCGCCACGAAGCTCAGCCAGAAGCCCGGCGCCAGCAAGGCCCAGGGGTCCAGCGCGACGACCAGCGCCGCCGCCGCCAGCAAGGCCAGGTGCAGCGGCCAGCGCAGGCCGAGCGTGCGCAGCGCCACCAGCGCCGCCAGCATCCACACCGTGCGCTGCGCCGGCACCCCCCACCCGGCCACCAACGCGTAGCCGAGCGCCGCCGCCAGCCCGCCCCAGCGCGCCGCTGCCGGCGCCGGCAGAGCGAGCGCCAGCCGCGCGCTGCGGCGCCACGCCGCGCCCACGAGCGCGCCGGCCGCCCACGCGAGCATCGTCACGTGCAGGCCGGAGATGCTCATCAGGTGGGCGACGCCGGTGATGCGGAACAGCTCCCAGTCCTCGCGCTCGATCGCCGCCTGGTCGCCGATGGCCAATGCAGCGAGCACACCGGCGGCACCCGGGTCGCCGACGCGGCGCTCGATCGCATCGCGCACCCACTGCCGCACGCGCTCGATGCGGCAGCACGCGTCCGCGCCGAGCCGGACGGCGGGCACCGCCGCCCGCGCCCGCACGCTGCCGGTGGCCCCGATGCCGCGTTCGAACAGGTAGAGCTCGAGGTCGAAGCCGTGCGGGTTGGCGCCGCCGTGCGGGCGCTTCAGGCGCACCGGCAACCGCCAGTGCTGGCCGGCGCGCAGCGGCTCGGGGGCGCCGAGCACGAGGGCATCGTCGTCGGGGCCGCGGAACCAGCCGAGCGACAGCCGCGGCGGCACCCGCACCTCCGCGCCCCGCTGCAGCGCGCGGTCGACCTCGAAGACGAAACGGGTGCCGGCCAGGCCTTCGCGCGGCAGTTCGGCCACCCGGCCCTCGACGACCAGGTCCACACCCTCGAGCGCGGGATCGAGCGCCTCGGCCAGGCGCTGCGCGGCGCGCTCGTGCGCGAGCGCGAAACCAAGCGCGGCGGCGGCCAGTGCCAGCCCGGTGGTGGCGACGACGCCGGGCGCAGCGACGACGCGCCCAGCCGGACGGGAGCAGGCAGCGCCGGCCGGCGCTGCAGGCCGTGCCGCGCCGGCCGCCTGCGCCGCCTGCGCCGCCTGCGCCGCCTGCGCCGCCTGCGCCGCCTGCGCCGCCGGCCACAGCCGCCACAGCCGCCACAGCCGCCACAGCAGCGCAAGCAGCGCAAGCAGCGCCAGCGCCCCCGCAACGAGCACCACGGCGCGCGGCCACAGCGACGGCAGCGCCAGCTGCAGTGCCGTGCCGGCGACGAAGCCGGCCAGCAGTGCGACCAGGGCCCGCATCGACATCGCCGCCGCCCCTCCTCCGTCGCCGCGCGTCGGGCGCGACGCAGTGTAGGATCACTGCGCCCCGGCCTTCGAGCCGTTCTTCACCCTCTCAAGAGTGCCCCCGATGAGCATCGCCGCCCGCCTGCAGTCACTCGGCATCGCACTGCCTCCGGTCGGTGTGCCGGCCGCCGCCTACGTCCCCTTCGTGCGCACCGGCGACCTGGTCTTCGTCTCCGGCCACATCGCCAAGCGCGAGGGCAAGCCGTGGGTGGGGCAGCTCGGCGTCACGATGGACACCGCCGAAGGCCAGGCCGCGGCCCGCGCCATCGCGATCGACCTGATGGGCACGCTGGCCGCCGCGGCCGGCGGCGACCTCGAGCGCGTGCGACGCATCGTCAAGGTGATGAGCCTGGTCAACAGCGCGCCCCACTTCACCGAGCATCACCTGGTCACCAACGGCGCCAGCGAGCTGCTGGTGCAGGTGTTCGGGCCCGAGATCGGGGCGCACGCGCGCAGCGCCTTCGGCGTGGCGCAGATCCCGCTCGGCGCCTGCGTCGAGATCGAGCTGGTCGCCGAGGTGCGTTGAGGATGCGCTGAGGGTGCGCTGATGATGCGAGAGGCAGCGCTCACGTGACGCACTGGTCCCGCTGGCTCGAGGGCGGCCGCCCCCACGCGGCCATCGCGCTGGCGGCACTCGCCGCGGTCGGTGCGGCGCTGGTCACGCAGCATGGGTTCGGCATGCTGCCCTGCGCCTGGTGCGTGTTGCAGCGGATGATCTTCGTCGTCATCGCGCTGGTCGCGCTGCCGGCCGCCGCGGTGGCCGCGCTGCGCAGGCCGCTGGCCGCCCTCACGGCCCTGCTCGCGACCGGCGGCGCGGCAGCCGCGCTGTGGCAGCACTTCGTGGCCGCGTCGAGCACGTCGTGCAAGCTGACGCTGGCCGACCGCATCATCGCCGCCAGCGGCCTCGACGCGCTGCTGCCCTCGGTGTTCGCCCCTTGGGCCAGCTGCGCCGACGCCGCCGTGCGGCTGCTCGGCCTGCCCTACGAGGCCTGGAGCCTGGCGCTGTTCATCGTCATCGCCGCGGTCGCGGTGGCGGCCTTGCTGCGCGGCCGGCGCTGAGCTCGCCGCGCTGCGGCCGCGCCCACGCCCCGGCCCTCCTCAGCGGCGCGGCGCGTCGATCCGCGCGAGCGCCGCCGCAGCGCGCTGTCGTCGGGCTGCGGCAGCAGTCCATGGCCGTGCCCATGCCGCCGAGCACGATCACGCGCCGGCTGCCGCGGCCGGTCGCGGCCGCTGCACCGATCCCGCGCCCGAGGCATCCCCGGCCTGTGCGGAGAAAGCAGAAGGGCACCCGAAGGTGCCCTCTCTCGTGCCGGGCCGCAGCCCGCGGACGAAGCCCTCGCCTGCGCTCAGACGCGCCGGCGCCGCGCCACGCCGGCCAAGCCGACCAGCGCGATGCCCGCCAGCGCCAGCGACCCGGGCTCGGGGATCATCTGCACGACCAGGAAGTCCTGGCTGCCGGCCTTCTGCAGCACGTGGATCGAGTACATCACGTTCGTGACACCCGCCGCCGAGGCCAGCAGGCTGTTGGCCACGACGCGCGCGTTGGAGGCGGTGGCAAAGTGGAGCAGTCCGGAGTTCGTCTCGCCCGTCCGCGTCTCGCCGAATGTCGCGCCCTCGTACACCGACTCCCAGACCGCGATCTGGCGGGCGACCGACTGCTCGGTCGTGGCTGGCAGGCCCGAGCCGCCCAGGTAGGTGAACAACTGCCCCAGCCTCTGGACGATCGTCGCCGCGCTCGCCGGCTTGGCCTGGTTCGTGAAGTAGGTCAGCCCGTCGACCAGCGTGTAGCCGCTCAGGTTGGTCGTGCCGAAGCCGAAGAACTCGGTTAGTTCGACGCAGTAGGTGTAGAAGGGGTTGATCGTCGGCGCGCCGGGACCGGACAGGGTCCCCACGTACGCGCCGACGCCGCCGTTGGCGGGGATGGCCTTCGTCCCAGGTCCGACGCCGTCCGGCATCGTACCGGACAACTGCTGGGACCCCTTCGCAAACCCCGTGAGCGTGAGCGTGAGCGCCTGCGCGGACAGCGCAGCGCTCGCGAGGACGGCCGCCAAGGCGGCACGGACGAGTGTTCGGTTGGGCATGATGGTCATTCCTGCGGTGGTGGGGACGAGTCCGGTGGCCACAGGTTAGGCACGATCGACGCCGGCGTCGCTCCCCGGGTCGCGGGAGTCGGACCCCTCGAACGGGGTCCGGGCAAACCCGAGGTTCAGCGGTCGAGCGCGGCCAGCAGCCGCTGCGCCTCCTGGCGCGTGGCCGGCGGCGCGTCGGGCCTCAGGGCGGCGCCCAGTTCCCGCCGCGCCGCCTCGACCTCGCCCCGCGCGACCAGCAGCCGACCGAGGTGCAGGCGCAGCCGCGGGTCGGCCGGGGCGAGTTCGACCGCCCGGCGCTGGGTCTGCAAGGCCAGATCCACGCGCTGCGCGCCGGCCTGGGCGGAGGCCAGCGTGTCCAGCACGTACGGCACCTGCGGCGCCAGGCGCACGGCTCGCTCGGCCAGCGCCAGCGCTCCGGGATCCTTGCGCTGCAGCAGCAGTTCGGCCAGGTTGTTCATGACGTAGGGGTTGTCGGGCTGGGCCGCCAGCGCGGCTCGGTAGTGCGTTTCGGCTTCGGCCAGGCGGCCCGCGCCCTGTGCCGTCTCGGCCAGATGGGCGAGGAAGAACGCATCCGCCGGGTGGGCGTCGCGCCACCGCGCCTCGAAGCGCCGCGCCTCGGCCGCGTCGCCGGCCAGCAGCGCCCGATGCAGCGTGACGGCGGCAGCCGGGGTCGGCCGGCGCTCGAGGGCCTTGCCGTAGGCGGCCGCGGCGGCGACACGATTGCCCAGCTGGGCCTCGATCTCGCCCTCGAGCTCCCAGCCCAGCGGCTGGCGGGGCAGGCGCAGCTGCGCCTGGCGCGCGATGGTCCGCGCCTGCTCCGGCGCCGGCTCGGCCAGCGCCAGCGCCACCAGCGCCCTCAGCACCGTCGGGTCATCCGGGGCCAGCGCGCGAGCCCGCTCGAGCGGGTCGCGGGCAAGCGTGGGCTTGCCGCTCAGCCCGTGCACGACGGCCAGGCGCAGCAGCGGCTCGTGCGAGCGCGGATCGAGGGCGGCCGCGCGGTGGAGCGTGACGGCGGCCTGCCCCAGCGCCCCGGTGGCCACCTGCGCCTCGGCCAGCGCCAGCAGCAGCGGCACCCGGTCGGCGAGCGCGGCCTGGGCGGCCTGGGCGCGCAGCAGGAAGGCATGCGCATCGCCGAGCCGTCGCTGCAGGTCGAGCGCGGCCCGCCAGGCCTCCAGGCTGCCCGGCTCGGCCTGCACGGCCTTGTCGATCCAGCCCGTGACCTCGGCCACCGGGCTGCCCGCCCGCAGCGCAACCTCGGCCACGCCCAGCAGCAGTGCCGCCGATCGCGGCCGCTGCTTCAGCATGCCGTCGTAGCGACGCCGTGCGTCGGCGACGCGGCCTTCGGCGAGATCGAGGTTGGCCAGCGCCTGCAACGCGCCGAGGGCCGCGGGGCTGCGCTGCAGGGCGCGCTCGAAGGCGGCGCGCGCGCCGGCGGGGTCGCCGCCTTCGAGCAGGATGCGGCCGCGCAGTTCGTCGGGCAGCGGGGAGTCCGGCTGCTTGGCGCTGGCCGCGTCGAGGGCGGCCAGGGCGGCCCCCCGGTCGCCGCGCATCATGTGCGATGCGACCAGCGCCACGTCGGCCTGGATGCGGTCGCGATCGGCCTGTGCCGCGGCCTGCAGCACCGCGAGGGCGGAATCAGTACGGCCGCGGGCGAACTGGGTGCGGGCGTGGGCGATGGACACGGTCACGTCGCCGGGCCGCAGCGCGCGGGCGCGCTCGAAGGACTCGTCGGCGCCGCGGAAGTCCCCGAGCCGCGCCCGCGCCTGGCCGGCAATCAGCCAGGCCAGGCCGTCGCGCCCGTCGGCCAGCAGCGGCTGGATCGTCTCGAGTGCGCGCTGCGCGCGGCCGAGCCGAAGCTGCTGCTGCGCCAGCTCGTGGCGGGCTTCGGGCAGGCCCGGTGCGGCCGCCGCGGCGCGGGCCAGCAGGCTCTCGGCCTGCTCGCCATTGCCCAGCCGGGCCTGCACCAGGCCGCCGAGCATCAACGTGGCGACCGTCGGCTCGGCCTCCTTGGCGAGCCGCTCCGTCATCTCCTGCGCGCGCGCGATGTCGCCGGCCTGGAACGCTGCCAGGCCGTCCAGGTAGTCCACGGCCGGCAGCCCGGGCAGGCGCCGGCGCAGGTCTGCGACAGCGGCGCGCGCCGCCTCGGCCTCGCCAAGCTGCAGCAGCGTGATCACGAGGCCGCGATGCGCTTCGGCGGCGCGACCGCGCAGGGCGATCGCACGGCGGTAGGACTCGACCGCCTGGCTGCGCAGCGCGGGGTCGATCGCCTGCAGGTCGCCCTGGAGCGTCCAGGCGGCGGCATCGCCGGGCAGGGCCGCGACGCGGGCCGACGCCGACGCCAGCGCACCGCGCACGTCTCCGCGCTCGGCCCGCAGGCGCAGCGCCAGGGTCTCGGCCGGACCGAAGCCCGGCGCGGCCGCGAGCGCCGATCGCAGCGCGGCATCGGCCTGGTCGGGCGCACCGAGCGCGTGGTGCGCCGCCGCGAGTGAAGTGTGGAGCGAGGCGACATGGGGCCCGGTGCCACCTGCAGGCGGTCGCAGCCGCTCGACGACCCAGGACGGCTGGCCCTGCGCCAGCCAGAGCTCGGCCTGAACGGCAGCCACTTCGTCGGCCGGCGCGCCGAACTGCGCGGCGCGCTCCAGTTCGGTGGCCGCCCCCTGCAGGTCGGCCGCCGCCAGCAGGATGCGCGCGAGGAGCAGCCGGCCGACCGCCGACTGCGGCCGATCGGCCAAGTGGTTCTTGGCCGCCAGCGCGGCGGCCGCCCAGTCGTCGCGTTCATGAGACTGCCGCGCCTGCGCCAGCGACTCCTCCGGGCCGGGTCGCAGGCAGCCCGCCAGCAGCATGGCAAGCGCAACCGCCAGCAGCCATTGCGGGCGGTGCCACACGGCGGGCGCGGCGGCCCGCACGGCCGGGGTGCACACGGCCACGGGGCGTGACGCGGATACGGGACGGAGGATCCTGGACGGCATGGGCAGCTTGGGTACCAGAGGAGGGCGGCACGATCACGGACCGCCGGGCCCTCGGATTCTCGGCACGCACTGCCAAGCTCCGCACCCCACCTACCCCCCCCCATGCGCAGGGGGTTGCCGTGAACGAATTGCGAACCGGCGCCCGCAGCGAGGCCGTCACGCCCCTCCTGGGCGTCGCTCAGGATGCCGGCACGACCCGCATCGGCCGCGGGAAGCCCTCGACCTTGCGCCCCTTGCGCGCCCGCCGGCCCTCGTAGGCGACGAGCGCCGGGCCGCCAAGCCGTTCGTCCTTGGGCTTGCCGCCGCGGCCCTGGCCCTCGACGCGCAGCGCCGCGCCGATGCTGCAGGCCGAGACGAGCGGCGCCCTGGCGTCGACATCCATCAGCGTCAGGCCGCGGCCGCCGTTGCCCTGCAGCTTCAGCTCGTCGAGGCCGAACACGAGCAGCCGGCCGTCGAGCGCGAGGCAGGCGACGCGGGCGTGCCCGGGTGCCACCACCGCCGGCGGCAGCGGCTTCTCGCCGGCCTCCAGCACGAGGAAGGCCTTGCCGCCGCGGTTGCGGCCGTGCAGGTCGCCGGCGCGCGCCAGCAGCCCGAAGCCGCCGGTGCCGGCCAGCAGGAGCACCGTGTCGGCCGCGCCGGCGAAGTAGTGTGCGGGCTGAGTGCCGGCCTCCAGGTCGACCAGCGTGGTGATCGGCTGGCCGTCGCCCCGGCCGCCCGGCAGGCCGCTGACCGCCGCGCTGTAGGCGCGGCCGTTGCTGCCCAGCACCAGCAGCGTGTCGAGGCTGCGGCAGGCGAAGGTGCCGTACAGCGCATCGCCAGGCTTGAACTGCAGCGTCGCGGCGTCGACCTCGTGCCCCTTCAGCGCCCGCACCCAGCCCTTCAGGCTGACCACCACCGTCACCGGCTCGTCGGGGACCTTGATCTCGGCGACCGCCCTCCTCTCCTCCTGTACCAGCGTACGTCGATCGTCACCGAAGGTCCTGGCATCGGCCTCGATCTCGCGCACCACCGCGCGCCTCAGCGCCGCCGGGCTGCCAAGGATCTCGTCGAGACGGCCCTGCTCGGCGCGCAGTTCCTTCAGCTCCTGCTCGATCCGGATGGCCTCGAGCCGCGCCAGCTGGCGCAGCCGGATCTCGAGGATGTCCTCGGCCTGGCGGTCGCTCAGCGCGAAGCGCGCGACCAGCGCCGCCTTGGGCTCGTCGGCGTTGCGGATGATGCGGATGACCTCGTCGACGTTCAGCAGCACGAGCTGCCGGCCCTCGAGGACGTGGATCCGGTCCTGCACCCTGGCCAGGCGGTGGCGGGTGCGCCGCTCGACCGTCGCCAGCCGGAAGTCGAGCCACTCCCGCAGGATCGTGCGCAGGCCCTTCTGCACCGGCCGGCCGTCGCGCCCGATCATCGTCAGGTTCACCGGCACGCTGGTCTCGAGGCTGGTGTGCGCGAGCAGCGTCGTGACCAGCTCGCCCTGCTCGACCGTGCGGCTCCTGGGCTCGAAGACCAGGCGCACCGGCGCGTCCTTGCTGCTCTCGTCGCGCACCGTGTCGAGCACCGCGAGCACCGCCTGCTTGAGCTGCAGCTGCTCCTGCGCGAGCGCCTTGCGCCCGGCCTTGACCTTGGGGTTGGTCAGCTCCTCGATCTCCTCCAGCACCTTCTGCGCGCTGGCGCCGGGCGGCAGCTCGGTGACGACGAGCTGCCACTGGCCGCGCGCCAGGTCCTCGATCACCCAGCGGGCGCGCACCTTCAGGCTGCCGCGCCCGCCGGCGTAGGCGGCCCGGATTTCAGCCGCGGCGCTGATGATCTGGCCGCCGCCAGGGAAGTCGGGCGCCGGCACCAGCGCGTGCAGCTCGTCGTCGTCGAGCCGGTCGTTCTTCAGCAGCGCCACCGCGGCGGCGGCGACCTCGCGCAGGTTGTGGCTCGGCACCTCGGTGGCGAGCCCCACCGCGATGCCGCTGGCGCCGTTGAGCAGCACGAACGGCAGCCGCGCCGGCAGCTGTGCCGGCTCTTCGGTGCTGCCGTCGTAGTTGGGCCGGAAGTCGACCGTGCCTTCGTCGATCTCGTCGAGCAGCAGCCTCGCGATGGGGGCCAGGCGCGCCTCGGTGTAGCGCATCGCCGCCGCGCCGTCGCCGTCGCGGCTGCCGAAGTTGCCCTGGCCGTCGACCAGCGGGTAGCGCTGGCTGAAGCCCTGCGCCATCCGCACCAGCGCCTCGTAAGCCGCCACGTCGCCATGCGGGTGGAAGCGGCCGAGCACGTCGCCCACCACGCGCGCGCTCTTGACCGGCCGCGGGCCGCTCGTGCCCGAGAACCCGAGCCCCATGCGGTGCATCGCGTACAGGATGCGCCGCTGCACCGGCTTGGCGCCATCGCAGACGTCGGGCAGCGCGCGGCCTTTGACGACGGACAGTGCGTACTCGAGGTAGGCGCGGCGCGCGTAGTCGGCCAGCGGCAGCGCGTCGGAGCGGTCCATGTCGGCAGGGGCAGGGGGGTCGAAGAGGTCGGCCATCGGAAGCGGAGGAGGAGGGCAGCCCGGGTGGGGCGCCCCGGGCGGGGCGGCATCGGGGCGGCGGGTGCAGCAGCGGACGGTTGCGGGCGGTTGCGGGCGGTTGCGCCGGCCGCAGGGACCGCGGCGCCCGGCAAGCCCGGCAAGCCCGGCATTCTGGCTCAGCGCGGCGACATCACCTCGCGCAGCAGCGGGTGCGGGAAGCGCCGCTCGGCGGTGACGGCGTAGAACGACTCCACCAGCTGCGGGATCGAGCAGCGCTCGACGAGCCGGCCGCTCTGCAGCTCGTCGGCCACCACGACCGGCGGCACAAGAGCGAGCGCGCCGGTCTCGCGCGCCAGCAGGCGCAGCATCGCCATGTCGTCGACCTCGGCCAGCACGCGCGGCACGACGCCGGCCGCCTGCACCAGGCGGTCGAACGCGGCGCGCACCGCGCCCTGCGAGCCGGGCAGAAGCAGCTCGGCGCCCTGCAGGTCGGCTGGGAAGGCGAACGGCCGCGCCTTCCCGCGCGGCCGCGCCGAAATCAGGCTGACCGGCTGCTGCGCCAGCAGCGTGCTGTGCCAGCCGGCGGCGCGGTCGCGCGGCACGGCGTCGTTGGCCAGCACGACGTCGAGCTGGTGCGCGCCCAGCTGCGCGAGCAGCTCGCGAAGCGTGCCGCTGTGCAGCACGACCTGCAGGTCGCCCCGCGCCAGCAGCGGCCGCAGCCAGTGCAGCTGGAAGTTGCGCGACAGCGTCGCGACGGAGCCCACGCGCAGCGGCGGCAGCCGCAGCGCCGCGCTCCGTGGCCGGCCCTTCAGCGTGCTGACCAGCTCGGCACCGGCGGCGAAGATCGCATCGGCGTGGTGCAGCGCGATGCGCCCCGCCTCGGTCAGCTCGAGCGCGCGGCCGCGGCGCTCGAACAGCGCCTGGCCCAGGCGCTCCTCGAGCTGGCGCAGCTGGATCGACAGCGCCGACGGCGACAGGTGCAGCCGCTCGGCGGCGCGCGTCAGGTGCCGCTCGTGCGCGATGGTCCAGAAGTACCGCAGGTGGTGGTAGTTCAGGTCGGCCATGCCTATCGTTTTACTTCATCAAACGAAATAGACAAAACGATCAACTGGAAAGAAGCGAGTCGCCGACCAAGAATCCGTGCCATCCGTCCGCCGGGCGACCGGCGCCGCCACCGATCCAGCTCCCGACGAGGAACCCCATGCCCGGCATCGACCTGCTGCTGACCAACCTGCTCCAGCCCATCGTGCTCGCGTTCCTGCTCGGTGCCGTGGCCGGCTTCGTGAAGAGCGAGCTCGAGCTGCCCGAGGCGGTGATCAAGTTGCTCGCGATCTACCTGCTGTTCTCGCTGGGCATCACCGGCGGCCGCGAGCTGGCCAAGGCCGAGATGGGGGCGGTGCTGCCGCTGATCGGCGTGACCCTGTTCATGACCTTCGCGATCCCGAGCGTCGTCTACCTGGTCACGCGGCGCCTGGGCGGCTTCGACATCAGCAACGCCGCGGCGCTGGCGGCGCACTACGGCTCGGTGTCCACGGCCACCTTCTTCGCGTCGATGGCCTTCGCCACCGCGATGTCCACGCCCGCGGAGGGCTATATGGCGGCGATGGTCGCGCTGATGGAGTTCGGCGTCATCTACTCGCTGGCGATCGCCCGCGTCGCGATGGGCCGTGCCGGCGGCGGCGTGCACATGGGCGAGCTGTTCATGAACGTGATCCGCGGCCGCGGCATCCTGCTGCTGCTGGGCGGCATGACGATCGGCTACCTGGCCACCGACGCTCAGTGGAAGCAGATCCAGCCCTTCTACGAGGGCCTGTTCCGCGGCATGCTGATGCTGTTCCTGCTCGAGATGGGCATCACCGCGGCGCGCCAGATCAAGGCCTTCCGCGCCGTCGGGCCCTTCATGCTCGGCTTCGGCATCGCGATGCCGGTCGTCAATGGCCTGGTCGGCGTCACGCTAGGCCACGCGGTCGGGCTCGGCGTCGGCGGCGCATTCGTGTTCGGCGCCATCTGCGCCAGCGCCTCGTTCATCGACGCGCCGGCGGCCTGCCGCGCCTCGCTGCCCGAGGCCAACCCGGGCATCTACCTGACGTCCTCGCTCGGTGTCACGCTGCCGTTCAACCTGCTGATCGGCCTGCCGCTGTACTACCAGTACGCGAGGTGGATCTCGGCCTGACCGCCCCCGGCGGGGTTTGCCAGCGGCAGGCCCCGCCCGGCGACTCAGCGCGGGAAGCGCTCGCGCAGCTTCAGTTTCCAGAACTTGCCGGTGCTGGTGCGCGGGATCGCGTCGATCACCTCGTAGCGCTCGGGGAGCTGCCACTTCGCGAAGCCGCCGCGGGCGAGCAGATGAGCGTCGAGCTCGGCGGGCGAGGCCGACGCCCCGGGCTTCCAGACCACGCAGGCCAGCGGGCGCTCGCTCCACCTGGGGTCGGGGATCGCGATCACCGCGGCCTCGGCCACGGCCGGGTGTGCCATCAGCGCGTTCTCGAGCTCCACCGAGCTGATCCACTCGCCGCCGCTCTTGATGAGATCCTTGGTGCGGTCGGTGATGCGCACGAAGCCGAGTTCGTCCATCGCCGCCACGTCGCCAGTGCGCAGCCAGTGGCTGCCGTCGGCATCGTCGGCGAACTTGTCGGGTGCCGCGCCGGCGCCGCCGAAATACGAGCCGGTGATGAAGGGCCCGCGGACCTGGATCTCGCCGACGCTGCGACCGTCCATCGGCGCGTCGGCGCCGTCGTCGCCGCGGATCCGCACGTCCACCAGCGGCACTGGCACGCCGGCCATGGCGGCGCGCCGGTAGCGCTCGTCGGCGTCGGCGCCGCCGAGCTCGGCTCGGGGGTAGCTGACGGTGGCCACCGGCGAGGTCTCGGTCATGCCCCAGCCCTGCAGGATCCACACGCCGTGGCGGTCGAAGGCGCGGATCAGCGCCTCGGGCACGGCCGCGCCGCCGACCAGCGAGCGCATGCCCTTGGGCAGCGTCCAGCGGCCCGGCTGCTCGACGAGGGCGCGCTCGTAGGCCTGGATCAGCCCCAGCCAGATGGTCGGCACGCCGAGCGCCAGCGTCGGCGGCTCGAGCTGCATCAGGTCGAGCAGGTCGTCGGGGTGCAGGTGCGGGCCCGGGAACACCAGCTTCACGCCCATCATCACGGCGGCGTACGGGATGCCCCAGCTGTTGGCGTGGAACATCGGCGTCACCGGGAGGATCGTGTCGCTGCCCTTCAGGCCCCAGAAGTCGCCCATCGAGGCCACGAGCGAATGCAGCACCGTGCTGCGGTGCGAGTACACGACACCCTTCGGGTGCCCGGTGGTGCCCGACGTGTAGCACATCGCCACCGGGTCGTCCTCGTCGTGCGCGGCCGGCTCGAAGCCGGCCGGGTCGGCGGCCGCCAGCAGCGCCTCGTAGTCGTCGAAGCCGGCCGGCACGGGCGCGCCCGAGAAGGGGAACACGATCACGCGCTCGAAGCGGTGCGCAGCGGCGAAGCGCTCGTAAAGCGGCAGCAGCACGTCGTCGACGACGAGGAAGCGGTCGCCGGCGTCGTGGGCGATCCAGCCGATCTCCTCGGGGGACAGGCGCAGGTTCAGCGTGTGCATCACGCCGCCGGCGGCCGGGATGCCGAAGTAGCACTCGAGGTGGGCGTGATGGTTCCAGCACAGCGTGGCCACGCGGTCGCCCTTGGCCAGCCCGAGCCGCTGCAGCGCCGCGGCCAGGCGACGCGTTCGCTCGTGGTACTGCCCGTAGTCGTGGCGCACGAGGCTGCGGTCGGGGCGCCGCGAGACGATCTCGTTGCCCGCGAAGTAGCGCCCGGCGCGGTCGAGCAGGTGATTCAGGCTGAGGGGCACCTTCATCATCGTCGTCTGCATGGCCTGTCCTCCGGGGGTGCCGCGCGGCGGGCCGCGCGATGTTCGCGCGCCGCGGCCTGCCGCGCAGCCGGGAAAACGTGGCCCGACGCCCCGATCTGGCGGCGGTTCGTCGCGCTGATCCAGCGCCGGCGGTGCAGCGCACCACCTAGTGTAGTGCGCGCTCCTGTTGTGTACTTATCGTGAAGCAGCCGCCAGCGCCGCCTTCGCCCTGGTCACTTTTGCCAGGATGTCCGAGGCGCTGGCCGTCCAGATGAACGGCTTCGGATCGGCGTTGTGCTTGGCTACG
>JADCGP010000010.1 GCA_020248915.1 Rubrivivax sp. | reverse complement strand
GGGATAACAGGCTGATACCGCCCAAGAGTTCATATCGACGGCGGTGTTTGGCACCTCGATGTCGGCTCATCTCATCCTGGGGCTGTAGCCGGTCCCAAGGGTATGGCTGTTCGCCATTTAAAGAGGTACGTGAGCTGGGTTTAAAACGTCGTGAGACAGTTTGGTCCCTATCTTCCGTGGGCGCTGCAAGATTGAGGAAGCCTGCTCCTAGTACGAGAGGACCGGAGTGGACGCACCTCTGGTGCATCGGTTGTCACGCCAGTGGCATAGCCGAGTAGCTAAGTGCGGAAGAGATAACCGCTGAAAGCATCTAAGCGGGAAACTCGTTCCAAGATGAGTCTTGCCGGGGCCTCGAGCCCCCTGAAGAGTCGTTCGAGACCAGGACGTTGATAGGCCGGGTGTGGAAGCGCAGTAATGCGTTCAGCTGACCGGTACTAATTGCTCGTGAGGCTTGACCCTATAACTCTGACGAGAAGCAGCTCAAGCTGCCTCGATCGAGTCTGAATGTTGTGCCAAGCTGGTCGCAATCCAGCTGATTCGGCTCTATGAATTGTCCTGCACGCTGCTGCGTGCGGGGAAAAGTCAAGTCTGACGACCATGGCGAGGTGGTCCCACTCCTTCCCATCCCGAACAGGAAAGTGAAACGCCTCTGCGCCGATGATAGTGCGGGTTCCCGTGTGAAAGTAGGACATCGTCAGGCTAATTACCCGAGAAGGCCCGGTCGTTAGACCGGGCCTTTTCCTTTTCCCGGCGGCGAAGCCGAGACTTCGGTGGATCACCGCACAGCGCTGATCCGGTCTGTCTCGTGCGCATGGCCCCAAATGCCGCCGACGCCGAGCCGCCCGGGCGGCCCGCAACCAGGATCCGAAGCGCCCGCCTCAGGAATCGCGAGCCCCCCGCTTGCCCGGAATGCCTTCATAGCCCTGGGCCTGCTCGAGAAGCTCCGGCGTGCCCAGCAGCGAATTGAGCTCCACGAAGTCGACCATCCGGTCACGCCAAGCCGCGCTTGTCCCATCGCGTCCCAGCGCCGCAAAGTAGCCGAGCAAGGCGCCCGCCACGGCGCGAGCGGTGCCACCAGGATAGAGCACCACTCGGAAGCCCCAGCGGCCGAGCGTGGCGGCATCGAACAACGGCGTGACGCCGCCTTCGACCATGTTTGCAACCACCGGCAGCTGACCGCCCCAGGTCCTGCCAAGCAACCGCAACTGCGACTCGTCGCGCAGACCCTCGACGAACAGCGCATCCACGCCGCACTCGGCGTAGGCCGCCGCTCGCGCCATTGCAGCCTCGAACCCCTCGACCGCGACCGCATCGGTCCGGGCGAGCACCAGCGTATCCCGACGGCGTCGCGCATCGAGCGCAGCGCGCAGCTTCCCGCACATCTCGGCCGCAGGAATCAACGCCTTGCCGGCAAGATGCCCACAGCGCTTAGGAAAGAGCTGA
This sequence comes from Rubrivivax sp., assembly GCA_020248915.1. GTDB lineage: Bacteria > Pseudomonadota > Gammaproteobacteria > Burkholderiales > Burkholderiaceae_C > Rubrivivax. The sequence goes on along the minus strand of JADCGP010000010.1, from coordinate 181,617 downwards.
TCTTCGAGCTGAATCATCGCCGCCCCGGCGTGCTCATAGTCGCGCACGGTCCGCTGCACATTCACGGCATTGCCGTAGCCGGTGTCTGCATCGGCGATGACGGGCACCGTGACGCGGGAGCAGATGCGCCCGAGCACATCGACCATCTCCGTTCCAGTCACGAGGCCCACATCGCCCCGCCCGAGCCGAGAGTAGGCCACCGACGCGCCACTCAGGTAAAGCGCATCGAAGCCTGCCTCGCAGGCGAGCACCGCAGTCAACGCGTCGTAGACACCTGGCACGACCAGCGGCGCCCGATCGCCGGCAAGCAACGTTCGAAGAGAACTCCCAGCGCTCATCCCAGACCCTTCGCGATTGAGTTCGCGGCGACATAGCCGCCGCCCACTGCACTCAACAGGCCATTGCCGGAAAGGTACCCCCACACAGCATCGCCAGACACGCCGCGAGCCGCACCCCCACCCGCCCAAAGATTGGCGAACGAGCCGCCGCCCAAGCGCCTGACTCGCAAGTCCGGACCAACGTCGAGGCCGCCCTGCGTGTGGAAGAGGGCGCCGGTCACCTTGACCACCGCCGCCGGCGTGCCAACGCGGGACCCCTCCAGCGCCGCGAGCAACCGCACCTCGTCGCAGCCGATCAGCCGGGCCGCATCGGCCAAGCCGGACACCGGCCGCACAGCCCCGGCAAGCTCCAACTCGACGAAGTCCGGAAACTCGCGACCCAGTGCGAGCAGCCGAGCGTCGAGGACGTTCCACGCCACCCCGCCGAGCTGGGCGAGCACCGCCACCGCGGCCTCGGAGTAGCCGCCGCGCTCGTCATGAAACCGGTCGCCCATCGCGTTGACTTGCACGCCACCTTCGGCCATCAGAGCCCAAGTGACCAGACCGCCATGCGGAACAGCCCACGACCCATGCCCCTGGCAGCCCGACAGATCGGCCGTCGCGGCCCCGAGCGCCCGCCCCCAGGCCAGCGCGGAGCCGTCGTTGCCGACATGGCCTACGAACGGCGCCGCCGCCAGCTCTGGAAGATGCTCCCGAACCATCGCCGCGTTCCCGCCGAACCCGTTGCAGGCCAGCAGCACGGCCCGGCAACGAAGGAACTCGACACAACCGTCCGGGCGCTGGAAGCCCAGCCCCTGGATCACACCGCCTTCGGTGCGGAACAGATCCCGCACCCGCGACCGCATGAGCAGCGTGGCCCCGAGCGCACACGCCCTCGCCTCGAGTGCAAGCACCAGCGCCAGGCCGGTGCGCTCGACGAGCGCATGCATACGCCCCCGGCTGTGCCCGGGATAGACGAAGCCGTCGAGAAGCTCGAACGCCAGGCCGTGCCGCTCCTGCAGCGCGTCGAGCGCCGGACCGATGGCGGACGCATAGGCCAGGGCAAGATCCGGCGCGGCCCGGCCGCCCGCCTTGGCCTGAACATCGGCCAGGAAGAGGTCGACGCTGTCGTCGGCAACGCCCGCGGCGCGCTGAACCCGCGTGCACGGCGCCGGGACGAAGCCCGAGGAAAGCGCCGTGCTCCCGCGCGGCGCCGCGTCGCTTTCCAGCACGACGCACTCCACGCCACGCTCGCGCAGGAACACCGCCGCCGTCAGGCCGCAGGCCCCCCCGCCGACGATCGCCACAGGCACCTCCGGTGCATCGTCGGGCAGATCAGCCGCGTCGAGCACACGGGGCGCGCCGCCCCCATCCAAACCCACGACCGCCATCACGGTCTACGCCGTCGGCCGGTGCAGGTAGCGGCCCCGGGGCTTGCCGAGCACCCGGCCGTCCTGGTGGATCTTCGTGCCGCGCAGGTACGTCGCACGAACGCTCGCCGACAGCTCGAGCCCTTCGAAAGGGGTGTAGCCCTGGGTGCTCGGCGAATCGCCCGCGCGGATCACCCAGGTGTGCGCCGGATCGACGAGCGCCAAGTCGGCGTCGTAGCCCGGAGCGATGTCGCCCTTGCGGTTGAGCCCGTAGCGCCGTGCCGGGTTCCAGCTCGTCAAGCGGGCCATCTCCGGGAAGCCGAGGCCGCGTTTCGTGCCCTCGCTCACCAGCGCGGGCAGCAGGTACTCGCTGCCTCCGAAACCGCTCTTGGCCATCCAGACGTTGCCGAAGTAGCGGCGAGGCACCTTCAGCTCCTGACGGCAGCAGGCGTGATCGCTCACCACCCAGTCGACCTCGCCGGCAAGAAGCGCCTGCCACAGGAACTCCACGTCCTCGCGCGGCCGGATCGGCGGATTGACCTTGGCGAACTCGGCCGCGGCGCTGGTGACGTCGAGCATCAGGTGTCCGATCGTCACCTCGCGCTTGAAGTCGATGTGCGGGAACACCTCGCTCATCGCCATCGCCGCCTCGAGCGCCTTGCGGCTGGACAGGTGCAGCAGGTTGATGTTGGGCAGCGCCGTCTCGTTGGCCAGGTAGGCCGCGGTGAACACGGCCAGCCCCTCGCTGTGCGCGGGCCGGCTCGCGCTGTAGGCGGCGAGGCCCATGCCCGGCGCCGCGTAGCGCCGGTCCTTCTGCACGAGCTTCGTGTAAGCGGTCATGATCTCGGCGGTCTCGCAGTGCAGCGAAAGCGAAACCTGCGAGGCCTTGTCGGGCAGCGCCTCGCGGGCGGCCTGGATGCCGCGCATCACGAACTCGAAGTGGGCCACATCGTAGCGGTCGTCCTCGCCGATCATCAGGAACTCGCGCTGGGAGTCGCTCGCACCATGCAGCCCGTGGCTGCCGTAGAACATGAAGATCTTGAAGCTGGCCACGCCGAACTTCTCGATCAGCATCGGAATCTCGCCGATGTGGGTGCGGTCCATCGGCGCCAGGTGGAAGCCGTAGTCGACGTGGAAGCGGTTCTTCGAGATCGCCAGCACCTCGGGGAAGAACTTGCGGTACGGCCCGCCCTTGTTCAAGTAGTACTGGCCGGTGCGGAAGTAGTTGAGCGAGCTGGTCACGCCGCCCACCGCCGCGGCCTTGCTCTCGGTGACGGCGTCCTCGGCCAGCGGCGAGTAGATGCCGCTGTGCATGTGCGCGTCGACGACGCCCGGAAAGGCGAGCAGCCCGCGGCCGTCCTCGACGACCCGGGCGCGGGCAGGGTCGATGCCGGGCGCGACCAGCGCGAAGCGCTCGTCGCGGATCGCCACGTCGGCCTCGTGCACGACGTTGCCGTGAGGACGCACGACGCGCAGGTTCTTGATCAGCAGGTCGAACTCCGGCCCGGTGCGACCGGAAGATTCAGGTGCCATGTCGGCTCTCCTTGCGCGCGGCCAGCCGCGCCTTCAGTTGCGGCAGCAGGCCGCCGGCCTGCACCATGTCCAGCAGGAACGGCGGCGTCGGCTCCACCGCCAGCGGCGCGCCGCCGGAAGGCAGCACGAGGCCCCCGAGCGGGTCGAGCGCCAGCCCGACGCCGTCGCCGATGCGCTCGGCCTCGCGGCACACCAGCAGCAGCAGGCCGATGTTGAAGGCATTGCGGAAGAACAGGCCGCCAAACGAGGGCGCGACCACCGCGGCCACCCCCAGGTGCACCAGCACCGCGGCGGCCTGCTCGCGCGAGCTGCCGATGCCGAAGTGGGGGCCGGCCACGATCACGTCCCCACGCCGCACGCCTGCGGCGAAGTCTGGCCGCACCGCCTCCAGGCAGTGGCGCGCGATGACATCGATGCCGTGCTTCATCGCCGGCCCGGGCGCAAGCTGGTCCGTGTCGACGTCGGCGGGCAGCCTCCAGGTCCTCACGACGTGCTCCGTGCCGTGCCAGCCGCCCGGCCCTCAGCCGATGATCTCGCGCGCGTCGCTGACCACGCCGCGCAGCGCCGAGGCCGCCACGGTGAACGGCGAACCAAGCAGCACCTGCGCGGTGGCCGCGCCCATCCGGCCGCGGAAGTTGCGCGCCGTGCTGCTGATGACCGTGCGCCCCTCGCCGATCGCGCCGCCGTACCCGGCGCAGGCGCCGCAGGCCGTGGGCAGGACGGTCGCGCCGGCCTCGACGAGCCGGCGCAGGATCCCCTCGCGCTCGGCCTGCTGCTGGTCCTGGCGGCTCGCCGGCGCGACGAGCAGCTGCACGTGCGGCGCGATCCGATAGCCCGCCAGCACGCGCGCTGCCGCGCGCAGGTCGTCGATCTTGGCGCCCGTGCAGGCACCGATGTAGGCCACGTCGATGCGGGTCGGCGGCAGCTCGGTCACGCTGGCCACGTTGGCGGGGCTGTGCGGCAGTGCCACCTGCGGCACCAGCGCGCTGGCGTCGAAGGCGTGCCGCACGCCGTCCGCGCCCTCGTCGCTGTGCCAGGGCTCGAGCGCCGCGGCATCGACGCGCACGCCGCGCTCGGCCAGCCAGGCCCGCGTGACCGCGTCCGGGGCGACGAGGCCGGTCTGCGCGCCGAGCTCGGCGCTCATGTTGGCCAGCGTCATCCGCTCGCCCATCGGCAGCGCCGCGACCGCCTCGCCGCAGTACTCGACGGCCTGGTACTGGCCGCCGTTCATGCCGAAGCGGCCGAGCATGTGCAGCATCATGTCCTTGGCGGACACGCCGTCGGCCAGCCGGCCGTACCAGCGCATGAAGATCGTCTGCGGCACCCGCAGCCAGATCTCGCCGGTGACGACGACCCCCAGCATCTCGGTGGCGCCGATGCCGAACATGTAGGCGCCGAAGGCGCCGCCGGTGGGAGAGTGCGAGTCGCCGCCCACCGCGAACATGCCGGGCCGCACGTGCCCGGCCTGGGGCAGCACGACGTGGCAGATGCCCAGGCCGTCGTAGACGTGCGGCAGCCGCTGCTCGGTCGCCCAGTCGCGCGCGAGCCTGACGATGCGTCGGCTCTCGTCGTCGGCCTCGGGCACGTAGTGGTCGATCACCAGCACGACCTTGCCCTTGTCCCAGATCGACGCGCCCAGCTCCTCCAGCATCGGCTTGAGGCGGCGCGGCCCGCTGGAGTCGTGGAACATCGCCAGGTCGACCCGGCAGGTGACGATCTCGCCGGGGCGCACCTGCGTGCGGCCGGCGGCGCGCGCCACCAGCTTCTGGGCCAGCGTTGCCGGCGCCGCGGGTGCCTCGGCTGCCGAGTGTGCCGAGAGAGCGGGAGGCACCACCGTCACAGCCCCAGGTAGGCCCGCTTCAGCTCGCTGCTGGCCAGCAGCGCAGCCGGCGAGCCTTCGAAGCGCAAGCTGCCGTTCTCGAGCACGTAGGCTCGGTCGGCGATGTCGAGCGATTGGCCGACGTTCTGCTCCACCAGCAGCACCGACAGGCCGTCCGCATGCAGCCGGCCGATCAGCGCGAACATCTCCTCCACCAGCAGCGGCGACAGGCCGAGCGAGGGCTCGTCGAGGATCAGCAGGCGCGGCTCGGCCATCAGCCCGCGGCCGATGGCGAGCATCTGCTGCTCGCCGCCGCTCATCGTGCCGGCCTTCTGCGCCACACGCTCCTTCAGCCGCGGAAAGGTCGCGAACACCCTCTCGAGATTCGCGGCCCGGCGCGGGCGGCCGCGCGCGTAGCTGCCGAGCTCGAGGTTCTCGAGCACGGTGAGGTTGGGGAAGATGCGTCGCCCCTCGGGCACCTGGATCAGCCCCGCGCACACGATGTCGCGGCTCGACGCCCGCGTCAGGTCGCGGCCGTCGAACCTCACGCGGCCGCCGGTGGGCGGCACGACGCCGCAGACGGCGTTGTTCAGCGTGCTCTTGCCGGCACCGTTGCTGCCGAGCAGCGCGACGATCTCGCCGGCGCGCACCTCGAGGCTGACGCCGCGCAGCACCTCGACGCGGCCGTAGCCGGCGCGCAACTCGCGCACGTCGAGCAGCACCGGTCCGGCGACGTTGGCGGCAGCTCCGGGCACGCCGCTCGTCACGGCGTCGGGCAGGACATCGGTCACCGTGCCGCCCGCGACATCGCCCGCGCCGCGAGCCCGCTGCGCGCGGCCACGGTCAGCGTCCACGGCGCCGTTCACGCCACCGCTCATTCCACCACTCATGCCGCCGCCCCCCGCAGCCGCGCAGCCGCGCCGTGGCCCAGGTAGGCCTCGATCACGGCCGGATTGGAGGCGATCGCCGCCGGCGCGCCCTCGGCGATCAGCTGCCCCTGCGCCAGCACCCACACGTGCGAGGCCAGGTTCATCACCGCCTGCATCACGTGCTCGATCATCAGCACGGTGACACCGCCAGCGACGATGCCGCGCACGACCGGGATCATCTCGGCCACCTCCTGCGGGTTCAGGCCGGCGAGCACCTCGTCGAGCAGCAGCAGCCGGGGCCGGGTCGCCAGCGCCCGCGCGAGCTCCAGGCGCTTGCGACCGGCCACGGTGAGGTCGGCCGCGGGCTTGTCGAGCTGGCTCGCCAGGCCCACGCGCGCGGCCACCGTGTCGGCCGCCGCCAGCGCGGCGGCGCGGCGCGGCTCGTGCAGGTGCGCGCCGACGGCGATGTTCTCGCGCACCGTCTGCGCGGCAAACGGCTGCACGATCTGGAAGGTGCGCGTCATGCCGGCGCGGGCGTTGAGGTGCGGCGCGCGGCCGGTGACGTCGACGCCGTCGAACACCACGCGGCCGGCGTCGGGCGTCAGGAAGCCCGACATCAGCGCGAAGAGCGTCGTCTTGCCGGCACCGTTGGGGCCGATCAGCGCGGTGAGCGTGCCGCCGGGCACCGAGAGGCTGACGTCCTGCACCGCGCGCAGGCCGCCGAAGGCTCGCGAGAGGCCCTCCAGGCGCAGCAGCTCAGTCACGCCGCCGCCTCCACCAGCGCACCAGCGGCTGGCCGGCGCCGGTCAGCCCGCGCGGCAGGAACATCACGATCAGCACCAGCACCACGCCGTAGATCACCATGTTCAGGCCCGGCAGCTGGCCGAACAGGTTGCGCGTGACGTCGGCCAGCGCGTGCAGCGCAAGCGCCCCGAGCAGCGGGCCCCACAGCGTGCCCATGCCGCCCACGATGGCGCCCACCAGGGCCTCGACGCTGACGTGCGGCCCGAACGCGATGCCGGGATCGATGTACTGGAACACCTGCACGTAGAACGCGCCGGCCGCGCCCATGAACGCGCCGGACAGCCCGATCGCCGCCAGCTTGACGCGGTAGGGGTCGACGCCGACGGCCATCGCGGCGTCCTCGTTGTCGCGCACCGCCTGCAGCCGGGCGCCGAAGCGCGAGTGGCGCAGCCAGGCCGTGACCAGCAGCGCGACGACCACGAAGCCGCCGATCAGCAGCAGGAAGCCGCGGCGCGAGCCGAACTGCAGGTTGGCGATCGACTCCTTCAGCGGCAGCATCATGCCGACGCCGGCGCCCGTGAACTCGACCGAAAGCGCACCGATGCGGAACACCTCGGCGAAGGCCAGCGTGACGAGCGCGAAGTAGCTGCCCTTGAGGCCGTAGCGGAAGGCGAGCGCGCCGACGAACAGGCCCACGCCGCCGGCCGCCGCGATCGCCAGCGCCAGCGCTGCCCAGGCGTTGACCCCATGCGTCACTTGCGCGATCACCTGCGCGTAGGCGCCGACGCCGAAGAACAGCGCGTGGCCGAACGAGAACTGCCCGCCGTAGCCGCCAAGCAGGTTCCAGGCCTGGGCGAGCAGCGCGCCGTACAGCGCCATCATCGCGAAGGTCAGCCACACGCCGCTGTCCAGCAGCACGGCCAGCGCGACGACGGCCAGCGCGAAGGCGGCGATGCCGGCCAGGTCGCGCTTCATAGGCAGCAACGGGCACCGCGCGTCACGCCCGGGCTCCGAACAGGCCCTGCGGCCGCAGCAGCAGCACCGCGATGAAGATCGCGAAGATGCCGATCTGCCCGAGCGACTCGCCGAGCAGCAGGCCGGACAGCGACTCGACGACCCCGATCAGCAGCCCGCCGAGCAGCGCGCCGGCGAAGCTGCCCATGCCGCCCAGCACGACGATCGTGAAGGCCACCAGCACGAAGCCGGAGCCGACCTGCGGGTTGACGTAGTAGGCCGGCAGCAGGAAGCAGGCCGCGGCACCCAGGCAGGCCAGCCCGATGCCGAAGCACATCGCGTACACGTGCTCGACGTCGATGCCGACCAGCCGCGCGCCCTGCTTCTCGCGCGCCACGGCGCGGATCGCGCGGCCGACGTCGGTCCGCGTGACGATCAGCAGCAGCAGCGCCGAGGCGACCAGCGCGCCGCCGAAGGCCACGAGCTTGGGCAGCGCGATGAAGGCCGGGCCGATCTGCACCGTCGTCAGCGTGTAGGCCGTCTCGATCGTGCGGGTGTCGCTCTTGAACACCATCAGCGCCAGGTTCTCGAGCACGATCGACAGGCCGAGCGTGACCAGCAGGATGTTCTCGTCCTTGCCGTGGCTGGCGCGGTTGATCACGACGCGCTGCAGCGCGTAGCCGAGCGCGAACATCGCCGGCACCACCAGAGGCAGCGCCAGGTAGGGGTCGATGCCGAGGTGGCGCTTGAGCAGGTAGACCGCGTACAGCGCCACCATCAGCAACGCACCGTGCGCGAAGTTGATGATGTGCAGCACGCCGTAGATCAGCGTCAGCCCGAGCGCGATCAGCGCGTAGACCGCGCCCGTCGTCACCCCGTTGAGGATCGACGGGAAGAGGATGCCGAACTCGAGCACCGCGGCAGCCTCGCGATCGGACTCAGGCGCGCAGCGGGAACACCGGCTCGGCCTCGCGGTAGTCGCGCGGGACGATGACGCGGATGTCGCCCTTGGTCACCTGGGTCATCAGCGGCTGGGCGCCCTGGTTCTGGCCGTTGACGAACTTCGTCGGGCCGTAGGGCATCAGGTGGTCGGAGAAGGTGCTGCCCTCCAGCGCGGCGGTGATGGCGGCGCGGTCGGCCGACTTCGCGCGCTCGATCGCGTCGGCCAGCAGGCGCACCGCGGTGTAGGTCATGAAGACCTCGTAGGTGAAGAACAGCCCCTTGGCCTCGACGCGCCGGCGCAGCTCGGCGCTGCGCTTGTCGCGCGGGTTGAACCAGTGGTTGCAGTCGATGATGCCGTTGGCGGCGTCGGGGAACTCCTTCAGGAACTTGTAGCTCGATGCCGCGCCGCCCAGCACGCTGTAGATGGCCTTGGGCAGCACCTTCTGCTGCTGCATCGTGCGCACCAGCAGCGCGTACTCGTTGTAGTAGTTGGCGGGGATGACGATGTCGGGCGCGACCGACTTCATCCGCAGCACGATGTTGTTGAAGTCGCGCGTGGGGTTGGCGTGCTTGACGACCTCGCGGACGTCGAAGCCGTAGCCGGGCAGCTCGCGCGCCAGCAGGTTGGCGGTGCCGGTGCCGAACAGGCTCTCCTCGTGGATGATCATCACGCTCTTGGCCGGCCGGCCTGCGGCGACGTTGAGCACGTGCAGGTTGCTCACGGCCACCTGGGCGCAGGTGCGGTAGCCGGGCCCGAAGCGGAAGGTGTTCTTCAGGCCGCGCTCGACGATCTGGTCGGCGACGCCGACGTCGACCACGTGCGGCAGGTTGTGCTTGGCCGCCGCCTGCGTCGTCGCCAGGCAGATCGCGCTGGCGAACGCGCCCACCACGGCCGAGCAGCCGGCCTCGTTCATCTTCTCGATCTCGGCCGCCCCGGCCTGCGGCTGGCTCTGGGCGTCGCCGAGCATCACCTCGAGCTTGGCGCCGCCGAGCGACTTGATGCCGGCCTTGTTGATGTCCTCGATGGCCAGCAGCGCGCCCTCGCGACACTGCTGGCCGCTGAAGGCGAGCGCCCCCGTGACGGGGTGCAGGATGCCGACCTTGACCGCCCGCGGCTGCGCGCCGCCCACCAGCGGGAAGGCGAGCGCCGACGCGGCGGCGGTCGATTGCGACAGGAAGCTGCGGCGGCGCAGGGCCGGGCGGCCTTGGGGTTCGGTGCTCATCGGGTCTCCTCGGGTCGTCTTGGGGCGGGGGTGTGCACGCCGCGTGCCGCGGCGGTGGGTGAGGGCGGTGCGGCTCCGGGCACGGCTGCTCCGCTCAGTGCAGGTGCGGGGCCGGCTCGGCGCCGACCCAGACCTGGGCATCGACCTCGCCGATGCGCGACAGGGTCATGCGGTACTCGTAGCGGTCGGGCCGGTACAGCCCCTGCAGCCACTGCACGGGCCGGCCGGCGTCGTCCTGCACCAGCCGCGTGACCGACAGCAGCGCCGAGCCGACCGCCACGCCCAGGTGGCGCGCGGCGGCCGCGTCGGCCAGCCGCGCGCTGATGGTCTGCTCCGCGGCGCCCAGTCGCACGCCGCTCCGCTGCAGCAGGCGCAGCATCGGCTCGCGCGCCAGCTCGCGCCGCCCGATGCCGGTGGCCAGGCCGGCCGGCACGTGCGTCGTGATCAGCGACAGCGGGCCGGCGCGGGTGCGGCGCAGCCGCAGCGCGCGGCATACCAGGGCGCCCGGCGCGAGGCCGAGCGCCTGGGCCACCGGTGCCGTGGCCGGCACGTCGGACAGCTCCAGCACCCGCACCCGCGTGGCCAGGCTGGCATCGACCAGGCGGCCGAGCAGACCGCCAATGGCCGGGACGGCGGGCGCAGGCCCGGATGCCGGCGGCGCGGCCTCGGCGCCCCGCGGCCGCGGCACCGTGCCGCGGCCCGGCGAGCGCTCGACCCAGCCCTCGGCCGCCAGGCGCTCGAGCGCGCGCCGCACCGTGACCCGGGCGACCCCGAACTGCCCGGCCAGAGCCAGCTCGCCGGGCAGCGCCCCGGCGTAGCGGCCCTCGGCGAGCTGCTCGCGCAGCAGCAGGTAGACCTGGTGGTACTTGGGCAGCGGCAGGGCAGGATCCACGGCCCTGACGGTGGCATTGTCCCAATGTACTGTCAATAGGACATTTGCCCCGGCGCCCGCGGCCCCTCGCGGGGGCGGGGCGGGCCGCCTGGGCTCGGCGGCTGTCGACCGCTGTCGACCGGAGTCGACCGGAGTCGACCGGAGTCGACCGGGTCGGGGCCGGACCGCCCCGAGGCTTGCATGATGTATCTGACTACATTACGCTGCCGTGATGATGCCGCTGCTGCAGGACTTCGACGCCGCGCCCTTGCTGCTGACGCTGCGCGTGGCCGGCGTGGCCACCGTGCTGGCGCTGCTGATGGGGTTGGCGCTCGGCTGGGTGGTGGCCCGCACAGGGCTGCCCGGGCGCGGGCTGCTCGAGGCCGTGTGCATGCTGCCGCTGGTGCTGCCGCCCACCGTGATCGGCTACGGCATCCTGGTGCTGATGGGCCGGCACGGTCCGGTCGGCGGCTGGCTGCGCGAGCACCTGGACTACACCGTGATGTTCCACTGGCACGGTGCGGTGATCGCCTCGACGCTGGCGGCGCTGCCGCTCGCCCTCAAGGGCGCGAGCACGGCCTTCGCCGGCGTCGACCGCAGCCTCGAGGCCGCCGCACGCACGCTGCGCCAGTCGCGCTGGGGCGTCTTCGTGCGCGTCACGCTGCCGCTCGCCTGGCCCGGCATCCTGGCCGGCACGCTGCTCGCCTTCGCGCGAGCGATGGGGGAGTTCGGCGCCACGTTGATGGTGGCCGGCTCGATCCCCGGCCAGACCCAGACGGCCTCGATGGCGATCTACGACGCCGTGCAGGCCGGGCAGGACGACGCGGCCCTGCTGCTGGCACTGACGGTGTCCGCGGTGTCGGTGGTGATCCTGGTCGTCTCCAACCGCTTCCTGTCCGCGCGCACCGCCGCCTGAGCCACCATGCTGGCAGCCGCCGTGCCGACCCGGATCGCCCGCCCGCCACTGCTGCCGCACCGTCGGCGCGGCACCGGCTGCCCGTGCGCGGCCTCCGCGGCCGCAGCCCCGCCGGCTGCCCGGGCACTCGGCCTGCGGGCCGCCGCGGCACTCGGCCTGCGGGCCGGGGGGGCAACTGCCTCGAGGGCCGCCACGCTGACGGCCCTGCACGCCGCCCTGCTGGCCGCCCTGCTGGCCGCGCTGCCCGTGTCGGCCCGTGCGCAGGCCCTCACCGTGTCGGCCGCCTCCAGCCTGACCGAGCCGCTGCGCGAGATCGGGCGGCGCTTCGAGGCCGCGCGGCCCGGTGTCGCGGTGCGCTTCAACTTCGCGTCGTCGGGCGTGCTGGTGCAGCAGATCATCCAAGGCGCGCCGGCCGACGTCTTCGTCGCCGCCGATCAGGAGACCATGGCCCGGGGCATCGGCCAGAAAGTGCTCGACGCCGCGACGCGCCGCGACTTCGCCGGCAACAGCCTGGTGATGGTCACGCCGGCACGGGATGCGGCGGCGCAGGCGGCACTGGCCGACCTGGGCCGTGCCGGCGTCAAGCGGGTGGCGGTCGGCAAGCCCGCCACCGCGCCGGTGGGGCGCTACGCGCAGCAGGCGCTGGCCGCCGCCAACCTGTGGGCGGCGCTCGAGCCGAAGATCGTCTACGCCGACAACGCGCGCCAGGTCCTCGACTACGTGGCGCGCGGCGAGGTCGATGCCGGTTTCGTCTACCGCACCGACGCCGCGCTGGCCGCCGACCGCGTGCGCGTGGCGCTGACGGTCGCGGGCCACGAGCCGATCCGCTACCCGGCGGCCGTGGTCGCCGACAGCCGGCAGCCCGCGCTCGCGCGCGAGTTCCACGCCTTCCTGTTCGGCGCCGAGGCCCAGGCGATCCTGGCGCGCTTCGGCTTCCGCGCGCCATGATCGACGTCGCGCTCGCGCTGGGCGTCACCGACGGGCGGCGCGCCTTCGAACTCGACCTGGCTCTCGCCACCGAGGCACGGGTGGTGGCGCTGTACGGGCCGTCCGGCGCCGGCAAGACGCTCGCGCTGCAGGCGATGGCCGGGCTGCGCCGGCCGCACGCCGGACACGTGCGCATCGGCGGCCGCACGCTGTTCGATCGCGCCGCCGGCATCGACCTGCGGCCCGAGCAGCGCGGCATCGGCTACCTGTTCCAGCACTACGCCCTGTTCCCGCACCTGAGCGTGCGCGACAACATCGCCTTCGGGCTGCGAAGCTGGCGCCGGCCGCTGGCCGCCGGGGCGGCGCGCCGGGTCGACGAGCTGATCGAGTCGTTCGGGCTGCAGGGCACGGCCGGCAGCCGCCCGCACACGCTGTCGGGCGGGCAGCAGCAGCGCGTGGCGCTGGCGCGGGCGCTGGCCTGCGAGCCCGGCGCGCTGCTGCTCGACGAGCCGTTCGCCGCCCTCAACCCGATGCTGCGCCGTCGTCTGCGCACCGAGCTGAAGGCCGTGCTCGAACGCTGGGCGATCCCGGCCGTGATGATCACGCACGACGTCGACGACGTGCTGGCGCTGGCCGACCTCGCCGTGCTGGTCGATGCCGGCCGCGTCGTGCGCAAGGTGGACCTGGTGCGCGCAGGCGACCCCGAGCACGCGCGCCAGGCCATCGCCCCCGGCCCGGACGCACCCGAAGGCATCGATGCGGACGCGCTGCGTGCGCTGCGCTCGGCCTTCGACCCGACCTGAGCCACCGACGGGCCGCGCGCGGATGCCGACGCCCCCGCCCGCCCGCGCCAGGCCGCCGCCGCGCGCCGAGGCTGCGCCGCCCGCGCCCACGCCGGGTTCACCAGCCCTCCAGGGCGCACCCACCGCACCCGACACCTCGCTCGTCATGGGCGAGCTGCGCCTGGCCGGCCGGCTCGACGCCCGCTTCTTCGAGCTGCTGCGGGCGCTCGACCTCACCGGCTCACTGCACAAGGCGGCGCGCACCGCCGGCTACAGCTACAAGGGCGCCTGGCTGCTGCTCGAGACGGCCACCAACCTGGCGCGCGCGCCGCTCGTCGAGACCGCCACCGGCGGGCGCGGTGGCGGCGGCTCGCACCTCACGCCCGCGGCGCGGCAGCTGCTCGCCGCCTGGCAGCAGCTGCAGCTGCGCCACGCCGCCTTCCTGCGCGAGCAGGAAGGTTGGCTGCTCGACCAGCCGCCCGTGGCGGCCCTGCTCCGGAGACTCGCGATGAAGACCACCGCCCGCAACCAGTTCGCCGGCACCATCACCGCCGTCCACAAGGGGCCGTCGACGGCCCAGGTCACGCTCGCCGTGGCCGGCGGCCAGGAGATCGCCGCCGCGATCAGCGCCGCCGCCGCCGAGCGGCTGCGCTGCCGCAAGGGCCAGGAGGCGATCGCCCTGGTCAAGGCCTCGGAGGTGGTCCTGGTCACCGACTTCGCGGGCTACCGGCTGAGCGCGCGCAACCAGCTCGCCGGCACGATCGCGCGGGTGCAGCGCGGATCGGCGTCGTCGCTGGTCGGCCTCACGCTGCCCGGCGGCACGACCGTCACCGCCAGCGTCACCAACGACGCGGTCGACGCGCTCGGCCTGGCCGTCGGGCAGCCCGCCACGGCCACCTTCAAGGCCTACGCGGTGATGCTGGCCGTGCCGGACTGAGCGCCGTCCGCCGCCAGGCGGCCCGGCGCGGGCCGCTCCCTAGAATCCGCGTCACGATGCTGTGGCTGCGCCTGCTGCTGAAGAACGCCTTCCGGCACCGGCTGCGCGCGGCGCTGACGATCCTCGGCCTGGTCGTCGCGATCGCCTCGTTCGGGCTGCTGCGCACGATCGTCGATGCCTGGTACGCCGGCGTGAAGGCGAGTTCCAGCGCGCGCCTGATCGTGCGCAGCGCCACGTCGCTGGTCATCCCGCTGCCGCTGGCCTACGCCGAGCGGCTGCGCGCGGTGGAGGGCGTCACCGCCATCTCCTGGAGCAACTGGTTCGGCGGCGTCTACGTCGAGCCGCGCAACTTCTTCCCGCAGTTCGCGGTGGACGCGCGCTCGTATCTGCCGCTGTACCCCGAGTTCGTGCTGCCCGAGGACCAGAAGCTCGAGTGGCTGCGCGACCGCAGGGGCGTCGTCGTCGGGCGCACGCTGGCCGACAAGTTCGGCTGGAAGCTCGGCGACACGATCGCGCTGCGCGGCACGATCTACTCGGGCACCTGGACCTTCACGCTGCGCGGCATCTTCGACGGCGCCGAGCCCGGCACCGACACCGGCCAGATGCTGATGCACTGGCAGTACGTCAACGAGACGATGCGCGCCCGCGGGCGCGCCGGCGATGCGGTGGGGGTGTACGTCGTCGGCATCCGCGAGCCGGAGAACGCGCCGCTGGTGTCGGCGCGCATCGACGCGCAGTTCCGCAACTCGCGCGCCGAGACGCTGACCGAGACCGAGCAGGCCTTCCAGCTCGGCTTCGTCGCGATGAGCGAGGCGATCCTGCTGGCGCTGCAGGCGGTGAGCTACATCGTCGTCGTCATCATCCTCGCGGTGATGGCCAACACGGTGGCCATGGGCGTGCGCGAGCGCGCCAGCGAGTACGCCACGCTGAAGGCCGTGGGCTTCGGCCCGCCCGCGGTTGCGGCCCTGGTGGCCGGGGAGAGCCTGGTGCTCGCGCTGGCCGGCGGCCTGGTCGCCGTGGCGCTGACGCTGCCGCTGGCGGCGGCCTTCGCCGGCGTCGCCGGCTCGATGTTCCCGGCGTTCCTGGTCTCGCGCGAGACGATCGCGCTGCAGCTGGCGGTGGCCGCCGCGGTGGGTCTGCTGGCGGCGGCCTGGCCGGCGTGGCGCATGGGACGGCTGGACATCGTGGCCGGCCTGCGGCAGATCGCGTGATGGGGCCGCCGTGAAGGCCGTGCCGCTGACCTACGTCGTGCGCAACCTCTGGGTGCGGCGCGTGACCACGCTGCTCACGGCCACCGGCATGGCGCTCGTCGTCTACGTGTTCGCCACCGTGCTGATGATGAGCGAGGGCATCCGTGCCACGCTGGTGGCCACCGGCCAGGCCGACAACGTCGTCGTGCTGCGCAAGGGCGCGGGCTCGGAGATCAACAGCGGCATCGCGCGCGACCAGGCCGCCGCGGTGACGACGCTGCCCGGGCTGGCCCGCGGCAGCGTCGGCGCCGAGGACGGCGCGCTGCTGGCCAGCCGCGAGGTCGTCGTGCTGAACAACCTGCCCAAGCGCGGCAGCGGCCAGCCGAGCAACGTCACGATGCGCGGCACCGGCGCCACCGGCATGGCGCTGCGGCCTCAGGTCCGGGTGACCGAGGGCAGGCTGTTCCGGCCCGGCAGCAACGAGGTGATCGTCGGCCGCGCGGTCGCGCGCGGCTTCGCCGGCGCCGACCTCGGCGGCACGCTGCGCTTCGGCGGCCGTGACTGGACCGTCGTCGGCGTCTTCGACGCCGGGCGCAGCGCCTTCGACAGCGAGATCTGGCTCGACGCCGAGCAGCTGATGGCGGCGTTCCGGCGCCAGAGCTTCAGCACCGTGCTGCTGCGGCTGGCACCGGGCGTGCCTGCCGCGACGCTGCTGGGGGCGTTCGAGGCCGAGCTGCGCCTCAAGCAGCTCGACGCGATCCCGGAGGACCGCTTCTATGCCGCCCAGAGCGAGTCGCTGGCCACCTTCATCCGGGTGCTGGGCCTGTCGCTCGCCGTGATCTTCTCGGTCGGCGCGGTCGTCGGCGCGATGATCACGATGTTCGGCTCGGTGGCCTCGCGCACGGCCGAGATCGGCACGCTGCGTGCGCTGGGATTCCGCCGTCGCGCGATCCTGCTTGCCTTCCTCGGCGAGTCGCTGGCGCTGGCGCTGGCAGGCGGCGCCGTCGGCCTGGCGGCGGCCGGCTTCATGCAGGCCGTGGACGTGTCGACGACGAACTTCGCCACCTTCGCCGAGCTCGCGTTCCGCTTCACGCTGACGCCGGCCATCGCGCTGCAGGCGCTGGGCTTCGCGCTGGCGATGGGCGTGCTCGGCGGCTTCGTGCCGGCGCTGCGCGCGGCGCGCACGAAGATCGTCGACAGCCTGCGCGCGGCATGAGAGCGGCCTGCCCCCGATGAACCCCGTCGAGCTGGTGCAGCTGCCCAACGGCGTGGCCGTGCTCACCGCGCCGCTGCCGCACGCGCGCAGCTGCGCCGTGGCGGTGTTCGTGCGCTGGGGCAGCGCGCACGAGAGCCGGGCGCTGTCGGGCATCGGCCACGTGCTCGAGCACATGGCCTTCAAGGGAACGGCCACGCGCGACGCGCGGCGCATCAACCTCGACGCCGAACGGCTGGGTGCGGAGGTCAACGCCCACACCGACAAGGACCACACCGCGTACCACATGCGCGGCCTGGCCGGGCACGCGCCCGAGCTGCTCGCCCAGCTCGCCGACATCGTGCGCCACGCCACGCTGCCCGCCGACGAGCTCGAGCGCGAGCGCCAGGTGCTGCTGCACGAGTTCACCGAGGACGAGGACGACCCGCTGTCGACGGCCTTCAAGCTGTTCGACCGCGCCAGCTTCGGCCTGCACCCGGCGGCGCAGCCGGTGATCGGCACGCGCGCCAACATCGAGCGCTTCACGCGCGAGGACCTGCTCGGCCACCTCGCGCGCGGCTACACCGGCTGCAACGTCGTCGTGGCCGCGGCCGGGGGCATCGACGTCGACGCCGTGCGGCGCGCCGCCGAGGCCGGCTTCGGCGGCATGCCGCGCGGCACGCCCAACGTCGTCGCCGAGGCGGCCTGGGTCGGCGGCCTGCGCACCAAAGCCCAGGGCGGCTCGAGCCAGACCCACCTGGTGCTGGGCTTCCCGCTGCCCACGCTGCGCACCGCCGATGCCGGCGGCCGGATGGCCGCCGCGGTGCTGGGCGAGGGCATGAGTTCGCCGCTGCTCGACGAGCTGCGCGAGCGGCGCGGCCTGGCCTACTACAGCGCCTGCAGCGCCGACGTGCTGGAGATGTGCGGGCAGTTCGTCGTCGAGGCCAGCACCTCGGCCGGGCAGATGGACGAGCTGCTCGAGACGACGCTGGCGCTGCTGGTGCGGCACGCCGGTCGCATCGACCCGGTGGACCACGAGCGCGCCCGGCACCAGCTCGCCGTGCGCGCGCTGCGCCACGAGGAGAAGCCGCTGCGGCTGCTGGAGGACGCGGCGCTCGACTGGTTCGCGCTCGGCCGCGTGCGCAGCGCGGCCGAGCGCGCCGAGGCGCTGGCGGCGCTGGATGGGAGGGCGGTGCGCGGCGTGTTCGAGCGCATGCTCGCCGGACCACCGGCGCTGGCGGTGGCCGGGCAGGTGCCGCGCGGCACGCGCGAGAGGCTGCAGCGCGTGCTCGCGCGCGCGGGGCTGGCGGCCGGTGCCTGAGAGGGCGAAAGGGCCGGGAGGCCCGGCTGCGCCGGGTGGCCTCCCGGCCTCCCGGCGTCTCAGCCGGCGAGGAAGCGCTCGACGAGCGCGAACTGCTCGGGCGTGTTCAGCGCCGGAGCGTGCCCGCAGCCGGGGATCGTGGCCACCACCGCGCGCGGGCCGCGCGTGCGCATCGCCTCGGCCACCTCGGGCAGCAGCAGGTCGCTCGACTCGCCGCGCAGCACCAGCACCGGCAGGTCCAGCGCGTCCCACGCCGACCACTGCAGGTAGTCCTCGGGGTGGTGCTCGAACTGCAGCACCATGGCCGGGTCGTAGTGCGGGGTCAGGCGGCCGTCGGGCAGGCGGCGGGCGCTGGTCTCGGCGAGCGCGCGCCACTGCGCGTCGGGCAGCCAGCCGTAGGGCCGGTAGACGGTGCGGAAGTAGGCCTCGAGCTCGCCCATCGTCGCGAAGGCGGGCGGGCTGCCGGCATAGGTGCGGATGCGGTCGACGGCCGGCGCGGCCAGCTCGGGCCCGATGTCGTTGAGCACCAGGCGACGGATGCGGCCGCGCAGCGCGCCGGCCGCCGCCCTCAGGCCTATCGCGCCGCCCATCGAGGTGCCCAGCCACAGGCAGCTGCGGATGCCGAGCTGGTCGAGCAGCTCGGCGGCGAGCCGCTCGTAGAAGGCGAGGCAGTACTCGCGTGCCGGGTCTGGGCTCCACTGGCTGAGGCCGCGCCCGATCGTGTCCGGGCAGATCACGCGGTGGCGCGCCGACAGGCGGGCGGCGATCGGGTCCATGTCGCGTCCGGTGCGCGCCAGGCCGTGCCAGGCGATCACAGGCTCGGCGGTCGCCCCGACGCGCCCTGCCGCGTCCCAGTCCATGAAGTGGACCTCGCGCCCGGCGCAGGTGAGGTAGCGCGACGCCGGCACCGTCACCGCGAGCTCCACGCGCGCAGCCGGCCGACGATGCCGGTCGGGAAGTGGTAGACCGACAGCACGAACAGCACGCCCAGCCACAGCAGCCAGCGGTCGGGCGTCAGCACGGCGGCGAGCACCGGCACGCCCTCGACCGCGCCGGCCGCGAGCCTGAGCAGGTCCTGCAGGTAGTTCTGCGCCAGCACGAAGAGCACGCTGCCGATGACGGCGCCGTACAGCGTGCCCATGCCGCCGATGACGACGATCAGCAGGATGTCGAGCATGATCTCGAAGCTGAGCGTGGTGTCCGGCCCCGTGTAGCGCAGCCACAGCGCCAGCAGCGCGCCGGCGAGCGTGGCCACCAGCGCCGCGACGACGTTGGACAGCGTGCGGTAGACGACGACGCGGTAGCCGAGCGCCTCGGCGCGGAAGTCGTTCTCGCGGATCGCCTGCAGCACGCGACCGAAGGGCGAGTTCACCATGCGCAGCAGCGCGAGGAACACGAGCGTGACGACGACGAACAGCAGCCAGTAGCTGAAGTGCCGGCCGTCGAAGCCGAAGGCCTCGAAGGCGGGCGACAGCCACTCGGGGTTGCGGAAGGTCAGCCCGTCCTCGCCGCCGGTGAAGTCCGACAGCTGCGAGGCGAGGGTCTGGAAGGCCGCCGCCACCGCGAGCGTGATCATCGCGAAGAAGATCGCCTTGACGCGCAGGCTGAACAGGCCGATCACGAGGCTCAGCACGAGCGAGGCTGCCAGCGCCAGCGCGACGCCGATGCCCACCGATGCCCAGCCGGCGCCGAGCCTGGTGCTGGCGATCGCCACGCCGTAGGCCCCGATGCCGAAGAACATCGTGTGCGCGAAGCTGACGATGCCGGTGTAGCCCAGCAGCAGGTCGTAACTGGCCACGAGCAGGATGAAGACCAGCATCTTGGCCGCCACCCCGAGCGCCTTGCTGCCGGGCAGCATCACCGGCGCGAGCGCGAGCGCGACGAAGATCGCCACCAGCAGCAGCGCCAGCCAGCGGCTGCGCGGCAGGTCGTGCGACAGCGTCCGTTCGAGCAGTCGGTTCGGCATCGTCGGGCTCCTGCCGCTCAGCGGTTGGTCACCGGATACAGGCCGCGCGGACGCCACAGCAGGATCGCGACCATCAGCCCGATGGTCGAGAACAGGGCCACCTTCGGCGCCAGGAAGCCGGTGTAGTTGGCGAGCACGCCCACCAGCAGCGCGCCGACGAAGCAGCCGAGCGTGCTGCCCAGGCCGCCGATGATGATGACGATGAAGATCAGCACATTGACCTGGGCGCCGATCTGCGGCGTCACGCTCTGCTGGTAAAGCCCCCAGAGCACGCCGCCGAGGCCGGCGAGCGCCGAGCCGGTGACGAACACGCCGACGAACAGGCGCCGCACGCGGTAGCCGAGCGCCTCGACCATCTCGCGGTCCTGCACGCCGGCGCGCACCAGCAGCCCGACCTTGGTGCGCGCCAGCACCCAGCCCATCGCGGCGAAGACCGCCAGGCCGACGACCACGGCCAGCAGGCGCAGCTTCTCGATGGCCGCGTCGCCGATGAAGACCGAGCCGCGCAGCGCCTCGGGCGGCGGCAGCGCGATCTGCAGCGGCCCCCAGATGACCTTGATGATCTCCTCGCCGACGATCATGCCGCCCATCGTGATCAGGATCTGCTTGAGGTGCAGGCCGTAGACCGGGCGCACGATCACGCGCTCGAAGGCCCAGCCCACCGCGCCCGCCAGCGTCATCGCGGCGACCATGGCGGCGAAGACCGCGACGAGGTTCATCCCGAGCAGCGGGCTCGCGGTGAAGCCGCTCATCGCCGCCAGCACGGTGGTGGCGATGTAGGCCCCGAGCGCGATGAACACGCCGTGGCCGAAGTTCAGCACGTCCATCAGGCCGAAGACCAGCGTCAGGCCCGAGGCGATGATGAAGACGATCAGCCCCATCGCCAGCCCCGCCACCGTCAGCGCGAGCCAGGTCGACGGGCTGCCGATCGCAGGCAGGCCGATCGCCATCAGACCGCCCAGCAGGGCGAGCGGGATCCAGTCGAATCTCGCCTTCGGCACCGGGGCCGGTGCGGCGGCCGGGGCCGCCGTGCTCGCGGGCGTGGTCATTGGTGCACTCCTAGTGACAGGCCCAGCAGCCGCTGCTGCATTGCCTCGTCCGCGGCCAGCTCGGACATCGGGCCGCTGTGCACGACGCGGCCGTGGTCCATCACCGCGACGCGGTCGCCGAGCGCCCGGGCCATCAGGAAGTTCTGCTCGACCAGCAGGATCGTCGAACGCTGGCGCTTGAGCTCGCCGAAGGCGCGGATCAGGTTCTGGATGATCGAGGGCGCCAGGCCCTTGCTCGGCTCGTCGATCAGCAGCAGCGCGCGCGGCTCGACGATGGCGCGCGCCACGGCGAGCATCTGCTTCTGCCCGCCCGAGAGCTTGCCCGCCGGGTACAGCCAGAACTTCTGCAGCGCCGGGAACAGGCCGAAGATCCAGTCCAGGCGCGCGCGGTCGATCTGCGCCGCGTGGCGCGCGCCGCGCGCCGCGAGCAGCATGTTCTCCTGCACCGTCAGGTCGGTGAAGATGCCCATGTTCTCGGGCACGTAGGCGATGCCGCGCTGCGCCACGTCGGGCACCGGCAGCCCGGCGAGGCCCTCGCCGCGGAAGGACACGCTGCCCTGCGACGCGGGCCACAGCCCCATGATCGTGCGCAGCGTGGTCGTCTTGCCGGCGCCGTTGCGGCCCAGCAGCATCGTCACCTCGCCCTCGGGAACATCGAGGTCGACCCCGTGCAGGATGTGGTATGCGCCGATGTGCGTGTGCACGCCGCGCAGCTGCAGCAGGGGGGCGCTCATGCCGGCTCCTCGGCCGCCATGCCCAGGTAGGCCTGCTGCACCACCGGCGAGGCGATCACCGCCGCCGGCTCGCCGTCGGCGACGAGCTGCCCGTTGTGCAGCACGACGATGCGGTCGGACAGCTCGCTGACCACGTCCATCTTGTGCTCGACGAGCAGGATGCAGCGGTCGCGCCGGTCCTTCAGCGCGCGGATCAGCTCCAGCACGACCGGCACCTCGTCCACGCTCATGCCGGCGGTGGGCTCGTCGAACATGTACACCAGCGGGTCCAGCGCCATCAGCAGCGCCACCTCGAGCTTGCGCTGGTCGCCGTGCGGCAGCGCGGCCACCGGCAGCCCGGCCTTGGCCTCGAGCCGCACCTGCGCGAGCAGCGCCTGCGCCTCGTCGAGCCAGTCGCGGCGGTCGAGCCAGACGCGGAAGAAGTCGATGCCGCCCACGAGACGCAGCCCCCCTTCGCGCCCGCGTCCCTGCTCGCGCGCCTGCACCGCCAGGCGCACGTTCTCCAGCGCCGTCAGGTTCGGGAACAGCTGCGTCAGCTGGAACGCCCGCCCCAGGCCGCGCCGCGTGCGCAGCGGCGCGGGCAGCGCGCTCAGGTCCTGGCCCTGCAGCCGCACGCGCCCCTCGCTGGCGGGCAGCTGGCCGGAGATCAGGTTGAAGTAGGTCGTCTTGCCCGCGCCGTTGGGCCCGACGATGGCGGTCAGCGTGCCGGCCTCGAAGGCGCAGGTCACGCGGTCGACGGCGACGTGGCCGCCGAAGCGGACGGTGAGCGACTCGGTGGCCAGCAGCGGCGTGGACATCAGCAGGCCCCGCGCACGAAGTGCCCGGCGGTCGGGGCGGCGAGCGCGCTGCGCTGCCACGGCCAGCCGAGGTCGACGCCCGAGCCGCGCGCCACCACCCGGCCCAGCCACCCGGCCGCCCGGCCCGCCAGCACGTGGGTCGCGTTGAGGGCGCGCACGCAACCCTGCACCGCAGCGCCGGCGAGGCGGTCGGCCATGCCCTTGATGGCCGCCATCTGCGCACCGCTGCGCTGCGCGTAGTCGGGCCCGGTGTAGCCCCACCAGTCCCAGCACGAGTTCAGCGCCTCGCGGCCGGTCTGGGGGAACAGCAGCACGATGCGGTTGGTCTCGGCCCAGCGCGGGTAGCCGGTGTGGCGCACGTAGGTCTCGCCGATGTCGTCCAGGCTCTGGCCGCAGCCGTGCAGCACGACGTGCAGCCGGCACGGCGGGCCCGCCCCGCCCGCGCCGCCGCCCGCGCCGCCGCCCGCGGCCGGGACGTCGCAGGCGCGCGGGACGTACAGCCGCGCCTGCGGGCCCATGCCGCGCCCGGCGCCGATGAACTCGCGCTGGTCTGGCGCGAGCCAGCGCCCTTGCAGCGCCCCCTCGGCGCGCGGCGACAGCGCGGCGACCGCGCCCCCCGGTGCCAGCAGCCACGCCAGCATCTCGCCCGCGAGGTCGACGCCGCAGTTCTGGATGAAGGCGCCGCCGCGCACCGCGCACGCGTTGCCGTGGTCGTCGGTGACCATGCCGTGCTCGGCCGGGACGTCGAAGCGGGTGCGGATCTGCGCGGCGGGCACGAAGGCGGCATACCAGCGCGCGAGGTCGCGACCGAGCGGCTGCCTGACCACGAGGTCGTTGGCGCCCGTGAAGACGTAGACCCGGCTGCGCGCGAGGTGGCCGAGCGGGTCGATCGTGCCCTGCTGCTCGTAGCGGCGTGCGGTGGCCTGCAGCGTCTCGACCGGCGCGCCGATCCCGTCGTCCAGGCAGCGCCCGGTGGCGTGGCGCAGCTGCCCCTCGGCGCAGTGGAAAGGACCGCCCGCCACCACGCCCACGCCGCGCGCGAAGGTGCCGCTGTAGGCCACGTGCAGCTGCACCGCCATGTAGCCGCCCGACGACAGGCCCGACAGCGTGGTCTGGGCCGCGTCGATCCGCAGCGCGGGCCACGGATCGGCGGCCCGGGTCGCCGCTGCTGCCGCCATGCCGAGGGCTGCCGCCAGCCGACGCGCGGTCGCCGAAGCCTTCATCCGCGTCCGCCGCGTCAGCGCTTGTTGCGGATCGGGATCTGCAGTTCCTCGGCCTTGATCACCCGCACCAGCTCCGGCACGCCCCAGGCGAAGGCCGGGTCGTTGCGGATGCGGAAGTGGAACATGTCCTGCATCGCCTGGTGGTCCTCCTTGCGGAAGGTCATCCGGCCCTTGGGCGTCTCGAAGCTCATGCCCTCCATCGTGGCGATCAGCTTCTCGGTGCCGGTGTCGCCGTTGGTCTTCTTCAGCGCCGTGACGACGGCCATCGCGGCGGCGAAGCCGCCGGCGGTGAAGAAGTCGGGCGGCTGCTTGAACTTCGTGTAGTGGTTCGCCACCAGCCACTCGTTGACCGGGTTCTTGGGGATGCCGAAGTAGTAGTACAGCGCCCCTTCCATGCCCTCGAACTGCTTGTAGGCCACCATCGCCGGCAGGATGTTGCCGCCGGTGGCCAGCTCGATGCCGAAGCGGCGCTTGAGGTCGAGGTCGGCGATCTTCGGGAACGGCGTCGGGTTGCCGGCCCAGGCCACCGAGATGAACCTGCGGCCGGGCTGGTCCTTCAGCTTGTCGACGATGCGCTGCAGGCCGGCGGTGAAGTCGGTCGTGCCCACCGGCAGGTACTCCTCGTGGACGATCTTGGCCTTCTTGGTGAACTCCTTGGCCGCCTTGATGCCGTCACGCCCGAAGGCGTTGTCGTTGGCCAGCGTGGCGATCACGTTGCCCGGCTGGTCGAGCGCGGCGGCGTTGGCCGCCGCGTCCTGGCTGCTGCTGCGGCCGGTGCGGAAGATGTAGCGGTTCCAGCGCTCGCCGGTGATGCTGTCGGCCACCGCGGGCTCGACGATGAGGATCTTCTTGTACTCCTCGGCCACCGGCAGCATCGCCAGAGCCACCGGGCTGGCCGTGGGGCCGACCGCGAGGTCGACCTTCTCGTCGCCATAGGCCGCGGCCAGCAGGTTGCGGCCGACGTCCGGCTTGCCTTGGTCGTCTCGCTCGAGCACCACCAGCTTGCGGCCGGCCACCGCCATCGTGCCGCCGGTGGCGTACTCCAGGCCCATGTTGAAGCCGACGATCGTCTGCTTGGCGTAGGCCTCCAGCGGGCCGGTCTTGCTCGCGATCAGCGCGATCTTGATGTCGGGCCTGGCCTGGGCCCAGGCGGGCAGGGCACCGCCGGCGAGTGCGGCGGCCAGCGCGGCCAGCAGCGGCCGCCGGGTGGGGAGGTCGGGGCGGATCGTGTTCATGGCGTCTCCTCGGTGGTGTACGAACGACGGACACTTCGGCCCGTGCCCGGGGTGTTCGTGCATCGAACGTGCCGCCGTGCCCGAGATTGGGGTTTTCCATAGTAAAACGTGCCAACGGAGGCTGTCGGGCCGCGTTGTCAAGCCGTTCGCGTCCCAGACCACCGCGACGGCCACGAAGACGCTGCATGCTTTTCAGGCAACTGCCTGCAAAGCAGGCGCCGCGCGTTCACGGCCTCTCAGCGGGCAGCCAGCAAGTCCGGCCAGCGGGCGAGCCGGTCGTAGAGCGCGGCGCGCGACATGCCGAGCAAGCGCGCTGCCGCCACGCGGTTGCCGCCGCAGGCCGCGAGCGCGGCGCCGATGGCGGCCCGCTCGACCTCGCCGACCTGCTCATGCAGCGGCCTCAGCAGGCCGCCGGGGTGGCCGCCGCCCTGGCCGGCCGCGGGTGCGCTCGCACGGGCGGCGCCGGCCGCTGCAGTCGCTGTCGCGGCCGTCGCAGCGGTCGCAGCGGCCGCGCCGAAGTGCCGCGGCTCGAGCACCGTGTCGTCGGTCATCAGGGTGGCCTGCTCGAGCGCGTTGCGCAGCTCGCGGATGTTGCCGGGCCAGGGCTGCGCCGCCAGCCAATCGAGCGCCTCGGGCGCCAGCGCCTTGGCCGGCAGGCCGCTGCGGCGGGCGATGTCCTCGGCCAGCCCCTCGACCAGCGCTTCGAGGTCGTCGATGCGCTCGCGCAACGCGGGCAGCCGGATCGGCAGCACGTTGAGCCGGTAGTACAGGTCGGCGCGGAACTGTCCGGCGGCGACCATCGCCCCGAGGTCGCGGCTGGTGGCGGCGACCACGCGCACGTCGATGCGCTCGACGCGGTTGCTGCCCAGCGGCTCCACCTCCTGCTCCTGCAGCGCGCGCAGCAGCTTGGCCTGCAGCGCGAGCGGCATGTCGCCGATCTCGTCGAGGAACAGCGTGCCGCCCTCGGCGAGCTTGAACTTGCCGTCGCGCCCCTTGCGGTCGGCCCCGGTGTAGGCGCCCGGCGCGACGCCGAAGAACTCGGCCTCCAGCAGCGTATCCGGCACGGCGGCGATGTTGACGCCGACGAAGGGCCGGGCCGCGCGCCGGCTGGCGGCGTGGATGGCCTGCGCGAGCAGCTCCTTGCCGGTGCCGGTCTCGCCCAGCAGCAGCACCGTGCTGTCGGTGCCGGCCACGCGGCGGGCCTGGCGCTTGACCTCCAGCGCCGGCGCGCTGGCGCCGATGAAGCTGGCAATCGTGTACTTCGGCCGCCGCGCCGCGGCCAGGTCGCGCCGCGCGGCGTCGAGCTCGGCCTGCAGCGCCGAGAACTTGGCCAGCAGCGGCTGCATCGTCGTCTCGGGATGGTCGAGCAGCACGTAGCCGACCGCGCCGATGACCTCGCCGTGCTCGTTCTTCAGCGGCAGCCGGCTGACGAGGAAGGTGCCGGCCTGGTTGCTGAGCAGGTCGACCAGGATCGGCTGCCCGCTG
Organism: Rubrivivax sp.; assembly: GCA_020248915.1. Taxonomy (GTDB): domain Bacteria; phylum Pseudomonadota; class Gammaproteobacteria; order Burkholderiales; family Burkholderiaceae_C; genus Rubrivivax. The sequence continues at coordinate 155,221 of JADCGP010000010.1, read as the reverse complement.
TCGACCACCCGGCCCATCATCGTGTTCGGGATCACGTCCTCGACGCGGCGGCCGACGAAGTCGCCCTCGTCGCGGCCGAGCGCCGGCAGGAAGCGCTTGTAGCCTTCGCTGATCCACACCACGCGATGCCGGCGGTCGATGACCAGCGTGCCCATCGCGGTGGTGGCGAACACCTCGAACAGGCTGCGCGCAGCCAACTCGAGCACGCGCTCGGCGTCGAGCGGCTCCGGAACGGCCGGCGGGGTGTCCATCGCGGCCGGACTGTAGCGCCCGGCCGCGATGCCCTCACGACGCGGTCACGTCGTGGTCACACCGCGGTCAGGCCGCGGTGACGTCGCGCTCACAGCAGCCAGTCCCACGACTCGACCCGCACGTGCTCTGCCGTGCCGCAGTCGTCGACGTCGAGTTCGAGCTGCACCTGCGCCCCAGGCAGCGCGCGCAGCATCAGCGTGCCGCGCGCCCCCTGCACCCGCAGCCCGCCGAGGTCCGGGAACGCCACCCGGTCGCCCTGGTCGAGCGCCGGCGCGGTCTCCACGCGCACCAGCCCGGCGGCCGCCGCCGAGTGCAGCTGGCCGGCGCCGGTGGTGCTCGACCTGCCGATGGCGAAATCGTGCACCGACTCGGAGAAGTAGCCCGGCTGCAGGCCGATCGTGTCGACGATCCCCGCGTGGGTGCGCAGGTGCACCGTGGCCGTGCCCTCGACCGTCAAGCGCAGACGCTCGCGCCAGGCATCGAGCTGAGCGTAGTCGAGCAGCGCCGTGCAGTCGGTGGCCACCGAGTGCAGCCCGTCGGCCGAGGTCGAGGACAGCCCGGTCATCGCCAGGCGGGCGGTCAGCGCCGGCAGCGGCCCGTCGTCCACGCGCACCAGCGTCGCCGCGACGCGGGCATGCGTGATCTCGGATGGCGTCAGGCGGCATTGGTCGAAGGCGAACTCGAGCCGGTCCCCGACGCCGAACACGCCGTTGTCGTCGACGTCGTCGATCGTCGTCGTCACCATGCCGCCGTAGCTGCAGCCCACCGGCACGTCGGTGTAGACGGTCAGCGCGCGGGCCCGGCCGGCCGGCGCGCCCTGGACGGCTGGCAGCAAGGCGCCGGCGACGTGCGCGACGACCGCGCCCGGCTCGTTGCCGCGCTCGACCGGCTGCACGCCGAAGCCCGGCGCGCCGGCCGCCGTGCCCAGGGCGAACGGCCCCGCGGCCGCGAGGGGCAGCGAGGGTCGGTGTCGGTGGCGCGTCCGGCTGCCGGCGCGCGCCGGCCGGATCAGCCCGCGGGCGGCAGCCCGCGTGGCCGGATCAACGCCGCCGCGGCGAAGCTGGGCAGCGTGGCCACGCAGCACCAGACGAAGAAGGCTGTGTAGCCGAGCTCCTGCTGCAGCCAGCCGCTCCACATGCCCGGCAGCATCATCCCGAGCGCCATGAAGCGGGTGCACAGCGCGTAGTGCGCGGCCTTGTGCGGGTTGTCCTGGCCGTCGCCGCCCCGGCCGGGCGCCACCTGCAGCATGAACACCATGTGCGCGGTGAAGCCGCAGCCGCAGCCGAACTGCTCGACCGCGATCGCGCCGCTCACCACCGCGAGCAAGCCGGGCTGCCACGCCGCCAGCGCCACGTACAGCGTGTTGGGCAGGTGCATCGAGAGCACCAGCGGCCACGGCGCCCGGTTCAGGAGGACGCGGCGGATGAACCAGCCGCCCAGCCGCCCAGCCGCCCGCCCGCTGTCAGCACCGCGATGCCAACGTGCCGTAAGCGATGCCGACGTACTGCGTCTTCAGTGCCAGCCCGCCGACGGCCGCCGGGTCGAGCAGGACGGGCGTGACGAGCTCGCGCAGCGGCGCCTCGGCAAATCGGTACAGCAGCAGGAAGGCCAGCACGCGGGCGATGTCGGGCCGCCGGAAGAAGACCGCGAACACGAGTGCGAACTCGGCCAGCAGCGCGCGCGTGCTGCCGGTCCGGCGCGGCGCCGATGGCCAGCTGCAGCCCGGCGATCCAGGCGCGGTTGCGCCCGAACATGTCCACCAGCGGGCTCCACAGCGGCTTGACGACCCAGGGCAGGTACAGCCAGCTGGTCCACAGCGCGATCGCGGCGTCGGACACGCCGAGGTTCTTGTACATGACCACCGACAGCGTCATGACGACGGCCTAAGGGATGCCCTGGCCGAAGTACAGCGTCGGGATCCAGCGCCAGGGGCGGGCAGCGGGGGTGTTCACGGGCGGGCCGGGGGGTTGCGGCGTTGCGGCCCGCAGGTATTCCCGGATGGGCGGCGGCGACGCGCCCGGCAACATTGCAAAGAAGTGCGTGCCGCCCCGAACGGCCCGCGCACGCCCGATCCACGTTCCGCGAGCCGGAGAAGACCCGATGAAGCTGAAGTCCCTGGTGGGCAGCCTGGCGCTGCTCGGACTGGCCACGCACGCGCTGGCCCAGGCTCCCGAGCAACGCGTCACGATCACCGGATCGAGCATCAAGCGCATCCAGGCCGAAGGGGCGCTGCCGGTGCAGGTGATCACCCGCGCCGAACTCGACCGCCAGGGCATCACCAGCACCGAGCAGCTGATCATGCAGCTGAACATCAACGGCAACGGGCTGGACAACCTCGCGTCCAATGCCGACGTCGTCGACGGCGCGGCGCGCGGCAACAACGGCGCCACCAGCGCCAACCTGCGCGGCCAGGGCAGCAACGCCACGCTGATCCTGCTCAACGGCCGGCGCGTGGCCTCGCACGGCCTGAACGGCGGCACGGTCGATCTGAACCAGATCCCGTTCGCCGCCATCGAGCGCGTCGAGGTGCTGAAGGACGGCGCGAGCGCCACCTACGGCACCGACGCGATCGGCGGCGTCATCAACTTCATCCTGCGCACCAACGCCAGCGGCGTCACGCTGAACGCCGGCGCCGACGTGCCGCAGCAAAGCGGCGGCGCGATCTACAGCGCTTCCGTCACCGCCGGCTTCGGCGACCTCGACCGGCAGGGCTTCAACCTGCTGCTGTCGCTCGGCGTGCAGGACAACAAGGCGCTGCGCGGCAACCAGCGCGACTTCGTCAACACCTACCAGCCGCTGCGCGGCCTGTCGCCCGACACGCGCGGCGCGCCCATCGCCACGCTGTTCGCCGTGAGCTCGCAGTACAGCGTGCTCAGCCGGGACAACATCAACGGCACCGGCCGCGGCACCGGGCCGCTCGACTTCGCGGTGCCCACGCTGCGCGTCAATGGCATCAACGTCCTCGACCTGCCGGGGCAGGCCGGGTGCGCGTCGGTGGACGGCATGAGCCCCTACGAGGAGACGCTGTGGGCGTCGGCGGCGTCCAAGTACGGATGCGCCTGGGACACCGGCCGCGCCGCCGTGCTGCAGCAGCCGGTGAAGAACACCAACCTGGTGGCGCGCGGCACGCTCAAGCTCGGCAGCCACCTGCTGATCGGCGAGGCCGTGCTCGGCACGAGCGAGTCGGCCAAGCGCTTCTCCAACAACCAGATCAGCGCCTCGAACACGACCACGGTGCTGCTGCCCGACGGCGTCACGCGCGTGGCCAACCCGTTCCTCGGCGCCCGGATGTTCTACCCGACCACCGGTGCGGCCTACGACACGGTGGTCACCGCGCTCGAGCAGAACTTCGCCGGCATCAAGCGCGGCGAGGTGATCAACTTCCGCTGGCGCTGCATGCCCTGCGGCGAGCGCGAGATCACCACCGAGACCGACACCGCGCGCTACCTGCTGGCTGCCGAGGGGCCGCTGTTCGGGCAGTGGGAGTACCGCGCCGGCCTGTCGCAGGCGCAGAGCGAGAGCAGCTCGCTGGTGGGCAGCGGCTACCACTACCAGGAGCCGTTCGCCCGGCTGATCAGCACCGGCGTGCTGAACCCGTTCTCCGTGCAGCAGACGCCGCAGGCCATCGCCGCGCTCGATGCGATCGCAGCCCGCGGCGTGCGGCTGTACGGCGGCAAGTTCACGATGCAGCAGACCGACTTCGTCACCAGCGGCCCGCTGTTCAAGCTGCCCGGCGGCACCGCGATGGGTGCGCTCGGCCTGGACGTGCGCACCGAGAAGTACGTCTTCACCGGCGACACCCGGGCCAACGCCAACGCGCTGTCGGGCCAGGTCTACAACAACGCGACGCTTGGCATGACCAACGTGCCGATCGCGGCCGACCAGACGCTGATCTTCAACGTGCCGTTCGACAACGCGCTGGCCACCGCCGGCACGCTCAAGCGCGACATCAAGGCGGTGTTCGCGGAACTGGCGCTGCCGATCACGAAGCAGCTCGAGCTGACCGCGGCGGTGCGCCACGACGACTACACCGGCTTCGGCACCACCACCAACCCGAAGGTGTCGGTGCGCTGGGCGCCGAGCGACCGCTTCCTGGTGCGGGGTGCCTACAGCACGGGCTTCCGCGTGCCGACCTTCAAGCAGGTCTTCGACCCGGTCACCGAATCGACCTACTCGGGCAAGGACTTCCCCGACCCGGCCACCTGCCCGAGCGGCGTGGTCTCCAGCACCGACCCCAACTGCGCCTCAGTGCTGCCGCTGATCGCCTTCGGCGGCCGCAACGACCTCAAGCCCGAGGAGTCGAAGATGACGAGCCTGGGCGTGGTGTTCCAGGTCACGGACGCGATCTCCGGCAACATCGACTACTGGGACATCGAGCGCGACGGCACGATCCAGTCGCTCGGCCTGTCGGTGCTGGCGGCCAACTACCCGTTCTTCACCGACCGCTTCCAGCGCACCGGTGGCGTTCTGACGCGCGTGGACACCAGCTGGATCAACGCCGGCGCCACGCGCACCAAGGGCATCGAGGCCGGCCTGCGGGGCAACTTCATGGCCGGTGGTGCGCGTTGGAACGCCAGCTTCGACGTGGCCTACCTGCTCGAGAAGAAGAGCAAGCTCACGCCCAGCGCGCCCTTCGGTCCGAGCGAGGTGGGCGTGTTCACGCGCGCCGGCGACCTGGGCATCCGCTGGAAGCACACCGCCAGCATCACGCGCTCGAAGGGCGACTGGGCCGGCACGCTGACCCAGGTCTACCGTGGCGGGTACGCTGACTTCGTGCTGCCGGGCGTGGCCAACGGCACCTTCCCGGCGCCGCAGTGGCAGCCGCGCGTCGCGCCGTACGAGATCTGGCACGCCAGCGTCGACTACACCGGCATCAAGAACCTGAAGCTCACCTTCGGCATCAAGAACCTGCTCAACGAGGATCCCCCCTTCAGCGTGACCTACGACACCAACACCGGTGCTGGCAGCAGCTGGGAGCCCCGCGTGGCCGATCCGCGCGGGCGTTCGTACGTGCTGCGGGCCGAGTACAAGTTCTGACCGGGCATAACCGCCGCGCCGCGCGCGTCGCGGGCGGCCCGCGGCCGTGTCGGCGCGGGCGGCCGTGCGGCTGGCGACGGGGCGGCGGGTAGGTGCGCATGTGACGGTTCTTCCCAGCCTCGGCCTCGGGCCTGTGCTGCGCGATGCCGTACAGGCGCAGCGCTTCGAGGACACGCCCGACGGCCTCACCGGCGCGCCGGTCGAAGCCTTCCCGAACCTGGACCTGGCGCTCGTCGTCTTCCCGGGCAGCGGTGCCGCGCCGCGCTGGGGCAACGTGCTGTTCTCGCGCGAGCACCCGTCGGGCCACGTCGCGCGCATCCCGCCCGATGCCGGGGCCGTCGAGGACGTGCTGTTCCTGCGCGACGAGCGCGACGCCTCGGGAACCTCCTGGCTGTGGCAGCCCGGTGCGCGCTGGGAAGGCCACCTGTTCACGCCGCTGGCCGGTCGCGGCCCGGAGCGCTTCGTCGCGCCCTACCCGGCGTCGTTGCTGAAGCTGATGGTGGCTGTCGGCGTCGGCCTCGCGGTCGACGCCGGGCGCGCGCGCTGGCCGGACGACGCGGTGGAGGCCATGATCGCCGTCAGCAGCAACGAGGCCACCGACGAGATGGTGGCGTTGCTGCACCGGGTGGACGGCATCGGGCCGCTGCACGCCGCCTTCGCGCGCTTCGGCCTGGTGACGCTGCGGCTGGAGGGCACCACGCCGGCGGGCGGCTGGCGCAACCCCGACGGCAGCGGCGTTGGCATGATCCACATGACGGCCTGGGACACCGTGCGGCTGCTCTGGTTGCTGGACGCCGATGCGCCCGCGCCGCCATGGGCGCCCAACGTGGCGCCGCTGCTGCGTCCGCCCACGCGCGACCGCCTGCGTGCCGTGCTCGGCCGGCAGCAGCTCGACGAGGTCCTGTCCTCGGGTTCGCTGCGCGCCCTGCCCGGCTGGGTCGACGGCATTCCCGCCCGTGCCCGCTACGCGCACAAGACCGGCACCACCGAGAACTACGCGTCCGACGCCGGCATCGTCCACGACGAGGGCCGCGACGGCCCGCTGCACTACATCGTCGCGGTGCTGACGAACCTGGGCGAGCGCTACGCGCCCCACCCCGACGCGGCCACGACCTGGAAGCTTCCGGCGTTGGGCGCCGCGCTGCACGCGCTCGCCGCTGCCGCGCGCTGAGCGGCGCGCTGGGCGGCGCGCCCCGGCCGCCGGCGCCGCGGCAAGCGCTGCCGCCGCCACTGCGGCGACGGCGGCGACGGCGGCGACGGCGGCACGGGTCGCGACGGAGGCCCCCGCCGCCGCGAGACAATGCCGGCGCCGCCCCGACCCGTTCCCCGCCATGACCTCCGCCGCGCTCGCCGCCCTCGGCCCTGCCGTCGCCAGCACCTCGATCGCCTCGCTGCCGCTGATCGCGCGCGGCAAGGTGCGCGACCTCTACGCCGTCGGCAGCGACCGGCTGCTGATGGTGGCCACCGACCGCCTGTCGGCCTTCGACGTGGTGATGAAGGCCCCGGTGCCGGGCAAGGGCCGGCTGCTCACGCAGATGGCGCTGTTCTGGTTCCACAGGCTGGCCGGCGTCTGCCCGAACCACCTCACCGGCCAGGCGCCCGAGAGCGTCGTCGCTGCGCACGAGCGCGCGCGGGTCGAAGGCCGCGCGATGCTGGTGCGGCGCCTGGCGCCGCTGCCCTGCGAGGCCGTCGTGCGCGGCTACGTGGCCGGCTCGGGCTGGAAGGAGTACGCGCGGAGCGGCACGGTCTGCGGCATCCCGCTGCCGGCGGGCCTGGCGATGACGACGCCGCTGGCCGAGCCGATCTTCACGCCCGCCACCAAGGCCGCGGTGGGCGACCATGACGAGAACATCTCCTTCGAGCAGCTCGAGGCGCTGATCGGCGCCGCGCGCGCGGCCGAGCTGCGCGCGACGGCGATCGCGCTGTACCGCGCCGCCCATGCACACGCGCTCACGCGCGGCATCGTCATCGCCGACACCAAGTTCGAGTTCGGCCTCGATGCCGACGGGCGCCTGACGCTGATGGACGAGGTGCTGACGCCCGACTCGTCGCGCTTCTGGTTGGCCGACGAGCTGGCCGCCGGGCGCATCGTCGCGCTCGACAAGCAGCCGCTGCGCGACTGGCTGGCCGCCAGCGGCGCCACCGGCGGTGCCGAGCAGGCTGCGCTCGACCTGCCGGAGCACGTGATCCTCGGCGTGCACGAGCGCTACGCGCGCGCCTTCGCGATGCTGTGCGGGGGCGACGAATGAGCGCCGCCCCCCCGGCCGTCGTCCCCCCGTCCGCGCCGCGGCCGCCGGTGTCGACCGCGCACCTGCGCATGCACCGATTCGCGGCCCTGGAGCCCGGGCCGCGCCTCGTCGTCACCGGTGCCGTGCACGGCAACGAGACCGCGGGCACGCACGGCATCGCGCGCGTGCTGGCCGAGATCGAGGCCGGCGTCATCGACATCGTGCGCGGCAGCGTCACCTTCTTGCCGGTGACCAACCCGCTCGCCTTCAACCGCGGCCAGCGCACCGGCGAGCGCAATCTCAACCGTCGCCTGCAGCCCACGGCGCCCGGCACCGGGCCGCGCGAGTACGAGGACCGCATCGCCGGCGTGCTGTGCCCGCAGCTGGCCGGCCACGACGTGCTGCTCGACCTGCACAGCTTCCGCAGCCCCGGCCAGCCCTTCGTGCTGCGCGGGCCGGCCGACAACGACGGCCCGCTCGAGCCCTTCGGCCACGCCGCGGCCGAGGCGCGGCTGTGTGCGCACCTGGGCGTGACGCGCGTCGTCGACGGCTGGATGAGCGCCTACGCCGACGGCGTGGCGCGGCGCCGCGCCCGCGCGCTGACGCCGGGCGCCGTGCACGAGGACCCGGCCTACGGCATCGGCACGACCGAGTACATGCGCTCGGCGGGCGGCTACGCCGTCACGCTCGAGTGCGGCCAGCACGAGGACAGCGCCGGCCCCGGCGTGGCCGCCCACGCGATCCGGCAGACGCTGGCGCTGCTGGGCATCGCCGACCCCGCCACGCTGCCGCTGCAGCCGCCGCAGGGCCCGTTCGAGTGCCTGACCCTCGCCGAGGTGATCGACCGGCACCACGAGGCCGACCGCTTCGTCAAGACCTGGACCAGCTTCGACCCGCTGGCCGAGGGCGAGCTGATCGCGGTGCGGGCCGACGGCACCGAGGTGCGTGCGCCCGAGGCCGGCTACATCGTGTTCCCCGACCACGCGGCGCAGCCCGGGCACGAGTGGTTCTACCGGGCGCGGCCGAGCGCGCGCGGCCTGGAGGGGCCGGCGGAAGACTCCTCGCGATGAAGCAGCGCGTCGTCGTCGGCCTGTCGGGCGGGGTGGACTCCGCGGTCGCCGCGTGGCTGCTCCGGCAGCAGGGCCACGAGGTCGTCGGCATCTTCATGAAGAACTGGGAGGACGACGACGACTCGGCCTACTGCTCCTCCAACGTCGACTTCGTCGACGCCGCCGCGGTGGCCGACGTGATCGGCATCGAGCTCGAGCACGTCAACTTCGCAGCCGAGTACAAGGACCGCGTGTTCGCCGAGTTCCTGCGCGAGCACGAGGCCGGCCGCACGCCGAACCCCGACGTGCTGTGCAACGCCGAGATCAAGTTCAAGGCCTTCCTCGACCACGCACTGCGCCTGGGTGCGGAGAAGATCGCCACCGGCCACTACGCTCGCGTCCGCGAGCGTGTTGACCTGACCGCCCGCGTGCGCGAGCGCGCCGGCGCCTTCGAGCTGCTGAAGGGCCTCGACCCGGCCAAGGACCAGAGCTACTTCCTGCACCGCCTGACGCAGGCGCAGCTGGCGAAGACGCTGTTCCCGGTGGGCGAGCTGAGAAAGACCGAAGTGCGGCGCATCGCCGCCGAGATCGGCCTGCCGAACGCGCGCAAGAAGGATTCCACCGGCATCTGCTTCATCGGCGAGCGGCCGTTCCGCGAGTTCCTCGAGCGCTACCTCAGCCGCGAACCGGGGCCGATGCTCGACGAGCGCCGGCGCGCGCTGGGCCGCCACGTGGGCCTGAGCTTCTACACGCTGGGCCAGCGCCAGGGCCTGGGCATCGGCGGCGTGGCCGAAGGCGGCGGCGCGCACGCGCCCTGGTACGTGGCGCACAAGGACGTGGCGGCCAACGAGCTGCGCGTGGTGCAGGGGCACGAGCACCCGTGGCTGCGGTCCGACGCGCTGCAGGCCGGCGACGCGAGCTGGATCGCCGGCCATGCGCCGCCCGCCGGCCGCTACGGCGCCAAGACGCGCTACCGGCAGGCCGACGCGCCATGCACCTTCACGCCTGCGGCCGAGCGCTTCGGGCTCGCCTTCGAGGCCCCGCAGTGGGCCGTGACGCCCGGCCAGAGCGCCGTGCTGTACGACGGCGCGGTGTGCCTGGGCGGCGGCGTGATCGCGCGCGCGCACGCGCCGGCCCTGGAAGCGGCGCTGGCGCGCGAGGCGGCGGCTGCCGCTTCGCGGCCGCCGCGGGTCCGAGGCGCCGCGTCCTCCTCCTCCACCGCCTCCGCGTGCCCGGCGTCCGCTGCCGCCTCTGCCGCCCCGGCATCCTCCGGGCAGCGGGGCCGGCCGCGGCAGGCCCCGGCGTCGCCCCCACGTTCATGACCGAGTCTTCTTCTCCGGCGTCGGCGGCCTCGCTGGCCGCGTTGCGCCAGGCCGCTCCCGTCCGCCGCCGCCGCCGCCGCTGGGTGTGGGCGCTCGCGGCCGCGCTGCTCGCGGCCGGCGCGGCCTGGTTCGGCCTGAAGCGGCCGGCGCAGGTGCAGGCCAGCACCGTGGGCAGCGCGTTCCCCTCGGCGCAGCACGCGCAGCTCAGCGCATCGGGCTACGTCGTGGCGCAGCGCCGCGCTGCGGTGGCCAGCAAGGCCACCGGGCGCCTGGTGGAGCTGCGCGTGCGCGAGGGCAGCGAGGTGCGGCAGGGCGAACTGATCGGCCGCATCGACGCGGCCGACGTGCAGGCCGCGCTGCTGGCTGCGCAGGCCGGCATCCGGCAGGCCGCCGGGGCGTTGGCGCAGGCCGAGGCGCAGCGCCTGCTGGCGCAGGTGGAGCGCGGCAACGCCGAGGCCGAGTGGCAGCGCGCGCAGGCGCTGAAGGCGCAGGGCTTCCTGTCGCCGCAGGCCGTGGACGCCGCGCAGCGCCGGGCCGACGGCGCCCGCGCCGGCGTCGTGGCGGCCGAGGCCGGGATCCAGGCTGCGCAGGGCGCCCAGGCGGCCGCGCAGGCGCAGCTCGCGTTGCAGCGGGTGAACCTCGCCAACACCGAGATCCGTGCGCCCTTCGACGGCGTCGTGCTGGTGAAGAACGCCAACGTCGGCGACATGATCACGCCGTTCTCCAGCGCCGGCGGCACGCAGGGCGCGGTGGTGACGATGGCCGACATGGGCACGCTGGAGGTCGAGGCCGACGTCTCCGAGAGCAACGTCGCCAAGATCCGCATCGACATGCCGGTGGAGATCACGCTCGACGCGCTGCCCGACGCCCGCCTGCCGGGCAGCGTGGTGCGCATCGTGCCCACGGTCGACCGCGCCAAGGCCACCGTGATGACGAAGATCCGCTTCGAGAAGCTCGACCCGCGCGTGCTGCCCGAGATGAGCGCCAAGGTCACCTTCCTGTCGCAGCGCGCGGCCGAGGCCGACCGCCGCGCCGTGACTGCCGTCCATCCCAAGACGGTGATCGAGCGCGACGGTGCCCGGGTCGTGCTGCGCATCGGCGCCGGCGACGTGCTGGAGGCGGTGCCGGTGAAGACCGGCCGCACGCTCGGCGACCTGCTCGAGGTCGAGGGCGCGCTCGAGCGCGGCCAGCGCCTCGTGCTCGCGCCGGCCCCCGACCTGCGCCCGGGCTCCCGGGTTGCGGTCCGGCCCTGATGGTGCTGATGAGCGGCCGCCCCGCGCCCGGCGGCGCGCCGCCGCTGATCCGCATCCGGCACCTGAGCAAGAGCTACCGCCGCGGCGACCAGGAAGTCCCGGTGCTGCTGGACATCGGGCTCGAGGTGCAGCCCGGCGAGTTCGTCGCGCTGATGGGGCCGAGCGGCTCGGGCAAGAGCACGCTGCTCAACCTGATCGCCGGCATCGACAAGCCCTCGAGCGGCACGATCGAGATCGCCGGCGTCGACATCGCCGCGCTGGGCGAGGGCGAGCTGGCCGACTGGCGCGCCGCGAACGTGGGCTTCGTGTTCCAGTTCTACAACCTGATGCCGGTGCTGACCGCGCTGGAGAACGTCGAGCTGCCGCTGCTGCTGGCCGCGCTGCCGGGCCGCGAGCGCCGCCGTCGCGCCGCCGCGGCTCTGCAGGCGGTCGGCCTGTCCGATCGCGCCGGCCACTACCCGAACGAACTGTCCGGGGGCCAGCAGCAGCGGGTGGCCATCGCGCGTGCGCTGGTCACCGAGCCGAGCCTGATCGTGGCCGACGAGCCCACCGGAGACCTCGACCGCGCCACCGGCGCGGAGGTGCTGGCGCTGCTGCGCCGCCTGGTCGACGAGCAGGGCCGCACGATCGTGATGGTGACGCACGACCCGAAGGCGGCGGCCAGCGCCGGGCGGCTGGTGCACCTCGAGAAGGGCGTCCTCGTCGACGAGCCCGAGGCGACGATGCGGCTGCCGGACGCCGAAGGCCCGAGGCCTGACACCTGAGGCCGCGGCTCCGACGCTTGCGGTCCTGCGGGGCCTGGGCCCACGCCGGGCAGGCCGGCGCCTCGGGGATGCACCGGGGGCGCGCATGGCGAGGAGCACCTAGCATGCGGGGCCCGCCCCATCACCCCGGAGACCGCATGAACGCACCCGCCCGTCGTCGCCTGCTGCTGGCCGGCGCGGCCGCCGCCCTGCCGTCCTGGCTGCCCGGCGTTGCCGGGGCGCAGGGCGCCTGGCCCGCCAAGCCGGTGACGATCGTGGTGCCCTTTCCCCCGGGCGGCGGCACCGATGCCTTCGCGCGCCCGCTGTTCGCCGCGATGTCGCGCAGCCTCGGCCGCCAGTTCGTCATCGACAACAAGGGCGGCGCCGGCGGCACGCTGGGCGCGGCGCTGGCGGCCAAGGCCGCGCCCGACGGCTACACCTTCTTCATGGGCGCGGTGCACCACAGCATCGCGCCCAGCATGTACCCCAAGCTCGACTACGACATCGAGACCGACTTCGTTCCGGTGGGGCTGGTGTCGAGCGTGCCGCAGGTCATCGTCGTCAACCCGTCCAAGGTGCAGGCGCGCACGCTGCCCGAGCTGCTCGAGTTCCTGCGCCGCAACCCGGGCCGGCTGAACTACGGCTCGGCCGGCAACGGCACGAGCCACCACCTCGCCGGCGAGATGTTCAAGCTGCAGACGCGGACCTTCATCACCCACATCCCCTACCGCGGCGCCGGGCCTGCGCTGCAGGACCTGATCGCCGGCCAGGTGGACCTGATGTTCGACGGCCTGGGCTCGAGCGCCGCGCACATCCGCGCGGGCCGCCTGCGCGCCATCGCCGTCGCGGCCGACAAGCGCGCACCCGGCTTCCCCGACGTGCCCACCGCGGCCGAGGGCGGCGTGCCGGCGTACAAGGTGGCCACCTGGTACGGGATCTGGGCGCCCAAGGCGACGCCGCGCGACCTGGTGGCCGCGATGCAGTCCGAGATGAGGAAGACGCTCGCCAGCGAGGAGATCCGCACCGCCTGGACCGGCCTGGGCACCGAGTCGCCCAACCTGTGGGGCGAGGACTTCGGCCGCTTCGTCAGCGCCGAGGTCAAGCGCTGGGCCGAGGTCGTCAAGACCTCGGGCGCCAAGCTCGACTGAGTGGGTGAGAGGCACTCCGTCATGGCCGCCGGCGGCGGGACCGTGACTGCACCGATGACCGACGAGAACCTGTTCGCGACCCTGCGCGCGGCCTTCCCGGCCGACCTGGACGCCATCGCGATCGAAACCTGCGACACGCCGCAGCCGCTGCGCTACCGCTGGCGCGACCTCGAGCGCGGCACCGCGATGCTGGCCAACGTGCTGGACTCGCTCGACCTGCCGCCCGGCTCGCGCATCGCGGCGCACGTGGACAAGAGCGTCGAGGCGCTGATGCTGTACCTGGCGGTGCTGCGCGCCGGGCACGTGTACCTGCCGCTGAACACCGCCTACCAGGCCGCCGAGATCGAGTACTTCCTCGGCAACGCCGAGCCCGCGGTGCTGGTGTGCAGCCCGCGCAACTTCGGCTGGGCCTCCAAGCTCGCGTTCCGGCTCGGCGTGCGCAACGTCTTCACGTTGGGCGACGAGCGCGACGGCACCCTGCTCGACCGCGCGGCCCAGATGAGCGACCGCCACGAGCCGGCGGCGCGTTCGGGCGACGACCTGGCGGCGATCCTGTACACCAGCGGCACCACGGGCCGCAGCAAGGGGGCGATGCTCACCCACCGCAACCTGCGCAGCAACGCGCAGGTGCTGCACGAGGCCTGGGGCTGGCGCGAGCACGCCGGGCGCGACGTGCTGGTGCACGCGCTGCCGATCTTCCACGTGCACGGCCTTTTCGTCGCCAGCCATTGCGCGCTGCTGTCGGGCAGCAGGATGCTGTGGTTCGCGCGCTTCGACCCTGCCGCGGTGACCGCCCGCCTGCCCGAGGCCACCGTGTTCATGGGCGTGCCCACGCTGTACGTGCGGCTGCTGGCGGAACCGTCGTTCGGGCGCGAGGCCTGCCGGCGCATGCGCCTGTTCGTCAGCGGCTCGGCGCCGCTGCTGCTGCAGACCTTCGAGGAGTTCCGACAGCGCACCGGGCACACGATCCTCGAGCGCTATGGCATGAGCGAGACCGTCATGCTGACCAGCAACCCCTACCGGCCCGACAGCGCGCGCCGCGGCGGCACGGTCGGCCCGGCGCTGCCGGGCGTGGGGGTGCGCATCTGCGACGACCGCGGGCTGCCGGTGGCCACCGGCGAGGTCGGCAACGTCGAGGTCAAGGGTCTCAACGTCTTCCGCGGCTACTGGCGCATGCCCGAGAAGACCGCCGACGACTTCACCACCGACCTGTGGTTCAAGACCGGCGACGTCGGGCGGCTGGACGCCGACGGCTACCTGACGATCGTCGGCCGCAGCAAGGATCTGATCATCAGCGGCGGCTACAACGTCTACCCTGCCGAGGTCGAGGGCTACGTCGACGCGCTGCCCGGCGTGGCCGAGAGCGCGGTGGTGGGCGTGCCGCACCCCGACTTCGGCGAAGCCGTGGTCGCGGTCGTCGTGCCGCGGCCCGGTGCGGCCGTCGACCCGGCCGCGCTGGTCGCTACGCTGAAGGCCCGCATCGCCAACTTCAAGGTGCCCAAGCAGGTGTTCGTCGTGCCCGAGCTGCCGCGCAACGCGATGGGCAAGGTGCAGAAGAACGAGCTGCGCGCGCGCCACCGCAGCCTGTTCGGCGGCTGAGAGACCGCGAGGCGCGCAGTGCCCGCGCCCGCCCGGCGTTGCAGCCCGCCGTCGCCGCGTGCTGTCGCGGCGCGTCGTCAACGCGGCAGCAGCGCCACCCACTGCCACAGCGCGAAGCCCGCCAGCGCCAGGGCCGACACCGCGTTGACGCGGCGCATCGCACGCGCATCGAAGCGGCCGCGCAGCGCGCCGACGGCCGAGCTCAGCAGCAGCCACCAGGCCGCCGAGCCGAGCAGCACGCCAGCGATCATCGGCCAGGGCGACGCCCCCGCGCCGCGGCCGAGCGATGCGCCGAGCGTGCCGAACACGGCGACGAAGGACAGGATCGTGGCCGGGTTGCCCAGCGTCAGCGCGAAGGTGCCGGCGAAGGCCCCGGCCAGCCCCGGCCGCCCGGCCACCCCGGCGTCCTGCGCAACGGCCTGCGCGGGTGGGGCGCTGCGCCAGGTGCGCCACGCCAGCCACAGCAGGAAGCCGCCGCCGGCCAGCGCCAGCGGCACGCGCGCGGCCTGCAGCGCGTCGATCAGCGAGGTGACGCCGAAGGCGCCGAGCGCGCCGTACAGGGCGTCGGCCACGGCGGCGCCGAGCCCAGTGGCCAGCCCCGCCGCGCGGCCGTGGCGCAGCGTGCGCTGGATGACGAGCAGGCCGATCGGCCCCACCGGCGCGGCGATCGCCAGGCCGACCCACAGCGCCGCGCCGAAGTGCTCGGTCGCGCTCAAGCGCCGGTGCCGGCCCCGCTCCGCGCCGGCCGGTGCCCCGCCGTGAAGTCGTTGCGGCCGCTCGCGTCGCGCCCCTTCACGAGCCAGATCGGCCGCCGCGCGAAGTCCACCGGCACGCCGCTCAGGCCCCGCACCGGGTCCAGCGCGCGCTCGAAGACCGAGCTCGCCGGCATGTAGCGCAGCGCCACGCCGGTGCGGCGCTGTGCGCTGCGGTTGGCCGCGGCGCCGTGGATCATGTAGACGTCGTGCAGCGACAGCTGGCCCGGCTCGAGCTCGATGTCGGCCGCGTCGGCCTCGTCGAAGGCGCCGGCGGCCAGGCGCTGGTTCAGCGTCAGGTCGGCACGGTCCTCGTGCAGGTGCGGGTGCAGCGTGCGCGCGGCGTGCGAGCCCGGGATCACGCGCAGGCAGCCGTTGGCGCGCGTCGACGGCTCCAGCGCCACCCAGGCCGTGCAGGTGGCCAGCGGCCGGATCGGCCAGTAGTGGCCGTCCTGGTGCCAGGGCGTCTCGTAGCCCTCGGCGGCCGGCTTGCAGAAGACGTGGCAGCCCCAGAGGATGACGTCGTCGCCGATCACGCCGGCCACCAGGTCGACGATGTCGCGGTCCATCGCCAGCTCGAGGAAGTCGCGCACGCCGCGCACGCCCTCGCCGTTGTCGGCGCCCGCCCCAGCGCCGTCGCCGGCGGCCTCGAGGTGGGCCGACACCAGCTTCTCGGGCCGCACGCCGGGGTTGCGGGCGAGCAGCTCGTCGAGCGCAGCGCGCATCTGCGCGACGCGCGCCGCGGGCAGGCGCCACTGCGGGACGACGTAGCCCTCGCGCGTGTAGGTCTCGATCTCGTCGGGGGTCAGGCGGGCCATCGGGGCGCTCCTCCTCGGCGGGTTCGTGGGTGGCGCTTCAGTCGAGCGGGAACGGCAGCGCACGCGGCCACGACAGCGGCGCCGGCGGCGGCGCGTCGGCACGCTCGACGCCGCGCCACCAGGGCACGACGTGTTCGACCTGCGCCGGCTCGACGGCCTCGCCGAGCTGCGGCATCACCAGGTGCACGCCGCGCCGCGGCGCCTGCGCCAGCAGCGTCTCGGCCGGCTCGTCCCAGGCGTGCAGCGCCAGGCTGAAGGTGCCCCAGTGCACCGGCAGCAAGGCGCCGCCGCCGAGCAGCTCGAGCGCCTCCAGCGCGTTCTCCGGGCCGAGGTGGATGTCGCCCCATGCCGGGTGGTGCGCACCGACCTCGAGCAGCACGAGGTCGAACGGGCCGAGCTGGCTGCGGATGCCGGCGTACTGGTCGGTGAGGCCGGTGTCGCCGCTGAAGAACACGCGGTGCCGTGGCGTGCGCACGACGAGCGACGACCACAGCGTCGCGTTGCGGTCCTTCAGCCCGCGGCCGCTGAAGTGCTGCGCCGGCGCGGCCACCACCTCGACCTCGGCGCCGGGCAGGCGATGTCGCTGCCACCAGTCGAGCTCGACGATCCGGTCGGGGCGCACGCCGAAGGCCTCGAGGTGGGCGCCGACGCCGAGCGACGTGATCCAGGGCACGCCAGTCTGGGCCAGCGCGCGGGCCGTGCTCATGCACAGATGGTCGTAATGGTCGTGCGACAGCAGCACCGCGTCGAGCGGCGGCAGCGCCTTCAGCGCCACCGGCGCGGGCTGGAAGCGGCGCGGGCCGAGCAGCGTGGACGGCGAGGCGCGCGCGCCCCACACCGGGTCGGTGAGCAGCCGCACGAGGCGCCGGCCATCGTGCAGCTCGAGCAGCACCGTGGAATGGCCGAGCCAGGTCGCGCGCAGGCCGCTGGCTGGCGGCGCGCGCCAGGCCTCGCGCGGGTCGAGCGCGGGCAGCGGGCCGCGCGGCAGTCGCCGGTTGCCGTTGCGCAGGAACTCCGCCAGCGTCGGCCGCGGCGCCTGCGCGTCGCGCAGGCCGGGGCGCACCGGGAAGCGGTTGCGGAACGCGCCGCCGGGGTCGCCGTCCGGGTGCGTGCCGTGCGCCACCCACTGCGCGCTCGCGCGCATGCGCTCGAGGCGGGCGCCGCTGGCGCGGGCGCCGAGGGACTTCATGCCGGGCAGTATGCCCTGCACGCGGGCTTCAGGCGCCCGCCAGCCGCCGCGCCGCGTCGTGCACCGCGGCGCGGATGCGCGGGTAGGTGCCGCACCGACACAGGTTGCCGGCCATCGCGGCGTCGATCGCGGCGTCGTCCGGCCTCGGGTTCGCGGCCAGCAGCGCGGCTGCAGCCATCACCTGACCGCTCTGGCAGTAGCCGCACTGCACCACGTCCTGCGCGATCCAGGCCGCGCGCACCGCGTCGGCCACCGGGCCGGCCAGGCCCTCGATCGTGGTCACCGGCTGCGCGCCGATGGCGGCCAGCGGCGTGACGCAGCCGCGCACCGGCTTGCCGTCCACGTGCACGGTGCAGGCGCCGCACAGCGCCATGCCGCAGCCGAACTTGGTGCCGGTGAGCTGCAGTTCGCCGCGCAGCAGCCACAGCAGCGGGGTGTCGGCCTCGGCGCGCACGTCGTGCGCACGGCCGTTGACGGTGATGCGGGTGGTCATGGGCAGGTCAGGTCAGCTGGAGCGGCAGGTGGCGCAGCCGTCGGCCGGTCAGCGCGAAGAGGGCGTTGGCCACCGCCGGCGCGATCGGCGGCGTGCCGGGCTCGCCGATGCCCTCGGGGTGCGCGTCGGAGGGCACGATGTGGGTCTCGATGCGCGGGCAGGCGTCCAGGCGCAGCGCGGGCTGGTCGTGGAAATTGCTCTGCTCGACGCGGCCGCGGGCGATGGTCACGCCGCCGAACAGCGCCGCCGACAGCCCGAAGACGACCGCGCTCTCCATCTGCTGCGCGATCAGGTTCGGGTTGACGGGCGTGCCGCAGTCCACCGCGCAGACGACGCGGTGCACGCGGATCGCACCGCCCGGCCCCGCCGACACCTCGGCCACCTGGGCCACGATCGAGCCGAAGCTCTGGTGCAGCGCGACGCCGCGCGCCACCTTGGCGCCGTCGGGCGCGGGCGGCGCGGGCGTGCCCCAGCCGGCCTTGTCGGCCGCGAGCCTCAGCACCGCGGCGTGGCGCGGGTGGCGCGCCAGCAGCGCGAGGCGGAACGCCACCGGGTCCTGCCCGGTGAAGTGCGCGCACTCGTCGACGAAGCCCTCCTTGAAGAAGGCCTGGTGCGAGTGCCCCACGGCGCGCCAGAAGCCCACCGGCACCGGCAGGTCGACGGCGGCGTGCCCGATGCGGGCGGCCGGCCACTCGTAGGGCTGGTCGTAGGCGCCCTCGGCCGTGGTCTTGTCGGGGCCCATGCCGGGCAGTCCGAACACGCGCCCGAGCGCGGCCGGCACGATGGCCTGGCCGGCCGAGACGTTGTGCCACGCCGTCAGCCGCCCCTGGGCGTCGAAGCCGGCGGCGAAGCGCGCGGCGCAGGCCGGGCGGTAGAAGTCGTGCCGGGTGTCCTCGGCGCGGCTCCAGAAGGTCTGCACCGGCGCGCCGTCGGCAGCGCGCGCGATCTCGGCCGCCTGGCCGACGTAGTCCACCTCGAGCCGGCGCCCGAAGCCGCCGCCGAGCAGCGTGACGTGCACCTCGACGCGCTCGGCATCGATGCCGAGCGCCTGCGCCGCGACGCGGCGCGCCAGGCCCGGCACCTGCGTCGGCGCCCACACCTCGGCGCGGCCGTCGCGGAACTGCACCGTGCAGTTCATCGGCTCGAGCGCCATGTGGGCCAGCCAGGGCGCACGGTACTCGGCACGCAGCGTCCTGGCGGCCGACGCCAGTGCGGCGTCGACGTCGCCCGCTCGGTAATGGGCGAAGCCGTCGTCCTGGTCGAGCGTCTGCGCCAGGCGGTCGAGCGCGGCGGGCCCGTCGAAGATCGCGGCCGGCACCGCCTCGTCCCACGTCACGGCGACCAGGCCGATGGCCTTCAGCGCGTGCCAGGGCGTGTCGGCGATGACGGCCACGCCCGGCGTGCCGCCGGCATGGCCGGCGACCGCGAGCACCTTCTTCACGCCGGGCGAGGCGAGCGCGGCCCGGGCGTCGAACGAGGCGACGCGGCCGCCGAGCGTCGGGCACATCGCCACCGTCGCGTACAGCATGCCGGGCCGCAGCACGTCGATGCCGAAGGTGGCGCGGCCCTCGGTCTTGGCGCGCGCCTCCAGGCGCGGCAGCGGCCGGCCGATCAGGCCGAACTGCGCCGGCGTCTTCAGCGTCACGGCGCCGGGCAGGGGCTGCCTCGCGGCTGCCTCGGCCAGTTCGCCGAAGCCGGCGCTGCGGCCCGAGGCGTGCAGCACCTGGCCGCGCTCGACGCGGACGCCGTCGGCCGGCACGCCCCACTGCGCCGCAGCGGCGGCGACGAGCATCGACCGCGCCGAGGCGCCGGCCTCTCGCATCGGCAGCCACAGGTCCTTCATGCTGGAGCTGCCGCCCGTCATCATCGCGCCGATCTCGCGCATCGCGCGCGCCGTCATCCTGCCGGCGATGCGCTTGACGAGGCCCTCGTCGTCGGGGTGGAAGGGCAGGCCGTCGACCAGCGTGGCGAGGTTGTTGTAGATCGGGTCCGGCGGCGGGTGCTCCACGCGCACCTGCGCCCAGTCGGCGTCGAGCTCGTCGGCCAGCACCATCGCCAGGCCGGTCAGCACGCCTTGGCCCATCTCGGACTTGGGCACCATCACCGTGACGCGCCCGTCGCGGCCGATGCGCAGCCAGCCGTTGAAGGCCTGCTCGCCCTCCGGCGCGGGCAGCGGGCTCGACCGCACGAGGCGCTGGCGCGGCGGCATCAGGCTCCAGCCGATGGCCAGGCCGCCGGCGGCGGCGCCGACGCCCAGCGTCGCGAGCAGGAACCGGCGGCGGCCGGGCCGGCGCGGGGAGCGCGATGGGGCTGTCGGTGCGTTCATGGCGGGGCGGGTCATCCGCGGACGGGTCGGGCGCGGCGGCGCGGCGCTGCCGGGCCGGCGGCGGGCAGGGGTGCCGCGCCGGGCGCGGCGGCGTCGACGGCGAGGAAGCGCACGAGGAAGCTGCTGTCGGGGTCGTCGACCAGGCTGCGGTCGCCCCGGGCGACCGCCGCCACGTACTCGCGCACCACCTGCAGCCGCGCGATGCGGGCGTCGATCGCGACGAGCTGCTCGCGCGCCAGCCGCGCCAGCCGTGCCGTCGTGCCGGGCGGCCACGCGCGGTAGCCGCCCGCGGTGCGCGGCGGCGGCTCGAGCAGCCCCTCGCGCTCGCAGATGCGCAGCTGGCCGCGGGTGACACCGGCGCTGCGGCACAGCGCGGTGGTGTGCAGCGCGGCATCGGGGTCGGAGGGCTGCGGTCGAGGCATGCCGCGGACGATAAACCCGGTACTGCCGTGCCATGTCAAGCACCGTGGCCGGGGGGCGCGCCGGCCCGGCGGCCGGCTAGCACAGAACGATGTCGGCCCGGCGGCAGCGCGGCCGCGGATTCCGCCGTACGCTACGTGTTCGCTGCCCACCCACCCGACCCCCGACTGCCTTGACCGCCGACACCGTCACCGACCGCCTGCAGCGACTGACGCGCGCGCAACTGCTCGGCATGCGCCGCGGCATCGAGAAGGAGAGCCTGCGCTCGCAGCCCTCGGGCGCGCTCGCGCTGACGCCGCACCCGGCCGCGCTCGGCGCGCCGCTGACGCACCCGCACATCACCACCGACTACAGCGAGAGCCAGCTCGAGCTGATCACCGGCGTGCACGGCAGCGCCGGGGAGGCGCTGGGCGAGCTCGAGCGCATCCACCAGTTCGTCTGCCGCGCGCTGGCCGACCCGGCGCACGGCGCCGGCGACGAGCGCCTGTGGGTCGGCAGCATGCCCTGCGGCCTGCCGACCGACGAGACGATCCCCCTCGGGCGGTACGGCCGCAGCAACATCGGCCGCGCCAAGAGCGTGTACCGGATGGGCCTGGGCCACCGCTACGGGCGGCGCATGCAGACGATCTCGGGCATCCACTACAACTGGAGCCTGCCGGGCCTGGCCAACGACGAGTACTTCGCGCTGATCCGCAACTTCCGGCGCCACTCCTTCCTGCTGCTGTGGCTGTTCGGCGCCAGCCCGGCGGTGTGCGCGAGCTTCGTCGCCGGGCGGCCGCACGGGCTGCAGCCGCTGGCCGAGGGTACGCTGCACATGCCCTGGGGCACGAGCCTGCGCATGGGCCGCCTGGGCTACCAGAGCGAGGCGCAGGCCACGCTGGCGGTCAGCTACAACAGCCTGGCCAGCTATGGCAACTCGCTCTACGGCGCGCTGACGCAGCCCTGGCCGGCCTACGAGGCGATCGGGATCCGCAACCTGGGCGGCGAGTACAACCAGCTGGCGACGACGCTGCTGCAGATCGAGAACGAGTTCTACGGCACGATCCGGCCCAAGCGCGTGATCCGCAGCGGCGAGCGCCCGCTGCACGCGCTGCGCGAGCGCGGCGTCGAGTACGTCGAGGTGCGCTGCATGGACCTGGACCCGTTCGTCGACATCGGCATCGAGGCCGACACGACGCGCTTGCTCGACCTCTTCCTGCTGCACTGCCTGCTCGCGTCCAGCCCCGAGGACACCCCGGAGGAGATCGCCGCGCTCGGCCGCAACCAGCACCGCACCGCGGCGCAGGGGCGCGAGCCCGGGCTGCGGCTCGAGCGCCACGAAGGTGGCCGCATCCGCGAGGTCGTGCTCGTGGAGTGGGCCGCCGAGATCGTGCAGGCGCTGGTGCCGCTCGCCGCAGCGCTCGACGCGCTGCACGGCGGCGCGGCCTACCGCGCGGCGCTCGGCGCCGCGCAGCGCGCGCTCGCCGAACCCGCGACGCTGCCCTCGGCGCGCGTGCTGGCCGCGATGCGGCAGGACTTCGACGGTTCCTACACCGCGTTCGTGCGCGCGCGCTCCGAGGCCGCCCGCGCCCGGCTGCTCGCGCTGCCCTGGAGCGCCGAGCAGCAGGCCGCCTTCGCGGCCATGGCGCGCGTGTCGCAGCAGCGCCAGCAGGCGATCGAGGCCGCCGACACGGCCGACTTCGAGACCTGGCGCCAGGCCTACCTGGACCCGCGCAACCTGGTGGTGTGAGCGGGCGCCGGGAGCCGTGAGGAGCCGGATCGCGGGCGCTCAGCCCTGCGGCGCGAACTGCTCCCAGGCCTGGATCGCCTCGGCCGCGTACATCAGCGACGGTCCGCCGCCCATGTAGACCGCGACGCCGAGCGCCTCGTCGAACTCGGCGCGCGTGGCGCCCAGGCGGCGCAGCGCCTTGACGTGGAAGCCGATGCAGCCGCCGCAGCGTGCCGACACGCTGATGCCCAGCGCGATGAGTTCCTTGTGCTTCTCGGCGAGCGCCCCCTCGGCCATGGCCGCCTTGGCCATCGTGCCGAAGCCCTGCATCGTGGCCGCCTGCGACTGGCGCAGCGCGGCGATGTTTCGGGTGATGGACTGGGTGAGGCTGGGGTAGTCGGGTTCGTGCATGGCGGCGCGGGGGTGGTCGGATTCGGTGCGCGTCACCGTAGCACGCGGCGCGCGCCGCCGCGTGACCGGCGTCAAGCGCGCCGCGCAGCGGGCTCAGGGCCCGTCGCCACGGGGCTCGCCGGCCTTGGGTCCGGGGTCGGCGGCGGACGCGCCGCGGGCCGGTCCGGCGCCCGCGGGCGGCCGGGCGTGCACCCCCGCGCGCGCCACGTGGTCGACCATCGCCAGCAGCGCGCCGCGGGCGCGCCGCGCGTCGTCGTGGTTGATCATCATCGCCAGCGCCCAGGGGCGTCCCTGCGGGTCCTTCACGTAGCCGGCCAGCGCCACCACGTTGCGCAGCGTGCCGGGCTTCATCCGCGCCCAGGCGGCGGCCGGCGAGTCCCTCAGCGCGACCGCGGTCTCGCTGCCCACGTGCGGCATCGACATCAGCAGCTCGCTGGCGTGCCGCCCGTGCCACGCTGCGCGCAGCACCTCGGCCAGCGTCTGCGGGCTGATGCGCTCGCGGCGCGACAGTCCCGATCCGTTCTCGACCACCAGGCCCGGCGCCGCGATGCCCTGCGCGGACAGCCAGGCCGCGACCTCGCGCGCCGCGAGCGCGGCGGTTTCCATGTCGCCGGTGGCGGCCGCGGCGCTGCCGCCCGGGTTGCCCGCTTTCGCCGGGCCGGCCGGGCCACCGATGTCACCCTGGCCGTCCGGCCCGCGTGCGCGCACGCCCAGCGACAGGAACACCAGCCGCGTGGCCGGGTTGTCCGAGCGCTTGTTCACGGTGCGCAGCAGTTCGGCCAGCGGCCGCGCCTGGCGGCGCGCGAGCACGCGCAGGCCGGGCCCGGCCGGTGCCGCCCCCTCGCGGACGCGGCCGTCGAGCCGGCCCCCGAGTCCGGTCCACAGCGCGCGGAACAGCGCCTCGGTCAGCTGCTGGCGGTCGACCAGCTGCAGGTTCGCGCGCACCGTGCAGTGGCGCGGGAAGCTGCCGTGCAGCTCGACGACCGTCCGCCCGGCCTCCTCGCGCCGCTGCGCGGGCTTCCAGCCGCTGCTCCATTCGGCGCAGGGCCGGTCGGCCAGCGCGAGGCGCGGCTCGAGCTCGATGCCCGGCAGCGCCGGCACCGCCTGCGCGACCACGCGCTCGCCGTCGCTGCGCAGGTCGAACGGCAGCAACGCCCCGGCGAGGTTGAGCGCGTCGGGGATCACGTTGTAGGGGAACTCGGGCGCGTCGTCGAACGGCGGCACGCCGACGTCCATCCGCGCGGGCCGGAACAGCGTGCGGTCGACGACGAGGTCGCCCGCGATGCGCTCGATGCCGAGCGCGCGCAGCTCCAGCAGCAGCGCCCAGAACTGCGGCACGCCGAGGTCGACGTCGGCACCGCCGCGCAGCACCAGGTCGCCCAGCAGCACGCCGCCCGACAGCGCTGCGGCGCTGAGGAGCTCGGTGCCGGTGCGGTGGTTGGGCCCCAGGCGGTCGAGCGCGACGATGCTGGTGAGCAGCTTCATCGTCGAGGCCGGCTGCAGCGGCCGCTCGGCGGCGAACTGCCACGGGGCGGCGTCGTGCCCCAGCGGCAGCGCCGCGGCACCGAACGCGGCCGCCGGCACGCCGGCGGCATCGAGTGCCGCCTGCACGGTGGCCGGCAGCGTGCCGTCGGCGCGCGGCGGCGCCAGCGCGCAGCCCGACAGGACGACCGCCGCCGCGGCGGCAACCCAGGCCCGGGCGCGCGCCGCCGGGCGGCCCGTCACGTTGCGCGCCCGCTTGCCGGCCACGGCCTGGGCGGGCTTCGCGGGAGATGCGTGCGACGCGTGGGACGCGTGGGGTGCGGGTGGTGCGTGGGGCGCCGCTGGTGGCGACGACGCGGAACAGGCCATGCGCACATTGTCGGCGTCGGCAGGCGGGATGCCCCCGATGCGCCCGGTGCGCCCGGGCGTGCCCTGCACGGGGTCCGGGGCGCAGCCACAATCGCGGCGTGCCCGAGACAGCGTCGTCCGTCCCTGCTCCCGCGCCCGCCCTCGGCCTCGATGCGGGCGGCAGTGCCACGCGGTGGGCGCTGGCGGCGGCCGACGGCACCATCGTCGCCGAGGGCTCGGCGCCGCCGCTGTCGGGCGTGCAGCTGCTCGACGCCGAGGCCTGCGCCCGCCTGGGCGCCGTGCTCGACGCCATCGCCGCCGACTGCCCGGCAGCGCCACGGGCCGCGTGGGCCGGCGTCAGCGGACTCGACGCGGTCACGGCGCCGGCCTTCGCCGCGCTGGTCGCGCGCAGCTTCGGGCTGCCGGCCGGCCGGGTGCATGCCGCCGGCGACATCGAACTGCTGTGCCGCGCGGCCGGCGCGCCTGGGCGCTGCATCGTGCTCTACGCCGGCACCGGCTCGATCGCCGCCGCGCTGCAGCCCGACGGCACGCTGCAGCGGGCCGGCGGCCGCGGCCCGGTGATCGACGACGCCGGCGGCGGCCACTGGATCGGGCGTGAAGCGCTGCGCGCCGTGTGGCGGCAGGAGGATGCGGCGCCGGGCAGCGGCGTGGCGGCGCCGCTCGGGCGTGCGCTGGCCGCGCGCATCGGCGGCGCCGACTGGGCGGCGACGCGCGCCTTCGTCTACGGCCCGCAGGCCGCCCGCGGCGCGATCGGGCAGCTCGCGCTCGCGGTGGCCGAGGCGGCCACGCTCGAGCCGCCCGACCCACAGGCCTTGCGGATCCTGCGCCAGGCCGGCGCCGAGCTGGCGCGCCTGGTGCTCGCGCTGACGGGTCGCATCGGCGCGCGGCCACTGGTGCTGGCCGGGCGTGCGTTCGACCTGCACCCGGCGCTGGAGGACGCGCTGGTGGCCGCGCTCGAGGCCGGACAAGGGGCCGGACAAGGGGCCGGACAAGGGGCCGCACCCGGCGCTGCACGCGGGGCCGTGCATCAGGGCCTGCATCAGGGCCTGCATCAGGACGAACGCGAAACCGCTTCCGCGGCCCTGCCACCGGCCGGCGTGCCGCGCCGCCGCCTGGACACCGCCCCGCACCATGCTGCGGCCCGACTGGCGAACGGGCTCGCAGACCGGTTCGCAGACGCGCGGCTGGACGGCATTGCAGCGGGGCCGGCGGAGGATCCTGCGCGTGCGGCCGCCTGAGCGAAGACCGGGGCTCGTGCACCCCCCACGCGCCATGGCAGCGGACCACACCGGCATCGACCCCCGCAGGCGCGCGCTGCTGCGCGCGCTGGCCGGTGGCGGCGCGCTCGGGGCCGCAGCGGCGCTCGGTGGCTGTGCCGGCACCGTCACGACGACACCCGGCGGGATCCCGATCGACACCCGCTACAACAGCAAGGGCCAGGACAGCCGCGTGCTGTTCCTGATCCTGCACTACACGGTGGCCGACCTGCCGCTGTCCATCCACGTGCTGACCGAGAAGGACGTCTCGGCGCACTACCTGCTCACCGACGAGGAGCGCCCGCGCATCCTGCGCCTCGTGCCCGAGGAGCGCCGCGCCTGGCACAGCGGGCCGAGCGCCTGGAAGGGGCACCGGCTGCTCAACGCCAGCTCGATCGGCATCGAGATCGTGCACCCGGGCTTCCGCCTCGGGCCCGACGGGCAACGGGTCTACCTGCCCTTCCCGGAGCGCCAGATGGAGGCCCTGATCCCGCTCGTCAGGGACATCGTCGCGCGGCACCAGATCCGGCCCGAGCGCATCCTCGGTCATGGCGAGGTGAGCCCGCAGTTCAAGCAGGACCCGGGGCCGACCTTCCCGTGGCGGCGCTTCAGCGAGCTCGGCATCACGCCGCCGTGGCCCGACGCCACGCGCGTGGCCGCGATGCAGGCGGTGTACGAGCGCGAGCGGCCCGACATCCGCTGGTACCAAGAGCGGCTGGCGCAGCACGGCTACGCGATCGAGCAGACCGGCGCGCTCGACGAGCAGATGCTCAACGTGATGATGAACTTCCAGATGCGCTACCGGCCCGCCCGCTACGACGGCATGCCCGACGCCGAGACGGCGGCGCTGCTCGCGGTGCTCACCGCGCCGGCCGAGGCGCGGTGACGGCGCCGCCGATCCGCGCCGGCCGCCGACGCGTGGCGCTGGGCACGGCCGCCGCGGCGCTGCTGCACGCGGCCGGCTGCGTCGCGCCGCCGCTGGGCGCCACGGCGCAGCCGCCGGGCGACGCGCCGCCGCCGGTGCCGCGCGAGTTCCGTGCCGCCTGGGTGGCGACGGTCGCCAACATCGACTGGCCGAGCCGCCCCGCGCTGCCGGTCGAGCAGCAACGCGCCGAGGCCCTGGCGATCCTCGATCGTGCCGCCGCGCTCGGCCTGAACGCGCTCGTGCTGCAGGTGCGGCCGGCGGCCGACGCGATCTACCCGTCGCCGCTGGAGCCCTGGAGCGAGTTCCTGACCGGTGCCCAAGGCCGCGCGCCGGAGCCGGCGTGGGACCCGCTCGCGTTCTGGGTCGAGCAGGCGCACCGGCGCGCCCTCGAGCTGCATGCCTGGTTCAACCCTTACCGCGCGCGCCACTCGCTGGCCCGCTCGCCGCTGGCGGCCACGCACGTGGCGCTGCGCGAGCCCGCGCTGGTACGCCGCTATGGCGAGCAGCTGTGGCTCGACCCGGGCGAGGGCGGGGCGGCCGCGCACACGCTGGCGGTCGTGCGCGACGTCGTGCGCCGCTACGACATCGACGGCGTGCACATCGACGACTACTTCTACCCCTACCCGGTCACCGTCGAAGGGGTCGAGCAGCCCTTCCCCGACGACACGCCCTGGGCGCTGTACCAGGCCGGCGGCGGCATGCTGTCGCTCGAGGACTGGCGGCGTGCCAACGTCGACACCATGGTGCAGGCGCTGTACCGCACCGTGCGCGAGCTCAAGCCCCACGTCGCGGTCGGCATCAGCCCGTTCGGACTCGGGCGGCCCGACCGCCGCCCGGCCGGCATCAGCGGCTTCTCCCAGTACGACAAGCTGTACGCCGACGTCGAGCGCTGGTGCGAGGAGGGCTGGTTCGACTACCTGGCGCCGCAGCTGTACTGGCCGATCGACCGCGAGGCGCAGGCCTTCCTGGTGCTGCTGGACTACTGGCTCGGCGTCAACCCGCGACGGCGGCATGTCTGGCCGGGGCTGTTCACGAGCAGCGTGCGCGCGAGCGCGGGCGACCCGGCCGGGCCGCGCGCGTGGCCGGCCCGCGAACTGCTCGACCAGGTCGCGCTGCTGCGCACGCGTCCGGCAGCAGGCGGCCACATCCACTTCAGCATCGCGGCGCTGATGCAGGACCGCGAGGGCCTGGCCACGATGCTGCAGATGGGCCCCTATGCCGAGCCGGCGCTGGCGCCGGCCACGCCCTGGCTGCAGGCGCCGCTGCCCACCCAGCCGGCGCTCGAGGCGGACGCGGCCGGGGTTCGCATCGACGGCGCGGCGCCCGCGCGCTGGGCCGTGTGGCGGCACGCCGGCGGGCGCTGGCGCTTCGCGGTGCAGCCGGCGGCCGAGCGCCGTGTCGAGCGGCGCGACGCGGCCCGCATCGCGGTGGCCGGCGTCGCGCGCAACGGCGTGCTCGGGCCCTGGCGCAGCATCGTGCTGCCGGGTTCCTGACCCCATGGCCGCCTCACCGCCCAACCCTGCGCCGGCCCCCGCGTCGGTCACCGAGCCGTTCCCCGTGCCGCCCGGGGTGCCGCTCACCACGTCACCTGCCACCGAGCAGCCGAGCGAGCGCCACGCCGCGCTCGACACCTGCGCCACGCCGGAACTGGTGGCGGCCTTCGTCGCCGACCCGGCCGGCGCGGCCGAGGCGGTGCGCGCCGCCGCCGTCGACCCGGCGCGCGCGGTGGACGAGGCGGTGCCGCGCCTGGCGGCAGGCGGACGGCTGATCTACGTCGGTGCCGGCACCAGCGGCCGCCTGGGCGTGCTGGACGCGGTCGAGCTGCTGCCCACGTTCTCTTGGCTGCGCGAACGTGCCCGTGCGCTGCTGGCCGGCGGCGAGGGTGCGATGGTCGTCACCGTCGAGGGCGCCGCGGACGACGCGCAGCGGAGCGCGGCCGACCTCGCCGCGCTCGCGCCGTCGCTCGACGACGTCGTGCTGCTGATCGCCGCCTCCGGCACGACGCCGCACGTGATCGGCGCCTGCGGCGCGGCGCGCCAAGCCGGCTCGCTCACCATCGGGCTGGTCAACAACCCGGGCGCGCCGCTGGCGGCCGCGGCACGGCTCGGCATCCTGCTCGACACCGGGCCCGAGGCGATCTCCGGCAGCACGCGGCTGAAGGCCGGCACGGCGCAGAAGATCGCGCTCAACAGCTTCAGCAGCAGCGTGATGGTGCGCCTGCACAAGATCTACGGCGCGCTGATGGTCGACCTGCGTGCCGCCAGCGCCAGACTGCGGCGGCGCATGCTGGCGCTGGCCATGCGCGCCAGCGGGGCCGACGCCGCGCGCGCGCAGGCGGCGCTGGGCGCCTGTGGCGCGCGCGTGCAGACGGCGATCGTGATGCTGGCCGCCTGCATCGACGCGGCGGCGGCCGACGCCCGGCTGGCCGCCTGCGACGGCGACGTCCGGCGCGCGCTTTGCGCGGCGCCGGCGCCGCCGCGCTGAGGGGCCTCGTGCGCGGGCGGCGGCTTCTGCGGGCTCTGCGGGCTCTGTGGCCTGTGCGGCCTGTGCGGCCTCTGCGGCCTGTGCGGCCTGTGCGGCCTGTGCGGACTCCGCACCGGGTGGCCGTGCGGCCATGAGTGCACCGGGCACGGCCGGGCGGCTGCGCGCCCTCGACGTCTTCCGCGGCGCCACGGTGGCGCTGATGATCCTTGTCAACAACCCGGGCAGCTGGAGCCACCTGTACCCGCCGCTCGCGCATGCGCCCTGGCACGGCATGACGCCGACCGACCTGGTGTTCCCGTTCTTCCTGTTCGCGGTGGGCAACGCCCTCGCGCTGGTGCTGCCGGCGCACGCGGCCGCGCCTGCCGCCGCGTTCTGGCGCCACGTCGCGCGGCGCACGGTGCTCGTCTTCGCGATCGGCGTGGCGCTGCACGCGTTCCCCTTCGTGCGCTGGGACGCCGCGGGCACGCTGGTGGCGCGCGACCTCGAGGGGCTGCGCATCCTCGGCGTGTTGCAGCGCATCGCGCTGGCCTTCGGTGCCGCCGCGGCGCTGGTCTGGCTGCTGGGGCGCTCACCGCGCCGCGTGCTGGCCGCCGCCGCCGTCCTGCTGCTCGGCTACTGGGCTGCCTGCCGGCTGCTGGGCGGCGCCGACCCGTACAGCCTCGAGGGCTACTTCGGCACCGCGCTCGACCGTGCCCTGCTCGGACCACAGCACCTGTACCGCGGCGAGGGCGTGCCGTTCGACCCCGAGGGGCTCGCCAGCACGGTGCCGGCGATCGCGCAGGTGCTGCTCGGCTGGTGGGCCGGCGAGGTCGTGCGCCGCGCGCGCGACGCCGGCGCGATCGACGCCGAGCTGCTGTCGCGGCTGTGCCTGGCCGCCATCGCATTCGGGCTGCTCGCCTGGCTCTGGCAGCTCGAGTTCCCGCTCAACAAGAAGATCTGGAGCTCGAGCTACGTGCTGGCCACGACCAGCCTCGCGCTGCTGGCGCTGGTGGCGGTGCTGCACCTGGTCGAGATCCGGCCGCGCCGCGGCGGCGGCGCGCCGGTGCCTGCGGCCTGGGCGCGCGGCTGCGAGTGGTTCGGCCGCAACGCGCTGTTCGTGTTCGTGCTGTCGGGCCTGGTGCCGCGGGCGCTCGCGCTGCTGCGCTGGTCCGACGGCACCGGGCCGGCCGGCGAGCCGCGCTGGATCACGCCGCTGCCCTGGCTGTGGCGCACGCTGTTCGAGCCGCTGGGCGCGGCGGCGGGCGATCCGCGGCTGGGGTCGCTCGTCTTCGCGCTGGCCAACCTGGCCGTCTACGCGCTGGTGGCGCGCGAACTGGACCGCAGGCGCATCTACGTGCGGGTCTGAGCCCGCGCCCGGGCCGAGCGCTGCAGGCGTCAGATCCGGTTCCAGACGCCGAGCGAGCAGGTCACCGGCCTGAAGTCGTTCGTGGTCGTCGGCACGGTGCTGCCCACCGCCACCAGGTCGGACTTGACGTGGACGCGGGCGACGCTCGCGAACATGCCCCAGCGCCTGTCGAGCGCGTGGTCGAGGCCCGCCTGCACCACCGCGCCCACCGAGTCCGACAGCTCGACCCGCGGAGCCTGCGTCGAGCGTGCGCCGGCGAAGCGCGTGTAGTTGATGCCGAGGCCCACGTAGGGCCGCGAGGTCGAGCCGGGATCGCCGAAGTACCCGTTCACGATCAGCGTCGGGGCCACGTTCCTGGCCGACAGCACGTCGTCGCCGAGGGAGGCCACCGAGCCGGTGGCGCGGGCCTCGATGCGCGGCGGCACGCCGAGCACGAGCTCGGCGCCGACGTCGGGCGTCAGCATGCGCTCGATGACGAAGGTCGCCGTCGTCGCGTCGCCGGTCTGCGCGTCGGCGCCGTCACGTGGACCAGGCCGCAGGTCGCGGGGCGCGCCTTGCGCAGCTTGATGAAGGCCCAGGCGTCGACGATGCGTATGGGCTGGTCGGTCAGCCCCTCGCGCAGCCAGAGGTTGAAGGTCTCCGACAGCGCCGACGGCACCGGCGCCAGGGCGGCCGACTGCGGGTTGGCCGTGACGGCGGCGCCGAACGGCGTGTCCACGAAGTCGGGCAGGTTGATCACGGCGACGTGGCGCCCGCCGTTGGCGAGGAGGGTCTCGCGGCTTCCGCCCGAGAGTTCCAGCGCCGCCTTCGTCATCCCGCCAGTGGCTGCCGACTGCGCGGCGAGCAGGGCCGCGCTGGCCTGGCCGGCCATCAGCTGGCCGGCGGCGCACCGTGTCGGGATGTCGGTGGCGGCCGCCGCTCTTGCCGATGCCGTTGGAGTCGGTCACG
This sequence comes from Rubrivivax sp., assembly GCA_020248915.1. GTDB lineage: Bacteria > Pseudomonadota > Gammaproteobacteria > Burkholderiales > Burkholderiaceae_C > Rubrivivax. The sequence goes on along the minus strand of JADCGP010000010.1, from coordinate 123,664 downwards.
CGCGAGCCACCCTGGCCGTAGCCGGTGCGGGTCGAGGCAAGCGCCGGGTCGGAGGCCGCCGGGCCGCGCAGCGACACCGTGCCGAAGCCGACCTCGGCGCTGAAGGTGCCACGCGAGGTGGGAGCCCCGGACGGGCCGCCCGATCCAGGTACCTAGGGGTCACTGCCGCCGCAGGCGGCGAGAAGGCCGGTGCCGAGGGCGCCGAGCGCCCAGGATCGGGGCGACTTCATCGATGGTCTCCTTGGCATCGCCCCGGCGCCCGCATGGCACGGCCTCGGCCGCGCGGATCACGGCCAGCCGTCTGCAGGGCGGCTACCCCTGGGCGTGTGCCGGACCTGGCCGACCGTCTTGCACCCGATCTGACCGCGCGCGAGGCTGGCCGCCGGGAGGCCGCGCCTGCCGGGGTCGTAAGTCAGCTCGCCGGGCTCGCGCGCCGCGGGCGGCGGGTCACCACCCGGTGGCGCCGCCGACGGGCGCGGATCCGCCTGGGTCAGAACGGGTTGCGCACCGCCCGGTCGATCGCCAGCGTGGCCAGCTGGGCGTGCCCGGACGACGCCAGCCAGCGGTCGCCGGCCCAGAACCACGTGTCGGCATTGCCGTCGGTCACGAGCGTGGCCGTCGTGCACTGCGGCGGCGCGGTGGCGCAGACCGCGCTCGTGAAGTTGGCGTAGCCATAGGCCGTCGGCGCCCGCCCCAGCACCTGGGTGCGCTGGTCGAGCTGCACCAGTCCGACGAAGCGGCCGTCGATCAGGATCGACACGCCGAGCGCCTCGTTGAAGGCCGCGCCCAGGCGGCCGATCAGCGCCGCGCGGCCGGGGTCGCCGCTTGAAGCGTTCTGCGCCTGGGCGTAGGGGGAGTAGGCCAGGTCGGGCAGGTTGGAGACGATGACCTTGGCGCCCAGTTCGATCAGCCGGTTGACCTGGCGCGCGGCTGCGGTGCCGCGGGCGCGTGCCTCGGCCAGCAGTTCCGCCTCGCTGCGTGCCGGATACTGCTCGTACAGCTCCACGATGTCGTTGGTGCCGGCGAAGTAGGTGGCCAGGTCCTTGTCGTTGAAGCCCCCGGCATCGGTGCGTGCCGTCGCGATCTGAGCGTCCAGGTTGAGCACCTTGGCGCCGGCAGCGGCGTAGGTGCGCGCGGCGAACACCGTCGCGTTACCCGGGCACTCGGCGAACACGAAGCCGTAGATGGCCGCCAACTGTTGCGTCCAGATCGGGCGCAGGGTGCAGTCGACGGCGCCGTTGCCGTCGACGCCGTTGACGCTCCAGGTCGACCCGCGCGGTGCGGCCCCGCCCGCCGACAGCGCGCTCGACTCGTCGCCGAAGGCGAACAGGCGCTGCGGCTTGAACGGCTCGAACTGCGACGTACCGCCGCCACAGCCAGCAAGCAGCACGGCAGCGACGGCCGCCGCGGCCAGCGCGCGGGGCCAGGAACGGGATCGGGGCGGGAACGGCATCGGGACTCCGGGCGGGCGTGGGCGCAGGACGGGGACAGCGGGGGCGGGTCGGGTCGTGGGCAGGGCGGACGATCGGCTCGGACTGTGGGCTCGGGCCGCGCCGCGTGTCCGGCCCTCAGCGGGTCGACGCACGTCGCAGCCGGTCGCGCACGGCATCCCAGGTGGCGTCCGGCGGCGGCTGCTCGACCCAGATGGCCTTCGCGCCGGCGACGTCGAAGTCGCGCAGAGTCGCGAACAGCTCACGCGCGGCGGCGTCGGCATCGAGCGGCATGGGCCGGTGCAGCCAGCCGCTGGGCGGCACCGCGCGGGAATATACCGCGACCCCCTGTCCCTCCGCGCCGGGCGGGCCCGCCGTCCGCCGGCGCAGCTCGTCGCGGTCCAGCAGGCTGAGCGTGGCCGCCGGAGCGTAGTGCGACTTGAGCGTCCCGCTGGCGCGGGGCGCCTGCGCGTCCGGCTTGGCCAACGGCTGCCCGAGCACCTGCTCCAGCCGCCGTCGGCCGATCTGTCCCGGGCGCAACAGCGTTGGCCGCCCGGGCCGCGTGCAGTCCACGATCGCCGACTCGACGCCGACCGGGCAGGGGCCGCCGTCCAGCACCGGCAGCGCCGGCCCGAACTCCTGCAGCACATGCTCGGCGCGCGTCGGGCTGACGCGGCCGAAGCGGTTCGCGCTCGGGCCGGCGACGCCGGGCACCCCGCGCCGGGCGGCCGCTTGCAGCAGGGCGATCGCCACCGGGTGCGAGGGCATGCGCAGCCCGATGCTCGCCTGCCCGCCGGCCGCCGCCGCGCCCCGGGACGGATGCCGCGGCACGATCACGGTCACCGGCCCGGGCCACAGGGCCTGCATCAGCCGCGCGGCGGCGGCGCCCGGCGCGGGCGCGAAGAACGCGGCCTGCTCGGCGTCGGCCACGTGCACGATCAGCGGGTGATCGCGCGGTCTTCCCTTGGCCTCGAAGATGCGGGCCACGGCCGCGTCGTCGTCTGCACGCGCGCCCAGCCCGTACACCGTCTCGGTCGGGAAGGCCACGAGCTCGCCGGCCGCGAGCAACGCCGCCGCGTGCTCGATCCGCTCCGGATCGCGGCCGTCGAGGATGGCCATCTCGTGTCGCGGGCCGCGGGCGCGCCTGCTCAGGGGGGCGCGAGACCGAGCCGCGCGGCCGCCTCGCGGGCTGCGGCCAGGGCAGACGCGGGCCCGGAGGCGGTCAGCGTCAGGTGCCCCATCTTGCGGCCGCGCCGCGCCTCGGCCTTGCCGTACAGGTGCAGGTGCGCACCCTGCAGCGCGAGCACGGCGGCCCAGTCGGGTCGGCGCGGCGCGCCCGCGGCGTCCAACCACAGGTCGCCCAGCAGGTTCAGCATCACCGCGGCGGAGTGCAGCCGCGGCGCGGCCAGCGGCAGCCGGGCCATCGCGCGGACCTGCAGGTCGAACTGCGACAGGTCGCAGGAATCGATGCTGTGGTGCCCGCTGTTGTGCGGCCGCGGTGCCATCTCGTTGGCGACCAAGCGCCCGTCGGCGAGCAGGAAGAACTCCACGCACAGCACACCGACGTGGCCGAGTGCGTCGGCCAGCCGCAGCGCGTGGTCGACCGCCGCGTCCGCCGCTGCTGGCGGCACGTCTGGGGCGGGCACCTGCGTCACCGCGAGGATGCCGTCGCGGTGCAGGTTCTGCTGCACCGGCAGGTGCACGCAGCGGCCGTCGTGGCCGCGGGCGACGACGACGCTCAGCTCGCGCGCCAGCGGCAGCCGCTGCTCCAGCAGGCAAGGCACGGCGCCGAGCCGTCGCCACGCCGGGCCCAGCGCGGCGAGCGACTCGACGGTGATCTGGCCCTTGCCGTCATAGCCCATGCTCGAAGTCTTCAGCAGGCCCGGCAGCATCGCCTCGAGCCCGGGCTGTGCCAGGTCGGACTCCGTCTCGATGGGCGCGTGGGTCGCGCAGGGCACGCCGCTGCGCACGAACAGCGCCTTCTCGCGCGCCCGGTGCTGGCACACCGACACCGAGCCCGCGGCCGGCGCGACGTGCAGCCTCGGCTGCCCGGCCAGGAATTGCAGCGAGCTCGCGGGCACGTTCTCGAACTCGGTGCTGACCGCCGCGCAGCGGGACGCCAGCGCGGCCAGCGCCGCGCGGTCCTCGTAGCCGGCGACGATGTGGTCGTCGGCGGCGGCGCCGGCCGGGCTTGCGGCGTCGGGCTCGAGAACCAGCACGCGGTAGCCCAGCGCCTGCGCGGCGTGCACGAACATGCGGCCGAGCTGGCCGCCGCCGAGCATGCCGAGCCACGCCTGCCCCGGCTGCAGCGGACCTTCGTCGACCGTGTCCACCGGCTGCGGCCGCGCTCAGCGCGGGAGATCCTGCGTCATCGCCTGCGCCGCCGCGGTCTGGCGGGCACGGAACGCGTGCAGCCGGTCGCGCAGCGCCGCGTCGCCGGCGGCCAGCATCGCCACCGCGAACAGCGCGGCGTTCGCGGCACCGGCCGCGCCGATGGCGAACGTGGCCACCGGCACGCCCTTGGGCATCTGCACGATCGAGTGCAGCGAGTCCACGCCCTGCAGGTGCCGCGACGGCACCGGAACGCCCAGAACCGGGACCGTGGTCTTGGCCGCCAGCATGCCCGGCAGGTGGGCTGCGCCGCCGGCACCGGCGATGATGGCCCGCAGGCCGCGCAGCTCGGCCTGCTCGGCGTAGCGGAACATGTCGTCGGGCATCCGGTGCGCCGAGACCACCCGCACCTCGTGCGGCACCTCGAACTCGGCGAGGAGCTCGGCGGCCGGGCGCAGCGTGTCCCAGTCGGACGACGAGCCCATCAGCAGGGCGACGAGGGGGGAGGACATTCGGGCTGGCTCAGGAGAAGGTCTTCAGGATCGCCTCGGGCACGCCCGGCACCCGGATGCCGCGCAGCGGCTGCAGCGTCATGCGCAGTTCGTCGACGAAATGGCCGAACATGGTACGCGCGACCTCGAGCTGGGCGGCCCGCGTCGCCGGGTCGCCGAAGGCGGCGTGCAGCAGCGACAGCTCGGCCAGCAGCCATGCGGCGACGAGCTGGTCGTCGTCGTGCAGCGTGGAGAAGTCGGCCTGCGCCGCGTCGGCGAATCGCGCCGCGGCCTGCTCGGTCGCACCCTGCCGGCTCATGCAGTAGGCGATCTCCAGCCCGAGCAGCGCCTCGCTGACGTTGTAGTCGGCGAAGCCGCCCGTGCGGCGTGCCTCCTCGAGCATCGGCTGGGCTTCGGCATAGGCGCCGGTGGCGATCAGCGCGCGCGCCTCCCACAAGCGCATGTACGGCGTGCCGGCCTCGACGCCCTCCAGCAGGTGCAGGTTGCGCGCCGAGGCGATCTCGCGCCGGATCCGGCCCGCCAGCGCGGCGTCGGTGGCCTGGACGCAGGCCTGGGCGCGGAACCAGGCCATCGCGTACGAGGACTTGTTGTAGAGCATGGCCTCGATGGTGGCACGGTCGCCGGCGGCCAGCGCGTGGTGCCGGCTCGCGGCGTACCAGGCGGCCGCCTGCGTCGCCTCGCCGCAGGCGGCGAAGGCATTGGCCAGCGTCATCGCGATCCGCGTCTGCGCGTCGTGGTCGTCGTCGTCGGCGACGCCGAGCGCCGTCTGCAGCGAGCGCACCATCCCCGCGAACTCGGAGCGCTCGAGCTGGCAGTGGGCGCGCCAGGCCGAGGCGAGCGCGCTGAGGTCGGCCTGCCGCATCGCGATGGCCAGCGCCTGCGCGCGCATGATCCGGTCGCCGGCTTCGGGGGCGTAGCGCTCGAAGGCGTGGATCAGGCCCTCGGCCAGCATCAGGCGCACCGCGACGCGGCCGCTCTGCCCGCCGCCGAAGGCCTCGCGCACTTCGGAGACGATGGTGCGCGCCTCGTCGAAGCGGCCAATGCGTGCAGCGTAGGCCGCGCGCCGGGTGTGCAGTTCGGCGCGGCGCCAGGGTTCGGGCTGTTGCGCGAGTTCCTCGTCCAGCCGTGCGAGGTACAGGCTCATGTCGCTACCCCTGGATGCCGTTGCGCGGGCCGGGATGTTGCCACCGCGGCCTCGCGGGCGCGTCCGCTCTCGGAGGGGTGCGAACGAAAACGGGCCCGACCGGAGTCGGGCCCGTGCTGCAAAGGCTCCGGCGGCCGAGCCGCCGGAAAGTGCAGGCATCAGGGCTTGTTGCCGGTCGGGAACGGCCAGGCAGCCGCCGGGTTCAGCGTGGTCTTCGCCGGTGCGGGTGCAGGTGCAGGGGCCGCAGGGGCAGCAGGCGCGGCAGGGGCCGCCTTCTTCGCCGCCTTCTTGGCAGCCGACTTGCGCGTTGCGGGGCGCTTGGCGGCAGCCTTCTTGGCGGCCTTCTTGGCCGGGGCGGCCTTCTTGGCCGGGGCCTTCTTGGCAGGCGCCTTCTTGGCCGGGGCCTTCTTCGCCGCCGCCTTCTTGGCCGGGGCCTTCTTGGCCGGGGCCTTCTTCGCCGCCGCCTTCTTGGCCGGGGCCTTCTTCGCCGCCGCCTTCTTCGCCGGGGCCTTCTTGGCCGCAGCCTTCTTCGCAGTTGCCATCATGATCTCCTTGATCAAGTTGCAAAGGACTCCGTGCCACGAGCGGCGGCACGGAGATTCACCGTCCGTTGGTGCGTCCCGGGGCCGAGGCCCGCGGACGTTCTTTCCGGTCCGGTGAATTCGTCGGCGAACCCGGCATGCTGGCCTTGCGACCGCTGGCTCTGTGGCCGGCCGGTGTTCGACATTCGTGGTTCCTCAGGCACGCTGCAGCGGCGGCCCGTCTGCGCGGGCCTGCCTGGGCATCGTGCTGGCGTCGTGCACGGCGGGGCCTTTCAGTCCCACGCCAGCGCGCCGCCGGTCTGGTAATCGATGACCCGGGTCTCGAAGAAGTTACGCTCCTTCTTCAGGTCGATCATCTCGCTCATCCAAGGGAACGGGTTCTCCTCGCTCGGGAACAGCGCGTCGAGGCCGATCTGCTGCGCGCGCCGGTTGGCGATGTAGCGCAGGTAGCCCTTGAACATGCTGGCATTCAGGCCGAGCACGCCGCGCGGCATCGTGTCCTCGGCGTAGCGGTACTCGAGCTCGACGGCCTTCAGGAACAGCGCCCTGATCTCGGCCTTGAATTCCGCCGTCCACAGGTGCGGGTTCTCGAGCTTGATGGCGTTGATCAGGTCGATGCCGAAGTTGCAGTGCATCGACTCGTCGCGAAGGATGTACTGGTACTGCTCGGCCGCGCCCGTCATCTTGTTCTGGCGCCCGAGTGCGAGGATCTGCGTGAAGCCGACGTAGAAGAACAGCCCCTCCATCAGGCAGGCGAAGACGATCAGGCTCTTGAGCAGCGTCTGGTCGGCCTCGGGCGTGCCAGTGCTGAAGTGCGGGTCCATGATCGCGTCGATGAACGGGATCAGGAACTCGTCCTTGTCGCGGATCGACGCGACCTCGTGGTAGGCGTTGAAGATCTCGCTCTCGTCCAGGCCCAGGCTCTCGACGATGTACTGGTAGGCGTGGGTGTGGATCGCCTCCTCGAAGGCCTGGCGCAGCAGGAACTGACGGCACTCCGGGGCGGTGATGTGGCGGTAGGTGCCCAGCGTGATGTTGTTGGCCGCGAGCGAGTCGGCCGTCACGAAGAAGCCGAGGTTGCGCTTGATGATCCGCCGCTCGTCCTCGGTCAGGCCGTTCGGGTCCTTCCAGAGGGCGATGTCCCGGTTCATGTTCACTTCCTGCGGCATCCAGTGGTTGGCGCAGGTGGCCAGGTACTTCTCCCAGGCCCACTTGTACTTGAACGGGACCAGCTGGTTGACGTCGGTCTGGCCGTTGATGATGCGCTTGTCGGCCGCGTTGACGCGGCGCTGCGCCGAGGCAGGCTGCGCCGCGCGCTGCACGGGCATCGGCGCCGCCGCTGCGGGCTGCACCGCGGCAGCGACCGGCTGGAGCGCCGGCCGCGCCGCTGGCGCAAGGCCGACCTGGAGGGCTGATGCGGCTGGCGGCGGCACGGAAGCCCCGCGCATGGCTTGCGCGGGCGCCGGGTTCGATGGGGTACGGACGTCTTCTTCCCAGACGAGCATGAAACTGCTTCCTGTCTTGTGAATTATCGGACCGTTGCTTGCAAACGCCAAGTGGCGCTTGACACCGCAGGGTCGATGTTGTTGCTGACTTGCATCGAAGAGCGCCGCGCCATCGACGCGGCGCTCGGCCTCACTGGCACGCTTCGCAGTCCGGGTTGTCGATCGAGCAGAAGCGCACGTCGCTGCCTGGCGCATCCGCGGCTGCCGTCGCCGTGGCGGCCGCAGTAGGCACTGCGTTCAGCGCCCCGGGCGCCACCGTGCTCTTCTCGGCGTACGTGGCGCTGGTGGTGCGCAGGTAGTAGGTGGTCTTCAGGCCGCGCAGCCAGGCGAGCTTGTAGGTCTCGTCGAGCTTCTTGCCGGAGGCGCCCGCCATGTAGATGTTCAGGCTCTGGGCCTGGTCGATCCACTTCTGCCGCCGCGCGCCGGCCTCGATCAGCCAGCTCGGGTCGATCTCGAACGCGGTGGCGTACAGGCGCTTGAGCTCCTCGGGCACGCGGTCGATCGCGCGCAGCGAGCCGTCGAAGTGCTTGAGGTCCATCACCATCACGTCGTCCCACAGGCCGAGCCGCTTCAGGTCGCGCACCAGGTACTCGTTGACGACGGTGAACTCGCCCGACAGGTTGCTCTTGACCGACAGGTTGCCGAAGCTGGGCTCGATCGACGCGTCGACGCCGATGATGTTGCTGATCGTGGCGGTCGGCGCGATCGCCACGCAGTTGCTGTTGCGCATGCCGTGCTCGCGGATGCGGGCGCGCAGCGCGTCCCAGTCCATCGTGCTGGAGCGGTCGACCTGCACGTAAGACCCCCCGGCCGGGCCGCCGCGCTCGCCGGCCAGCAGGTCGAGCGTGTCCTGCGGCAGGATGCCCCGGTCCCACAGGCTGCCGCGGTAGCTGGCGTAGCGGCCCCGCTCCGCGGCCAGCTCGGTGCTGGCCCAGTAGGCGTGGTAGCAAACCGCCTCCATCGAGCGGTCGGCGAACTCGATCGCCTCGACGCTGGCGTAGGGCGTGCGCGTCGCGTACAGGCAGTCCTGGAAGCCCATGATGCCCAGCCCGACCGGGCGGTGGCGCAGGTTGCTGTCGCGCGCCTTCTTCACCGAGTAGTAGTTGATGTCGATGACGTTGTCGAGCATGCGCATCGCCGTCGACACGGTGTTCTTCAGCTTGGCCTGGTCGATGACCTTGCGGCCGTCCGGCCCGTCCACCAGGTGCTGCACCAGGTTCACGCTGCCCAGGTTGCACACCGCGATCTCGGTGTCGCTGGTGTTCAGCGTGATCTCGGTGCACAGATTGGAGGAGTGCACGACGCCGACATGCTGCTGCGGGCTGCGCACGTTGCAGGCGTCCTTGAACGTGATCCAGGGGTGCCCGGTCTCGAACAGCATCGACAGCATCTTGCGCCACAGGTCCTTGGCCGGCATGCGCTTGAACAGCTTGATCTCGCCGCGGTCGACCCGGGCCTCGTAGGCGACGTAGGCCTCCTCGAAGGCCTTGCCGAACTTGTCGTGCAGGTCGGGGCAGGTCGATGGCGAGAACAGCGTCCAGTCGCCGCCCTCGAGCACGCGCTTCATGAACAGGTCGGGAATCCAGTTCGCCGTGTTCATGTCGTGCGTGCGCCGCCGGTCGTCGCCGGTGTTCTTGCGCAGGTCGAGGAACTCCTCGATGTCCAGGTGCCAGCTCTCGAGGTAGGCGCAGACCGCGCCCTTGCGCTTGCCGCCCTGGTTGACCGCCACCGCCGTGTCGTTGACGACCTTGAGGAAGGGCACGACGCCCTGGCTCTTGCCGTTGGTGCCCTTGATGTAGCTGCCCAGCGCGCGCACGCGGGTCCAGTCGTTGCCCAGGCCGCCGGCGAACTTGGACAGCAGCGCGTTCTCCTTCAGCGCCTCGTAGATGCCGTCCAGGTCGTCGGCCACCGTCGTCAGGTAGCAGCTCGACAGCTGGCTGCGCCGGGTGCCGCTGTTGAACAGCGTCGGCGTGCTGCTCATGAAGTCGAAGCTCGACAGCACGTCGTAGAACTCGATCGCGCGCGCCTCGCGGTCGATCTCGCCCAGCGCCAGGCCCATCGCCACGCGCATGAAGAAGGCCTGCGGCAGTTCGATGCGGCGCTCGTCGACGTGCAGGAAGTAGCGGTCGTAAAGCGTCTGCAGCCCGAGGTAGTCGAACTGCAGGTCGCGCTCGGGGCGCAGCGCCTCGCCCAGCCGCGCGAGGTCGTACTGCCCTAGCCGCTCGTCGAGCAGTTCGGCGGCGATGCCCCGGCGGATGAACTGCGGGAAGTACTCGGGGTAGCGCTGGCCCATCTCCGCCGGCCCCACCTCCTCTCCGAGGACCTCCTTGCGGATCGTGTGCAGCAGCAGCCGCGCGGTGGCGCGGGTGTAGGCCGGGTCCTTCTCGATCAGCGTGCGCGCAGCCAGGATGGCCGCCTTGTGCACCTCGTCGATCGGCACGCCGTCGTAGAGGTTGCGGCGCGTCTCGGCCAGGATCGGCCCGGCGTCCACCTCGGAGCCTAGCCCGGCGCAGGCCGACTCGACGAGTGCGCGCAGCGCGGTCATGTCCAGGGGGCGACGCAGCCCGCCGTCGGTCACCTGCAGCACCGGCTCGCGCGGCGCCGCCTGCTGGACGGTCCTGGCCCGCTCCTGCGCGCGCCGCTCGCGGTACAGCACGTAGGCGCGCGCCACCTCGTGGTGGCCACTGCGCATCAGGCCGAGCTCGACGCTGTCCTGCACGTCCTCGATGTGGAAGGTGCCGCCGCTGGGGCGCGAACGCAGCAGCGTGCGCACGACCGCCTCCGTCAGGTGCTCGACCGTCTCGCGCACGCTGGCCGACGCCGCTCCCTGGGTGCCATGCACGGCCAGGAAGGCCTTCATCAGCGCGACCGTGATCTTCTGTGGCTCGAAGGAGACCACCGCGCCGTTGCGGCGGATGACCTGGTAACCGGCGAAGGCCGCACCGGCGGCCGCGACGCCCGGTGCGGCGGTCACGGCCGGGCGGGCGCCGGCGGCGCCTTCGATCGCGGTGGACACGGCAGATTGCATTCAATTCCCTCTCTGTGTTCGATGTCGTCTGCGGGGTGACGGGCTGGCGGTGGCGTCGGCCCGGTGCGGCCGGCAGCGCAGGCTGCCGGATGGCGCGCATGGCGCGCCGACAGTACGTTCCGGATGGGTGCTGCGCGATCGCAGCGGGTACTTCGCGGGCGGCTGCGCCGCACTAGATGTAGCGTCTGCCCGCCCGCGCAGCCACTATACGTAGTGTACCCGCCCCCGACTTCAGGGCTTGCCCGGGTTGTCGGGCGACGACGGTGCGTGCGCGGCGGCGTGTACCGCGACATGCGGCCGCCGGCCGCCCATCCGGCCCGAGAGCCGGGGCCAGTCGAAACCCGGTCCCGGGTCGTGCTTGCGCCCCGGTGACACGTGCTCGTGGCCGACCACCTCGGCGAGCGGGTAGCGGCGCGCCAGCGCGCGCAGCAGCGTCGCGAGCCGCTCGTACTGCACGTCCTCGAACCGGCCGCCCTCGAGGCCTTCGAGCTCGATGCCGATCGACCAGTCGTTGCAGTTGTCGCGTCCGTGCCAGGACGAGCGGCCCGCGTGCCAGGCGCGCAGGTCGCAGGACACGAACTGCTGCAGCGCGCCGTGGCGCCGCAGGAAGAAGTGGGCCGAGACCTGCAGGCCGCGCAGCCCCTCGAAGTACGGGTGGGCGCTGCAGTCGAGCCGGTTGGTGAACAGGCGCTCGACCGCGTCACCGCCGAAGCGGCCCGGCGGCAGGCTGATCGAGTGCAGCACGACCAGGGACACCGCGCAGCCCGGCGGCCGCGGCCCGTGGTTCGGCGAGGGGATGGCGCGCGCGCCGTGCCACCAGCCGTCCCGCCAGGCCGGCCGGCTCGACCGGCCGCTCATGAAGCCGCGTCGGCGTCCGCGCGCTCCGGGCTGCCGTCCCGTCCCGGGCCCCCGATGCCCAGCCGCGCCATCCGGTAGCGCATCTGCCGCAGCGACAGCCCGAGGCTGGCGCCGGCGGCGGTGCGGTTGTAGCGGTGCAACTCGAGCGCGCGCTCGAGGATCTCGCGCTCGACCTCGTCCAGGTGTGCCACGAGGTCAGCCGGCAGCGGCGCCCGCGCCGCGGGCGCCGCCGCCGACGCCGGCGGCGGCACGGGGGCGGGCGCGGCCTGGGGCGAGGCAACCGCGTCGCCTTCGTCTTCCGCCGGCTCGCCCAGCGGCGGCAGCCCGAGGTCGTCCTCCTCCAGCCGCTGCCTGCCCGACAGGGCCAGGGCGCGGTGCAGCAGGTTCTCGAGCTCGCGGACGTTGCCCGGGAACGCGTGCGCGGCGAGGCGCTCCAGCGCCGTCGGCGTGATCGTCGGCGCGGGCGACACCCCGGCATCGGCGGAAATGCGCCCGAGCAGCGCGGCGCAGATCGCCGGCAGGTCGTCCAGTCGGTGCCGCAGCGGTGGCACCGCGATGTGGATGACGTTGATGCGGTAGTAGAGGTCCTGCCGGAACCGCGCGGCCTGCACCTCGGCGCCGAGGTCCCGGTGGGTCGCGCTGACGATGCGCACGTTCAGCGGGGACTCGGCCACCGCACCCAGCGGGCGCACCGCGCGCTCCTGGATCACGCGCAGCAGCTTGCTCTGCATCGCCAGCGGCAGGTCGCCGATCTCGTCGAGGAACAGCGTGCCGCCCTGCGCCGCCTGGAAGAAGCCCTCGCGGTCGTCGTGGGCGCCGGTGAAGGCGCCCTTGCGATAGCCGAAGAACTCGGCCTCCAACAGCGACTCGGGGATTGCGCCGCAGTTGACTGCCACGAACGGCCCGGCCGAGCGCGGCGACGACTCGTGGATCGCGCGCGCGACCAGCTCCTTGCCGGTGCCCGACTCGCCGCTGATGTGCACCGGCGCCATGCTTCGGGCGACCTTGCCCACCATGGTGCGCACCTGCCGCATGGCCGGCGACTCGCCGGCCATGCGCGCCAGCGTCGCCTGCGGCGCGGCGCCGTCGCGCGAGCGCTGCAGCGGGCCGCGGCCGAGGGCGGAGGCGACCGCGGTGCGGAACTGCCGCAGGTCGACGGGCTTGGTCAGGTAGTCGTAGGCGCCCGCCTTCAGCGCCTCGACGGCGTTCTCGGGCGAGGCGTAGGCGGTGATCACGATCGCCTTCTCCGGGCGGCCGTGCCGCTCCATCCGGGCCAGCAGGTCCAGGCCGCTGCCGTCGGGCAGCCGCATGTCGGTGATCAGCAGCTGGAAGCCGCCGGCGGCCAGCCGCGTCCAGGCCTCTTCGACCGCGCCGGCGCTCTCGACCTCGTAGCCCTCGCGCAGCAGCGTGAGCTCGTAGAGCGTGCGCAGGTCGGGTTCGTCGTCGACGACGAGGAGGCGCGGCACGGGGGCGGGCGGCGTCATGCGCTGCGGATGCTAGCGGCTGCGCGCGCCGAGGTCAGGAGGCAGCGGGCGGCGGCGCCGTATCGGCCAGCACGGCGCGCCGCATCGAGACGACGAACTCGTTGCGCAGCCGCTCGCCCGACGGTCGCGACCGGTACTCGATGCCGGCGCCGTAGCGCTCGCACAGCTCGCGGCAGATGTACAGGCCGAGCCCGGTGCCGCGGCTGCGCGTCGACATGAAGGGCTCGAACAGCAGCCGCTCGGTCTCGGGCGGTATCGGGTCGCCGTCGGACAGCACCGCAAGCGCCACGCGGCCGTCGCTGCCCCGGCCCAGCCGGACGGCGATCGAGCCAGGCGCGTCGCTCGCGTGGCGGTGGGCGTTGTCGAGCAGGTTGACCAGCACCCGCCGCAGGTGCTCGGGGTCGAACACCGCGCCGAGCGGGCCGGGCTCGAGCTCGAGCCGCAGACGGCTCGCGGCGTCCGGTCCGGTGTCGACGGCGATGCCGGCGGTCTGCGCCCACTCCGCGCCGATCGCGGCCACCGCTGCGCGCGCGTCCACCGCGCGCAGCGCCGGGGCGGCCCCCGGGGCGACTTCCATCACGTCGTCGACCAGCCGGCCGAGCCGGCGCGCGTTGTCGGCGACGATGCGCACGAGCCGCTGCTGCCCGGGCGTCAGCTCGTCCTCCATCAGCAGCGCGTTGGCCTGGGCGATGGCCGACAGCGGATTGCGGATCTCGTGGGCGATGCCCGCCGAGATCCTTCCCATCGCGGCCAGCTTCTCCTGGCGCACGCGCGCCAGCGCCGTGCGCACGTCCTCCAGCAGCAGCACGACCAGCGCGTCGTCGCGCTCGTCCGCCGGCCCGACTGCGACTGCCGTCCGCGGCGGGTCGTCGGCGAGCGCGCCACGGCGCATGAAGCGCACCCGCAGCCGCAGTGTCCGCAGGTGCCTGCCGCCGAAGTCGACCGTGACATCGCGCCCGGCCTCGGGCCAGTGGCCCTCGGCCAGCGCGCGCTCGACGTCGCTGCGCAGCGCGCTCCATGCCGGGCGCTCGTCCAGGCCGAACGGCGCCGGCGGCGACAGGCCCTGGTCGACGAGCAGCGTGCGCGCGGCCGGGTTGGCTGCGCGCACGCGCAGCCGGCGGTCGACCACCAGCACGCCGTCGACCATCTCCTCGATCACGAGGCGGTTGAGCTGCGCCTGCTGGCGCGCCAGCTCGAGGCTGCCGCGCGCGGCGAGCTCCTCGCGCGCAAGCCGGCCCGCCAGCTCGCCGGACAGCAGCGTGATGACGAACAGGCCCAGGCCGGCCAGGCCGGACTGCAGCATCAGGCCGGCCAGCCCGGTGTCGATGCCGGCCGCGCGCCAGGCCACGGCCAGCAGCATCAGCGCGACCGCGGCCGCGGTGCCCAGCGCCATCAGGCGCGAGGTCAGCACGCCGGCCATCAGCACCGGGAGCACCAGCAGGGCCGCGTAGTTGAAGCTGGTGCCTGCCTCGAGCAGGTGCAGCGCGCTGAAGGCGACCAGGTCGACGCCGACCGTCGACAGCCACAGTCGGCGCCGTCGCGCCCCGAGCGCCTGGCCGTCGGCCGGCGGGCGGAAGCGCGGCAGCAGCCACAGCGTCACCGCCTGCACCGCATAGACCAGGCAGATCAGCGCGGTCAGCTCGCCGGCGCGCACGCCGATCAGGCTGGTCAGACCCTGCACCAGCACGAGACCGGCGCCGATGGCCGCGCGCGCAGCGGCGTAGGTCCGGTACACGCGCGCGAGGGCGCTGTCCTGCGCGGCCGCGATGCGGCGCACCTGGCGCCGCAGCATCCGGCTGTCGCGCGGCAGGTCGCCGGCGGCCAGCCAGCCCGGGTCGAAGAACGAGTCCTCGGTGCCGACGCCGACGCTGACGCTGTCGCCGGCGAACAGGATGTCGTCGCGGCGGCGGCCGGCGGTGCCGGGGCGGCTGCCGCGACGGCGGTCGCCGCCGGCGCGGCGCTCGCCGCTCATGGCGCCGGGCGCGGGCCGGCGACGCGGTGCTCGTCGCTGCAGTACGGGCGGCCTGCGGCGTCGAACAGCGCCTCGCGCTGCGGGAGGTGCACGCCGCAATGGGCGCAGGCCACCATCGTCGCCGCGCCCTGGGCAGGCCGCTCGGCCGGGCCGCTGGCGCTGCGGTCGCGGCGACGACCGCGCCACAGCCAGGCGGCAGCCACCACCAGCACCAGCAGGAGGATCAGGTACTTCACGCCGGCCCGCCTTGCGCGCCCGGCCCGGTCGTGCCCCCTCGGCCGCTCATGCCACCGGGCGCCCGAGGACGACCTCGAACACGAAGCGCGAGCCGACGTAGGCCAGCAACAGCAGCGCCGCGCCAGCGTACAGCCAGCGGGTGGCCTGCCGCCCGCGCCAGCCGCGCCACTGGCGGCCGGCCAGCAGCGCCGCGAACACGCCCCAGCCGAGCAGCGCGAACACGCTCTTATGGTCCCAGCGCCAGCCGCCCGCCGTGGCGGCGCCCAGGGCCAGCGTCGCGGTCAGCACCACGAAGCCGGCCTGCACGAAGCGGAACGTGATGCGTTCGAGCTGGAGCAGCGGCATCCCGAGCCCGTTGCTGGATGCACGGATCGGACCGCCGGCGCGCAGCCTGCGCTCGGCCGCGTCGAGCATCGCGGCGTGCAGCACCGCCACCGCGAACAACCCGTACGAGGCCACGCCGAGCGCGAAGTGAACCGGGGCCAGCCGCGAGTGCACCGCGCGCAGCTCTCCCGGGAACACCGCGGCCGTCAGCACGGCCAGCGCCCCGGCCACGCCGAGCGCCACCCGGACGCTGGGAAGTGGCAGGAAGCGGCTTTCGAGCGTGTGCACCGCGATCAGCAGCCACACGGTCATCGAGAGCACCGGCCCGAAGCCGAGCCGGGCGCCGGGCTCGGTGTACCCGACGCCGCCGATGTGGATCACGAGAAGCAAGAGGTGCAGCACCCAGGCGCCGACCAGCGCAGCCGCCGACAGGCGGCGCATCGCCGGCTGCGGCAGCGCCGCGAGCACGTACAGGGCGCAGGCCGTCGCGGCCAGCAGCCACTCGCCGCCGTCGGCCAACGTCGGGGAGCCGCTCGATAGAATCATCGCGCGGCGGAGTGTACCCACCCTCGCCGCGGTCGCCATCGAGCGGCCGCGCCAGCCGCCCACCGGGGTTCCCCTTGGCTTCCACGCTGACCGACCGCCTCTCGCGCCTCGTCAAGACGATGCGCGGCCAGGCCCGCATCACCGAGAGCAACGTCGCCGACATGCTGCGCGAGGTCCGGCTCGCGCTGCTCGAGGCCGACGTCGCGCTGCCCGTCGTCCGCGACTTCCTCGCCCGCGTCAAGGACAAGGCGCTGGGCCAGGAGGTGGTCGGCTCGCTGAACCCGGGCCAGGCGCTGGTCGGGATCGTGCACAAGGAGCTGGCGGCGACGATGGGCGAGGGCGTGGCCGACCTCGACCTCGCGGTGCAGCCGCCGGCGGTGATCCTGATGGCCGGCCTGCAGGGTGCGGGCAAGACCACCACCGTGGCCAAGCTCGCGCGCCACCTGATCCAGCGGCGCCGCAAGAAGGTGCTGACCGTCTCGGCCGACGTCTACCGGCCGGCCGCGATCGAGCAGCTGAAGACGGTGTCGGCGCAGGCGGGCGCGGAATGGTTCCCGTCGACGCCGGCGCAGAAGCCGCGCGAGATCGCGCTGGCCGCGCTCGACCACGCGCGGCGCCACTACTTCGACGTGCTGATCGTCGACACCGCCGGCCGGCTGGCGATCGACGAGGCGCTGATGGCCGAGATCCGCGAGCTGCACGAGGCGCTGCGGCCGGTGGAGACGCTGTTCGTCGTCGATGCGATGCAGGGCCAGGATGCCGTCAACGTGGCGCGCGCGTTCCGCGAGGCGCTGCCGCTGACCGGCGTCGTGCTGACCAAGCTCGACGGCGACGCGCGTGGCGGCGCGGCCCTGTCGGTGCGGCAGGTGGCCGGCGCGCCGATCAAGTTCGCCGGCACCAGCGAGAAGATCGACGGCCTGGAGGTCTTCGACGCCAACCGGCACGCCGGCCGCGTGCTCGGCATGGGCGACATCGTCGCCCTGGTCGAGGAGGTGCAGAAGGGCGTCAGCCTCGACGAGGCGCGCAAGCTGGCCGACAAGGTCAAGTCCGGTGCTGGCTTCGACCTCAACGACTTCCTGGCCCAGGTCGGCCAGATGCGCAAGATGGGCGGGCTGTCGGGCCTGCTCGACAAGCTGCCGACCCAGCTCGCGGCCCGGGCGCAGGGCGCGGACATGGAGCGCGCCGAGCGCGACGTGCGGCGCATGGAAGGCATCATCCACTCGATGACGCCGCTGGAGCGCACCAAGCCCGAGCTGATCAAGGCCAGCCGCAAGCGCCGCATCGCCGCCGGCGCCGGCGTGCAGGTGCAGGAGGTCAACCGGCTGCTGAACCAGTTCGAGCAGATGCAGGGGATGATGAAGAAGATGAAGGGCGGCGGCCTGATGAAGATGATGCGCCGCATGGGCGGGCCGGGGGGCTTGGGCGGGGGCGGCTTCCCCGGGCTGCCTCCGCGCTGACGGCCGCCGCGCCACGGCGGCCGGGCGGGCGGGGATCTCAGTCCAGCAGCGCGTGCGCGAACTCGCGCGCGTCGAAGGTCTGCAGGTCCTCGAGCTTCTCGCCCACGCCGATGAAGTAGACCGGCACCACGCGGCCCTGCTCGGCGCACCAGCGCGCGATGGCCACCAGCACGCCGCCCTTGGCGGTGCCGTCCAGCTTGGTGACGACGAGCCCGCTCAGGCCCACGGCCGCGTCGAACGCCTTCACCTGGGCTAGCGCGTTCTGCCCGGTGTTGCCGTCGACGACCATCAGCACCTCGTGCGGAGCCCCCTCCTGCGCCTTGGCGATCGTGCGCCGGATCTTGCGCAGCTCCTCCATCAGGTGGGCCTGCGTGGGCAGCCGGCCGGCGGTGTCGGCGATCACGACGTCGCAGCCGCGCGCGCGGCCGGCGTGCACCGCGTCGAAGGCCACCGCCGCGGGGTCGCCGCCCTGCTGGGCTATCACGTCGACCCGCGTGCGGTCGGCCCAGGTGGCGAGCTGCTCGCGGGCCGCGGCGCGGAAGGTGTCGGCGGCGGCCAGCAGCACCTTGCAGCCGGCGTCGGCGAAGTGGCGCGTCAGCTTGCCGATGCTGGTGGTCTTGCCCGCCCCGTTGACGCCGCACACCATCAGCACCGTGGGCTTGTGCTCGCCGATCACGAGCGTGCGCTGCAGCGGCGCCAGCATCTCGGCGATCGCGTCGACCAGCAGCGCCTTGACCGCCGCGGGGTCGTCGGCGCCGCTGTCCTTGACGCGCCGCTTCAGGTCGGCCAGCAGCGCCTGCGTGCCGGCGACACCGGCATCGGCCTGCAGCAGCGCCGACTCCAGCTCCTCGTACAGCGCGTCGTCGATGCGCGCACCGGTGAACACGCGCGCGATGCCGCTGCCGGTGCGGCCCAGGCCCTGGCGCAGCCGGGCGAACCAGCCGGGCCGCGCCGCGTCGGGCCCGGGCGGTGGCGCCGGCCCGTCGGCGGTGCCGGAGGCCGGGCCTCTGCTGACACCGCCGGTGGCGCCAGCAGAGGCGCCATGGGTCGCGCCGTCGGCCTCTGGGGGTGGCGGCGCCTCGGCGGGCGCGGGTCGGCGGCGGAAGAAGCTGAACATCGGTCGGGCGCCGCGCTGCGCGTGTGCCGACGCATATAATTGTCGGCTCTGAGGCGCTTTAGCTCAGTTGGTTAGAGCGACGGAATCATAATCCGCAGGTCCGGGGTTCAAGTCCCTGAAGCGCCACCACCTCCCGCCCGGCCCGAGCAGCGACTCGGGCCGCGTCGTTTCGGTCACAGCCCCTGGGTCCACACCATGCTCCGCTGTGCAGTCACGGCCGCGCTGATCGCGGCTGCCGCGCTGGGCGCCTTCGAGGCGGCAGCGCAGGCCAACCCCAACCCCAACCGCGTCTTCCCGGCCACCGCGCTGCGCGGCGAGATCGTCGTCGGCCAACCCCCGGCGCTGCTGCTCGACGGCCGCCCCGCGCGCCTGGCGCCCGGCGCGCGCGTGCGCGGCACCGACAACATGCTGATGTTGCAGGGCCAGCTCGCCGGGCTGCGCGCCACCGTGCACTACACCACCGATCTGGCCGGCGAGCTGCTCGACATCTGGCTGCTGACGCCGGCCGAGCTGGCCCGCCGCCCCTGGCCGGCCACGCCGGCGCAGGCGGCCGCGTGGCGCTTCGATCCGGTGGCGCAGACCTGGAGCCGGCCATGAGCGGGGACGCGGGCAGTACCCCGCGGAAGGTCTACATCCGCACCTTCGGCTGCCAGATGAACGAGTACGACTCGGACAAGATGGCCGACGTGCTGCGCGCCGCCGCCGGCTACGAGCCGACCACCGACCCCGAGCAGGCCGACCTGATCCTCTTCAACACCTGCTCGGTGCGCGAGAAGGCGCAGGAGAAGGTGTTCTCCGACCTCGGGCGCGTCAAGCACCTCAAGAAGAAAGGCGTGCTGATCGGCGTTGGCGGCTGCGTGGCCAGCCAGGAAGGCGCGGCGATCGTCGAGCGCGCGCCCTACGTCGACGTGGTGTTCGGGCCGCAGACGCTGCACCGGCTGCCGCAGCTGCTCGCGGCACGGCTCGAGCAGCGCCGGCCGCAGGTGGACATCCGCTTCCCCGAAATCGAGAAGTTCGACCACCTGCCCCCGGCGCGCACCGAGGGCGCGAGCGCCTTCGTCTCGATCATGGAGGGCTGCTCCAAGTACTGCTCCTACTGCGTCGTGCCGTACACCCGCGGCGAGGAGGTCAGCCGGCCCTTCGAGGACGTGCTGGTGGAGATCGCGGGCCTGGCCGACCAGGGCGTGCGCGAGGTCACGCTGCTCGGCCAGAACGTCAACGCCTACCGCGGGCGCATGGGAGGCCCCGGTGGCCAGGGCGACATCGCCGACTTCGCGCTGCTGCTGGAGTACGTGCACGAGATTCCCGGCATCGAGCGCATCCGCTTCACCACCAGCCACCCCAACGAGTTCACGCCGCGGCTGGTCGAGGCCTACGCGAAGTGCCCCAAGCTGGCCGGCCACCTGCACCTGCCGGTGCAGCACGGCAGCGACCGCATCCTGATGGCGATGAAGCGCGGCTACACGGTGCTGCAGTACAAGAGCACGATCCGGCGGCTGCGCGCGGTGCGGCCCGGCATCAGCCTGTCGTCGGACTTCATCGTCGGCTTCCCGGGCGAGACCGCCGACGACCACGCCCGCACGATGGCGCTGGTCGAGGAGATCGGCTTCGACTCCAGCTTCAGCTTCGTGTTCAGCCCGCGCCCGGGCACGCCGGCCGCCGCGCTGCCCGACGACACGCCGCAGCCGGTCAAGCTCGAGCGCCTGCGCGAGCTGCAGGCGGCCGTCGAGGCGCACGCGCGTCGCATCGGCGCGAGCCGCGTCGGCACCGTGCAGCGCGTGCTGGTCACCGGGCCGTCGAAGAAGAACGCGGCCGAGCTGATGGGGCGCACCGAGTGCAACCGGATCGTCAACTTCGACGGCGGCCCGCACGCCGCGCGGCTGCTCGGCCGGATGATCGACCTGCACATCACCGAGGCGCTGCCGCACTCGCTGCGCGGGCGCGTCGCCGTCGACGAGCCACCGGCCCTGCAGCCCGGGGCCGCGACGGACGGTCCGGGCGTGGCCGTCGGGCTCAACCGCGGCCCGGGCCGAAGCCCCGCCACCACAGCGTGAGCGCGCAGGCCACGACCATCGCGGCATAGGTCGCCATCCGGCCGTCGCGGCCGAGGATCACCAGGCCGGCCAGCGTGACCACGGCGCAGGCCGCCGCGGCCGGCGTCGCCAGACGCCGCCAGCCGATGCCGCCCAGTTGTCGCCGCCAGACGAGCTTGGCCAAGGCCGCGGCGATGGCTGCCAGCAGCAGGGCCGGCAGGAACAGGTTGAGCAGGTGGCCGAGGGCGTCGAGCGGTCCCATCGTGGCGCGTTCGGACTGAGTGGGGCAGGGCCTGGCAGGGCGGGCGGTGGTGGCGCGAGGGGAAGTCGGGGCCCGGCACGGGCTGGCGCCTGCCAGGCTGCTTCGGGCGGGGCGGTCCGCATGCCGGCCGGCGGACCTGGGGTTTTCACTGCCTCGAGTCCCGGCGGCGGTTTGACGCGCCACAAGCGCCGCAGCGCAGGCGCGAAATCTACAATGACACGGTGAGCGTCCTGACCCTCGGGCTCAATCACACGACCGCGCCGCTCGATCTGCGTGGCCGCTTTTCGTTCGCGCCCGAGCAGCTCGGGCCGGCGTTGCGCGGCTTCAGCCAGCGCGTGCAGCGCTCGTTGCCCGAGGCGGCGATCGTCTCGACCTGCAACCGCACCGAGGTCTACGTGGCCACCGGTGCGCCCGCGCCGGAGCTCGTCGCGCCGACGCTCGACTGGCTGGCCCAGCAGGGCGGCGTGCCCTCCGGACAGTTGCGCGAGCACACCTACGTGCGCGAGGACCGCGAGGCCGCTCGGCACGCCTTCCGCGTCGCGGCCGGCCTCGACTCGATGGTGCTCGGCGAGCCGCAGATCCTCGGCCAGATGAAGCAGGCGGTTCGCCTGGCCGACGAGGCCGGCACGCTGGGCACGACGCTGCACCAGCTGTTCCAGCGCAGCTTCTCGGTGGCCAAGGAGGTGCGCACCAGCACCGAGATCGGCGCCCACAGCATCAGCATGGCCGCCGCGTCGGTGCGGCTGGCCGGCCAGCTTTTCGAGGACCTGTCGCGCATCCACGTGCTGTTCGTCGGCGCGGGCGAGATGATCGAGTTGGTCGCCACGCACTTCGCGGCGCGCAGCCCGCGCGGGATGGCGGTGGCCAACCGCACGCTCGAGCGCGGGGAGAAGCTCGCCGCACGCTTCGGCGCGCAGGCGCTGCGGCTGGCCGACCTGCCGGCCCGGCTGCACGAATACGACGCGGTGGTCTCCTGCACCGCCAGCACGCTGCCGCTGATCGGCCTGGGCGCGGTCGAGCGCGCGCTGAAGGTGCGGCGGCGCCGGCCGATGTTCCTGGTCGACCTCGCGGTGCCGCGCGACATCGAGCCGGAGGTCGCGCGGCTGCCCGACGCCTACCTGTACACGGTGGACGACCTCTCGGCGCTGGTGCAGTCGGCCGGCGAGAAGCGCCAGGCCGCGGTGCAGCAGGCCGAGGCGATCATCGACGCCGGCGTGCAGAGCTTCGCGCACTGGCTCGACCAGCGAGCGGCGGTGCCGCTGATCCAGGCGCTGAACCGGCAGGCCGACGACTGGCAGGCGGTGGAACTGCACCGCGCCCGCAAGCTGCTGGCCCGCGGCGAAGCCCCCGACAAGGTGCTCGAGGCGCTCGCCCATGGCCTGGCCGGCAAGATGCTGCACGGCGCGCTGGCCGAGCTGCACGCGGCCGAGGGCGAGGAGCGCGAACGGCTGGCCGACACCGTCGCCCGGCTGTTCCTGCGCGGCAGTTCGCGCGCCCCTGGCGGCCGGGGCGGCTCCGGCCGCTAGCGGCCTGCCGCGTGCAGCGCGCCGCGGGCGCGCCGCCGCCATCTCCCGCCCGACCCGTCGGCCCCACCTCCCGCCCGCCCGGAACCGCGATGACCCCCGCCCTGCGCGAACGCTTCGAACGCCTCGCGCTGCGCCTGGCCGAGCTCGACGAGGTCCTGGCCGACCCCAAGGTCGTCGCCGACCTGCCGCGCTGGCGCGCGCTCGGCCGCGAGCAGGCCGACGCGTCGGCGGTCGTCGGGCGCTGGCAGCGTTACCAGCAGCGCGAGCGCGACCTCGCGGCAGCGCGCGAGATGCAGGCCGCCGAGACCGACCGCGAGATGGCCGAGATGGCGCGCGAGGAGATCGCCGCTGCCGAGACGGAAATGGCCACCCTCGAGGCCGAGCTGCAGGCTGCGCTGATCCCGAAGGACCCGGACGACGCCCGCAACGCCTTCCTCGAGATCCGCGCCGGCACCGGCGGTGACGAGAGCGCGCTGTTCGCCGGCGACCTGGCGCGCATGTACCTGCGCTTCTGCGAGCGCCAGGGCTGGCGCGCCGAGGTGCTGTCGGAGAGCGCCGCCGAGCTCGGCGGCTACAAGGAGCTCGTGCTGCGCATCGAGGGCGACCACGTCTACGAGCGGCTGCGCTTCGAGAGCGGGGGCCATCGGGTGCAGCGGGTGCCCGCCACCGAGAGTCAGGGCCGCATCCACACCAGCGCCTGCACGGTCGCCGTGCTGCCCGAGCCCGACCCCGCCGAGGAGATCACGCTGAACCCGGCCGAGCTGCGGATCGACACCTTCCGCGCCAGCGGCGCCGGCGGCCAGCACGTCAACAAGACCGACAGCGCGATCCGCATCACGCACCTGCCCACCGGGCTCGTCGCCGAGTGCCAGGACGACCGCAGCCAGCACCGCAACAAAGCCAAGGCGATGGCGGTGCTGCAGGCGCGGCTGCGCGACAGGGAACGCAGCGAGCGCGCGGAGAAGGAGGCGGCTGCGCGCCGGAGCCTGATCGGCAGCGGCGACCGCAGCGACCGCATCCGCACCTACAACTTCCCGCAGGGCCGGCTCACCGACCACCGCATCAACCTGACGCTCTACAAGCTCGGCCAGATCATGGACGGCGACCTCGGCGACGTGGTCGGCGCGTTGCGCGCGGCGCGCGGCGCCGAGCAACTCGCGCGGCTGGAGGCCGGTGCGGCGGCTCCGGCCTGAGCGCCGTCCCCGTCCCGATGGGCACCGCTGCCTCCGTGTCCTCGTTACTGGCCGAGGCGCGCTCGCTTGGCGTGGCGCGGCTCGACGCCCAGCTGCTGATGGCGCGGCAGCTCGGGCAGACGCGGGCCTGGCTGCTTGCCCACGACGACGAGCCCGTCGAGCCAGGTGCCGCCCAGCGCCTGCGCGCGGCGATGCGCGCGCGCGCCGACGGCGTGCCGCTGGCCTACCTGAGCGGCAGCCGCGAGTTCCGCGGCCTGCCGCTGGCCGTCGGGCCGGCGGTGCTGGTGCCGCGTCCCGAGACCGAGGGCCTGGTCGACTGGGCGCTCGAGCTGCTCGCGCCCTCCGCACCCGGGCGCCGGCCGGCCGTCCTGGACCTGGGCACCGGCAGCGGCGCACTGGCCCTCGCGCTCAAGCGCGCGCGGCCCGATCTCGAGCTCACCGCCACCGACGCGAGCGCGCAGGCCCTCGCGGTGGCCGAGGGCAACGGCCGCGCGCTCGGGCTGGAGGTCCGCTGGCGCCAGGGCGACTGGTGGGCCGCCGTCTCGGGCTGTCGTTTCGACCTGGTCGTCGCCAATCCGCCGTACATCGCCGCCGGCGATCCGCACCTCGAGGCGCTTCGGCACGAGCCGCTGGCCGCCCTGAGTCCGGGCGGCGACGGGCTCGATGCGCTGCGCGCCATCGTCGCCGGCGCACCGTCCCACCTGCACGGTGGCGCATCCCTGCTGCTCGAGCACGGCCACGACCAGGGGGCCGCGGTGCGCGCGCTGCTGGCTGCCGCGGGCTTCGTCGGCGTGGCGACGCGACGCGATCTCGCCGGGTTCGAGCGCCTGAGCGGAGGACGGAGCGTGGGACCGACCGGCGGACTCCCCGGCCCCGGCTGAGCCACCCCGTCGGGCCGGCACCGCCTCGCCGCGCTGCGTCCCGCCAACTCTTGCCGCGTCGCGGCGCGCAGTGCGCGCGCGTCGCTGCCCGCTGCGGGCATGATGCCTTCGCGGCTCCGGTGCGGGCCTGTCGGTGCGGGGGATCTTCGTGGCCGTTGCAATACACAAGCTGGGACTGGTCGGCGTCGCGCTGCAGCTCGGCGTTGCGCTCGTGGCAGGCGCGCAGCAGGTGCTGGCCCTGGCCCCTGCGCCCGGGACCGACGGACTCCGGCCGGCAGGCTGGACGCCCGTTGCGCTGCGTCCGGTGCCGGCGGCGGAGCCCGCCGTGCCCATGCCCACGTTCGCCCTGCCGTCGCGCGTGCCCGCGCCGGAACCTGCGCGCGCCGGCGCCGTCATCGGTGTCTTCGGCGACTATGTGTTCGCGCGCCCGGCGCTGGGAAACCTGCGGGCGACGAGCGGCTTGCTGTCCGCGCAGGCCGGCGGCCTCCCGGTGGCGGCCCCGGCGGCTGCGGAGGCCGACCTCGGTCAGGCCTACATCGGGCTTGGCATCGACAGCGCGCCGCTGTGGCCCGGGCTCAGGCTGAGCGCCGACCTGGGCGTCGCGGCGTCGCGCCCGGGCGCTGGCGCGTACGGCGCGCGCATCGGCCCGGGCGCTCCCGCGCGCGACCTGCGCCTGGCACCGCGCCTGCAATTCGGGTTGCGCTACGCCTTCTGAGCCTCCGCGCCGCAGGCCTGGCGCGTGGCCGCGGCGGCCCTGCGGCGCCAGCCGGCATGGCGTTTGGCGCATACTGCGCGTCCTCTCAGGCTGTCTCCCGGGAAACGACGATGAGCGACGTCCACCAACGCATCGACCAGCTGGTCAAGGACAACAAGGTCATGCTCTTCATGAAGGGCAACGCGCAGTTCCCGATGTGCGGCTTCTCCGGGCGCGCGGTGCAGGTGCTGCGGGCCGCCGGCGCGAAGGACTTCGCCACCTTCAACGTGCTCGAGGACGAGGAAGTGCGCCAGGGCATCAAGGAGTACGCCAACTGGCCGACGATCCCGCAGCTGTACGTCGACGGCGAGTTCGTCGGCGGCTCGGACATCATGATGGAGATGTACCAGTCGGGCGAGCTGCAGCAGCTGCTGGCCAAGGCCTGACGCCGCGCGCCCGATGACGCGGCGCCTGGTCGTCGGCATCACCGGCGCGACGGGCGCGGTCTACGCCCGCAGGCTGCTGGAGCGTGCGCGCGAGCTCGGTCTCGAGACGCACCTGGTGGTCACGCCGGCCGGCGTGCTGAACGTCCACCACGAGCTCGGCCTCGACCGACGCGCGCTCGAGGCGCTCGCCACCCACGCGCACGCGCCGGGCGACGTCGGCGCGTGCATCGCCAGCGGCAGCTTCGACACCGCCGCGATGGTGATCGCTCCGTGCTCGATGAAGACCCTCGCGGCGGTGGCCCACGGCCTGTCCGACAACCTGCTCACGCGGGCCGCCGACGTCACGCTGAAGGAGCGTCGCCGCCTCGTGCTGATGGTGCGCGAGACGCCGTTCAACCTCGCCCACCTGCGCAACATGACGGCCGTCACCGAAATGGGCGGCATCGTGTTCCCGCCGCTGCCGGCCTTCTACCTGAAGCCGGCGTCGATCGACGAGCTGGTGGCCGAGAGCGTGGAGCGGGTCCTGGCGCTGGCCGGCGTGGGCGGGGCCGAGCCCCGGGCCTGGCAGGGGCTGTAGCGCCGCAGACCGGGCCCGGGCCTCGCTCAGGCCGCCGGGATGTCCCACTGGCGCCGGGCCCCGAACACCAGGTTCGGGTATTCGGCCCGCCCGCGGCTGCCGTTGTAGCGGCCGAGCGCCATGAACAGGTCGCCCTTCTCGCGCTCGAGGTAGTGGCGCAGGATCACGCAGCCGAAGCGCAGGTTGGTTTGCAGGTGGAACAGGCGCGCGGCGTCGCCGTCGCCGATCAGGCGCGCCCAGAACGGCATCACCTGCATGTAGCCGCGCGCGCCGGCGCGGCTGATCGCGTACTTGCGGAATCCGCTCTCGACCTGGATCAGGCCGAGCACGAGCGCCGTCTCCAGGCCGGCGCGGCGGCTCTCGTACCAGACGGCCTGCAGGAACTCGACCCGTGTGTGGTGGTCGCTCTTGCGTCGCTTCAGGCGCTCGCTCGCGGCGCCCAGCCAGCGCAGGTAGCCCAGCCGCCGCCCCATGTCGTCGAAGGTGGGCCGCGGGGGCGCGGCCTCGGCCACGGCGGCGGCCAGCGCGCTGCGCACCGAGTCGGCCAGCGGCTCCTCGATCTGCGCGCCGGCGCGGGCCGCCTGCCGCAGGCCGCCGAACCCGGCCGTGCCGAGCGCCGACAGCAGCAGCGCGCGCCGCGCCGGCGTCATGCGCGCAGGCGTTCCTCGACGGCGCGCGCGGCGTCGGCCAGCGGCACCGCGGCCGCCGCGGCGTCGCGCCGGCCCTGGACCTCGGCCGTGCCCGCCTTCAGGCCGCGGTCGGACAGCACGACGCGCATCGGCACGCCGATCAGCTCCCAGTCGGCGAACATCGCGCCGGGGCGCTCGCCGCGGTCGTCGAGCACGACGTCGATGCCGCGCGCGGCGAGCTCGTCGTGCAGCCGCTCGGCCGCGGCGCGGACATCGGCGCTGCGGTCCATGCCGATCGGGCAGACCACGCACTCGAACGGCGCGATCGCGGCCGGCCAGATCATGCCGCGCTCGTCGTGGTTCTGTTCGATCGCTGCGCCCAGGATACGGGTCACGCCGATGCCGTAGCAGCCCATCTCGAACGGCTGCGGCTTGCCGTTCTCGTCGAGGAAGGTCGCGTCCATCGGGATGCTGTACTTCTTCGTGCCGAGGTAGAACACGTGGCCGACCTCGATGCCGCGCTGGATGGCCAGCGTTCCCTGGCCGTCGGGGCTCGGGTCGCCGGCCACGACGTTGCGGATGTCGGCCACCAGATCGGGCTCGGGCAGATCGCGGCCCCAGTTGACGCCGGTCAGGTGGAAGTCGGGCTCGTTGGCGCCGCAGACGAAGTCGGCCATGCGGGCCACCGTCCGGTCGGCGATCACCTTGACCGGGCGGGCCGTGCCGACGGGCCCGAGGTAGCCGGGCTTGCAGCCGAAGTGCGACTCGATCTCGGCCACCGTGGCAAAGCGCCAGCCCGACTTGAACGGGGCCAGCTTGCCGGTCTTGACCTCGTTGAGCGAGTGGTCGCCGCGCACCATCGCCAGCCACACCGTCGTGCCCAGCGCGTTGCCGTCCGCGTCGCGGTCGTCGGTGGCCAGCACGAGCGACTTGACGGTGGCCGCCAGCGGGATGCCGAGCATGGCCGCGACGTCCTCGCAAGTGCTGCGGCCGGGGGTGGGCGTCCGGGCGAGCGGTTGCGTCGCCGCGCCGCGCCCGGCCAGCAGAGGCAGCGCCTCGGCAAGCTCGACGTTGGCGGCGTAGTCGCTGGCCGGGCAGTACGCGATCGCGTCCTCGCCGGTGTCGGCGATGACCTGGAACTCGTGCGACGCGTCGCCGCCGATGGCACCGGTGTCGGCCGACACCGCCCGGTACTGCAGGCCGAAGCGGTCGAAGATGCGGCGGTAGGCGTCGAACATCACCTGGTAGCTCGCCAGCGCGCCGGCCTTGTCGCGGTCGAAGGAGTAGGCGTCCTTCATCGTGAACTCGCGGCCGCGCATCAGCCCGAAGCGGGGCCGGCGCTCGTCACGGAACTTCGTCTGGATGTGATAGAAGTTCCGCGGCAGCTGCCGGTAGCTGCGCAGCTCCTGGCGCGCGATGTCCGTGATCACCTCCTCGCTGGTGGGCTGGATCACGAAGTCGCGCTGGTGGCGATCCTTCACGCGCAGCAGCTCGGGGCCATAGGCCTGGAAGCGGCCGGTCTCGGCCCACAACTCGGCCGGCTGCACCACCGGCATCAGCAGCTCGACCGCGCCAGCGCGGTTCATCTCCTCGCGGATGATCGCCTCGATCTTGCGGATCACCCGCAGCCCGAGCGGCATGTAGCTGTAGATGCCGGCGCCCAGGCGCTTGATCATGCCGGCCCGCATCATCAGCCGGTGGCTGACGATCTCGGCGTCCGCCGGGGCTTCTTTCTGCGTCGATAGGAAGGTCTGCGAGGCTCTCATGGGGCGACATCCGCGCATCGATCCGGGGGCCCGGGCCCCGCGGGCGAGCGCCGGTCGCCTCCCTCTCGCAGGCGTGCGGGTTAGCGAGGGTTCGCCGCGCGCACCACCCCGATGCGATAATGAAAACAGTTACGAATCCGGGGTCCGATTATGCTCGACCGCGACGGCTTCAGGCCGAACGTCGGCATCGTCCTCCTGAACGCGCGCAACCAGGTGTTCTGGGGCAAGCGTCTGCGGACTCACTCCTGGCAGTTCCCGCAGGGGGGCATCAAGCACGGTGAGTCGCCCGAGCAGGCGATGTATCGCGAGCTGCACGAGGAGATCGGGCTGCTTCCCGAGCACGTGCAGATCATCGCGCGCACCCGCGACTGGTTGCGCTACGAAGTCCCCGAGCGCTACATCCGCAAGGACGCCCGCGGCCACTACCGCGGCCAAAAGCAGATCTGGTTCCTGCTGCGCATGCTGGGGCGAGACAGCGACATGAACCTGCGTGCCAGCGACCACCCCGAGTTCGACGCCTGGCGCTGGAACGACTACTGGGTGCCGCTCGAGTTCGTCATCGAGTTCAAGCGCGGCGTCTACGAAATGGCACTGACCGAGCTCGCGCGCTACGTGCCTCGGGCCAGCCCGTACAACCGCTACCTGCGGTCGGGGATGCGGGGGCCGCGGCCGGCCGGCGAGCGCGATGGGCACGACCCGCCCGACGCCGGCTTCGGGCCGGCCGCCGACGCTGCTGGCTCCGACCCGGCCGAGGGCCGCTAGCTGGCCGAAGGTCGCCAGGTCGCGGGCACCGCTGCCCGCCTCGGGTCTCGCCACGCTTGCGGAGCGGGACGCGCCTGCTACGGGCCGGCTGCCCCGCCGGGCTGCACGAGCACCAGGTTGTCGCGGTGGATCATCTCGGCCTCGTTCGCGTAGCCGAGCAGCGACTCGATCTGCGACGAGGGCTTGCGCGCGACGAGGCGCGTCTCGGCCGCCGAGTAATTGGCCAGGCCGCGGGCGAGCTCGGTGCCGTCCGGCGCGCGCACCGCGATCACGTCGCCGCGGGCGAACTCGCCCTGGACCTCGGTGATGCCGATCGGCAGCAGGCTCTTGCCCTCGTCGCGCAGCTTGGCCGCCGCGCCGGCATCGACGACCACGGCGCCGCGCAGCTGCAGCTGGTCGAGCATCCACTGCTTGCGCGCCGCCAGCTTGGGCGTGGCCGCCACGAGCGCGGTGCCGATGCGCTCGCCGGTGGCCAGGCGCAGCAGCACGTCGGGCTCGCGGCCCCAGGCGATGACGGTGCTGGTGCCGCTGCGCGCCGCGCGCCGGGCGGCCAGCACCTTGGTCAGCATGCCGCCGCGCCCGATCGCCGTTCCGGCGCCGCCCGCCATCGCCTCCAGCGCAGGGTCGCCGGCGACGGCCTCCTCGACGAAGCGTGCGGCCGGGTCGCGGCGCGGATCGGCCTCGTACAGCCCGCGCTGGTCGGTGAGGATCACGTAGGCGTCGGCGTCGACGAGGTTGGCCACCAGAGCGCCCAGCGTGTCGTTGTCGCCGAACTTGATCTCGTCGTTGACGACGGTGTCGTTCTCGTTGATGACGGGGATCACCTGCAGCGCGAGCAGCGTCTGCAGCGTCGAGCGTGCATTCAGGTAGCGCTCGCGGTCGGCGAGGTCGGCGTGGGTGAGAAGCACCTGCGCGCTGCGCATGCCGTGCGCGGCCAGCCGCGTCTCGTACATCTGGGCCAGGCCCATCTGCCCGACCGCGGCGGCAGCCTGCAACTCGTGCAGCTCGGTCGGGCGCGCCGTCCAGCCCAGGCGCTTCATGCCCTCGGCGATCGCACCGCTGGAGACCATCAGCAGCTCGCGCCCCTGGCGGGCGAGTGCGGCCAGCTGGCGCGCCCAGTTGCCGATGGCCTCCGCGTCGACGCCGCGGCCGCCGTCGGTGACGAGGCTCGAGCCGACCTTGACGACGATCCGGCGTGCCGCCGGCACCACGCTCACGACCCCTCCTGCTGCCCGTCGTCGGGGGCGAACCGGATGTCGGGCTCCGGGGCGGCCTTGCGCTCCGCAGCGACGTGGGCGTAGGCCTGCTCCAGCAAGGGCTGCAGTCCCTCGCGGGCCAGCGCCGAGATCGCGAACACCGGCCCCTTCCAGCGCAGCCGGCGCACCCAGCCCGCGATCAGGCGCTCGCGCTCGGCCGCCGGCACCATGTCGATCTTGTTGAAGACCAGCCACCGCGGCTTGGCGGCGAGCGTCGGGTCGTACTTCTTCAGCTCCGCCGTGATAGCGCGCACCTGCGCGACCGGATCGGTGTCCTCGTCAAGCGGCGCCGCATCCACCAGATGCAGCAGCAGCCGGGTGCGCTGCAGGTGGCGCAGGAACTGGTGCCCGAGGCCCGCACCCTCGCTGGCGCCCTCGATCAGGCCGGGAATGTCGGCGATGACGAAGCTGCGCTCGGGGCCGAGCCGCACGACGCCGAGCCGCGGGTAAAGCGTCGTGAAGGGATAGTCGGCGATCTTCGGCCGCGCGTTGGACACCGCAGCCACCAGGGTGCTCTTTCCGGCGTTGGGCATGCCCAGCAGGCCGACATCGGCCAGCACGCGCAGCTCCAGGCGCACCTTGCGGGCCTCGCCCGGCCAGCCGGGCGTCTTCTGGCGCGGGCTGCGGTTGGTGCTGCTCTTGAAGTGCAGATTCCCGAAGCCGCCGTCGCCGCCCTTGGCCAGCAGCGCTCGCTGGCCGTGCTCGAGCAGCTCGACCAGCACCGTGCCGGCGTCGAGGTCGGTGACGATCGTGCCCACCGGCATGCGCAGCTCGATGTCGGCGCCGGCGGCGCCGAACTGGTCTGCGCCACGGCCCGGCTCGCCGTTGGCCGCTTCGTGGCGGCGCGCATAGCGATAGTCGATCAGCGTGTTGATGTTGCGGTCGGCCACCGCCCAGACGCTGCCGCCGCGGCCGCCGTCACCGCCGTTGGGGCCGCCGAAGGGGATGAACTTCTCGCGGCGGAAGCTCACGCAGCCGGCGCCGCCGTGGCCCGCAGCCACGTCGATCACTGCTTCGTCGACGAACTTCATCTGTGCTCCCGCGAGGAGATGGTATCGGCCGGCCCGCAAACGACGAAGCCCCGGCGAGCCGGGGCTTCGTCTGCGCCGTGGCGTCGCTCAGACCGGTTTGACGGACACCGTCTGGCGATTCAGCGCGCCTTTGGTGTCGAAGGCGACCGCGCCGTCGACCAGCGCGAACAGGGTGTGGTCACGGCCCATGCCCACGCCGTTGCCGGCGTGGAACTTCGTGCCGCGCTGGCGCACGATGATCGACCCGGCGCTGACCTGCTGGCCGCCGAAGGCCTTGACGCCGAGCATCTTCGGCTGGGAATCGCGGCCGTTGCGGGTGGAGCCGCCGCCCTTCTTTTGTGCCATGGTGCTCGCTCCTCAGGCGTTGATCGAGCCGATCTGCAGCTCGGTGTAGTTCTGTCGGTGGCCGCCCTGCTTGCGATAGTGCTTGCGGCGGCGCATCTTGAAGATGCGCACCTTGTCGTGCCGGCCATGCGCGACGACGGTGGCCTGCACGGTGGCGCCCTCGACCCAGGGCGAGCCGAGCTTCAGGTCGGCCCCGCTGCCCACGGCCAGGACCCGGTCGATCGTGACATCCTGACCGACTTCGGCGGTCAGCTGCTCGACCTTGATCTTCTCGCCGGCGGCGACCTTGTACTGCTTGCCGCCGGTCTTGATAACCGCGTACATGTGTGACCTTTCTGCTGGGGGGCGCCTGTCGTGCCTGCCGGATCGGTTGTGCCCGAGCGCTCGAGGCGCTCGACGCCCGAGGACCCGACGCGCCCCGGCGACTGGCTCGCCAGAGCCGGCTGGCCCGTGCATGAAGCCGGCTGGCCCGTGCACGAAGCCTTTCAGTATAGCACCGCGCGCGCGAAGCCGTGGGCCACGGCGCTGCATGCCGCCGCAAGCCGCGTCACAGACGCGGGTCAGGCCGGCCCGTACCGGGGGCTTCCTATAATCCGAGGCTGTCAGTACTGCCGCCGTGCTCGACACCCCCGCCTCCGCCGCCGTGACCGCCGACCCGATCGAATCGGCCATGCGGCAGGTCGATGCGCTGATCCGCGAGCGGCTGCGCTCGGAGGTGGCCCTGATCGACCAGATCTCGGGCTACATCATCGGGGCGGGCGGCAAGCGGATCCGGCCGCGACTCGTGCTGCTGTTCTCCGAGGCCCTCGGCCACGTCGGGCCGGCGCGGCTCGAGCTGGCAGCCATCGTCGAGTTCATCCACACCGCGACGCTGCTGCACGACGACGTGGTCGACGAGTCGGCCCTGCGCCGCGGCCGCGCCACGGCCAACGCCGCCTTCGGCAACGCCGCCAGCGTGCTGGTGGGTGACTTCCTCTACTCGCGCGCTTTCCAGATGATGGTCTCGGTGGGCCGCATGCGTGTGCTGGAGGTACTGGCCGACGCGACCAACGTGATCGCCGAGGGCGAGGTGCTGCAGCTGATGAACATGCACGATCCCGACCTGGCCGTCGACGAGTACCTGCGGGTGATCCGCTACAAGACCGCCAAGCTGTTCGAGGCCAGCGCCCGCCTCGGCGCCGTGCTCGGCGAGGCCCCGCCTGAAGTGGAGGAGGCGGCGGCCGAGTTCGGCCGTTCGCTGGGCACTGCCTTCCAGCTCATCGACGACCTGCTGGACTACGAGGGCCATACCGATGAGCTCGGCAAGAACGTCGGCGATGACCTGCGCGAGGGCAAGCCGACGCTGCCGCTGCTGCTGGCCATGGAGCGCGCGGGTGCCGACGATCGCGCGCTGATCCGCGACGCCATCGAGCACGGCGAGGTCCAGAGGCTGCCGCAGATCCTGGAGATCGTCCGTCGCACCGGTGCGCTGGAGGCCACCCGGTCCGCGGCGGCGCAGCAGGCCGAGCGTGCCCGTTCATTGCTCGCCCTGCTGCCAGCCGGGGCGGCCCGCGAGGCGCTGCTAGAATTGTGCGTTCGTTCGGTGCATCGCTCCTCCTGAGGGCCGAGCAGCCGGATGCAGGGAATGCGGGGCGTCGGCGATGTCCGGCGGTTCCCATCGGGGTGTAGCTTAGCCTGGTAGAGCGCTACGTTCGGGACGTAGAGGCCGGAGGTTCGAATCCTCTCACCCCGACCAGGTACCACCCGCCGGGTCCTGCGCCGCAGCGGATGCGGGCCGGGTTTGCGGGGTACCCGGTGGCCATTTCCGGCGTTTACACCCCGTGGGATCGACGATCATGAGCGTCCGTACCTGCCCGCAGGCACCCACGCCACACTGACCCCGATGGCCGCCGAGACCGTCGTCGATTCACCGCACTCATCGCTCTTGGGCGTCGCCCGGGTGCTCGTCAATGCGGGCAAGCTGACGCCCAAGGCGGCCTCTGACCTGCTGCGGCAGTCGCGGGAGCGCAAGACCAGCTTCGTGGCGGCCTTGATCGCCTCCGGGGCGATGAAGTCCGACGAGCTCGCGCACACGCTGTCGTCGGCACTTGCGCTGCCGCTGCTCGACCTCGCTGCGGTGGACCTGCAACGCGTGCCGCGCAACCTGGTCGACGCCAAGATCTCCAGCCAATACCAGCTGGTCGCCCTCGGCAAGCGGGGCAACCGGCTGTTCATCGGCGCGGCCGACCCGACCGACCAGGAGGCGGTCGAGCGCATCAAGTTCGCGACCCAGCTGACCCCCGAGTGGATCGTCGTCGAGTACGACAAGCTCGCGCGGCAGCTCGACGCGCAGGGCGCCTCGACATCGCAGGAGCTCGAGTCCCTGGCGGGCGGCGACTTCGACTTCGACGTCACCGAGGAGGACGTCGGCCAGCCCGAGGCGGCCGAGGTCGCTGCCGACGTCGAGGACGCGCCGGTCGTGCGCTTCCTGCAGAAGATGCTGATCGACGCGATCAACATGCGCGCGTCGGACCTGCACTTCGAGCCCTACGAGTACCACTACCGGGTGCGCTTCCGGATCGACGGCGAGCTGCGCGAGATCACGCAGCCACCGCTGGCGATCAAGGACAAGCTGGCCAGCCGCATCAAGGTCATCAGCCGGATGGACATCGCCGAGAAGCGGGTGCCCCAGGACGGCCGGATGAAGCTCAAGTTCGGCACCCGCGCGATCGACTTCCGCGTCAGCACGCTTCCCACGCTGTTCGGCGAGAAGGTCGTGATCCGGATCCTGGACCCGTCCAGCGCCAAGCTCGGGATCGAAGCGCTCGGCTACGAGAAGGCCGAGAAGGACCGCCTGCTGGCGGCGATCCAGCGCCCCTACGGCATGATCCTGGTCACCGGGCCCACCGGCAGCGGCAAGACGGTGTCGCTGTACACCTGCCTGAACCTGCTGAACCAGCCCGGCGTCAACATCGCCACGGTCGAGGACCCGGCCGAGATCAACCTGCCCGGGATCAACCAGGTCAACGTCAACGACCGCGCGGGGCTGACCTTCGCGGCTGCGCTGAAGGCCTTCCTGCGGCAGGACCCGGACATCATCATGGTCGGCGAGATCCGCGACCTCGAGACGGCCGACATCGCGATCAAGGCCGCGCAGACGGGCCACCTCGTGATGAGCACGCTGCACACGAACGACGCCCCGACCACGCTGACCCGGCTGATGAACATGGGCGTGGCGCCGTTCAACATCGCGGCGAGCGTGCTGGTCATCACCGCGCAGCGCCTGGCTCGCAAGCTCTGCGAGAACTGCAAGACGCCGGCGGAGTACCCGCGCGAGTCGCTGCTGCAGGCCGGGTTCGACGCCTCGGACCTGGATGGCAACTGGCGGCCCTACCGGGCGGTCGGCTGCTCGAACTGCAACAACGGCTACAGGGGACGCGTGGGCATCTACCAGGTCCTGCCGATCACCGAGTCCATCCAGCGGATCATCCTCGGCTCGGGCTCCGCCCTCGACATCGCCCGCCAGGCGCAGGTCGAGGGCGTGCGCGATCTTCGCCAGTCCGGGCTGGTGAAGGTGCGCGCGGGCGTGACCTCGCTCGAGGAAGTCATCACCGTCACCAACGAGTAGCGACCCCGGCCGGACCCGCGCCCGTCCCCCGACCGCCCACTCCCAACGCCGGACACAGCAATCCATGGCCACTGCAGCGCTCGCCAAGGACTCCAAGGACGCGATCTTCGAGTGGGAGGGCAAGGACCGCAACGGCAAGACCGTCCGCGGCGAGATGCGCGCTGGCGGCGAGGCGGCCGTCAACGCGAGCCTCCGCCGCCAGGGCGTGACCGTCAGCAAGATCCGCCGCCGCCGCACCACCGGCGGACGCTCGATCAAGCCGAAGGACATCGCGATCTTCACCCGACAGCTGTGCACGATGATGCGCGCCGGCGTGCCGCTGCTGCAGGCCTTCGACATCGTCGCCCGCGGCGCGCCGAACCCGCGGCTGGGCAAGCTGCTGGGCGACATCCGCAACGACGTCGAAACCGGCACCAGCCTGTCGGCCGCCTTCCGCCGCTACCCGATGTACTTCGACGCGCTGTACTGCAATCTCGTCGAGGCGGGAGAGGCCGCGGGCATTCTCGAAACGCTGCTCGACCGGCTGGCGCTCTACCAGGAGAAGATGCTCGCGATCAAGCAGAAGATCAAGTCGGCCCTGATGTACCCCACGGCGGTCATCGTCGTTGCCTTCATCGTCGTGACCGTGATCATGCTGTTCGTCGTGCCCGCCTTCGAGGACGTGTTCAAGTCCTTCGGCGCCGACCTGCCGGCGCCGACGCTGGCGGTGATCGCGATGTCGAAGTTCTTCGTCAACTGGTGGTGGCTGATCTTCGGCGTCCTGTTCGGCGGCGGCTACCTGTTCTTCCAGGCATGGCGGCGCAGCCCTCAGGTGCAGATGACGATGGACCGGCTGCTGTTGAAGGTCCCGGTCTTCGGCGGAATGATCGAGAAGTCGGTCGTCGCGCGCTGGACCCGCACGCTGGCCACGATGTTCGCCGCCGGCGTGCCTCTCGTGGAGGCGCTCGACTCGGTCGGCGGCGCTTCGGGCAACGCGGTGTACGAGCAGGCCACCGAGCGGATCCAGAAGGACGTCTCCAACGGCTCGGCACTGACCACGGCGATGACGTCGGTCGGCGTCTTCCCGTCGATGGTGCTGCAGATGGCGGCCATCGGTGAGGAGTCCGGCTCGCTGGACCACATGCTCGGGAAGGCGGCCGAGTTCTACGAGGAGGAGGTGGACGAGATGGTCAAGGGGCTGTCCAGCCTGATGGAGCCCTTCATCATCTCCGTGCTCGGCGTGCTGATTGGCGGGATCGTGGTCTCGATGTACCTGCCGATCTTCAAGCTCGGCGCGGTGGTCTGAGCGGCGCGCGCGCCCGCCTGCTGTGGTGTCCGAGCTGTTCCTCTCCCCCGCCGTGCTGGGCGTGCTGGGGCTGCTGATCGGCAGCTTCCTGAACGTCGTCGTGCACCGGCTGCCGGCTATGGCGATGCGCGACTGGTGGCGCTTCGACCTGGCCGACTTCGCGCTCGCCGACCCGCGCAGCTGGCGGGCCGCGCTGGGCGCCGGCGCCGAGCCGCCGGCCGAGCTCGCCGCCGCCAGCCGCGCGGTACTGGCCCGGCTCGACCCGCTGGAGCCGCTGTCGCTGCTGCGACCGCGCTCGCGTTGCCCGTCCTGCGGGCACGTGCTGCGCGTGACGGAGAACATCCCGGTGCTCAGCTGGATCCTGCTGCGCGGCCGCTGCTCGGCCTGCGGCACCCGGATCTCCCCGCGCTACCCCCTGCTGGAGGCGACCACAGGTGCCCTGTTCGGCGCCTGCGCGTTCGTCTTCGGGCCGACGGCGCACGCACTGGTGGCCTGCACGGCGGTGGCGCTGCTGCTGGCGATGGCATGGATCGACTTCGAGACGACATTGCTGCCCGACAGCCTGACGGTGCCGCTGGTCGTGGTCGGCCTGGTGGCCGCCGCCGCCGGCTGGACCCCCGTCAGCTGGGCCGATGCGGCCACCGGGGCGCTGCTCGGCTACGGCGTGCTCTGGGCCGTCGGTGCGTTCTGGGCCGTCGTGTTCCGCAAGGCCAACGCGATGGCCGAGGGCGACATGAAGATGCTCGCGGGCATCGGCGCGCTGCTCGGCTGGCAGGTGGTGCCCGGTGTGCTGTTCCTCGCCGCTGGCATCGGCGCGGCAGTGGGTGTCGGGCTGATCGTGCTGCAGCGCCTGCGCCGCGAGACGCCGATCCCGTTCGGCCCCTACCTCGCGCTGGGCGGCCTGGTGGCGCTGTTCTTCGCGCCGACGATGCGTTCGTTCGGCGAGTCGCTGGCGCCGCTGGTTGGCTTCTGACCGCGCCGCCGGTCCCGCGCGGAGCCCCGTCCCGATGCGCCTGGGCCTGACTGGCGGCATCGGCAGCGGCAAGAGCACGGTCGCGACGATGCTGGCCGCGCGCGGCGCGGCCGTCGTCGACACCGACGCGATAGCCCGCGCGCTCACGGGCCCCGGCGGTGCCGCCATCGGGGCCATCGCCGCGGGCTTCGGTGCCGACGTCATCGGGCCCGATGGCGCGCTGGACCGCGCCGCGATGCGCGCGCTGGCCTTCGGCGATGCCGGCGCCAGGTCGCGCCTGGAGGCGATCCTGCATCCCCTGATCGGCGCGCAGGCCCAGGCCGAGGCGGCGCGAGCGGAAGGCGCCGGCGTGCCGCTGCTCGTCTTCGACGTGCCGCTGCTGGCGGAGTCGCGCCACTGGCGCGCCCGCGTGCAGCGGGTGCTGGTCGTCGACTGCAGCGAGGCCACGCAGGTGCGCAGGGTCGCGGCCCGGCCGGGGTGGAGCGAGGTCATGGCCGAACGCGTGATTGCGCAGCAGGCCTCGCGCATGCTGCGGCGCTCGATCGCCGACGCGGTGGTCTTCAACGACGGGATCACGCTCGACGCGCTGGACTTCGAGGTCGATGCCCTGCTGGCGCTGTGGCTGCCGTGACGCGCCGGGGCGCGATGGGCTGATCGCGGCCTGTGAAACAATGCCGGATCCCGGTGACGCTGCGTCTGCCGGCCCCGAGCAGTCCGACCGCGCCGCCTTGGTCCTGTACGAGTATCCGTTCCACGAGGGCATCCGCACGATGCTCCGGCTGGAGCACCTGTTCGCCCGTCTGGCCGAGCTGCGCTCGCGCGACGCGCCGGTCGACCACCACTTCGCGCTGGCGACGATCTTCGAGGTCATGGACGTGGCCTCGCGCGCCGACCTGAAGAGCGACCTGCTGCGCGACCTGGAGCGGCACCGCTCGCAGTACGCGGGCTACCGCGGCCACCCGGGCGTGGACGACGCGGCCCTGGAGCGCGTGGTCGCCGACATCGACCGCGTCCATGGTGGCCTGAACGCCGTGGCCGGCAAGGCCGGACAGGCGCTGGCGGCCAACGAGTGGCTGATGAGCATCCGCAGCCGCATCAGCATCCCTGGCGGCACCTGCGAGTTCGACCTGCCGGCCTACTACGCCTGGCAGCAGCATCCGCCGGAGCGCCGTCGCGCCGACCTCGCCGGCTGGGCCGCGCCGCTGGCGCCGCTGGCCGACGCGCTGCAGTTGCTGCTCGGACTGCTGCGCGAGAGCGGCCGGCCGCAGCGCGTGGTGGCCACCGGCGGGCAGTACCAGCAGAGCCTGCCGCAGGGCCGGCTGTACCAGCTGCTGCGGGTGCGCGTCGACGATGGCCTCGTGCCCGAGATCAGCGGCCACCGGTTGCTGGTGTCGATCCGCTTCATGCGCCCCGAGGCCGACGGCAGACTGCGGCCCGCCGGCAGCGACTGCAGCTTCGAGCTGGCGCTCTGCGCCTGAGCAGGCCCGCGATGCCCGGCCCCGAGCGCCGCGTGCCGTGCCCGACCTGCGGTGCGCCGGCGCTGTACGGCCCGGCCAACCCCTGGCGTCCGTTCTGCGGCGAGCGCTGCCGCAGCGTCGACTTGGGCGCCTGGGCCAGCGAGCGCTTCCGGCTCCCGGCGGCCACCCCGCCGGATCCGGGCGCCGGCGGCGACGGCGCGGGCGACGCGCCTGCAGCGCGCCACTGAGCGCCACGACGAGGCAACCGCAGCGATGCCGGCACTCGAGGGCTGCATCCTGACGCCGGCCGGCTTCGTGCACGGCCGGCTGCAACACGGCAGCCGCATCGAGTCGGTCCGGGGCGAGCCGGTCGACGAGCCGGCAGCGCGGGCGCTGGCCGCCTCCGGCGTGCCGCTGGTGCTGCCCGGGTTCGTCGACCTGCACGTGCACGGTGGCGCCGGCCGCGACACGATGGAGGGCGGGGACGCTGCCGCGGCCATCGCGCGCCTGCACGCGCGCCACGGCACCACGGCGCTGGCGGCGACGACGATGACCGCGCCCCGGGCCGAGATCGAGTCCGCCCTGGCGGCGCTCGCGCCTCACGTGGCCGCGCGGCCGGCCGGGGGCGCGCGCGTGCTCGGCGTCCACCTCGAGGGCCCGCTGCTGAACCGCGCCCGGCTGGGCGCGCAGCCCGACTTCGCGGCCACCGCGACGGTCGAGGACGTGCTGGCGCTGCACGCGATCGCCCCGCTCGTGCTGGTGACGATCGCACCGGAGCTGCCCGGGCACCTGGAACTGATCGTCGCGCTGCGCGCGCGCGGCTTCGTGGTGCAGGTCGGCCACACCGATGCCACCTACGAGCAGGCCCATGCCGCCTTCGCGGCCGGGGCGACCGGCGTGACCCACCTGTTCAACGCGATGAGCCCGCTGCACCACCGTGCGCCAGGTGTCGTCGGTGCCGCGCTCGCGCACGCCGAGCGCGCCGAGATCATCCCCGACCTGCTGCACGTGCACCCCGGGGCCATCCGCGCCGCGCTGCGCGCGATCCCGGGCCTGTACTGCGTGACCGACAGCACCGCCGCGGCGGGCATGCCCGACGGCAGCTACCGGCTCGGCCGCCACAGGGTCACCAAGTGCCTGGGCGGCGTCCGCCTGCCCGACGGCACCCTGGCTGGCAGCACGCTGACGATGGACCAGGCGCTGCGCAACCTGGTGCAGCTCGGCCTGCCGCTGGCCGAGGCCTCGCGGCGCACGTCTGCGCTCGCCGCCGAGCACCTCGGACTGCCCGACCGCGGGCGGCTCGCGCCCGGTGCCTGGGCCGACTGCGTGCTCCTCGATGCCGCGCTGGCGGTGCGCGGCGTGCGGGTCGAGGGGGAGCCGGTCGAACCGGCGGTGTCCGACGGCTGAGCGCCAGGCCGACGGGCGGGATCGGGCCCCTGGTCGCTCTGGCGGCGATCAGCGGCTGAGCGAGCGCAGGAAGGCCGCGAGGTCGGCTGCCTGCTCCGGGCTCAACCGCAGCGGCCGCAGCAGCCGCTCTCCGTCGGCGTGCAGCCGCTCCTCGTCCAGCTCGGAGTAGTGGCGGACCACGGCTTCCAGCGTGGGCAGGCTGCCGTCGTGCATGTAGGGCGCGGTGTGCACCAGCTGGCGCAGCGAGGGCACGCGGAACTCGCCGAAGTGACGGTGCTCCAGCGTCAGGTGCCGCGTCAGCAGCGCTCGCGGGTCGCCGCCGGGCGTGGCGGCGGCATCGCTGAAGCGCCCGAGCCGGTTGTGCGGGCTCGCGAGCAGCCTGCCCAGCCCCGCGTGGCGCCCGCTGTCCACGCCGCCGGCGACGAAGAACGGGATGCCGACGTCGGCAAACTCGCCATGGCTGAAGTGCGGCCCGGCGTGGCACAGCGCGCAGCGGCCCTCGCCGACGAACAGCTTCAGTCCGCGCTGGGCGGCCAGCGGGTAGCGCGCGGCGCGTGCGCGGTCGCCGGCAAGCAGGGCGTCGCGGAACTCGTCGAACGGGGTGCGCGGCGAGACGAGCGTCCCCTGGTAGGCCGCCAGCGCCTTGGCCAGGTCGACCGCCACCGCCTCGTCGTCGGCGCCGGGGGGGTGGCCGAAGGCGGCGCGGTAGCCGGCGGCCAGCTCCGGTTGGGTGCGGACGCGCCTGGCAAGCGCGGCGACATCGCTGCCCATCTCGCCGGCGTCGAGCAGCGGCGCCAGGCTCGCGGACCACAGCGAGTCGTGCGTGCCGCCCCAGCCGAACCAGCGCCACTGCGCGACGTCCAGCAGCGACGGCGTGTTGCGCACGCCCCGGGTGCCGGCGCTGCCGACGGCCGTGGCGTGGCCGTCCTGGAAGGCGCGCGTGGGCACGTGGCAGCTGGCGCAGGCGGTACGCCCGTTGGCCGACAGCGAGGCGTCCGAGAACAGTCGCCGGCCGAAGTCGACGGCGGCGCGGCGGCCTTCGACACGGTTGCCGGCGTCGGGCTCCGTCGCGCGCGGCCACGGGCCGTGGGCTGCGATCCGCGCGCGCTCGGCGTCGCTGAACTCGAGCAGGGCAGGCCGCGTCCCGCCGGGCTCCGCGGGCGCGGCCGTCGCAGCGCCCGCGGCCAGCAGCGCAGCGGCCACGGCCGCCGGCAGCGTCCGCACAGCCCGCCAACCGCGCGGCCGCCGCAGCCATCGCCGCGGCGGCATCGGCCGCCGATGGTCCGTCACGGCAGCCGCAGGTCGTACCGAAGCGACTGGCGGCGCCCTTCGTGCTCGACGTCGAAGCGCAGTTCCCAGCGTCCGGACATGTGCAGCAGCAGGCCCTGTGCCTGCCAGCGCCCATCGCCCTGTGCGGCAGCGGTGGGCCGGTAGTTCATGCCGTGGCGGTGCTCCGGCATCGTCGCGTCCACGGCCACCAGACTGGCGCCGGCCGGGCACACGCGCACCGCGAGCTGCAGCGGCCGGTGCGCCACCGCCGGGGCCGGGTCAGTGACGAACGCGAGCTCGACGCCCTGGCCGCGCAGCAGGGTGCCGTCGGCGGGGCCGAGCGGGCACGCGGCCGCAACCGGCGCGGCCAGCAGCAGCGCGAGCGCGGCCGCGGTGCCGTGCAGACGTTTCACGGGCGCGGCCTCACCGCGCCACCGTCAGCCGGGCGGCCAGCGCGCCCACCAGCGCCTCGCCGTTGCGCCACGCGATGCGCTCGGCCACGTCGTGCGGGAGATCGGCCAGCCAGGCCCGCGACCAGCGCGCGTGCTCGACGACGTAGAACCAGCGCTCGGGCGTGAAGGTGTCGGTGCCGACCAGGAAGCGGTCGGGAAACTCGAGGAAGGCCGTGCGCCACGCCGGGTCGACCTCGCCCCTGCCGCCCGTGCCGCTGCCGGCCTCGACGCGCGCGTGGTCGCTGCGGAAGGCGAGGTCGCACCAAAGGTTCGGGTGCCGGCGCAGCATCGCGCGCACGTTGTCGGGGGGGTCGAAGCCGGCGTGCGCCCACAGGATGCGCGCCTCGGGCCACTGGACGAACTGGCGCTCCACGGCGTCGGCGTCGGAGTGCGAGTGCAGCACCAGACCGCGCTCGCGCGCCATGCGCACCACGGCGCGCATCACGGGCCCGTCGGCCTCCGTGCCGAACACGTGGTACTCGCCGAGCGCCACGTAGCGGTGGCGCGCCAGGCGCTGCTCCATGTGCCCGATGACGGTCTCGTCGCGCAGCCAACTCGACTGGTCGCCGCGCGTCCGGTACGGGCGCAACACCGGCAGCACGAGGTCGGGCGCCTCGGCGTGGAGTCTCTGCGTGCCCTCGTCGTTGCTCGACGAGACCATCGCGCGCTTCAGCCCGG
Source organism: Rubrivivax sp. (assembly GCA_020248915.1). Taxonomy (GTDB): domain Bacteria; phylum Pseudomonadota; class Gammaproteobacteria; order Burkholderiales; family Burkholderiaceae_C; genus Rubrivivax. The sequence continues at coordinate 80,648 of JADCGP010000010.1, read as the reverse complement.
CCTGCCGCAGCAGCGCGACGGCCTCCCGGGCCGACAGCCGCTCCCAGGCGTCGTGGCTGTAGTGCAGGTGGGCGTCGAAGATCGGCAACGGCGCTGCCGCAACAGCCCGCGCCCGCCGGCCCGTGGCCAGAAGCGCGGCGCCGCCGGCCAGGCCGGCCAGCAGCAGCGATCGGCGGGGGATCGGGGACGGGGTCATGGCCGGATCTGCGTCTTTGGCGCATGCTATCCCTCTGTTCCAGCCCATGCCGATGCCCATGATCTTCCGCCAGCTCTTCGACCCCACGTCCTCCACCTACACCTACCTCCTGGCCGACGGCGGCGAGGCCGTGCTGATCGACACCGTGTTCGAGCAGGCCGGGCGTGACGCGGCGCTGGTGCGGGAACTCGGGGTCCGTCTCGTGGCCACGCTGGAGACGCACGTGCACGCCGACCACGTGACGGCGGCCTGGCTGCACCGCGCGCAACTGGGCAGCCGCATCGTGCTGTCCGCCGTCGCCGGCGCCGAGGGCGCCGACCGGCTGCTGAAGCACGGGGATCGCGTCGCGTTCGGGGCCCGCCACCTCGAGGCGCGGGCGACGCCGGGTCACACCGACGGCTGCATGACCTTCGTGCTCGACGATGCCAGCTGCGCGTTCACGGGAGATGCGCTGCTGATTCGCGGCTGCGGTCGCACCGACTTCCAGCAAGGCAGCGCCGAGCGCCTGTACGCGTCGGTGCACGGGCAGATCTTCGGTCTGCCCGACGACTGCCTGGTCTACCCCGGGCACGACTACCGTGGCCTCACCTGCAGCAGCGTCGGCGAGGAGCGGCGCTTCAACCCGCGCCTGGGCGGCGACGCCAGCGTGCAGGACTTCGCCGGCTACATGCGCCACCTCGGCCTGCCCCACCCCAAGCTGATCGACCTGGCGGTGCCGGCCAACCTGCGCTGCGGCCGCCCGGCGGGCGAGCCGCCGCCGACGGCGCCGACCTGGGCCGCGCTCGGCTTCACCTTCGGCGGGCTGTGGGAGATCACGCCGGCGGCGCTGGAGGAGGTGGCGCAGGGTCCGGCCGCGGTGCAGATCGTCGACGTGCGCGAGCCCGCGGAGTTCGAAGCCGAACTCGGCCACCTGGCCGGCGCGCGGCTCGTGCCGCTGGGTGAGCTGGGCGCGCGGCTGGCCGAACTGGATCGCGCGCGCCCGGTCGTCACCGTCTGCCGTTCGGGCACGCGCTCGGCGCAGGCGGCGGTGCTGCTCGGTCGCGCCGGTTTCGCGCAGGTCGCCAATCTCGCCGGCGGCATGCTGCGCTGGCGGGCGGAGGGCCGGCCGGCGGTGGGCGGGCAGGGCTGAACGGCTGGCTCCCGTGGTCTTGGCGGCGTCCCTTGAAACGTCCGAACCGGCCCCTATAATCCGACTGCTAGCACTCACCGAAGTCGAGTGCTAACGAAGCCCAGACGGCCGGAGTTCCGGCCCGCCCCACGGCGGCGCCCCGGCGTCTCGATGTCAGTGAGAACTTACTTGCTGGCCTCTCGTCATTGAAACCTTGTCGAGACACCAAGGAGATCCCATGAAGCTGCGTCCCTTGCACGATCGCGTGATCGTCAAGCGCCTCGAGAACGAAACCAAGACCGCGTCGGGCATCGTGATCCCCGACAACGCCGCCGAGAAGCCCGACCAGGGCGAGGTGCTGGCGGTCGGCCCCGGCAAGCGCAACGACAAGGGCGACTTCGTCGCCCTGAACATCAAGGTCGGCGACCGCGTGCTGTTCGGCAAGTACAGCGGCCAGACCGTCAAGGTCGACGGCGACGAGTTGCTGGTGATGCGCGAAGAGGACCTCTTCGCCGTCGTCGAGAAGTGATTCGCTGAAGGCGAATCACTTTCGTCGAAGGCTAGCTTCGCGCAGCGAAGTAAAGGCCCGCAGGGCCGGCCGCAGACAAGAGAACCCCCCGGCGCAAGCCGGCACTTCAAGATTTCGGAGAGATAGCACATGGCTGCTAAGGACGTCATCTTCGGCGCGGACGCGCGTCATCGCATGGTCGAGGGCGTGAACATCCTCGCCAACGCCGTCAAGGTCACCCTGGGCCCGAAGGGCCGCAACGTCGTGCTCGAGCGCAGCTTCGGCGCCCCCACCGTCACCAAGGACGGCGTGTCGGTGGCCAAGGAGATCGAGCTCAAGGACAAGCTGCAGAACATGGGCGCGCAGATGGTCAAGGAGGTCGCCTCCAAGACCAGCGACGCCGCCGGCGACGGCACCACCACCGCCACGGTGCTCGCCCAGAGCATCGTGCGCGAAGGCATGAAGTACGTGGCCGCGGGCATGAACCCGATGGACCTCAAGCGCGGAATCGACAAGGCCGTCACCGGCCTCGTCGAGGAGCTGAAGAAGATCAGCAAGCCCACGACCACCAGCAAGGAGATCAGCCAGGTCGGCAGCATCTCCGCCAACAGCGACGAGTCGATCGGCAAGATCATCGCCGACGCGATGGACAAGGTCGGCAAGGAAGGCGTCATCACCGTCGAGGACGGCAAGAGCCTGAACAACGAGCTGGACGTCGTCGAGGGCATGCAGTTCGACCGCGGCTACCTGTCGCCCTACTTCATCAACAACCCCGAGAAGCAGGTCGCCGTCCTCGACAACCCGTTCGTGCTGCTGCACGACAAGAAGATCGCCAACATCCGCGAGCTGCTGCCCGCGCTCGAGGCGGTGGCCAAGAGCGGCCGTCCGCTGCTGATCGTGGCCGAGGAAGTCGAGGGCGAGGCGCTGGCCACCCTGGTGGTCAACACCATCCGCGGCATCCTGAAGGTGTGCGCGGTCAAGGCGCCCGGCTTCGGTGACCGCCGCAAGGCCATGCTCGAGGACATCGCCATCCTGACCGGCGGCAAGGTGATCGCCGAAGAGGTGGGCCTGACGCTCGAGAAGATCACCCTGGCCGACCTGGGCCAGGCCAAGCGCGTCGAGATCGCCAAGGAGAACACCACGATCATCGACGGCGCCGGCAAGGCCGTCGACATCGAGGCACGCGTCAAGCAGATCCGCATCCAGATCGAGGAAGCCACCAGCGACTACGACCGCGAGAAGCTCCAGGAGCGCGTGGCCAAGCTGGCCGGCGGCGTGGCCGTCATCAAGGTCGGTGCCGCCACCGAGGTCGAGATGAAGGAGAAGAAGGCGCGCGTCGAGGATGCGCTGCACGCCACCCGTGCCGCGGTCGAAGAGGGCATCGTCGCCGGCGGCGGCGTGGCGCTGCTGCGCGCCCGCCAGGCCATCGGCGCCCTCAAGGGCGACAACCACGACCAGGACGCCGGCATCAAGATCGTGCTGCGCGCCGTCGAGCAGCCGCTGCGCGAGATCGTCGGCAACGCCGGCGACGAGCCGAGCGTGGTGATCAACCAGGTGCTGTCGGGCAAGGGCAACTACGGCTTCAATGCCGCCACTGGCCAGTACGGCGACATGATCGAGATGGGCATCTTGGATCCGACCAAGGTGACCCGCACCGCGCTGCAGAACGCGGCGTCGGTGGCCGGCCTGATGCTGACCACCGAGTGCATGGTCGCCGAGGCGCCGAAGGACGAGGCGCCCGCGATGCCCGGCGGCGGCGGCATGGGCGGCATGGGCGGCATGGGCATGGACATGTGAGTCCGCGCCGCGGGCGGCCGCGTGGCCGCCCGCCCGGTTCAGACCAGGGGCCAGGACGCAAGTCCGGGCCCCTTTTTCTTTGCGGTGCGCCCGCGCACGGTTCGATAATCGGCCCGCCGATGGCCTTGAACGCCTCCCCTGAGCTGAAGCAGTTCGTCGACGACGAGCTGTTGCGCGTTCCGCTGCTGTTCGGCCAGATCGTCGAGGGCGTGCTCGACTCGGCCCGTCGGGCCTTCGCGACGATGAGCCAGGGCCAGCAGGCCGCGATCGGCGAGATGCTGCGCGTGCTGCAGGCCGACCGGCAGCGTCTGGGACAGCGCTACCTCGAGGTGATGCGCGACAAGGTCGCCGAGGAGCTCGGCCTGGGGCCGGCCGCGGCGCCGGCGCCCAGGTCGGCGCACGAGGTGTCGCTGTCGCTCGTGGAGGAGGACGCGGTGGCGCTCGACATCGAGCTGTCGCACACGATCCAGCTGATCAAGAGCGTCGCCGAGCAGGAACTGCGCGAGCTGACGATGTACCTGGCCACCGTGGTCGGCGACATCGACGTCTCGCAGGAGCACAACCCGTTCCGCCCGGAGTCGCACGCGCGTGCCCTGTGGCTGACCGCGCAGGCGCTGCCGATGTCCCGCGGCCACCAGGTCGCCTTCCTGAGGCACGCCGGGCTGCCGCTGGCGGTCCTGTTGCGCCAGAGCTACGCCACCGCCTGCACCCGCCTGGAGCAGATGGGAGTCGAGCCGGCGCGCTATCGGACGCTGATTCTTCCCGGCGGCTCGCGCCGCTCGAGCGTCACGCCGGTCACCACGTTCAGCCCCGACCTGTTGCGCATGCGGGAGACGATGCCGGGGCCGCTCGACGCCGAGCCGTCATCGGCTCCGCGCGGCCCCCGGCCCGGCCCGGCCCGGCCCGAGCGCTGGCACGACATCGCTCGCGGCGCGCCGACCCTGGCCGACCGCCAGGCGGTCGAGCTGGTCGGCAGGTTGTTCGAGGCGATGCTCGAGGACGAGCGGGTGCCGGAGGACGTGACGTTGCTGCTGTCGCGCCTGCACGGGCCGGCGATGCGGCTCGCGCTGCGCGATCCGTCGCTGCTCGACAAGGACCAGCACCCGATGTGGCGGTTGATCCACCTGCTGGCGTACGAGGCCGAGATGGTGCCCGACCGGCGGGACCCCGAGCGCCTGCGGCTGCTGCGCCTCGGCCAGCACCTGATCGACCAGCTGTCGGCGCAGCCCGAGCAGCGCACGTCGCAGTACTCGCGTGCGGTCGAGAAGCTCCTCGACTTCCTGCGTCAGCGCTTGGCGCGGCGCTGCGCGGCAGCCGCGTCGCAGATCGGCGCGCTGCAGCGGCTGGAGCAGCGTGCCGGCGAGGCGGTCACCGTTCCGCAAGTCCTCGACGGCGTGCTCGACCCGCAGGGCATGGTCACCGTCCCGTCAGAGCTGCTGCCCGAGGCTGGCACCGTGTCGCGGCCGACGGCGGACAGCGACGAATGGCTCGAGCGGCTGCACGCCGGGCACTGGGTGCGGCTGCTGCTGCAGGGCCGTTGGGTGCACGCGCAGCTGCTGTGGGCAGGGGAGCAGCGCGAGCTGTGGCTGTTCGGCGACGGCGGCTCCGACGCGACCTGGGCGGTGCGCCGGCAGGCGCTGACGCTGCTGCACGCAGGCGGCCTGGCCAAGTCGCTGCAGATGCGCTCGCTGGTGGGCAGTGCGGCCAAGCGGGTGCAGCAGGAGATCGACCGCGAGAGCCGCGCCTGACGGTCGGCGCCCTGTGGCGGTCAGACCGTGGCGGCCAGCGCCGTCTCGATGGCCGCGACGACGCGGCCCGGCTGCTCGTGCACGATCCAGTGTGAAGCCTCGGCGACGCGCTCCACCTGGAGCCGCGGCACCCAGCGCTGCAGGCCGTCGAGGAGACCCGGGCGCAGCGCCGCGTCGCGCTCGCCCCACAGCACCCAGGTGGGCACGTGCACGGTCACCGCGTCGTCGGGCAGCACGACGGCGGCCAGTCCGTCGTACCCCGACGTTGCCGGGCGCAGTGGCGAGGCGCGGTAGTAGTTCAACGGTCCTTCCAGCCCTCTGGACCACGTGTCGCGGTAGCGCTGGCGTGTCGGCGCGTCGAGCCAGGCCGCGTCGCCGAAGAAGGGCCACAGCCGCCGCCAGTCGTCCTCGGCCAGCAGACGTGCCGCATCGGGACGGACGAGGAAGTTCATGTAGGCGCTGGCCGCGATCTGCTCCGGGCTGTCGCGCAGTTCGCGCAGGAACGTGGCCGGATGCGGGGCGTTGACGATCAGCAGCCGCCGCAGCAACCGCGGGTGCTGCGCGGCCAGGTTCCAGGCCACCGCGCCGCCCCAGTCGTGCGCCACCAGCAGCTCCAGCGGCGCGCCGAGCGCCTCGATCAGCGCGACGAGATCGGCGACCAGGTGCTTCGCGCGGTAGGCCTCCACGGCGCCCGGCGCGCTGGAGCCGGCGTAGCCGCGCAGGTTCGGCGCGACGCAGGCCGCCGCGGGGGCCAGCCGTTCCATCACGTCGTCCCAGGCGAACGCAGCCTCGGGGAAGCCGTGCAGCAGGAGCACCCGCGCGCGGCCCTGGCCGGCGCCCCGGCAGGCCAGCCGGATGCCGTGCGGCAGGTCGATGTCGAACTCGCGGATCACGCGGGCGCTCCCTCCGTGGCGGTGCCGGTACGCCGCCACGACCACAGCGCCTGCGCCACGTCGCCCAGTCCCTGGCGCGACAGCGCGGAGAACAGCGCCAGGCCGATGTCGGCCTCCTCGCTGGCCAGCCCGGCGAGCGCCGCCTGCGTGCGAGCCAGCGCGGCGTCCGCCTCGCGCCGCGACAGCTTGTCGGCCTTGGTCAGCAGCACCAGCAGCTTGACGCTGCCGTCCATCACGCGCGGCGCGACCAGTGCGAGCAGACGCTCGTCCAGGTCGGTCAGCCCGAGTCGAGCGTCGACCAGCAGCACGATGCCCGCAAGCGTCTCGCGCTGCGCCAGGTACTCGGCCATCACCGCCTGCCAGCGCAGCTTGGCGCCGCGCTCGACCGCCGCGTACCCGTAGCCCGGGAGATCGGCGAAGCGCGCATCCGGCTCGGTCTTCGGGCCGAGCTCGAAGAGGTTGATGTGCTGGGTGCGGCCCGGCGTGCGCGACGCGTAGGCCAGCTGCCGGTGCTGCGCGAGCAGGTTGATCGCGCTGGATTTTCCCGCGTTGCTGCGGCCGACGAAGGCGATCTCCGGAGGGCCGGGCGGGGGCAGCTGCTCGAGGCCGCCGGCGGTGGTCAGGAAGCGCGCCCCATGGGCCCAGGCCAGCGCCGCCCGCTCTGCCGGACCCGGATCGGAGCGCCTGGCGGCGGCGGGCCGCAAGGAAGACGTCATGGTGCATTGTAAAATCACGCTTTCGCATCCCGCTCCCGCGCGACCCCGGATCCCCGCCGGGTCGAGCCCCGGCCACGTAGAGCCCCCTCCCCGAGAACGCTGCTGCATGAAGTCGTCTGCCGTTTCGAGCCTGCTCCGGGCCGCCGCACACGCCGGCGCAGGCCTCGTCCTGTCCGGCCTCCTTCCGGGCGTCGTGCTGGCGGCCACGCCGGCCGCGGCGTTCAAGCCCGATCCCGCCAAAGGCCAGCAGCTTGCTGCGCCCTGCATGGCTTGCCACCTGGCCGACGGCAACCGCGGGTCGCCGGCCAACCCGATCCTTGCCGGCCAGCACCCGGAGTACATCGTCAAGCAGCTGACGGAGTACAAGTCGGGCAAGCGGAAGAACGCCATCATGCAGGGCATGGCTGCGCCGCTGTCGACCGAGGACATGCGCCACATCGCCGCCTTCTACGCGTCCAAGCAGGCCAAGCCTGGCTTCGCGCGCAACAAGGACACCGTGCTGCTGGGCGAGCAGATCTACCGCGGCGGCATCGCGGGCCGCCAGGTTCCCGCCTGTGCGGGCTGCCACGCCCCCAACGGGGCCGGCATTCCCGCGCAGTACCCGCGCCTGTCGGGCCAGCACGCCGAGTACACCGAGGCGCAGATGCTCGCCTTCCGGTCGGGCGCGCGCGGCAACAACGTCCAGATGAGCACGATCGCCAGCCGGATGACCGACGCCGAGATCAAGGCGGTCTCCGACTACATCGCCGGCCTGCGCTGAGCGCGCCGCGCCGGCGGCGCGGCTGGCCCGGTGGCGGGCGGCGGAAGAGCCCGCGGCGGCGCGGGACGGGCACAGCCCCGACAATCAGCGCTCGAAGCGTGGGGCGGCGCCGCCGCGTGCCCGACGCCACGCGGCCGTCACGAGGCCCACCCCCATGCACCTGCTCCGCGACCGCGGCTACACGCACCCCGTGCCCTCCGAGATCACGCCGCGCTCGGTCTACTTGTCGCGCCGGCGCTGGATGGCGGCCGGCGCGGCCGCCCTCGGCACCGCCGGCGCGGCGCTGCTGTCCGCGCCGGCCGGCGCCCAGGGCACGCCCCGCCCCGGCCGCCTCGCTCCCCTGCCGGCCACGCGCAGCAGCGTCGCCGGCGCGGTGGTGATGGACCGGCCGACCCCCTACGCCGACATCACCTCGTACAACAATTTCTACGAGTTCGGCACCGACAAGGCCGACCCGGCGCGTCACGCGGGGTCGCTGAAGACGCGACCCTGGACGGTGCAGGTCGAGGGCGAGGTCGCCCGGCCCGGCACGTTCGACATCGAGGCGCTGCTGCGCCTGGCGCCGATGGAAGAGCGCATCTACCGGCTGCGCTGCGTCGAGGGCTGGTCGATGGTGGTCCCCTGGGTGGGGTACTCGCTGTCCGAGCTGATCCGGCGCGTCGAGCCGACCGGCAACGCGAAGTTCGTGCAGTTCGTGACGCTGGCCGACCGCAAGCAGATGCCCGGGCTGTCGTCGTCGGTGCTCGACTGGCCGTACGTCGAGGCGCTGCGCCTCGACGAGGCGATGCACCCGCTCGCGATGCTGGCCTTCGGCCTGTACGGCGAGGTGCTGCCGAACCAGAACGGCGCCCCGTTGCGGCTGGTCGTGCCGTGGAAGTACGGGTTCAAGTCGGGCAAGTCGATCGTGCGCATCCGCTTCGTCGACAAGCAGCCCAAGACCAGCTGGGAGCTGGCAGCACCCCACGAGTACGGCTTCTACAGCAACGTCAACCCGAACGTCGACCACCCGCGCTGGGGCCAGTCCACCGAACGCCGGATCGGCGAGGACGGCCTGTTCGCTCGCAAGCGTCCGACGCTGATGTTCAACGGCTACGAGCCGCAGGTGGGCCCGCTGTACGCCGGGATGGACCTGCGCAAGTTCTTCTAGCGGGCAGCCCGCGTGCGGACCGGCAGCCGCCCCGCGCGGCGCGCGGCGGTGGCTGCCAGGATCGACCCGCTCCTGCGCCACCCGGCGGTCAAGCCGCTGGTGTTCGCTGGGGCCTTGCTGCCGCTCGCGCTGCTGGTGGCCGGCGCGGCGGGCGGCACGCTCGGCGCCAACCCCGCCGAAGCGCTGCTGCGCGGCAGCGGCGAGTGGACACTGCGCATGCTGTGCCTGACGCTGGCGGTCACGCCGCTGCGGCAGGCCACCGGCTGGCACTCGCTCGCCCGGCTGCGGCGCATGCTCGGCCTGTTCACTTTCTTCTATGCGCTGATGCACTTCCTCGCCTACGCGTGGCTCGACATGGGCTTCGACGCCGCGGCGATCCTGGCCGACGTCCCGCGCCGGCCCTTCGTGCTGGTGGGCACGCTGGCGCTGCTGCTGCTGGTGCCGCTGGCGGCCACCAGCGCCGACCGCGCGGTGCGGGCGCTCGGTGCCGCGCGCTGGCGGGCGTTGCACCGAGCGGTGCACGCGGTGGCCGCGCTCGCGCTGCTGCACTTCTTCTGGATGCGCGCCGGCAAGAACGACTTCGCCGACGTCGCCGTCTACGCGCTCGTCGTGGTGGTGCTGCTGGGATGGCGGGCCGCGGCCTGGTGGCGGCGCCGCCGCGTGGCCTGACTCCGGGCCGGGGCAGGAAGCTCCGCGCGCGCCGTGCGCCGGCTCAGCGCATGAAGGAGGGCAGCCACAGGGCCAGCGGCTGCACCTCGAGCACGACGACCAGCGCGACGCAAAGCGCCAGCACGAACAGCCAGACGCCGCGGAAGATCGTCGACAGCGGCACGTCCTTCAGCAGCGCGCCGAGCACGAACAGGTTCATGCCGACCGGCGGGCTGATCAGGCCGATCTGCACGACGAGCACGATCAGCACGCCGAACCACACCGGGTCGAAGCCGAGGCCGGTGACGATCGGGAAGAACACCGGGATCGTCAGCAGCACCATGGACAGCTCTTCCATGATCGTGCCCAGCAGCACGTAGACGAGCATCATCGCGCCGACGACGGCCAGTGGCGGCAGCCCCAGGTGCAGGATCCAGTCCCTCAGGTCGCCCGGCATCGTCGTGAAGTTGACGAAGCTCGAGAACAGCATCGCGGCGATCAGGATCGTGAACAGCATCGCCGTCGTGCGGGCGCTCTCCAGCAGCACTTCGTACAGCATGCGCCAGCCGAGCGCGCGGCGCGCGAGCGCGAAGAAGAAGGCTCCCGACGCACCGATGCCCGCGCCCTCGGTGGCGGTGAACACGCCGCCGTAGATGCCGCCCAGCACGACGACCACCAGCAGCGCCACGCCCCAGATGTCGCGCAACGCGCGCCAGCGCTGCGGCCACGGCGTGCGCGCGCCGGCCGGGCCGGCGGCGGGGTCGCGCCACGTGATCCACGCCACGCAGGCCATCAGCAGCCCGGCGCACAGCAGGCCCGGAAGCACGCCGGCAGCGAACAGCTTGCCGATGTGGGTCTCGGTCACGATGCCGTAGATCACGAGGATCGTGCTCGGCGGGATCATGATGCCCAGCGTACCGCCGGCGGCGATCACCCCGGTGGACAGGTAGTCGGCGTAGCCGAGCTTCTTCATCGGCGGGTAGGCGACCTTGCTCATCGTCGCCGCCGTGGCGATCGACGAGCCGCAGATCGCGCCGAAGCCGGCGCAGGCGAGCACGGTGGCGTGCGCCAGGCCGCCGCGCAGGTGGCCGATGAACGCGTAGGCGGCGCGGAACAGCTCGTTGGCCAGCCCTGCGCGGGCGACGAAGTTGCCCATCAGGATGAACAGCGGCACCACCGACAGCGTGTAGGCGAAGCCGGTGTCGTAGACCACCTGCGCGGCATTGGCCATCGTCGGCGGCCAGCCGCGCAGCAGGCCGAGACCAACGAAGCCGACCAGGCCCATCGCGAAGGCGAGCGGCACGCGCAGCAGCGCGAGCGCGAACACCGCGCCGAAGCCGAGCAGCGCCTCGGTCACCTCAGCGCCCGTCCGCGCCGGCAGGGGCGTCGTCGGCGACGCCGATGTGGTGGTGCGCCACCGGCCGCCACAGCAGCAGCGCGTGCACCGCGGCCGTCACGCCGATCAGCACGCTCATCAGCTGCACGTACGGGCCCAGCGACAGCTTGAGCTGTGCGGTCGTGTCCCCGAACTCGGCCATCTGCGCCGCCTTGCCCCACATCAGCCACGCCAGGCCCGCCAGCAGCAGGGCGCACAGCAGGTCCACCAGCGCCTGCTGCACGCGCCGCAGCCACGGCGGCAGCAGGCGGTCGAGCGAGTCGAAGACCACGTGCTCGCCGTGCAGCGACACCAGCGGCATGCCCGCGAAGATGACCGCCACCATCAGCAGCTCGGTCAGCTCGAGCGAGCCCGGCACCGACGTGTCCACGAGCTTGCGCCCGCCGACGTCGACCAGCGTCAGCAGCATGATCGCGAACAGCGCCGCGGCGGCCATCAGGCCGCACAGCACGGTCAGCAGCCGGCGCGGGTCGAGCGGCAGCCGGGCGGCGCCCGACGATGCGCGGGTCACTGCAGCTTCTTGATCTCGGCGCGGAACTCGCCGAGCACCTTGCGCGGATCCTTCAGGCCCTTGGCCTCGGCGGCCTTGACCCAGGCGTCGACCACCGGCGCGGTCTTGTCCGTGACGGCCTTGACGAAGGTCGCGTCGGCGGCGGTGAACTGCACGCCGGCGGCCTGCATGAAGGCCATGCCGCGGCGGTCGACCTTGTCCCAGCCGCGGCCGAACATCCGCGCCGCGACCTCGCCGCTCAGCTCGTCGACCACCTTCTTCACGTCCGCCGGCAGGCTGTCGTACTTGGCCTGGTTCATCATGAACACGAAGCTGGTGTTGTACAGGCCGCCCGGGAAGCGCGTGGCGTGCTTGATGACCTTGTCGATCTTGAAGGCCTCGACCGACTCGGCCGGGAACAGGGTGCCGTCCATCACGCCGGCGGACAACAGCTCGTAGCTCTCGGGGGCGGGCTTCAGCGTGACGTTCATGCCGAGCGACTTGCTGATCTCGTTGACCATGCCGCCGCCGACGCGGAACTTCAAGCCGGACAGGTCGTCCATCTTCGCGATCGGGCGCTTGGTGTTGAAGATGATGCCGGGGCCGTGCGTGAACACGGCCAGCACCTTGACGCCCTTGTGCTCCTCGGCGAACTGCGGGTACCTCTGGTACATCCGCTGGAACGCCACCGACGTGGCCTCGGGCGAGTCGCCGAGGAAGGGCACCTCGACCATCTGCGTCAGCAGGAAGCGCCCCGGCGTGTAGCCGTGCACCGTGAAGCTGAGGTCGGCCAGCCCGTTGCGCACGGCGTCGAACGTGGCCGGCGGCGCGCTGACCGGGCGCGGCAGCAGGTTGCAGCGGGCCTTGCCCGCAGTGCGCTGCTCGAGTTGCGCGCACCACTCCTTCTGTGTCTCGGTGAGGGTGTGCGTCGGCGACAGCCAGCTCGAGGCGGTGAGCACGATCTGCGCCGAGGCGCCGGTGGCGACGGCGAGCAGGGCCGCCGCGGCAGCGGCCAGGCGGAAGGGGGATGGCATGACGATCTCCTGGGTGTCGGGAAGGGAGCGGGGACGCGGCGCTGCCGGCAAGCGGCGACCAGGGGTCCGCAGGCGGGACGTCCAGGCATTGTCGCGGCGCCCGACGACGCCCGGCATTGCAGAAAACTCGCAGCACCCGCCGCGGGGCAGGGCGGCCCGGACCGTGGCGTGCCCGCCACACCGGCGAGCCGGTCCGTCGACCCGGCGCCCGGGCGCCGGGCGGAACGCCCCGGCCCGGCAGGATTTCACGGTTGGCGGGCCGGGGAGTCCCGCGATCGCGGGCTGCGGCTGCCGCCGCTCGGGCCCTAGGATGCGACGCACTCCGTCACCACCGCCGGCCCGCGCCCATCCCATGTCCAACCCGCTCCTGATCGACGCCCGAGCCCGGTCTGCCCTGCGGCGTGCGCTGGCCACGCTCGAACTGGCCGAGGCCGCGCACCGCCCGGTGTCGATGAGCCAGGCCCTGCTCAGGGTCGCGCGTTGCTATCGAGCCCTGGGGGCGCTTGCGCCGGCCGAGGCCGCACTGCAGCAGGCGGTGCGCTGGGCCTACGCCAGCGGGAGCAACGACCTGCAGGCCGAAGTGCTGTGCGAGAGCGCCGAGACGGCCGCCGAGCGCGCGCTGCGGCGCGACTCGACGGCGCCTTCGGCGGACCTGTGCGACCCGGCCACTGCGCCGTCGCCGGCTGCGGTGCGGCGTGCCGCGCGCGAGCGCGCCCGCGACCTCGCCTACGAGTTGGCGGCGCTGGCCGGCAGCGTCTGCGACCCGCGCTGGGAGGTCCAGGTGCTGCTGTGCGCGAGCGACGTGCTGGCGCAGTGCGGCGACCTCGGCGACGCCGAGCAGCTCAAGCTGCGGGCGTTCCGCCGCAGTTCCGGCAGCGCCGGCGTTCAGGGGGACGCAGCGCGGCTGCCCGCCACCGGCCGCGGCGCCGACGCCTGAGCGGCCGCCAGCGGCATCCCCCTTGAGCGCGCGGCCAACCCGGCGCACACTCCGACCCGCGGTACTTCTCACCGCTCGGGAGTGGCGATGAATCTTCCCATCGTGCTGTTTCTTGCCTTCGGCGTGCTGTTCGGCCTGGCGACCTACTCGAACCGGCACCTGTTCAGCGAGGGCAGCACGCGGCGGGGTGCCGGGCGCGGCGACCCGCTGGACGGGCGCCTCGCCTGGGTCGCAGGCTGCGCGCTGCTCTGGCCGCTGCTGCTGCTGACCGGTCTGTACGGCGCCTGGTACCGCTCGGGCGTGCGTGCGGCGGCCCGGTCGTCGTCGCGGCGCGCGGCGACCGCCACGCGTCGGTAGCCGGCTCCTGGAGCCTGCGCGGCAGAGGACTTCTGCCGGGCAGGCCGCTAGCGGCGTGCCAGCACCGGCGCCAGCGCGGCGCCGGTGTGAGTGCCTGCGGCCACCACCGCCTCGGGCGGGCCGGCGGCGACCACCTTGCCACCCCCGGTGCCGCCCTCCGGGCCGAGGTCGATGACCCAGTCCGCCTCGGCGACGATGTCGAGGTCGTGCTCGATGACGACCACGCTGTGGCCACCGTCGACGAGGCGGTGCAGCACGCGGGTCAGCTTCTCGACGTCGGCCATGTGCAGCCCGACGGTCGGCTCGTCGAGCACGTACAGTGTCCGAGGTGCGCGCTGGCCGCGGCGCCCGACCTCGTCGCGCACCTTGCTGAGTTCGGTCACCAGCTTGATGCGCTGCGCCTCGCCGCCGGACAGCGTCGGCGAGGGCTGGCCGAGCGTCAGGTAGCCCAGGCCGACGTCGCGCAGCAGCTGCAGCGGGTAGGCGATGGCCGGCATGCTGGCGAAGAACTCGACCGCCTCGTCGACCTCCATGCGCAGCACGTCGCCGATGCTGCGGCCGCGCCATCCGACCTCGAGCGTCTCGGGGTTGAAGCGGGCGCCGCGGCAGGCGTCGCAGGGCACCTTGACGTCGGGCAGGAAGCTCATCTCGATCGTCTTCAGGCCCTGGCCTTCGCACCCGGGGCAGCGGCCCTCGCCGGTGTTGAAGCTGAAGCGCGCCGTGCCGTAGCCGCGGGCCCGCGCCTCCAGCGTGTCCGCGAACAGCCTGCGGATCGCGTCCCAGAAGCCGATGTAGGTGGCCGGGCACGAGCGCGGCGTCTTTCCGATCGGGGTCTGGTCGACCTCGAGCACGCGGTCCAGCAGCTCGTAGCCCGACAGCGACGTGCAGCCGGCCCACTGCGGCGGGCGGCCCCCGGCGCCGAGGGCCGCCTGCACGTTGGCCAGCACGACGTCGCGCGCCAGCGTGCTCTTGCCCGAGCCGCTGACGCCGGTGACGGCGACCAGGCGGCCGAGCGGCACGCGCAGGTCCAGCGCCTGCAGGTTGTGCAGACGGGCCCCGCGCAGCTCGAGCGCCGGGCCGTCCGGGTCCACCGCGCGACGCGGCTGCAGCGGGTGCCGCATCGGGTGCGCCAGCAGCCGGCCCGTCACCGACTCGGGCACGCGCGACAGGTCGGCCGCGGTGCCCTGCGCCACCAGCGTGCCGCCGCGCTTGCCGGCGCCCGGCCCGATGTCGATCAGGTGCTCGGCGCGACGGATCGTCTCCTCGTCGTGCTCGACGACGACCAGCGTGTTGCCGGCCGCGCTCAGGCGGCCGAGCGCGTCGAGCAGGATGCCGTTGTCGCGCGGGTGCAGCCCGATCGTCGGCTCGTCCAGCACGTAGCACACGCCCTGCAGGTTGCTGCCGAGCTGCGCCGCCAGGCGGATGCGCTGCGCCTCGCCGCCGCTGAGCGTGGGCGCGGCGCGGTCGATCGTCAGGTAGCCCAGGCCCACCTCCTCGAGGAAGGCCAGGCGGCTGCGGATCTCGCTGACCACGTCGCGCGCGATGTCGGCATCGCGGCCGTGCAGCCGCAGCGCGTCGACCCACTCCCGCACCTCGCGCACCGAGCCGCGCGCCAGCGCCCCGATGTCGCGGCCGTCGAAGCTCACGGCCAGCGCGGCCGGGTTCAGGCGCGCGCCGCGGCACTCGGGGCAGGGCTCGTCGAGCAGCCCCTCGACCTCGGGCTCCTCGGCCGGGAAGCTCTGCTCGCGTCCGCGGTCGCCGTGCCGGTCGTCGTCGCGCACCGAGTCGTCGTAGGCGCGCCGCTGCTCGCGCGTGAGCTTCAGCCCGGTGCCCACGCAGGCGCTGCACCAGCCGTGCCTGCTGTTGTAGGAGAACATCCGCGGGTCGAGCTCGGGGTAGCTGGTGCCGCAGGTCGGGCAGGCCCGGCGGGTCGAGAAGACCGTGACGCGCCCGATCCCCTTGCCAGGCGCGACGCTGTCGTCGGCCATCGACTCGGCCAGGCCGTCGAGCGGGTGCAGCAGGTGCAGCACGCCCTTGCCCAGCTCGAGGGCCTGGGCGAGCAGCGCGCGCAGCTCGGCCTCGCGCTCGGGCGCGACGACGAGATCGCCCACCGGCAGCTCGATCGTGTGCTCGCGGAAGCGGTCGATACGCGGGAAGGGCTGGGTCGGCAGGAACTCGCCGTCGACGCGCAGGTGCGTGTGGCCGCGCGCGCGCGCCCACTTGGCCAGGTCGGTGTAGACGCCCTTGCGGGCGACGACCAGCGGCGCCAGCAGCCCGACGTGCGTGCCGCGGTGCCCGCCCTGCTCCGGGGGGCGCAGCAGCTGGGCGGCGATGCTCTCGGCGCTCTGCGCCTTGACCGGGGTGCCGTCCTTCACGCAGTGCTGCAGGCCGAGCTTGACCCACAGCAGGCGCAGGAAGTGCCAGATCTCGGTGGTGGTGGCCACCGTGCTCTTGCGCCCGCCGCGCGACAGCCGCTGCTCGATGGCGACGGTGGGCGGGATGCCGTAGACCGCGTCGACGTCGGGCCGGCCCGCCGGCTGCACGATGCTGCGCGCGTACGCGTTGAGGCTCTCGAGGTAGCGCCGCTGGCCCTCGTTGAAGAGGATGTCGAACGCCAGCGTGCTCTTGCCCGAGCCGCTGACGCCGGTGATGACGTTGAAGCGGCCGCGTGGCACGTCGACGTTCAGGTTGCGCAGGTTGTGCTCGTGCGCGTTGACGATGCGGATCGCCTCGTCCGCGGCGGCACGCCGCTCGCGCAGCACCGCCTGCAGCGGGCGCCCGCCGGCGGCCGACCCGTCGGCGGCGGCGGGCGGGTGGGCCCGCTCCTCCGCGCGCGGCGCGGCGAAGTCCATCGCCTGCTCGTACTCGCGCAGCGCCGCCCCGGTGTGCGAGCCGGGGTGCGCCTTGACGTCCGCGGGCGTGCCGGTGCAGACGACGCACCCGCCGGCCTCGCCGCCCTCGGGCCCGAGGTCGACGATCCAGTCGGCGGCGCGGATCACGTCCAGGTTGTGCTCGATGACGATCAGCGAGTGCCCGGCGTCGAGCAGCTTGCGCAGCGCCCGCATCAGCTTGGCGATGTCGTCGAAGTGCAGGCCGGTGGTCGGCTCGTCGAAGAGGAACAGCGTGCCCTTGCGTGCCGCGCGATGCCAGGGTGCCGCGGCGGCCTCGGCCAGGAAGCCGGCGAGCTTGAGCCGCTGGGCCTCGCCGCCCGACAGCGTGGGCACCGGCTGGCCGAGGCGCAGGTAGTCGAGCCCCACGTCCACCAGCGGCTGCAGCCGCGCCACCACGTCGCGGTCGTCCTGGAACCAGTGCACCGCGTCGGCCACCGTCAGCTCCAGCACGTCGGCGATGCTGAAGCTCATCGGCCCGCGCAGCACCTTGACGTCCAGCACCTCGGCCCGGTAGCGGCGGCCGTCGCAGTCGGGGCAGCGCAGGTAGACGTCGGAGAGGAACTGCATCTCGACGTGCTCGAAGCCGCTGCCGCCGCAGGCCGGGCAGCGGCCGTCGCCGGCGTTGAAGCTGAAGGTGCCCGCGGTATAGCTGCGCTCGCGCGCCATCGCGGTGCCGGCGAAGATCTCGCGCAGCGCGTCGAAGGCGCCGACGTAGCTCGCCGGGTTGCTGCGCGCCGTCTTGCCGATCGGGCTCTGGTCGACCATCACCGCGTCGGCCAGCTGCTCGGCCCCCAGGAGCGCCTCGTGCGCGCCCGGCGTCTCGGTGGCCTTGCCGAAGTGGCGGGCGAGCGCCGGGTGCAGCACGTCCTGCACCAGGGTGCTCTTGCCCGACCCGCTGACGCCGGTGACCACCACCAGCCGCTGCAGCGGCAGCTCGACCGTGACGTCGCGCAGGTTGTGCTCGCGCGCGCCCTGCAGCACGAGCCGGGGCGTCGCGGCGTCGACCGGGCGCCCGAAGCCGAGGCCGACCTGGCGCCGCGCGCCGAGGTAGGCGCCGGTCAGCGTGGGCGCCGAGCGCACGCCCTCCGGCGTGCCGTCGAAGACGATCCGGCCGCCGCGCTCGCCGGGGCCCGGGCCCATGTCGATCAGCCGGTCGGCCGCCAGCATCACGGCCGGGTCGTGCTCGACGACGACCAGCGTGTTGCCGGCGTCGCGCAGCCGGTGCATCGCCTGCACGATGCGGCCCATGTCGCGCGGGTGCAGGCCGATCGACGGCTCGTCGAGCACGAACATCGTGTTGACGAGGCTGGTGCCGAGCGCGGTGGTCAGGTTGATGCGCTGCACCTCGCCGCCCGACAGCGTGCGGCTCTGGCGGTCCAGCGTCAGGTAGCCCAGGCCGACGTCGCACAGGTACTTCAGCCGCGTGCGGATCTCGCCCAGCAGCAGCGCCAGCGCCTCGTCGAGCAGCGACGACGGCAGGGCCAGGCCACCCCCGGTGCCTGCGGCCGCGCCGGCCGGCCCGCCCCGCGGCCCGGCGTCGCCGTCGAAGAACCGGCGCAGGCGCTCGATGGGCAGCTGCATCAGGTCGTGCAGCGCCAGACCGGGCAGGGCCTCGAGCTGGCCGCGCGTCCAGCGCACGCCCGCCGGCGGGAAGCGCCGTGCGGGTTCCAGCACCGCGTCCGCATCGGCCTTCGAGCCCAGGCGCCACAGCAGCGCCTCGGTCTTCAGCCGCGCGCCCCCGCAGGTGGTGCACGGGGTGTAGCTGCGGTACTTGGACAGCAGCACCCGGATGTGCATCTTGTACGCCTTGCTCTCCAGGTACCCGAAGAAGCGGCGGATGCCGTACCACTGCTTGTTCCACTCGCCCTTCCAGTGCGGCGAGCCCTCGATGACCCACTGCCGCTGGGCTTCGGTGAGCTGGGCCCATGCGGTGTCGCGCGGGATGCCGGCCTCGCCGGCGTGGCGCAGCAGGTCGTCCTGGCACTCGCTCCAGGCCGGCGTCTGGATGGGCTTGATCGCGCCGTTGCGCAGCGTCTTGCGGTGGTCGGGGATGACCAGGCCCCAGTCGACGCCGATCACGCGGCCGAAGCCGCGGCAGGCCTCGCAGGCGCCGTAGGCCGAGTTGAAGCTGAACAGGCCCGGCTGCGGATCGGCGTAGCGCCGGTCGCTCTCGGGGCAGTGCAGGCCGGTGGACCAGCGCCAGACCGCGGGCTCGCCCGCGCCTTCCGCCGCGGGCGGCACGAAGACGTTGAGCCGCCCGCCGCCGCGCCTGAGCGCGAGCTCGATGGCCTCCATCGCCCGCACCTTCTCGGTGCCGGCGACGCGGAAGCGGTCGGCGACGATGTCGAGGATCTTCCGGCCCCCCTCGACACGCTCGGCCTGCACGCGCGTGAAGCCGCTGGCGGCGAGCCACTGCTCCTGCTGCTCGGCCGTGGTGTCGGCGGGCAGCTGCACCGGGAACGTCAGCGCGACGCGCGGGTCGCCGGCGGCCGCGGCCCGCGCGGCCAGGTCCTCGTGGATCGTCTGCGCCGTGTCGTGCCGCACCGGCAGCGCGGTGTCCTGGTCGAACAGCTGGGCCGCGCGCGCGAACAGCAGCTTCAGGTGGTCGTTCAGCTCGGTCATCGTGCCGACCGTGCTGCGGCTGGTGCGCACCGGGTTGGTCTGGTCGATCGCGATGGCCGGCGGCACACCCTCCACCTTGTCGACCGCCGGGCGGTCCATGCGGTCGAGGAACTGGCGCGCGTAGGCGCTGAAGGTCTCGACGTAGCGGCGCTGCCCCTCGGCGTACAGCGTGTCGAACACCAGGCTCGACTTGCCCGAGCCGCTCGGGCCCGTGACCACCGTCATCTCGCCCGTGCGCAGGTCGAGGTCGAGGTTCTTCAGGTTGTGCTGGCGCGCGCCACGGATGCGGATCAGGCCGGAGGACATGCGCTGCAGCAGGGGTGGACCGGAGGCGGAACCGGCCATTCTAGGCAGGGGATCGCGGCGGCGCTCGGTGCGGCCCGTCCCGCGGGCCCCGTCCGGCACCGCCCCGCAACGCCCGGCAACGCCCGCAACGCCCGCAACGCCCGCAACGCCCGCAGCGCCCGCAGCGCCCGCAACGCCCTGCGCCCGCTCAGCCGAGCGTCATCAGGCTGGCGTTGCCGCCGGCGGCGGCGGTGTTGATCGACAGCGCGCGCTCGACGACGAGGCGCTCGATCGGCACCGCCAGCGCGCCCGGCGCCAGCCCGGCGAGGGCGACGACGGGGCCCGGCCGCCGCGCCAGCGCGGCGGCCGTGGCGAGCAGCTCGTCGCGCGTGCCGTGTTGCAGCGCCGCGTCGAAGCGCACCGAGGGGTGCTGCCAGTCCTGCGCCAGCGAGACGCGCTCGCGCACCGCGGCCGGCAGCCGCTCGGCCAGGCCGCGCGCGGCGGCAGGCCAGACGGCGTGGCTGCCCACGGCCAGCACCGCCGCCAGCTGCGCCAGGCGCGCGCGCTCGCCGTCGCGGCCCTCGGGCGCGAGGCACAGCACCGCGGCGCGCGGCATCACCGCGTACAGGTTGGCCTCCCCGGTGGGCCCGGCCAGCGCATGCCAGGCGCCCACCGGGGACTCGGCCCGCGCCTGGTCGCAGGCGGCGGCCAGCAGTGCGTCGCCCTGCGCCAGCGCCCAGGCCCGCAGAGCGTCCAGCGCCGCCGGCGCGTCGCCGTCGTGGGCCGCGGTGGCGGCCCCGCCGCGCAGCGGCAGCGGCTGCGGCGTGCCGCTCAGGGCCACCGCGCGGCGCGCCGCCTGCACCGGCCGCGCAGCCAGCAGGCGCAGCAGATACAGCGGGCCGCCGGCCTTGGGCCCGGTGCCCGACAGGCCCTCGCCGCCGAAGGGCTGCACCCCCACCACTGCACCCACGATGTTGCGGTTGACGTACAGGTTGCCCGCGGTCGAGGCCTGCAGCACCTGGGCCACCGTCTCGTCGATGCGCGTGTGCACGCCCTGCGTCAGGCCGTAGCCGGTGGCGTTGACGCGCTCCAGCAGCCGCGGCAGCTCGTCGCGCCGCCAGCGCAGCACGTGCAGCACCGGACCGAACACCTCGCGCCCGAGCGCGCCGAGGTCGTCGATCTCCACCAGCGTCGGCGCGACGTAGGTGCCGCGCGCCGCCAGGCCGGCGTCGAGCGGCGTGCGCCAGACGCGGTGCCCGCGGGCGGCCATCGCCTGCGTCATCGCCTGGACATGGGCCTCGATGGCGGCGGCCGCCTCGGCGTCGATCACCGGGCCGACGTCGGTGGCGAGCGCGCGCGGATCGCCCACCGCGAGCTGCTCCATCGCGCCCTGCAGCATCGGCAGCAGCCGCCGCGCCGCCTCTTCCTGCACGCACAGGACGCGCAGCGCCGAGCAGCGCTGGCCGGCGGAGTCGAAGGCCGAGGCGACGATGTCGGCCGCAGCCTGCTCGGCCAGCGCCGACGAGTCCACGACGAGCGCGTTCTGGCCGCCGGTCTCGGCGACGAGGGGCACGGGCTGGCCGCGGTCGGTGAGGCGCCCGGCCAGCGCGCGCTGCAGCAGCCGTGCGACCTCGGTCGAGCCGGTGAAGAGCACGCCGTGCACGCGCGCGTCGGCCACCAGCGCCGCGCCCACCGTCTCGCCGCGGCCGGGCAGCAGCTGCAGGGCGCCGGCCGGCACGCCCGCGGCGTGCAGCGCGCGCACGGCGGCGGCGGCCACCAGCGGCGTCTGCTCGGCCGGCTTGGCCAGCACCACGTTGCCGGCCGCCAGCGCCGCGGCCACCTGGCCCGTGAAGATGGCGAGCGGGAAGTTCCACGGGCTGATGCAGGCCACCGGGCCCAGCGGCACGTGGGTGGCGTTGTCGAAGTCGCGCCGCACCTGGGCCGCGTAGTAGCGCAGGAAGTCGACCGCCTCGCGCACCTCGGCCACCGCGTTGGCGCAGGTCTTGCCGGCCTCGCGCACGAGCAGTGGCACGAGGGCCGCGGTGTCGGCTTCGAGCCGCGTGGCCGCGGCGTCGAGCGCGTCGGCGCGCGCGGCCGGCGGCGCGGCGGCCCAGGCAGGCGCGGCGGCGACGGCAGCGGCCAGCGCGGCCTGCACGTCGGCGGCGGTGGCCTCCTGCACGTGGCCGACGAGGTCGGCGTGGTCGGCCGGGTTGCGCAGGGGTTGCCAGGGGCCGTCGGCGACCGGAGACGCCAGCAGCGGCGCGGCGCGCCAGTCGTTGTGGCGGTCGACGTCGAAGCGCGCCCGCAGGTCGGCGAGCGCGCGCTCGTCGGCCAGATCGAGCCCGCGCGAGTTGGGGCGCGCATCGCCGTACAGCGCGCGCGGCAGCGGGATCCTCGGGTGCGGCGCGCCGAGCACGCCCTCGCGCGCGCCGGCGTCGAGCACGGCCTGCACCGGGTCGCGCACCAGCTCGGCCAGCGGCACTTCGGGGTCGGCGATGCGATTGACGAACGAGGTGTTGGCGCCGTTCTCGAGCAGCCGGCGCACCAGGTAGGCCAGCAGCGTCTCGTGCGTGCCCACCGGGGCGTAGACGCGGCAGGGCCGGCTCGCGATCACCTGCTCGTACAGCGGCTCGCCCATGCCGTGCAGGCACTGGAACTCGTACTGCCCGGATCGGAACCCGGGCCCGGCCTGCGCCTCCGCCAGCACCTGGATGGCGGCGCAGCTGTGCGCGTTGTGGGTGGCGAACTGCGGGAACACGGCGTCGGGGGCGGCGAGCAGCCTGCGCGCGCAGGCCAGGTAGGCCACGTCGGTGTGCGCCTTGCGCGTGTAGACCGGGTAGCCGTCCTCCCCGCCTTGCTGCGCGCGCTTGATCTCGCTGTCCCAGTACGCGCCCTTGACCAGCCGCACCATCAGCCGGTGGCCGCTGCGGCGCGCCAGGTCGACCAGCCAGTCGACGACCGCCGGGCAGCGCTTCTGGTAGGCCTGGATCACGAAGCCGATGCCGTTCCAGCCCGCGAGCGCGGGCTCGAAGCACAGGCGCTCGAGCAGCTCGAGCGAGAGCTCGAGGCGGTCGGACTCCTCGGCGTCGATGTTCAGGCCGACATCGTGCGCCCGCGCGCGCAGCGCCAGCCGGCGCAGCCGCGGGTACAGCTCGGCGAGCACGCGAGCGGCCTGCGTGCGCGTGTAGCGCGGATGCAGCGCCGACAGCTTGATCGAGATGCCCGGCCCCTCGATCACCCCGCGGCCAGCCGCGGCCTGGCCGATCGCCTCGATCGCGGCTTCGTAGGCGGCGGCGTAGCGCGTCGCGTCGGCTTCGGTGAGCGCGGCCTCGCCGAGCATGTCGTAGCTGTAGCGGAAGCCCTGCGCCTCGCGCGGGCGGGCGTTGGCCAGCGCCTCGGCGATGGTCTCGCCGGTGACGAACTGCTCGCCCATCATCCGCATCGCCATGTCGACGCCGCGGCGCACGAGCGGCTCGCCGCCGCGCGCCACGATGCGCCGCAGCGCCGAGCCCAGGCCGGTCTCGCTGTGCGTGGCCACCAGCTTGCCGGTCAGCAGCAGGCCCCAGGCGGCGGCATTGACGAACAGCGACGGGCTGTGGCCGAGGTGGCGCTCCCAGTCCACGCCGCTGCCGGCGCCGAGCTTGTCGCGGATCAGCGCGTCGCGCGTGGGCACGTCGGGGATGCGCAGCAGCGCCTCGGCCAGGCACATCAGCGCCACGCCCTCCTGCGAGCTGAGCGCGAACTCCTGCAGCAGGCCCTGCACCAGCCCGGCGGTGCCGGCGCCGCGGCTGCGCTCGCGCACGCCGGCGGCGATGGTCAGCGCCCGCTGTTCGGTGGCGGCAGCCTGCGCGGGGGTCATGCGCGCCTGCTCGATCAGCGCGGCGACGCAGTCGGGTTCGGGGGCGCGCGTCAGCGCGGTGATGGCGGCGCGCAACGGCGAGGTCGTCAGCGGGGGCGTCGGCAGGGCGGGCGGCATGGAGAGTGCGGCTGCGGCCGGGCGATTGGGTGTGAAGGCCGCAGTGTGCGGCGGGCGTGGGTGGATGTTCGGGGGTTGTCGGTCGGTTTGGGCGTGGGTTGTTCGGGGGCGGCGTGGGGCTTGGCGGTGTGCGCGGCTTTGCGCGGGCAGGCCGGGTGTCGCCCCGGCGGGGCGACAGGCCGGGTCTCGCCCCGGCGGGCGACCTACTTTCTTTGCTGGTGCAAAGAAAGTAGGCAAAGAAACACCTGGGATGTCTTGGGGGGTGTGGATCGCTTCGGAGGCAGTGCGCATGGCGCCTGCGCGCTTCGGGGGCAAACACCCCAGTGAGGCCGTCGCGCCACGGGGCGCGCTCGATAGCTCGGCTCGGCCGCGCGCCGCGCCGCCATCGCTCGCGCGCCCGGCGACCTCGCCGAACTATCGACCGTGACTCACCCCGCCCACTTCGGAAACGCTGCCTTCAGCCGCTCCACCGTGTGTCGCCACTTCGGCGTGGTGGGCTGGCACACCGAGTTCTGGTTGCCGAAGAGGCCCACCTCGTTGAAGGCCTGGCTCTCGGGCACGGTCTGCAGCCACTGCACCCGGACGAAACACTCGGACTTTTCGGGGTCGTCGGCCAGCGCGCGCCACTCGGCACCGTGCTGCAGCACATCCAGAGCCGCGCGCACGCCGTCGTTGGTGGGCAGGGTGAAGTCCTTGGCGGCCTGCACCGCCTCCATCACGCGGCCCACCCCCACGTAGCCGGTCTTGGGGACCTTCACCCACACCCGGTCGCCCGGCGACAGCAGCTTCAGCGTCTGGCTGTACCAGGTGCCGCCACCGGCACTGATGAAGCCGTGCTGCCGGGCCTCTTCCCAGACGCGCGCGGGGTTGCCACCGTAGGACACATAGAACTCCCCGTTCCACG
Source organism: Rubrivivax sp. (assembly GCA_020248915.1). Classification (GTDB taxonomy): domain Bacteria; phylum Pseudomonadota; class Gammaproteobacteria; order Burkholderiales; family Burkholderiaceae_C; genus Rubrivivax. The sequence continues at coordinate 56,235 of JADCGP010000010.1, read as the reverse complement.
GCTCCTTCTCGCCGGCCGGCCCCGTGGCGGCCGCCACGTTGGCCTGCGTCTCTCCGGGGTCGATCAACCAGGCGCGGCTCAGCAGCTGCTGGCCGCCGTGCTGGAAGACCTGGAAGAACACGACATTGATCGCGATGTCGCGCGCGTTCAGGTAGGCCACGATGCGCTCGGTGGAGGGGTCGAGCTCGGCGGCCACGATGATGATCTGGTGCGCGTGGTTCAGCGTCTCTTCATCGAGCGCGACGCCGAACCGCTTCTGGAAGGCCGCACCCAGGCTACCGCCCTGCGAGAACCGGTCGTAGATCTGGACGATGCGGTCGGCCGTCAGCTCCGCCACCCACGACGCATAGTCCAACGCCTGGGCGACGATCTCGCTCGGTGTGCGGTCGCGCTTGAGCTCGATGAGCACCAGGGAGCCGTCGGGCGCGATGGCCAGCAGATCGATGCGCCCGCCGTGGCTGGTGACCTCCTGCCGGCCGATCAGCATCCACTGGCTCGACAGGATCGCCGGCTCGCGGACGATCATGTCTTCGAGCTGCTGCTCGCTGGCGAGCTTGGCGGTGGTCAGCAGGGTGGGCTGCTGGCCGACCTGCCAGATGGCGTGCTGGATGGGCATGGGCAGTGTTGGGGGGAACTCGAAGACTCTTGGAAGTCAGCGCCGGATAACAAGCATCGCGTCAAGTGGTTGATGTGTATGGATTTTTCGGCATCCTGTGCGTCGTTATCTCCCTGCGGGGATAACAAACCAGACTCCTCGCCGCGCGACCCGCCGCGGCCGCAGGCCACCTGCGGATGGGCTGCGGTCTGCCCGTGCAAGCACCCCTTGCACAATTGTCTGCACGACTCGCTTCGTGGGCTGCGTGATGCGCCTCCCGAGCCCGTTTGCGGCTTACCTTGGATAGACGCCTTGTCTAGTCTTTGCCTCCTCGAAGCCTCAGAAAACAATTAAATCAATGACTTAGCGCCCCTCATCCGGCTTGGATGCGGACCTAGAAGCGGCCTTATCCAAGCCGGCAGCCAAGCTCGCAGGGCCTGGCAGCCACAGCGCCCGAGCCCGCGGCCCCCGCGTGTGGACGAGTCCGCCCCGCCGCATGGCCTGAAGGAGGTTCTTCAGCTTGTGGGCCTTTTGCTCCGGGCTGAGCACTTCCGGCAGCTTGGCACGCAGCAGCCCGCCACGTTGCCGAAGGCCACAAATTGCACGCTTGTTCTGACCAGCCGACACTCTCGGCCAGTCATGAAGCTGCAGGGCCTCTCGATGGTCTAGCGAGTGGCTACGCGGTCACGCACGCCGCGCATCTCACGAGCGCGCAACGGCGTAACCGCGCGCCCAAGTCGGCGTCGAACTATCGAGCGTGCCCCGGGCGCTCTGCGGGCGCGTGGGTGTTTGCCCGCCATCCCAACGAGCGACATGAGGTCCGCCTCCGAAGCGAGCCCCCATGACCGGGCATCCACGTGTTTCTTTGCCTACTTTCTTTGCACGAGCAAAGAAAGTAGGTCGCCCGCCGGGGCGAGACCCGGCCTGCCGGCCGCCCGGCCATCCCAGTACCAGGCCACCGGACCACCGGACCACCGAGCCACCCGCCCCGCCCGGGCGATGCTCAGCCCGCCACCACCAACTCATCCCCCTCGGCCACCAGCGCCCCGTCGGCCAGCAGCCGCTCCACCGCCGCATGCACTGCCGCCCGCGCCTCGCCGGCATCCGGGTACGCCAGCCGTCGCGCGTGCGCGAGGATCGGCGCTGCGAGCATCCAGGCCTCGAAGGCGGCGCGCTCGCGGCGCTGGTGCTCGAGCATGTGGAACATCGCCAGCGCCCGCGTCGCGTAGCCGAAGTGGCGCCGGGGCTCGGCCTCGAAGAAGTCGAGCCGGGCGCGGGCGCCGGCGATCGCCGCGGCGGCGTCGGTGAAGGGGGCGCCGTGGCCCGGGATGACGAGGCGCGGCTCGAGCGCCTCGATCGTGGCCAGCGCCTCGCGCGCGGCGCCAAAGCCCTGCTCGCCGACGAGCTCGGGAAAGATGATCGCCAGGCGGTCGCGCCACAGCGCGTCGCCGGCGATCAGCACGCGCGCCTTCGGCTCGAAGAAGACGACGGCCTCGGGGTCGTGGCCCGGCGTGGCCAGCACCTGCCAGGCGCGCCCGCCGAGCTCGATCTCGTCGCCCGGGTGCAGCGCCTCGTGCGCCGGGAAGGGGTCGCAGCGCTGGTCGGTGCTCCGGAACGTGAGGCGCCCTGCGTCCCAGCCGCGCACGGCCTCGAACGAGGCCGCCGGCACCGCCACCGGGCAGCCGTGCGCGGCCTGCAGCGCCGCGTTGCCGCCGCAGTGGTCGCTGTGCAGGTGGGTGTTGACGATGCGGGCCAGCCGCCGCCGGCCGAGCGTGCGCTGCACCAGCGCCAGCGTCTGCGCGGCGTGCGCGACGTAGCCGGTGTCGACGATGGCGGGCTCGCCGCGCGCCTCGGGCAGGTCGCCCCCGAAGACGACGTTGTTCGACGACAGCCAGCCGCGTTCGAGGACCGTGACGCCAAGGCGTGCAAGGGTCGCCGCCGGATCGGGGGCATCGACCATCGGCTCAGGCGCTCGCGGCCACCGCGGCAGGGGCCGGGGCGGGACTCAAGAACTCCTCAGCTCGCGGCGCAGGATCTTGCCGACGTTGCTCTTGGGCAGCTCGTCGCGGAACTCGATGTACTTCGGCCGCTTGTAGGCGGTGAAGTTCTCGCGGCAGTAGCCCGCGAGGTCGTCCTCCGACAGTGTCGGGTCGGTCTTGACGACGAAGAGCTTGACCGCCTCGCCCGACTTCTCGTCGGGGATGCCGATGGCGGCGCACTCGAGCACGCCCGGGTGCAGGCTGACCACCTGCTCGATCTCGTTCGGGTAGACGTTGAAGCCGCTGACCAGGATCATGTCCTTCTTGCGGTCGACGATCCGGACGTAGCCGCGCTCGTCCATCACGCCGATGTCGCCGCTCTTGAAGAAGCCGTCGGCCGTCATGACGTTGGCCGTCTCGTCGGGCCGGTTCCAGTAGCCGGCCATGACCTGCGGGCCGCGGATGCAGATCTCGCCCGGGGTGCCGAAGGGCACGTTGTTGCCGGCGTCGTCGCGGATCGCGATCTCGGTGTCGGGAAGCGGCAGACCGATGGTGCCGCTGAACTCGGTCAGGTCGAGCCGGTTCACGGTGGCCACCGGCGAGGTCTCCGACAGGCCGTAGCCCTCGACGATCGGGCAGCCGGTGATCTTCAGCCACTTCTCGGCGGTGGCCTGCTGCACGGCCATGCCGCCGCCGTTGCTGATGCGCAGGCCCGAGAAGTCCAGGCGCGCGAAGTTGGCGTCGTTGGCCAGCGCGTTGAACAGGGTGTTGACGGCCGGGAACATGTTGACGCGGTGCCTGGACAGCGTCTTCACGAAGCCCGGGATGTCGCGCGGGTTGGGGATCAGCAGGTTCATCGTGCCGAAGTGCGCGCCCAGCAGCGCGCAGACCGTCAGCGCGAAGATGTGGTACAGCGGCAGCGCGCAGACCACCGTCATCTGTGCGCTGCCCAACTGCTGCAGCGTGGGGGCGAACCAGGCCTCGCTCTGCATGATGTTGGCGACCACGTTGCGGTGCAGCAGCGTCGCCCCCTTGCTGACGCCGGTGGTGCCGCCGGTGTACTGCAGGAAGGCGACGTCGTCGGGGCCGACGTCCGCGCGCTTCATCGTCATCCGCGAGCCGGCCTCGAGCGCGTCGGCGAAGTGGGTGACCGAGCGCTCGCCGTCCAGCGGCAGGCGGAACTCCGGCACCATGCGCCCGAGGTGGCGCGCGGCGAAGGTGACGAAGCGCCCCTTCCACCAGCCGAGCAGGTCGCCGATCGTGGCCAGCACCACGTGCTTCACCGGCACGCGGTCGATGCACTCCTCGAGCGTGGCGGCGAAGTTCTCGAGCACGACGATCGCCTCGGCGCCGCTGTCCCTGAGCTGGTGCTCGAGCTCGCGCGCCGTGTACAGCGGGTTGACGTTGACGACCACGTAGCCCGCACGCAGCACCGCGGCCAGCGCCACCAGGTACTGCGGCACGTTGGGCATCATCAGCGCCACGCGGCTGCCGCGCTCCAGGCCGCGCGACTGCAGCCACGCGCCCAGAGCCTCGGACATCTGCTCGAGGTCGCGGTAGGTCAGGCGCGACTCCATGCAGCACAGCGCGTCGCGGTCGGCATAGCGCCGGAACGCGTGCTCGAGCAGCTCGGGCAGGCTGCGATAGGCGTCGATGCGCGCGCCGGGCGGGACGCCGGGCGGGTAGTGGGCGAGCCAGGGGGTGGGGTTGGCGGACATCGCGTCGGGCGGGGCGGGGGTGGATGGGGCTGGCGCCAGGGACGGCTTGCGGCGGTGGCCGGTTGCGGGCAGCGGCGCCCGGCCGGATTGTGCTGGCAGCCTGCCCGATCGCCGATAGGGACAGTCGCCCGGGGTCTTCCCCTGGTCCGCGCGGCCTCTCAGGTGCCGGGCGGCGCCGCGCCGGACGTGCCCGGAGTGCCCGGGCCGGCGGCCGCCGGCGCCGGGTCGGCGACGACCGCCGCATCCTCGCCGGCGAACAGCCGCTCTGCCAGCGCGCGCTCGCGCTCGACGATGAGGTCGAGGAACTCGTGCGCGCCGCCCATGTCGCGGAAGGTGTCGAAGCCGCGTTCCAGGAAGCCCTGCAGCGCGCCCAGGCCGGCCAGCGTGGCGGGTCCGCGCATCATCCGCAGGCTGTGGCGCAGCAAGGGGTTGCGCGTGTAGCGCTCCAGCGCCCGGCCCACCTGCAGCATCAGGTCGACCTGCCGGTCGCGGTCGGCCGGCCGGCCGACGCCGCGCCAGGCGCGGCCGTAGGCACCGGCGTCGATCTGCGGCGTCTCCAGCAGGGCGGCCGTCGCGCTGTCCAGCTGTTCGGACAGCGAGTGCAGCTCGCCCAGCGTCAGCACGGTCCGGACGAGTTCGTGCGGGAACAGGCGCACCAGGCCCGGCACGATGCGTGCGAACTGCGCGTCGCGCTGCGTGAAGTCGTGCGGTCCGTACAGGTCGTCGAGGAAGAAGCGCGCCGCGGCCCGGTAGCGCGGTGAGGCCAGCGCGTCGGCGTAGGTGTGCTGGAAGCGCGCGTGCTGCCAGGCCTTCAGCGCCCGCACGCGGGCGCCGAGTGCAGGGTCGCGTGCGCGCCGGATGCGCTCGGCGGCCACGGCGTTCAGGTGCTCGATGATGTGGCGGCCCTCGGGGCTCATCGGTCGATGCGTGGACGGTGCACGGCGGGTGCGGATCGGTGCAGGGCGGTCGGGACGGCGCCGCGGCAGCTTGCCGATGCTAGTGCCTAGCCTCTACGGCGACCACGGCCGATGATGCAACACTGCGGCCATGCGGAGGCGGACCTGGCTCAAGGCGGGCGTGATCGGCGGCGCGCTGCTCGCGCTCGGCGGCACGCTGGTCGGGCTGGCGCGGCCGGGCTGGCGCGACGGACGGCTGACGCCCGAAGGCCGGGCGCTGTTCGGCGCCGTGGCCGCCGCCGTGCTCGACGGCCTGCTGCCGGCGGGCGCCGCCGCGCGCCGCGCCGCCCTGGAGGCCCACCTCGACCGCATCGAGGCCACCGTGGCGGGCCTGCCGCCGGCCATGCAGGCCGAGGTCGGGCAGCTGAGTGCGCTGCTGCTGCACCCGGCCGGGCGCACCGCGCTCGGCGGCCTGGCCGACGACTGGGCTCAGTCCGACACCGGCGCCGTGCAGGCGGCGCTGCAGGGCCTGCGCGAGTCGCGGCTCGCGCTGAAGCAGCAGGTCTTCCACGCGCTGCGCGACCTGACCAACGGCGCCTGGTTCGCGGACCCGGCCGCGTGGGCGGCGATCGGCTACCCCGGCCCGCGCGAGGTGTGAGGTCCTGGAGCCCATGAGCCGCCCGCCCGACCCGATCCGCGAAGGCCTGGCCCGGGGCTGGAAGGTGCACGGCGGCGCGCACGCGCCGCTGCCGGCGGCGCTGGACTGCGACGTGGCCATCGTCGGCAGCGGCGCGGGCGCCGGCATCACGGCCGAGCTGCTGGCGCGCGCCGGGCTGCAGGTGGTCATCGTCGAGGAGGGGCCGCTGCGCTCGTCGTCCGACTTCCGCCAGCGCGAGGCCGAGGCCTACCCGCAGCTCTACCAGGACAGCGCCAGCCGCAAGACCGCCGACAAGGCGATCGGCATCCTGCAGGGCCGCTGCGTGGGCGGCTCGACGACGGTGAACTGGACCAGCTCGTTCCGCACCCCGAGCGCCACGCTGGCCTGGTGGCGCAGCCACTTCGAGCTGACCGGCCTCACCGACGACGAACTGGCGCCGTGGTTCCAGCAGGCCGAGCGCCGGCTGGGCATCGGCCCCTGGCTCGTGCCCCCCAATGCCAACAACGACAAGCTCCGGCTGGGCGCGGCCCGGCTGGGCATCGCGGCCGCGGCGATCCCGCGCAACGTGCGCGGCTGCTGGAACCTGGGCTCCTGCGGCCTGGGCTGCCCGACCAATGCCAAGCAGTCGATGCTGGTGACGACGATCCCGGCCGCGCTCGACGCCGGCGCGGTGCTGCTGGTGCAGACGCGCGTGAACCGGCTCGAGCTGCAGGATGGCCGAGTCACCGGGCTGCAGGCGGTCGCCGTCCAGATCAACGGCGCCGCGGCGCCCGGCGCGCCGGCGGTGTCGGTGCGGGCCCGGCACGTGGTGGTGGCCGGCGGCGCCATCAACTCGCCGGCGCTGCTGCTGCGCTCGGGCGTGCCCGATCCGCACGGGTTGCTCGGGCGGCGCACCTTCCTGCACCCGGTGGTGCTGTCCTCCGCGCGCTTCGACGAGCCGATCGAGGGCTGGGCGGGGGCGCCGCAGACGATGTACACCGACCATTTCCTCGACGTGGCGCCGCTGGACGGCCCGATCGGCTACAAGCTCGAGGCGCCGCCGCTGCACCCGGTGATCGCGTCGTCGACGCTGCCCGGCTTCGGCGCCGAGCAGGCCGAGTCGCTGCGCGACCTGCCGCGTACGCAGGCCCTGATCGCGCTGCTGCGCGACGGCTTCCACCCCGAGTCGCCTGGCGGCCGCGTCACGCTGGCGCGCGACGGCTCGGCCGTGCTCGACTACCCGCTGACCCCGTTCGTGATGGAGGGCGCCCGACGCGCCCTGCTGTCGATGGCCGAGATCCAGTTCGCCGCCGGCGCGGTGAGCGTGCACCCGGTGCACGAGCTGGCCCGCCCCTACCGAAGCTGGGCCGAGGCCCGGGCGGCCATCGCCGCGCTGCCGGTGGTGCCGCACCTGACGCGCGTGGTCAGCGCCCACGTGATGGGCGGCTGCGCGATGGCGGGCACGCCGGCGCTGGGCGTGGTCCGGCCCGACGGGCGCCACTGGCAGGTGGCCGGGCTGTCGGTGCACGACGGCTCGCTGTTCCCGACCAGCCTGGGCGTCAACCCGCAGCTGTCGATCTACGGCCTCGTCAACCGGCTGGCCAGCCGGCTCGCGCGCGAACTCGGCGGCCGTCCGGTCGCGCTCGCCTGATGCTCGCGCGGCTGCAGCAGGCCATCACCCTCGGGCTGCTGGCGTTCGCGGCGGCCTGGGGCGTGCTGTGGTGGCGCGCCGGCCACGAGGCCTGGGCGGTGGCGGGCGTGCTGCTGACGCTGGGCGGGCATGCCGTCGTGCTGGCGCTGGAGTTCGCGATGCTCGCGCTGGCGCGCGGCGACGACCCGGCACCGCGCGCCAGCGCCGCGCAGCTGCTGCGCGCGTGGTGGGGCGAGACCCAGGCCGCCCCGCGGGTGTTCTCCTGGCGGCAGCCCTTCCGCAGCCGGCGCTTCCCCGACCACGTGCCGCCCGGCGCGCGCGGCCGCCGGGGCGTGCTGCTGGTGCACGGCTTCGTCTGCAACCGCGGGCTGTGGAACCCCTGGCTCGGGCGCCTGCTCGCGGCCGACGTGCCCTTCGTCGCCGTGAACCTCGAGCCGGTGTTCGGCTCGATCGACCAGTACGCCGAGCTCGTCGAGCAGGCGGTGCAGCGGCTGGAGCGCGCCACGGGGCTGGCGCCCGTCGTTGTGGCGCACAGCATGGGCGGCCTGGCGGTGCGGCGCTGGTACGCCGAGCAGGCCGACGCCGCGCGCGTGCACCACGTCGTGACGATCGCCAGCCCGCATCACGGCACCTGGCTCGCGCGCTTCGCGCTGACGCGCAACTCGCGCCAGATGCGGCTGCAGTCGCGCTGGCTGGCCACGCTGGCCGCGCGCGAGCACGTGGCGCGGCACGGCCGCTTCACCTGCTTCTACGGCCACTGCGACAACATCGTGTTCCCGCCCAGCACGGCGGTGCTCGAGGGGGCGCGCAACGTGCACATCGCGGGCACGGCGCACGTGGAGATGGCCGACCGGCCCGAACCCTGGGACGAGCTGCAGCGGCTGCTCGCGGCGGCGCCGGCGCCGCTGCCGCCGTCGGCGCCCGCAGCGCAGACGGCGCCGACGGCTATGCCGCCTGTCGCCCCGGCTCCGGACTGAACCGCCGCTCGCCGGGCAGCACGGCGCCGGCCTCGATCTCGCCTTCGGCCGCGATGCGCTCGCGCACCTGCCGGTACAGCGGCGTGAAGTCGGGTGCCGTGGCCTCGAACAGCTGGTCGAAGCCGTCGATCACGAAGTAGGTGGCCTGGTAGGTGTCGATCTTGTAGCGGCTGCGCATCAGCCGCCCCAGGTCGAAGGCCACGCGCTCGGAAGCCGGCGACGCGATGCTGTGCCGCAGCTCGCCGGCCGAGCTGAGGATGCCCGCGCCGTAGGCGCGCAGCCCGTCCGGCGTGGCGATGAGGCCGAACTCCACCGTGTACCAGTACAGGCGCGCCAGCAGCTCGCAGGCGTCGAGTCGGCTCGCCTTCAGGCCGCCGGCGCCATAGGCCTGCATGTAGTCGGCGAACACCGGGTTGAACAGCAGCGGCACGTGGCCGAACAGGTCGTGGAAGACGTCGGGCTCGACGACGTAGTCGAACTCCGCCGGCGTGCGGATCCAGTCGGTGACCGGGAAGCGCCGCGCCGCCAGCAGCGCGAAGAAGGCCTCCTCCGGGATCAGCCCCGGCACGCCGACGATCTGCCAGCCGGTGGCCTTCGTCAGCCGCTCGCTGATGTCGTCGAAACGCGGGATGCGGTCGGGCGCGCCCAGCTGCCGCACCGCGGCGATGAACTCTTCGCAGGCCAGGCCGGGCAGCTGCTGCAGCTGCCGCGCGTGGAGGCGCCGGTAGGTGTCGTGGTCGGCGGCGGAGTACTGGGCGTGGTCCTGCTCGCAGGTGTAGTCGGCGCGCGCCCGGGCGTAGTTGCCGCGCGGCGGCCGGTCACCCTGGCCGTAGGTGACGGGGGGCACGCCCTGGTTGATGCCGCTGTGCGAGGCGTCGAGCGACACGTTCAATGCCCCGTCGACGCGACCCGATCGGGCCCATGCGCGGATCGGGCTCCGCCGGTCCGCTGCCGGAGCCCGCCCGGGGGGTGGCGACCGGAGGCAGCCTGCGGTCTCACAGGACCCCCCGGCGCATCTGGTCGAGCTCCATGCTCTCGAACAGTGCCTTGAAGTTGCCTTCGCCGAAGCCCTGGTCGCCCTTCCTCTGGATGAACTCGAAGAAGATCGGGCCGAGCTGGTTCTCGCTGAAAATCTGCAGCAGCAGCTCGCCGGCCTTGCCGTCGATCAGGATCTTGCGGCGCTGCAGCTCGGCGACGTTCTCGCCGTGGCCGGGGATGCGCTTGTCGACCAGCTCGTAGTAGGTGTCGATCGTGTCCAGCAGCTTGACGTCGTGGGCGCGCAGCGCATCGACGGTGGCGAACAGGTCGGTCGACGCGAGCGCGATGTGCTGGATGCCCTCGCCGTGGTATTTGTCGAGGTACTCCTGGATCTGGCCGGCCTTCTCGTTGCCTTCCTCGTTGATCGGGATGCGGATCTTGCCGCAGGGGCTCGTCATGGCCTTGCTCTTGACGCCGGTGACCTGGCCCTCGATGTCGAAGTAGCGGATCTCGCGGAAGTTGAACAGCCGTTCGTAGAACTCGGCCCACTCGCCCATGCGGCCGCGGTGCACGTTGTGCGTCAGGTGGTCGACGACGGTCAGGCCGATGCCCGGCGGGTCTAGGGTCGCGCCGGGCAGGGGCTCGAAGTCGACGTCGTAGAAGCCGATGTTGCCGATGTCGCCGTCCTTCGCGCCGCCCTTGCCGCGCCACTTGTCGACGAGGTAGATGATCGAGTCGCCGATGCCCTTGATGGCGGGGATGTTCAGCTCGCCCGGGCCGGCGCTGCCGGCGAAGCCCCAGGCGCCGAGCGAGATCGCGCGCTCGTAGGCGGCCTTGGCGTCCTGCACGCGGAAGGCGATGGCGCAGATGCTCGGGCCGTGCAGGCGCGCGAAGCGCTGCGCGAAGCTGTCGGGCTCGGCGTTGACGATGAAGTTGATGCCGCCCTGCCGGTACAGCAGCACGTTCTTGCGGCGGTGGCGTGCGATGGCGCGGAAGCCCATCCGCTCGAAGAGAGAGCCCATCGCCACCGGGTCGGGCGCGGCGTACTCGATGAACTCGAAGCCGTCGGTGCCCATCGGGTTGTCCCAGGGGGTGAACTGCATGGCGCGTCTCCTCGTGTGCCGGTGGGCGATGGAAGTTCTTACTGTAGGACCGCGGGCCTGCAGCGTGCATGCGTCATGCGGCGCGGGATTGGACTTGCACGCATGAATCCTGCAAGATCAAGATCATGCAGTCCCAATCCAGTCTCGACACGATAGATCGGCGCATCGTTTTGGCGCTGGTCAGCGACGGCCGCAGCACCTACGACGAGCTCGCGTCGCAGGTGGGGCTGTCCGCCAGCGCCGTGCTGCGGCGCGTCAAGCGCCTCGAGGAGTCGGGTGTCATCGCCGGCTACACCGCGCTGGTGTCGCCCGAGCGCGTGGGCCTGCCGCTCGCGGCCTACATCACCGTGCGGCTGGCCAAGCACACCGATCCCTCACGCAAGAGCCCGATCGATGCCTTCGCCTCGGCCGTGCAGGCCTGGCCCGAGGTGGTGGAGTGCGTGGCCCTGACCGGCGAGATGGACTACCTGCTGCGCGTGCTCGTGCGCGACATGGCGCACTACTCGCGCTTCCTGATGGACCAGCTGCTCAAGCACCCGGCGGTGCAGGACTGCAAGTCGAGCTTCGTGCTCAGGCGGCTCAAGGGGACGACGGCGCTGCCGCTGTGACGCCTTGCCGCGCGGCGGGCGTGGCCGCCGCGGCCACACGCGCCGCGCGGCATCCAGCGCGGAGACAATGTCGCCCCATGCTGGACTGGATCCATGATCTCGCCGCCTGGCTGCAGGGCTGGATGAGTGCCGAGGCGGGCCTGTGGGGCCTGCTGCTGTCGGCCTTCGTCTCGGCCACCGTGCTGCCCGGGTCGAGCGAGATCGTCATGAGCGCGCTCGTCACGGCCTACCCGCACCTGGTGTGGGCCGCCTTCGCGGTGGCCACGCTCGGCAACGTGATCGGCTGCGTTCTCACCTACGGCATGGGCTACGCCGGGCGCGAGGGCTACGCCCGCTTCCAGAAGGTGCAGGCCAAGGTCGACCTCGACAGCCCCAACGCCCGGCGGCTGCAGCGCTGGGGGCCGCCGGCGCTGTTCCTGTCGTTCCTGCCGCTGGTGGGCGACGCGCTGGTGCTCGCCGCCGGCTGGCTGAAGATGCCTTTCGGCAGGAGCCTGCTCTGGATCGCCGCCGGCAAGGCGGCCCGGTACCTGGTGCTGGCGCTGTCGCTGCTGGGCGTCCTGAAGATCGCCTGAGCGGGCGTCGGCGGCGCCGGCGGCGACCCCGTCGGCGGGTGCGGCCGCCACGGCCCGCGCCCGCGCGCGGCCGGCGCTCAGCCGGCCAGCGGCTTGGTCAGCATCACCTGCGACGGCGTCGGCGCCGGCCAGCCGGCCTCGGCCGCGGTGCGCAGGATGGCCGCGTTCATGTCGAAGTAGACCTGCCAGTAGTGGTCGGTGTGGCAGTAGCTGCGCACCGCGATCACCGGGCCGACGAGGTTGATGTCGAGCACGCTGACCTCGGGCGCCGGGTCGACGGCCACGTTCGGGATCTGCGCCAGCGCCGCCTTGAAGCGCGCGATCGCGTCGTCGACGTTCACGCCGCCGGCCAGCTGCGCGGTGCGGTCGACGCGGCGCACCGGGCGCGCCGAGAAGTTCATCACCGTGTCGCCGAAGACCTTGCTGTTGCCCACCAGCGTGAGCACGTTGTCGGGGGTGACGATCGTGGTGCCGAACAGGCCCAGCTCGTGCACGGTGCCGGTGATGCCGCCGATCTGCACGAAGTCGCCCACCTTGAACGGCCGCAGCACCAGCATGAAGGCGCCGGCGGCGAAGTTGCCGAGCATGCCGCTCCAGGCCGCGCCGATGGCCACGCCGGCGCCGGCCAGCATCGCCGCCAGGCTCGTCGTCTGGATGCCGAAGTAGCCGAGGATGCCGAGGACCAGCGCGATGTTCAGCGCCACGCCGACGATCGAGCCGAGATACTTGGTCAGCGTCGGGTCGATGTGGTTGCGGTTCATCGCCGCCTGCATCAGCCCGACCACCTGGCCGATCAGCCAGCGGCCGACGATCCAGAAGGCGATCGCGGCGGCGATCTTCATCGCCAGCTCGACGACCGTGGTGCTGAGGAACTGGTGGATGCTCTGCGTGTCCATGTGCGTGCTACTCCTCGGGGTGTCTTGGGGCACGCCCGCAGGCCACGTGGCGCGGAGCGTGGTGCCGCTTCTGCGGCGGCGCGGGCGCGAGCATACGCCGCGGCCGGCGAGCCGCGGCGATGGGCGGCGCCGAGCAGGCAAGGGACTCGCCGGGCCGGGCGGCGGCGGCGCGGCCGGTGGCGGAACGGGCGGCAGGGTGCGGCAGGGTGCGGAGGGAGGCCCCGGGGGCGGGGCCCTGCGCCGGCATCCGCGCGGCGCGCGATCGCTACGGCCCGTCAGGGCTCGGCGTCGATCTCCTGCAGCAGCTTCAGGACGTGCGGCGGCCGCAACTGCAGCAGCGCGCCGATGTCGGTGATGTCGTCGGGCAGCGCCGGATCGTCCCAGCCGCGTGTCGTGTGCCGTGCGACGCGGATGGCCAGGCGCACGTTGCGCATCTGGACGGTCTCCTCGGGCGCGACGTTGTCGCTGATCTGCACCAGCAGCGCCGGCATGCGCCAGCGCAGCATCAGCTCGTGCTGCAGGGCCGGCAGCTCGACGTTCAGCACCTCGCGCTGAACCGCGGCGGTGCGCAGCCGCGGGTCGGCCTGCTGGCGCGCGGCGATCTCGAGTGCCAGCGTCGGCGCCTCCAGCCACAGCAGCAACTCGGCGAAGTGGTGCAGCAGCGCCGCCTCGTAGATGACGGCCGCATCGTGGTCGAGCCGGTGGACGGCAAAGCCGATGGCGAAGCGGGCGGCCCGGCGCGAGCGCGACAGCACGCGCTCGAAGCCGTCCAGCGCCCCGGGCAGGTCGCCCAGTCGGGCCTGCACGGTGGGCTGCGGGCCGAAGGTGCGGAAGAACGGCGGGATGCCGAGCATCAACAGCGCCGCGGTCACCGTCTCGGTGTCGCTGCCCTCGCGGCCGCGCCGCAGGCGGGCCACGTGCGCCAGCAGCTTCAGCGTCATCAGCGGGTCGTCGGCGATGGCCTCGGCCAGCGTGTGCGCGTCGAGGTCCTCCTCGAGCGGACGCAGCGCCTCGATCTCCGTCGCGGTCGACGCCAGCACCGGCAACGCTGCCGGGTCGAAGCGTGCAGCCCACTGCTGCACGTCGCGGGGCGCGCGGGTGATGAAGGGGTCGGCGGGGGCGAGCATCGGCGGTGTCCCGGGGAGAGGTCCGGACGAATTCGATATCGACGTCGCTGCCGGGCGACTTGAGGCACGCGGCCCGCCCGCCGCCGTCGCCGGCGCGGCGGGCGTGAACGGAGCGGCGTTCAGGGCTGCAGCATCAGCCCGAGGCGCGGGTCGGCCCGGCCGTGCAGCAGTTCGAGGTAGGCGCTTTCGACCGCCCCCGGCCCGCTGCGCGTGACGAATTCGAGCGCCGGCGCGGCGGGGCTCGTCGCCGGGTCCTGCAGCCAGCCGACGAAGCGCTCCCAGGCCTGGCCCATGCGCTGCTGCAGGCCGCCCGGCCCCCAGCCCTCGGGCGGCGGGGCGAGCCGCTTCTTGACCTGCGCCGGTGCGAAGAAGAGCACGGGCCGCGGGCCGGGCAGCCCGCTGCCGCTGCCGAGCTCGCGCCAGTGGGTGCCGCCGATCGAGCTGCTGTAGACGAGCCGTTCGCCGAAGCGCTCGTGCACCGCGCGCCGCAGGGCGGCGTTGCCGGCGAAGTCGACGAACAGGCTCGGCACCGCGGGGTCGAGCGCGGCGAGCTCCTCGTAGGCGCGCACCTCGTCGTACAGGCCGAGGCCCCGCGTGAAGCCGAGGTTGCCGGCCGAGGTGAGCCCGATGCGGCGTGGGTCGCCCGGCGCGCCCGCTGCGCCCGCCGCGCTGCGCCGCGCGGCCAGGCAGAACGCGGTCGCGAAGGCGGTCTTGCTCGATGCGCTGGACAGCAGCAGCTGCCGCGCGCCGAAGAAGCCGTTGTCGGCGAGGAAGTCGTCGAGCAGGAAGGCGGTCAGGAACAGCGGCCGCAGCACGGCCTGCTGCGGCTCGAGCTCGGGGCGCCAGGCCGGGTCGGCCTCGCAGAAGAGGTACTGGTTGTAGACCGCGGCCATCTCCTGGCGGTGCGCGGCCGCGTCGTGGAAGCCGCCGGCGCCGAGGCGGGCGGGCGTCACGACCAGGTGCGAGCCGGCCGGGAAGAAGCCGAACACGCGGCGCCCGGGCTCGAGGCCCGGCACGCGCGAGGCGGCCACCACCGCGAAGCCCCACACCGGGAGGCAGGCCCAGTCGGCCCGGTCCGCGGCGGCCGCGGGGAAGAACTGCCAGTACTTCATCGCCTCGCCGAAGGCGGCGTAGGTCACGTTGTTGGCGGTGAGCGCGAAGCGATCGATCGCGAGCCGCGCCTGGCCCTCGGCGAGCGGTGCGTCGGCGTCGGGATCGGGCACGAGGCGCGTGCGCGACAGGTCGCGACGGTCGATCAGCAGGCGGGTGGCGGTCATGGTGGTGCGGAGAGGCGCGCGCGGGCAGCACGCGCGAGCATCATCGCCCAGGTTTCTTCGCGCCGTCACTCGCGCGACGCCCGGGCGGCGACGCCGGCCCTGCCGGGCGGCGCCGTCCGGGCCTGCGGCGTCACAGCCGGGGCACGCCGACCAGGTGGCCGACCAGCCGCCCGTCCACGTACAGCGCCCCTTCCGGCGCCCCGGCCTCGGCGTGGCAGGCGTGGAACTCCAGTTGCGGCTCGGCGGCGGCCCGGGCGGCCGGCGCGTCGATGGCCGCCAGGCGGCTGGCCATCGCGTCGAGGGCGGCGCCAGCGGCGCGCAGGGCCGCCGCGGCCAGCCTGCGCGCGCGGCGCCGACCGGGGGCGAGATCGTCGTAGGGCACTTCACGGTACATGGTGGCTCTCCGTGGCGCGCCGCGGCCGGATGGGCGGGGCGGGCGACGCCGATGGGTTCAGGGGCTCGAGGGCGGATGCAGGGCGGCGCGGTCGAGGCCGCGCTGCAGTTCGGCGCGCAGGGCGGACCTGGCCTGCGCCCGGACGGCACCGGGCCGCGGTCGGTGCGCACCGGCGCGCCTTGCGCGGGCCGCTGCGACGAACGGGTTGCGCGGCTTGGGGCTCTTCAGCGTGATCGAGGTCTTGTTCATCGGGACTCCTTGGTGCGGTGGCGGGTGGGAAAGGGACGGCGGGTGACTGCGGGGGGCCGCAGGCGGGCCCGTGAAGCACGAAGCCCGGGTGCTTGCGCAACCCGGGCTCCGGTGGAAGGTGTGAAGCGAGGTGCCGCTTCAGCCGACTCCGGCCCCGGGCGGGGCGAGCAGGGCCTCGACGCCTTGGGCAACGGCATGCCGGCCGGACCCGCGCCGGCCCGATGCCGCTGCGCGCGCAACGTGGCGCGGGAGCAGGCTCGGGAACAGCGGCGTGATCGACATGGCAGACCGGTGGAAGGTGGATCGGATGTGTGGGGAGCAAGCCCGTGTCCTCGTCGCCGGAGCGGCGGGGCAGGCGCTGGATCACCACACGCTTGCGCAAATGATAAATACAACGTTATCTGTGCGCAAGGCTTGTTGATCTCCGGGAGATCCCTAAGGCGGATGGCGCGCGCAACGACGCCGCGGCAGCGGCGATGCACGGGTCGTGCCGGGAAGGCGGTACCCGGCTTGCCCGCGGCGCGCTGCCGCCAGGCTTCAGCGCCGCTTCTTCAGCGGGGCGACGCCGGCCTGCGAGCGCTGCCAGAGGTCGCGCGGGTCGTCGGCCGTCGGCCCGCGAGGGCCGGGTGTCGCGGTGCCGGACGGCGGCGGCCGGCGGGCGGCGTCACCGCCCGCAGGGCTGGCGGGTGCGGGCGTCAGCACCTCGCCCAGCAGGTCGAGCAGCCGCGTCCGTGCGCGCTGGGGATGCCGCCGGTAGTAGGTGAGCACCAGGCCGACGATGAAGCGTTCGTCGTCGTCGCGCGGGCCGCTGTCGTCGGCCGCCGAGGTGCCGCGCGGGGCGCCGAGGTCCGGCGGCGGGGAGGCGCCGCCGGGTGCCCCTGGGCGTGCGGCGTCGCCGTCGTGGGGCAGGTCCATCCAGCCGCGCGGCTTGTGGCACAGGTGCTCGAACTGCCGCGCCAGGCGCTCGCCAATTTGGCGCGAGCGGCTCTTGATCTGGCTCCAATAGCTGGGCTGGATCTGCACCCGCTCGGCGAAGCGTTTCTCCAGGCCCCGCAGCGTGGCCGCGTCGGCGTGGCGCGCGGTGGCGCGCACGAACTCCTCGAACAGCAGCAAGGCGTTGTCCAGGCGCACCTGTGCGAGGTCGGGCGGGCTGGACGGCATGGCCGTCGATGATAAATCCGCGTTGATCGACGGCTGCAGCCGGCCTGGTGTGGGGGTGCGCAGCTCCGTGCTGTGCCTGTCGCCCGTGGCGCTGGCGTCGACGAGTGTCTGCTCTCGGCTGCCGGCCCGTGAGTCGGTTCGCGACCCAGACGCGACACCCGCAGCGCAAGCCCATGTGGATCGGAGCGGCCGATCCGGTCGGTACCCAGGTCCCTGGTGTCGACCTCGCACCGCTGGGCCTCGGCGCGGCGTTCGCCGGACTGGGCAACGGCTGATTGCGACCGCGTATCGACCGCCGCCGGGTTCAGTCCACCCGGCGTTCGCGCAACGAGTCCAGCGCAGCCAGCGCGACACGCACGCGGGGTGGCACCAGCCGGCCAGAGGGCACGACGGCATTGATCGGCATGGGCTCGGGCTGGTTTCCGGGCAGCAGTTCCACCAGTTCGCCACTGGCGATGTCGTCGTGCACGATGTAGTCGGGCACCTGGCACAGACCCATGCCCAGCCGTGCGGCGGTGCCCAGCGCCTCGGTGTCGCTCAACTGGATCGCGTGCACCGGGAACATCTCGATCGGGCGGCGTCCCTTGCGCAGTTGCCAGGGCCGGCTGCGCCCGCTGCTGGGCAGCCGAAACGCCACCGCCCGGTGTCCCGACAGGTCCTCCAGCCGGGTCGGCGTGCCATGCTGGCGCAGGTAACCCGGACTCGCCACCATCACCAGGCGCTGGGAGTCGATGCGCCGCGCCACCAGCGTCGAGTCCCGCATCTCGCCCATGCGAACGGCAAGGTCGATGCCATCGCGCACCAGGTCGGCGATTCCATCCTGCAGGCGCACTTCGAGCGTCAGGGCGGGGTGATCTCGCTGCAGCGCAGCCAGCAGCGGCAGCACGAAGCGGCGACCGTAGAACGTCGGGAGGTCCACCCGCAGGGTCCCTGTCGGCGCGGTTCGCGTGCCGGCCGCATCGGCCTGCAGGTCTTCGATCTCGGCCAGCACGCGTTCGCAGCGATGGAACAGCCGCTCGCCATCGGCCGTCAGGCTGACCTGCCGCGTGGTGCGGTGGAAGAGCTTCACGCCGAGCGAGTGCTCGAGCCGCGCCACGCTCTTGGCCAGGGTGGAAGGCGAACTGCCCAGGTCACGCGCCGCGGCGGCAAAGCTGCCCCGGCGTGCCGTCTGGGCAAAGGCAACGAACTGCTGGACGCCGTGCATGGGTGGCCCTCATTGCCGAAACAGTTTCGGCAATGTTATGGCGTTGGCGCATCTTCCACTTGGCGCCGCGACTCGTGACACTGGCATTCATCCGAGGCGCCCCGGATCCACCCCGACACCGCAATCACGGAGCCACCATGAACGTCATCGAACAGTCCCGTCCTGCAGAGACCCCGCTGCCGGGCGTCGCGCACGCCACCTGGGCCGGCCAGGCCGACGGCCTCGAACAGATCTCGATCTGGCGCCAGACCCTGGCTCCCGGCGCGGCCACGCCGCCGCATCGGCACGACTGCGACGAGGTCGTGCTGTGCCTCGCGGGCTGGGGCGAGGTCCACACCGAGGGGCGCGTGCAGCGCTTCGGCGCCGACAGCACCGTGGTGCTGCCCAAGGGCCACGACCATCAGCTCTTCAACGTCGGCCCGCAGCCGCTGGAGATCGTCGGCCTGTTCGGCGCAACGCCGGTGAGGACGATGCTGCCCGACGGCAACGCCATCGACCTGCCCTGGCGCACCTGAGCGCCGCGCACACCGAGCCCGAAGCCGCCCCACCCCAGAAAGCGCAGGATGCCGACGCTCCGCCCCATCGTCCACCACATTCCCGTGTGCCCGTTCAGCCAGCGGCTGGAGATCCTGCTCGCGCTGAAGGGCGCTGCCGATGAGATCGACTTCCGTGTCGTCGACATCACGAAGCCCCGCGACCCGGAACTGCTGGCCAAGACGCGTGGCATGACCGCGCTGCCGGTGCTCGAGTTGCCGGATGGTCGCATCCTGAAGGAGAGCCTGGTGATCCTGCGCTACCTCGAGGACACGCTGGCCGGCCCACCGGTGGCCCAGCGCGACCCCTGGAAGCACGCCATCGAGCACATGCTGGTGCGGATGGAAGGCGACTTGGTGGCCACGGGGTACCGGCTGGTGATGGCGCAGGAAGAAGCGCAGCGCAGCGCCCTGCGCGAGGCGATGCTCCAGCAGTACGCGAAGCTGGACGCGTTCCTGCTGGAGCATGCGTCGAAGGGGTCCTTCCTGTTCGACGGCTTCGGCTGGGCGGAGACCGTGTTCACGCCCTTCTTCTGGCGCTTCGAGTTCCTGTCGTACTACGAGGGCTTCGACCTGCCCCACGACGGCCGCTTCGAGCGGGTGCGCGCCTGGCGAGCGGCTTGCCAGGCCCACCCCGCCGCGCAGCAGGTCACGGCCGAAGAGATCATCAAGGTCTACTACGACTACTCGCTCGGCGTCGGCAACGGCGCGCTGCCCGTGCAACGCCAGCGCTCCTCGTTCGTGTTCGAGCCCGACTGGCGCAGCCGGCCATGGCCCCCGCGCGGCAAGCCGCGACCCGCGGCCACGGACGCCGAGCTCGGGCTCGTGTGAGTGCCCGGCGCCGCATGGGCGGCAGCTGCGGGCCGCAGGGTCTCTGGTGCCAGCAGTCGTCGAGAGCGAACGCCACATCGCATGACCGCGGATGACCGTCGTCCTGGAGATGTCCCGGTTCCAGGTGGCGAGCGCTGAAGCCGTCGTTCGCCAAGGCCCGTTGATGGCCGCCTGCGTGAGCCCAGGCGACGGAGAAGGAGTCGCGGATGGCTGCCCCACAGGGGCCCGGACTTCGGGCGCGGACTAGCATCGGCCATGGACGTCCGCGATGCCGCCGCGCCCTTCGTCACGTTCGCTGGTGGCGAGCGCCGCCCGGTCCTGGGTCTGGGCACCTGCCGGTTCGGCGAGGCGCCCGCGCAGCGCGTGGCCGAGATCGCCGCGCTGCGCACGGCACTCGAGATCGGCTGGCGCGTCGTCGACACGGCCGAGATGTACGGCGAGGGCGGCGCCGAGGAGGTGATCGGCGCGGCCATTGCCGGCGCGCTGGCGGCAGGCACCTGCACGCGCGAGGCGCTCTTCGTCGTGAGCAAGGTCTACCCCAGGCACGCGAGCCGGCGCGGCGTGGTCGATGCCTGTGCGCGCAGCCGGCGCCGGCTCGGGCTCGACACGATCGACCTGTACCTGCTGCACTGGCGCGGCACCGAGCCGCTCGCCGAGACGGTGGCCGGCTTCGAGGAACTGCAGCGCCGCGGCTGGATCCGGCACTGGGGCGTCAGCAACTTCGACGTCGCCGACCTGGAGGAACTGTTCGCGGTGCCCGGCGGCGCGCGCTGCGCCGCGAACCAGGTCTACCACTCGGCCTCGCAGCGGGGCGTGGAGTTCGACCTGCTGCCGTGGATGCGGGCCCGCGCGATGCCGCTGCTGGCCCACAGCCCGCTCGACGAGGGCGCGCTCGTCGGCGCCCGCGCGCCCGCGGTGCTGCGCGAGATCGCCGCGCGCCACGGCGCGACGCCCGCGCAGGTGGCGCTGGCCGCGCTGCTGGCGCGGCCCGGGGTCATGCCGATCCCGAAGGCCGGCCGCGAGGCGCACCTGCGCGACAACTTCGGCGCCACCGCGCTGCGGCTGGCGCCCGAGGACCTCGCCGCGCTCGACCTTGCCTTCCCGCCGCCGCTTGCCAAGCAGCCGCTGGCCCTGACCTGAGAGGGTGAGAGGCCATCGATCATGGCCGCTGTGACTGCCCCCGAGTGACTGCCCGCGAGTGACTGCCCGCGGCGCCCCGCTCGGCGGTGCAGACGCACGCCGCAGCCCGCGCTGCGGCTGCGCTCAGCGCCTGGATCGGGACGTCCCGGACAGCCCCCTCGGCCACGCCGGATGGCCTCTCACCCACTGGGCCCCGCGCCGCCCGGCGCCCCGCCGGTGCGCGCGTCCCCATTGCAGGGGACGGGGCTGTCCGGAAGAGCCCCTGCCGCCCGTACTGGCTTGGGAACGGCCGTGCGCTTTCGATGCCGGCTAGGGGGGACGGGTGATGCCGACGAGGGTTGGGATCTGCGCGCGCTGCCTGCGCCAGGGCAGGGCGCACGCGGGCGGGTTGGTCGGGACGGTTGCGCTGCTGCTGGGCGCCTGCGGCGCGGTGCACTCCACGGCGCCCATGGCCGACGCGGCGGCGGCCGATGCGCGCGCGGCGCAATCGGGGCTGGCGATGGCTCCGTCGGCGGCCGACCTGCCGGGCGAACGGGCGGTCGGGCAGCCGGTGGAGGCGTCTGCCGCGCCATCGATCGCATCGCGCGGCCTGTCGGCGGACGCATCCATCGCCGTCGCCGCGCCCCCTCGCGGCGAATCCGCCGAGGCGCAGGCCACCGCTGCGTCGGCGACCGACACCCTCGACCCGCGCAGCGCCGAAGTCATCGAGCGCTGGCTCGGCGATCGCGCGGTGGTCGTGGAACTGCGCGGCCCGGACCTGCAGGCGCTCGAGGACGCCCTGGGCACCGTCTGGGGCCTGATGGCCGCCTACGGGCTCGACGGCGATGCACCGGTGTTCGTGCATGCCGCCGACCGCCGCAGCGGCACGGTGCTCGCGGCACGGTTGCGCGCCGCGGGCCTGCGGCAGGTGAGGATCGTCACGCCCTGAGCCGGCCCGCAAGAGCGCGAAGGCGGCCCGCGGGCCGCCTTCGCAGGGACGCGGACCCCCGGGGGAGGCTAGCTGCCCGCGCCCTCGCGCGCGGCCCGGCCCTCGGTGCGCTCGATCTTCGGCGCCGTCTTCACGCTCCACAGCATCGTGATGGCCAGGATGGACACGACCACCGCCAGGCTCACCGCCACCGGGATCTTGAACACGTCGATCAGCATCATCTTGGTGCCGATGAAGACCAGGATCACCGCCAGGCCGTAGCTCAGCAGGTGGAACTTGGCAGCGATCGCCGCGAGCAGGAAGTACATCGCGCGCAGGCCGAGGATGGCGAAGATGTTGCTCGTCAGCACGATGAACGGGTCCATCGTGATGGCGAAGATGGCCGGGATCGAGTCGACCGCGAAGATCACGTCGGTGATGCCCACCAGCACGATCACCAGCAGCAGCGGGGTCGCGATCCGACGGCCGTTCTCGATCGTGAAGAACTTCTCCCCGTCGAAGGACTTGCTGACCGGCATCAGGCGCCGCAGCAGCCGCAGCGCCGGGTTGCTCTCCAGGTCGGGCTCCTGCCCGGCGGCCCACCACATCTTGATGCCGGTGATGACGAGGAAGGCACCGAACACGTAGAGGATCCAGTGGAACTGCTGGATCAGCCAGGCACCCACCAGGATCATCACCGTGCGCAGCACGATCGCGCCGATGATGCCGATCATCAGCACCCGCTTCTGGAACTCGGGCGGCACCGCGAAGTAGGTGAAGATCATCAGGAACACGAAGATGTTGTCCACCGCCAGGCTCTTCTCGATGAGGTAGCCGGTGAGGAACTCCATGCTCTTCGTGTTGGCCATGGCGACGCCGTGGTCCTGGTAGACCGCCCACCAGAACAGGCCGTTGAACGCGAAGCTGAGCAGCACCCAGACGATCGACCAGTTCAGCGCCTCCTTCACGCCGACGGCGTGGGCGCCCTGCTTCTTCAGCACGACGAAGTCGACGAACAGGGCCACGATGACCGAGACGACGAAGAAGATCCAGAGCCAGAGCGGCGCGATGGTGTCCATGGACACTCCCGGTTGTGCCCGGGCGTTGCGCCGGGCAGGGTGGTGGAGTCGCGCCGAAAGGTCTTGCGACAGCGCCCGAGCGTGTGCTCGACGGCTGCTGCGGGCCCGGAAGCGAGGCCGGCTGCGTGGGCCGGTGCTTCGTATTGACGGGCTGACGCGACGCACGACGGCGGACTGCACCGCGGGCGCCAGCTACTCCCCTCTCGACGACGGGGATTGTGGCGGTGTGCCGATGGCCCCGCGCCGCCCGGGGCGATGCGGTCTTTGGTCACGCCGCACGCCGCACGCCGGGCGTCGAAGCCCGGCCCGGCCCGCGGGTCAGTCCTCGTCGCGGACCTGGAACTGGCCGACGAGCTGCTGCTGCACCGCGGGCGGCACGGCCTCGTAGTGGCTGAGCTCGATCGTGTAGCTGCCCTGCCCGGCGGTCATCGCGTTGAGCCGGTTCTGGTATCCCGCGAGCTCCGACAGCGGCGCCTGGCCGCGGATGACGACGTTGCCGCTGGCGCCGTTGGCCGTGCCGTTGACGAGGCCGCGCTTGCCCGACAGGTCGCCGGTGATGTCGCCCATGGCCGAGTCCGGCGCCGCGATCTCGACCCGGACCACCGGCTCCAGCACGATCGGCCGCGCCTCGCGGACGGCCTGCAGGAAGGCCTTCCGGCCCGCGGTGACGAAGGCGATCTCCTTGCTGTCGACGCTGTGGTGCTTGCCGTCGTACACGGTGACCTTGACGTCGACCACCGGGTAGCCGGCGATCGCCCCGCCGGCGAGCACCTCGCGCACGCCCTTCTCGACCGCGGGGATGAACTGGTTGGGGATCACGCCGCCCTTGACCTCGTCGACGAACTCGAAGCCCGCGCCGCGCGGCAGCGGCTCGACGCGCAGGAAGACCTCGCCGAACTGGCCCGCGCCGCCGGTCTGCTTCTTGTGCCGGTGGTGGCCCTCGGCCCGCGCGGTGATCGTCTCGCGGTAGGCGATGCGCGGCGGGCGCGTGACGACCTCGAAGCGGTAGGTCTCCTTCATCCGCTCGAGAAGCACGCGCAGGTGCAGCTCGCCGAGCCCGTAGACCACCGTCTCGTTGGTCACCGCCACGTGCTCGAGGCGCAGGCACGGGTCCTCGTCGACCAGCTTGCCGAGGATCTCCCACATCTTCTGTTCGTCGCCGCGCTTCCTGGCCTCGACCGCGATGCCGTGCACCGGCTTTGGGAAGTCGAGGGGCTTCAGGTGGATGTGGTCGTCCTCGGCCGCGTCGTGCAGCACCGCGTCGAAGTGGATGTCGTCGACCTTGGCCACCGCGCAGATGTCGCCAGGCAGCGCCCGCGGGACCTCGACGTGCTCCTTGCCCTGCAGCAGGAACACGTGCCCGACCTTGAAGGGCTTGCGGCCGTCGCCGATGTAGAGCAGCGAGTCCTTGGTGACCGTGCCCTGGTGCACGCGGAAGACGCCCATGCGGCCGACGTAGGGGTCGACAGTGACCTTGAACACGTGCGCCAGCACGTGGCGGGAGGGGTCGACCTCGGCGTGCATCAGCGTGGCCGACTCGCCCTCGCCCTTCAGGAAGTCGGGCAGGTTGGCCTCGGTCGGGTTGGGCAGCAGCTTGACGATGATGTCGAGAAGCTCGGCCACGCCCGCGCCGCTGCGCGCCGAGACGAAGCACACCGGGATCAGGTGCCCCTCGCGCAGCGCCTGCTCGAGCGGCGCGTGCAGCTCGCTCGCATCGACGTCGCCGTCGTTCAGGTAGCGGTCGACGAACCCGGCGTCGACCTCGACCACCTGCTCCACCAGCGCGCGGTGCGCGGCGTCGACGCTGCCGAAGTCGCTGTGGCCGTCGCGGTTGTAGAAGCAGTCGACGACCTTGCTCGCGCCGGCATCGGGCAGGTTGATCGGAAGACACTCCTTGCCGAAGCGCGCCTGGATGCGGGCCAGCAGCGCCGCGAGGTCGACGCCCTGGGCGTCGATCTTGTTGACGACGATGATGCGGTCGAGCTGGCGCGCGGCCGCATAGTCCATCATCCGCTCGGCCATCGGTTCGATGCCGGCGGCCGCGTTGATGACGATGGCGGCCGTCTCCACCGCCTCCAGCGCAGGCAGGCTCTGGCCGAGGAAGTCGCTTGCGCCGGGTGTGTCGATCAGGTGCACACGGGTGCCGGCGTGGTTCAGGTGCAGCACCGCGCTGTTCAGCGAGTGCTGCATCCGGCGCTCGAGCGGGTCGTAGTCGCTGACGGTCGTGCCGCGCTCCAGGGTGCCGGCGGCGCCGATCATGCCGCTGCGCACGAGCAGCGCCTCGGCCAGACTTGTCTTGCCGCTGGAGGCCGGGCCGACCAGCGCGAGGGTGCGGATGGCCGCGACGCCGCTGGAGGCACCGGCGCCGGGCGAGGATGGGCTGGGCATGGGGGTTCTCCTGACGGCGCCGGGGCCGGCCGGGGCCCCGTGCGGCGGGGCGCTGCGGCTGCCGGCCAGAGGGCCTGTCCCAGGGTAAGGGATCGGCCCCGGGCTCGCAAGGGTGGTCGCCGCAGGCGCGCTTGAGTAAGGTCAACGCCATGCCGCCTGCTCCGCCGACCGCCACCGACCCCGTCCCCCCGCGCCGCGTGCTGCCGGTGATCGTGCTCGCGCAGCTGCTGGGCACCTCGCCCTGGTTCGCCGTCAACGCCGTGATGCCCGACCTGGAGCGCGCGCACGGCTGGGGCGCGGCCGCGGTGGGCACGCTCAGCGCGGCGCTGCAGCTCGGCTTCGTCGCCGGGACGCTGCTGTTCGCCCTGCTGGCGGTGTCGGACCGCTTCGCGGCCCGGCGCGTCTTCCTGGCCTGCGCGCTGGCGGCCGCGGCCTGCACGCTGGCCGCTGTCGCGGCGGCCTCGTCGCTGCCGGCGCTCGTCGCGCTGCGCGCGCTGACGGGCTTCTTCCTCGCCGGCATCTACCCGGTGGGGATGAAGATCGCGGCGCAGTGGTTCCCGCGCGGGCTCGGCTTCGCGCTCGGCTGGCTGGTGGGCGCCCTGGTGCTCGGCAGTGCCAGCCCGCATGCGCTGCGGGCGCTCAGTGCGGAAGGCGGCGGGTTGGCGGCGGGCGCAGGTGCCGCAGGGGGAGACTGGCAGCTCGTCCTCATCGCCGTCGCTGCGCTGGCGGCCACCGCGGGCGCCGCCGTCATCACGCTGGTGCCGGAGCCGCCGGGCGCGCCCCGTGGGGCGGCGCTGCCCGCGCTGCGGCTGGCGGCGCTGGCCGAGCTGTGGCGCAACCCGCGCGTGCGGGCCTCGGCCGGCGGCTACTTCGGGCACATGTGGGAGCTCTACACGATGTGGGTGCTGGTGCCGGTGGTGCTGGCGGCGCGCCTGGCCGACTCGGTGGCGGTGTCGTGGGCGTCCTTCCTGGTGCTGGGGGCCGGCGCGCTGGGCTGCATCGGCGGCGGCCTGCTGGTGCACCGCGTCGGCGGCGCGCGCGTGGCTGGCGCGCAGCTGGCCACCAGCGGCCTGTGCTGCCTGGCAGCGCCGTGGATGCTGACCGCGCCGATCCCCGTCTTCATGGCGTGGCTGCTGCTGTGGGGCATCACGGTCGCCGGCGACTCGCCGCAGTTCAGCGCCCTCACCGCGAGCAACGCCCCGCGCGAGGCGGTGGGCAGCCTGCTCACGCTCGTCAACAGCATCGGCTTCGCGATCTCGGCCGTCTCGATCGAGCTGTTCGTGCGGCTGGCGGCGACGCAGCCGCTGGCCGAACTGCTGCCCTGGCTCGCCGTGGGGCCGTTGATCGGGCTGGTGATGCTGCGGCCGCTGCTGGCGCTACAACGTGCGCCGTGATGGGCCCGAGCCGACGCGACCTGCTGCTTGCCGCGCTGCCGGCCCCGCTGTCGGGTGCACTGGTGGTGGCGCTTCCGGCCGCGGCGCAGGCCCAACCGGCCGTGCTCGAGCGCACGATCCCGTCGAGCGGCGAGCGCATCGCCGCCGTGGGTCTCGGCACCTGGCTGACCTTCGACCTGCCGATCGGGGACGCCGAGGGGCTGGCGCGGCGGCGCGCGGTGCTCGATCGCTTCTTCGCCGGCGGCGGCCGCCTCGTCGACAGCTCGCCCATGTACGGTTACGCCGAGGCGGTGCTGGGCGAGTTGCTCGCGCGCCCGGAGCCGCGCCTGTTCAGCGCCACCAAGGTGTGGACCGGCATCGCCGGCTACGGGCCGACGCAGATGCGGCGCTCGCTCGGGCTGTGGCGGCTGCCGCGCGTGGACCTGATGCAGGTGCACAACCTGCTCGCCTGGCGCGAGCACCTGAGCACGCTGCGGGCCTGGAAGGACGAGGGTCGCATCCGCCACCTCGGCGTCACGACCTCGCACGGGCGCGCCCACGACGAGGTCGAGCGCATCCTGCGCGGCGAGAGGATCGACTTCCTGCAGATCACCTACAGCCCCGTCGACCGCAGCGCCGAGCCGCTGCTGGGCCTGGCGGCTGAGCGCGGCGTGGCCGTCATCGTCAACCGGCCGTTCGACGGCGGCGCGCTGCTGCAGCGCTTGGCCCGGCGGCCGCTGCCGGCGCTGGCGCGCGAGCTCGGCTGCGACAGCTGGGCCGCGCTGGTGCTGAAGTGGGAGCTGGCCCACCCGGCCGTGACGTGCGCGATCCCGGCCACGACGAACCCGCTGCACGTGACGCAGAACCTGCAGGCGCTGCGCGGCCCGCTGCCCGACCGCAGGCAGCGCGAGGCGCTGCTGCGGGCGTTCGCCTGATCGGGCGGGCTGCCGGCGCCGCGCCGCGCCAGGCCACACCGCGCCGCGCCGGGCCGCGGCCCGCGTCGGCCTGCACCGGCCCCTACTGGAACGCCACCTCGGCGAAGCTCCTCAGCTTGCGGCTGTGCAGCGCGCCGGGCCGCTCCCGGCGCAGCAGCTCGACGGCGCGCACGCCGATGCGCAGGTGCTGGTCGACACGTTCGCGGTAGAAGGTGTTGGCCATGCCGGGCAGCTTGATCTCGCCGTGCAGCGGCTTGTCGCTCACGCACAGCAGCGTGCCGTAGGGCACGCGGAAGCGGAAGCCGTTGGCGGCGATGGTGGCGCTCTCCATGTCCAGCGCCACCGCGCGGCTCTGGCTGAAGCGGCGCTCGGGGCCCGGGTGCGGCAGCAGCTCCCAGTTGCGGTTGTCGGTGCTGACGACGGTGCCGGTGCGCAGCACCTTCTTCAGCTCGTAGCCCTGCAGCCGGGTCACGTCGGCCACCGCCTGCTCCAGCGCCATCTGCACCTCGGCCAGCGCCGGGATCGGCACCCACGCCGGCAGGTCCTCGTCGAGCACGTGGTCCTCGCGCATGTAGGCGTGCGCGAGCACGTAGTCGCCCAGCTGCTGGCTGTTGCGCAGCCCCGCGCAGTGGCCGAGCATCAGCCAGGCGTGCGGGCGCAGCACCGCCACGTGATCGGTGATGGTCTTGGCGTTGGCCGGGCCGACGCCGATGTTGACCATCGTGATGCCGTCGTGCCCCGGCCGCACCAGGTGGTAGGCCGGCATCTGCGGCAGCCGCGGAGGCGGTGTGCCGGCGCCGGCCGCACCGCCGCGCAGGGTGGTGACGTTGCCCGGCTCGACGAAGGCCGCGTAGTCGGCCTGCGGGTCGGCCACCAGCGCACGTCCGAGGCGGATGAACTCGTCGACGTAGAACTGGTAGTTCGTGAACAGGACGAAGTTCTGGAAGTGCTCGGGTGCCGTGCCGGTGTAGTGGCGCAGCCGCTGCAGCGAGTAGTCCACCCGCGGCGCGGTGAACAGCGCCAGCGGCTGCGGCGTGCCCGGCGGCGGCTCGTGCGTGCCGTTGGCGATGCCGTCGTCCATGCTCGCCAGGTCGGGCAGGTCGAACAGGTCGCGCAGCTGGAGCCGCCGCCCGGCGTCGAGCGTGCCTTCGAGATGGTCGCTCTCGGCGAGCGCGAAGTGCACCGGGATCGGCTGGCTGCTGGTGCCGACCTCGATCGGCACGCCGTGGTTGGCCAGCAGCAGCCGGAACTGCTCGCGGTAGTAGTCGGCGAACAGGTCCGGCCGCGTCAGCGTCGTCTCGTAGCTGCCGGGGCCGGCGACGAAGCCGTAGCTCAGGCGCGAGTCGGCGCGCGCCACCGTGTCGGTGCGCACGCGGACGAAGGGATAGCAGGCGCGCACGCCGTCGCCGGGCCGGCCGAGCTCCTCGCCGGCGACGAAGCGCTGCAGCGCGTCGCGCAGGTGCTCGGTGCTGGAGCGGTAGATCGCCTGCACCTGGGCGAGCGCGGCGTCGGCGTCGTCGAACGTGGCGGGAGCGATGAACAGCGGCAGGCGGGGCATGCGGCATTCTGCCCTCACGGGTCGCGCAAGGCGTGCCGGGTGCCGGCGGCGGTGCCGGCACGCTCCGCCCGCATCCGGGCGCCCGCCGTGGCCCTCAGGCGCTGGCCGCGTCCAGCCTGGCGACCTGCGCCGGCGTCAGCGCGAGGCGCGCCGCGGCGGCCAGCTCCTGCCACTGCGCCACCGACGTGGCGCTGGCGATCGGCGCGGTGATGCCGTCGCGCGCGATCTGCCACGCCAGTGCCACCTGGGCTGCAGTGGCGCGCTCGCCGGCGTGCTCGGCGGCCACCGCGTCCAGCGCCGCCAGCACCGCGAAACCGCGCGGCGAGAGATAGGCCTCGACGCCGCTGCCGCGCACACTCCGCCCGAGGTCGGCCTCGCTGCGGTACTTGCCGGTGAGGAAGCCGCGCGCCAGCGCGAAGTAGTTGATCACGCCCAGGCCCTCGGCGCGCACCAGCGGCTCGAGCGCGGCCTCGTACCCGGCGCGCTCCATCAGGTTGTAGTGCGGCTGCAGCGTCTCGTAGCGGGGCAGGCCGAGGCGCGCGCTGACCGCCAGCGCCTCGGCCAGGCGTGCCGCGTCGTGGTTGCTGGCGCCGATCGCGCGCACCTTGCCCTCGCGGATCAGCTCGGCGAAGGCGCCCAGCGTCTCCTCGAGGGGCGTGTCCGGGTCGTCGCGGTGTGCCTGGTACAGGTCGATGCGCTCGACCTGCAGCCGCGCGAGCGACTCGTGCACGGCCTGGCGGATCCAGCGCCGCGACAGGCCGCCCCGGCCGCTGCCCTCGTCGCCCATCGCCATGCCCACCTTGGTGGCGATGACGACGCGCTCGCGCAGCGCCGGCCCGCGCGCCTTCAGCCAGCGCCCGACGATGGCCTCGCTCTCGCCGCCGGCGTGGCCCGGCACCCAGCGCGAGTAGACGTCGGCGGTGTCGACGAGCTGGAAGCCACCCTCGACGAATGCGTCGAGCAGCGCGAACGAGGTTGGCTCGTCGGCGGTCCAGCCGAACACGTTGCCGCCGAAGGCGAGCGGCGCGACCCGCAGGCCGGAGCGGCCCAGCGGGCGCAGCGGGGGCGGCGGAACGTAGGCTGGCATCGGCGGGCCCCTAAAGGATGAAGCGGGAGAGGTCCTCGTTGCGCGCCAGGTCGCCCAGGCGCGCATCCACCGTCGCGGCGTCGAGCACGACGGCCTGGCCGCCGCGCTCGGGCGCGTCGAAGCTGACTTCGTCGAGCAGGCGCTCCATCACGGTGGCCAGCCGCCGCGCCCCGATGTTCTCGGTGCGCTCGTTCACCTCGAACGCGATCTCGGCCAGGCGCCGCACCGCGTCGGGCGTGAACTCGAGCGTCACCCCCTCGGTGGCCAGCAGCGCCTGGTACTGCTTGATCAGGCTGGCCTGCGTGCTGGTCAGGATGGCCTCGAAGTCGGCCACCGACAGCGAGGCCAGCTCGACGCGGATCGGGAAGCGCCCCTGCAGCTCGGGGATCAGGTCGCTCGGCCGGGCGAGGTGGAACGCGCCGCTGGCGATGAACAGGATGTGGTCCGTCTTCACCATGCCGTACTTGGTGTTGACGGTGGTGCCCTCCACCAGCGGCAGCAGGTCGCGCTGCACGCCCTGGCGGCTGACGTCGGCGCCGCCCGCCTCGGAGCGCGACGCGACCTTGTCGATCTCGTCGATGAAGACGATGCCGCTGGACTCGGCGTGCGCCAGCGCCGCGGTGCGGATCTCGTCCTCGTTGACGAGGCGCGCCGCCTCCTCCTCGGTCAGCCGCTCGAGGGCCTCGCGGATGGTGACCTTGCGCGTCTTGCGCTTGCCGGCGCCCATCTGCGAGAACAGGCCCTTGAGCTGCTCGGCCATCTCGTCCATGCCGGGCAGGTTCTGCGGACCCAGGATCTCGAGCGCGGGCTTGGGCTCGGCGAGCTCGATCTCGATCTCCTTGTCGGCGAGGCTGCCCTCGCGCAGGCGCTTGCGCATCACCTGGCGGGCCGCGTTGTCGGCCGGCGGGGCGTCGGTCACGAAGCCGGCGCCGCGCGGCGGCGGCACCAGGATGTCGAGCACGCGGTCCTCGGCGGCGTCCTCGGCCAGCGTGCGCCGGGCCCGCATCTGCCGCTCGCGCTCCTGCTTGACGGCGACGTCGGCCAGGTCGCGGACGATCGTGTCGACGTCCTTGCCAACGTAGCCCACCTCGGTGAACTTGGTGGCCTCGACCTTGACGAAGGGCGCGCCGGCCAGCCGCGCGAGGCGACGCGCGATCTCCGTCTTGCCGACGCCGGTGGGGCCGATCATCAGGATGTTCTTCGGCGTGATCTCGGAGCGCAGCGGCCCTTCGACCTGCTGGCGCCGCCAGCGGTTGCGCAGCGCGATGGCCACCGCGCGCTTGGCCTCGCGCTGGCCGACGATGTGGCGGTCGAGCTCGGAGACGATCTCCTTCGGGGTCATGCTCATGATGCGGGGCCGAGGGTCTCGATCGTGTGGTGCTGGTTGGTGTAGATGCACAGCTCGCCGGCGATCGCGAGGCTGTTGCGGACGACCTGCTCGGCCGTCAGCGCGGTGTGCTCGAGCAGCGCGCGTGCCGCGGCCTGCGCGTAGGCGCCGCCGGAGCCGATGGCGACGATGCCGTGCTCGGGCTCGAGCACGTCGCCGTTGCCGGTGATGACCAGCGAGTGCTGCGCGTCGGCCACCGCCAGCATCGCCTCGAGGCGGCGCAGCACGCGGTCGGTGCGCCAGTCGCGCGTCAGCTCGATCGCGGCACGCTGCAGGTGGCCCTGGTGCTTGTCGAGCTTGGCCTCGAAGCGCTCGAACAGCGTGAACGCGTCGGCGGTGGCGCCGGCGAAGCCCGCGAGCACCTTGTCGTGGTGCAGCTTGCGCACCTTGCGCGCGCTGGACTTGACGACGATGGTGCCGAGCGTGACCTGGCCGTCGCCGCCGAGCGCGACCTGCCAGCCCTGCGAGGTGCTGCGGCGCACGCCGAGGATCGTGGTGCCGTGGTACGTGTCCATCCGGACACTGTAGCCGGCGGCGGCGGCGCCCGTCGTGGCGGGGTGAAGGCAGGCGGGGGCGCACGCGGGCCGCGGGGCCCGCGCAGCTAGACCTTGCGAACCCGCAGCGAGGCGTGCTCGTTGATGCCCATCGCGCCGAAGAACAGCGCCACCAGCCGGTGCATCTCGGTGAACCGCACCGTGCGGTCCTCGCCGCGCCGTGCCAGCACCCAGTTCAGCAGGTCGCCGGCGGCGATGAAGTCGACGCGGATCAGGCGCGCGCAGGACACCTCGATCACCGGCGCCGTGCCGAGACCGGCCGCGAGCTTGGCCAGCGTGGCCCCGATGTCGCCGGCCAGCTGGCCCGACAGCTCGGCGTGCGCCACCTCGACGCCGTGCCCGAGGTCGTCGTGCACGCCGCTCTCGAGGAAGGCGGTGGAGAAGTCGCCCACCATCGACAGCGGGGGCGTGCGGGTCGACAGCGCCGTGCTGCCGAGCATCACCTTGCAGCGCGTCGGCTCCCAGCTCGGCGGGCTGACCTCGTAGGTGACGCAGTAGTCGATCGCGGTCTCGTCGAACTGGTCGGCGCGGTTGGCCAGCCGCAGCGCGTCCAGCCGGGTCAGCCAGAACACCGGGTCGGCATCGCGCACGCCCGTGGGCGCGGCCTCGGTCAGCACTTGCAGAAGCCGCTCGCCGCCGATCCAGCGCATCTCGATGGCCTGCCCCGACCACAGGCGGAACAGCGTCGACAGCTGCATCGCGGCCTCGGCGTCGACGTGGACCAGGCGACCGAAGTCGAGCACCCAGGGCAGCGGCAGCTGCAGCGTCTGCGAGCGCAGCCGCGACACCGCCTCGATGTCGAGCCGCTCGGGCGCCACCCAGCCGACCTCGGCATCGCGGGCCGAGGCCGCCGAGGCGCTGGCCGGCACCGGCTCGTCGGCGATGGCGTCGGCCACCAGCCGGGGCAGCGAGTACCACTGGGGTGCGCTCCAGCCGAAGCGGTGCGCGTACTCGACCGCCAGGTTCTCGAAGCGCTGATGCTGCCCGGTGGCGCGGTACAGGTCGAACAGCACGAGCCACGACTCGGCGTGCTGCGCCCGCGGCGCACCCGTCGCCGTCAGGGCCACCAGCGACGCTTCACACTGCTCGAAGTCGGCGTTGGCAAAGGCGATCACCGCCTCGTCGAGCTCGGGGTCGTGCTGTATCTCGCCGACCTCGGCGCCGAGCGGATCGACGAAGTCGCTCGGTTCGCCGCCGGGCAACGGCCCGAACTCGACCGGCGCCATCGGCGCGACCACCGGCGGCGGGGCGGGAGCGGGGGCCGGCGCGAGCGGCGGCAGCCGCGGCGCCATCTGCATCGGAGCCGGTGCCGCGGCTGGCGGCAGGGCGACCTCGGACAGCGGCGGCAGCGCCGGCAGCATGTCCTCGTCGAGGTGCCGCGGTGCCTGCTGGGCAGTGCGGCTGGGGGGGCTCAACGCCTCGCGCAGCACGGGCGGCGTAGACATCGGCCCGGCCGCGAAGCGAGCGGCGGAGTCGGCCGGCGACCGCGCGCCGGTGGCGATGCCCTCGCCGACCATCTGCTGCTCGATCTGGTCGATCTTGGTCTTGATGCCGACGTCCGAACGCGCGGCGTCGGACCGCTCGGAAGACCTGCCCTCGGAGTCCTCGAGCTTCCCGGTGGTGCGCAGGGCGGCGAACTGCTCGGCCGACAGGCCCTCGCGCCGGACCCGGCGCAGCATGTCGAGCTCGCGCTTGCGGACGAAGTCGTTGCGCCGCTTGCGCTCGATGATGGCCTTCAGTTCGGACTTCTCGAGTTCGAGGTCCTGGGCGTCGGTTTGGCGAGAGTTGATGACGGTCCAGTCCGTGCCCGGGTTCGCGACGAACCGGACCACTTTCCGGAGGAAGCTGTCGTTTTCGCTCATGCCGCGGCGATCGTACCGCCAGCCGGCCGCCGTGGACATGCCGCCACCGCCGCGGCGGGCCCCGTCCGACCGGGCGGCGTGAACTGACGCGCGGAAAATCAAGCCGCGGTCGAGCCGCCCCGCCCCCGCCCCGCGCCACCCGGACCGGGAGTTCCCGGGCCGGGGGTGGGTGTTTCAGTCGCCGAACATCTTCTGCTTGAGCTCGCGGCGCTGCTGCGCCTCCAGCGACAGCGTCGCCGTCGGGCGCGCCAGAAGCCTTGCCAGCCCGATCGGCTCGCCGGTCTCGTCGCAGTATCCGTAGTCTCCCCGGTCCAGTCGCTCCAGCGACTGCGCGATCTTCTTCAGAAGCTTGCGCTCGCGGTCGCGGGTGCGCAGCTCCAGGGCGTGCTCCTCCTCGATCGTCGCCCGGTCGGCCGGGTCGGGCACGATCGAGGTGTCCTCACGCAGGTGCTCGGTCGTCTCGCCGGCGTTGGACAGCAGGTCGTCCTTCTGCTGCTGCAGCCGCGCGCGGAAGAACTCGAGCTGCTTGTCGTTCATGTACTCGCTGTCGGGCATCGCCAGCAGCTCGTCCTCGGTCAGGTCGCGCCCGGCCTTGGTCTTCCAGGCGTTGACGAGCCTGGGATCGATCTTGCGCGCCGGCCGGGCGGCGGCCTCGGCGACGACGCGCGATGGCGCCGGGCCGGGGGCGAACCGATCGGTGAAGCGCTGCGCGGCAGCCGCGCTGGCCGCGGATGGCGCTGGCGTGGCGGGCGCCGGTGCCGCGGTTGGCTTCGGCGCCGGGGCCTTGGCCGGCTGCGCTGCGGCCGTCGCGGGGACGGGCTTGGCCGGGGGCTTGGCGGCTGGCATGGGCGCTGGCGGGACGGCCGCCTTCGCCGACACCGCCGCAGGGACCTTCGCCGGGGTCTTCGCGGCAACCTTCGCGGGCGCCGGCGCGGCGGCCCTGGTCTGGGCCTTCGCGGCCGGCTCCGGCTTCGCGGCCGGCCGGGCCGGTGCCTTGGCCGCTGGCTTCGGGGCCGCCTTCGCGGGCGCCTTGGGGGCGGCCTTGGGGGCCGCCTTGGGGGTGGGCCGGGACGCCGACTTGGCACCCTTGGCCGCAGCCGCTGGCTTGCTCACGGAACTCTCCTCGCCTGCTGTGGGAACGCGTCGCTGCTCCCGGAACCCCGGGGCGCCTTGCGGCACCGGCGCCGCCTGCGGCCGCCCGTCTCGCGGGGCAGGGGGGGCCGAAAGCGCGCGGATTGTAGCCACGGCCCCCGGCCCGACAACCTGCGCGCCGCAAGCGCGCGGGCGGTCACGCCAGGCACTGCTCCAGCCCCTGCTCGAGCACGTCGCGCGGCAGGTCGATGCCGATGAACACCAGCTTGCTCATCTTCTCCTCCTGCGGCGCCCAGCGCGGCCCGAGGTCGCTGCCCATCAGCTGGTGCACGCCCTGGAAAACGACCTTGCGGTCGCTGCCCTTCATGTACAGCACGCCCTTGTAGCGCAGCATCTTCGGGCCGTAGACCTGGACGATGGCACCGAGGAAGTCCTCGAGCTTGGCCGGGTTGAAGGCCCGCTTGCTGCGGAAGACGAAGCTCTTCACGTCGTCGTCGTGGGCGTGGTGGTGCGGGTGGTCGCAGTGCTCGCCGTGCTCGCGGTCGTGGTCGTGGTCGTGGTGATCGTGGCCGTGCCCGTCGCCAGCGAGGAACTCGGGGTCGATGTCGAGCTTGGCGTTCAGGTTGAAGCCCTTGAGGTCGAACACCTCCGCGAGCGGCACCTCGCCGAAGTGCACCGTGCGCTGCGGCGCGCGCGGGTTCATGTGCTTCAGGCGGTGGATCAGCGCATCGACCTCCTCGCGCGCCACCAGGTCGGACTTGCTGATGAAGATCTGGTCTGCGAAGCCCACCTGGCGCCGCGCCTCCTGGCGCGTGTCGAGCTGCCCGGAGGCGTGCTTGGCGTCGACCAGCGTCAGCACCGAGTCGAGCAGGTAGGCCTCGGCGATCTCGTCGTCCATGAAGAACGTCTGCGCGACCGGGCCGGGGTCGGCCAGGCCGGTGGTCTCGATGACGACGCGGTCGAACTGCAGCTCGCCGCGCCGGCGCTTGGCGGCCAGGTCGGCCAGCGTGCTGCGCAGGTCCTCGCGGATCGTGCAGCAGACGCAGCCGTTGCTCATCTGGATGATCTGCTCCTCGGTGTTGACCGAGAGGATCTCGTTGTCGATGTTCTCCTCGCCGAACTCGTTCTCGATGACGGCGATCTTCTGGCCGTGGGCCTCGGTGAGCACGCGCTTGAGCAGCGTGGTCTTGCCGGAGCCGAGGAAGCCGGTCAGGATGGTGGCGGGGATCAGGGACATGTTCCGGGCAGGGCGGCGCGCAACGCGGCGGGCCTCTCAGATAGGGGCGCCGAATGTCGTTCAAGGCCCCGCGGGTGTCAAGCCGCGCGCCATGACCCTGCGGTATGCTCCGCGCCCTGTTCGACAGCCGGCACCCCCCGTGTCCGAACCTCCGTCTGCGCGCTTGCCGCGCGCCGCTGCCGCCGCGCCGGCCGACAAGCGCTCCCTCTTCGAACGGCTGGTCGAGTTCGTCTCGCCGGGCGTCGACAGCAAGGACGAGCTGATCCGCACGCTCGCACAGGCCGAGCACCGCGAGCTGATCGAGCCCGAGAGCCGCCAGATGCTCGAGGGCGTGCTGCGGATGGCCGAGCAGACCGCCGGCGACGCGATGGTGGCCGCCCCGCGGATGGACCTGCTCGACATCGAGTCGCCCTACGAGGAACTGCTCGCGCTGGTCATCGACACCGCGCACTCGCGCTTTCCCGTCTTCGAGGGCTCGCGCGACAACATCATCGGCATCCTGATGGCCAAGGACCTGCTGAAGCTGCAGCGGGCCCCCGAGCTGAACCTGCGCACGCTGCTGCGGCCGGCGGTCTTCGTGCCCGAGAGCAAGCGGCTCAACGAGCTGCTGCGCGACTTCCGCAGCAACCGCAACCACCTGGCGATCGTGATCGACGAGTTCGGCAACGTCGCCGGCCTGATCACGATCGAGGACGTGCTCGAGGAGATCGTCGGCGAGATCGAGGACGAGTTCGACGACAAGGACGCCGAGCACGGCATCTACACGCTGGCCGACGGCAGCCAGCGCGTGGCCGGCGACGTGTCGATCGAGGCCGTCAACGACGCCTTCGGCACCGCGCTGCCGGAGGAGGACTTCGACACCATCGGCGGCCTGGTCGCGCACGAGCTCGGGCGCGTGCCGCGGCGCGGCGAGGCGGTCGAGCTGCAGGGTCTGCGCTTCACGGTGATGCTGACGCGGGGTGGCGCCGTGCGCTGGTTCCGTGTCGCCCGCGTGCCTGCGCCGCCGGCGGCCGAAGGCGCCGGCGTCGATTGAACGCCGTCGCCGGCGTCCTCGCCGCGGCCGCGCTGGGCGCCGCACAGACGCCGGCCTACGTGCACACGGCCGCCTGGCCGCTGCCGATCGCCACGCTGGCGGCGTTGCTGCTGCTGCTGCAGCGCGTCGCACCCGGCCGCGCGGCGCTGCTCGGCTGGGCCTACGGCACCGGCTGGCTGGGCGTCGGCGTCTGGTGGCTGTTCGTCAGCATGAACCGCTACGGCGGCATCGCCGCGCCGCTGGCGGCGCTGGCGGTGCTGGCGCTGTCGGCCTTCCTTGCGCTGTACTTGGGGGCGGCCTGTGCCGCCTACGCGCGCTGGCGCAGCGGCGCAATGGCACGCGACCTGCCGCTGCTGGTCGCGCTGTGGCTGCTGGCCGAGCTGGCGCGCGGCGAGCTCTTCACCGGCTTCCCGTGGCTCGCCTCGGGCTACGCCCAGGTCGATGCCCCGCTGGCGGCGCTGGCGCCCTGGATCGGGGTCTACGGCATCGGCGCGGCCGCCGCGGCGCTGGCGCTGGCGCTGGCCACGCTGCTTGCCAGCCGCGGCCGGCGCTGGCAAGGGGCCGCCGCCGGCGCGGCGCTGCTGGCCGCGCTGGCGCTGGGTGGCCCGACGCAGCACACCCGGGGCACCGGCTCGCTGCAGGTGACGCTGCTGCAGACCAACGTGGCGCAGGACGAGAAGTTCGCCGCCGAGCGGCTGCCGGCGGCGCTGCAGGCCCTGGCAGGCGAGCTGGTCGCGGCGCCGCCGGGCCTGGTCGTCGCGCCCGAGACCGCGATCCCGCTGCTGCCCTCGCAGCTCGAGCAGGCGGCCCCGGGCTACCTCGAGGCGCTGCGGGCGCACTTCGCCGCGCCGGGCCGCGCCGCGCTGGTCGGCCTGCCGCTGGGCGACTTCGAGCGCGGCTACACCAACTCGGTGCTGGGGCTGGCCGGCGGGCCGCCCGGCGCCGCGCCGTACCGCTACGACAAGCACCACCTGGTGCCGTTCGGCGAGTTCATCCCGAAGGGTTTCCGCTGGTTCACCGAGGCGATGAGCATCCCGCTGGGCGACTTCGCGCGCGGGCCGCTCGCCGCCCCCTCGTTCGACTTCGCCGGCCAGCGCCTGGCGCCCAACATCTGCTACGAGGACCTGTTCGGCGAGAAGCTCGCGCGGCGCTTCGCGGTGCCGGCCCGGGCGCCCACGGTGATGGTCAACCTGAGCAACATCGGCTGGTTCGGCGACACGTCCGCGGTGCCGCAGCACCTGAACATCTCCCGGTTGCGCGCGCTCGAGTTCCAGCGCCCGATGCTGCGTGCCACCAACACCGGTGCCACGGCGGTCGTCGACCATGCCGGGCGCGTGAGCGCGGTGCTGCCCCCGTTCACCGCGGGGCGGCTGACGGCCACGGTCGAGGGGCGCGCCGGCCTGACGCCGTATGCGCGCTGGGCCGCGCCCGCGGGACACGCGCCGCTGGCGCTGCTGGCGCTGCTGGTCTTCGCCGCTGCGGCGCTCGCCGGTCGCAGGGGCGCGTCTGGCGCGGGCGTTGCCCGCGCAGGAGCCGCGGGGCCGTGAGCGCGTCGCCCGTCCCCGGCTTCGGCGAGGCGCTGCGCTTCTGGTTCAAGCTCGGCTGCATCGGCTTCGGCGGCCCGGCCGGCCAGATTGCGATCATGCATGCCGAGCTCGTGGAGCGCCGGCGCTGGATCAGCGAACGGCGCTTCCTGCACGCGCTGAACTACTGCATGGTGCTGCCGGGCCCGGAGGCGCAGCAGCTGGCCACCTACCTGGGCTGGCTGCTGCACCGCACGCGCGGCGGCATCGCCGCCGGCATGCTGTTCGTGCTGCCGTCGCTGCTGCTGCTGCTGGCGCTGTCGTGGCTGTACATGACGCACGGCCGCCATCCGCTGGTGGCCGGCGCGTTCTACGGCATCAAGCCGGCGGTGACGGCGATCGTGCTGCATGCGGCCTGGCGCATCGGCTCGCGGGTGCTGAAGGCGCCCCCGCTGTGGGGGCTGGCGCTGGCGGCCTTCGTCGCCGTGGCCGTGCTGAAGCTGCCTTTCCCCGCGATCGTGGCCGGCGCCGCGCTGGCCGGCTGGCTGGGCGGGCGCCTGTGGCCCGGGTCCTTCGCCGCTGCCGGGCCGGCTCCGCGCGGCGTCGTGCCGACCGCGGCCACGAGGGCGGCCGCGAGTGCGGCGACGCGTGCGGCCACGAATGCGGCCACGAATGCGGCGACGTACGCGGCCGCGAGCGCCGCGGCTCCCGGCGACACGCCGGGCAGCACCGCGCGCGCACCGGCGCTGATCGACGACGACACGCCGCCGCCGCCCCACGCCGGCTGGCGGCCGTGGCGGCTGGCGGCGGTGGTCGCGGCCGGGCTGCTGCTGTGGGCGCTGCCGCTGGCGCTGCTGGCCGCCTGGCACGGCGGCGCCGGCACGCTGGTGGACATGGCTTGGTTCTTCACCAAGGCGGCGCTGCTCACCTTCGGTGGCGCCTACGCGGTGCTGCCCTATGTCTGGCAGGGCGCGGTCGTGCAGTTCGGGTGGTTGAGCCCGGCGCAGATGATCGACGGGCTGGCGCTCGGCGAGACCACGCCGGGGCCGCTGATCATGGTCGTGGCCTTCGTCGCCTTCGTCGGCGGCTGGGGCGCGGCCGACCTGACGGCGCTGCTCGGGCCCGGTTCTGCGGCATCGGCCGGCGTGCTGGCGGCGCTGGTGGTTACGTGGTTCACTTTCCTGCCCTCGTTCGTGTTCATCCTCGCAGGGGCGCCGCTGGTGGAGGCCACGCGCGGCAACGTCCGCCTCGGGGCGCCGCTGGCGGCGATCACGGCGGCGGTGGTGGGCGTGATCGCGAACCTGGCGCTGCTGCTCGGCAGCCACGTGCTGTGGCCGCGCGGCACCGCGGCGTCGTTCGACGCCGTGGCGGCGCTGCTGATGGCGGCGGCGGCGCTGGCGCTGTTCGTCGCCCGCCGCGGCGTCGTCGAGGTCGTGGCCGCCGCGGGGCTGACCGGCGCGCTGCTGGCGGCGTTCGCGCCGCGGCTGGTGACGGGCGGCCCGTAAACTCGCGGTCCGCCCGCTGCCGGCCGCGCGTTGCCATGCCGTCGTTCCAACAGATCATCCTCTCGCTGCAGGAATACTGGGCCCGCCAGGGCTGCGCGCTGCTGCAGCCCTACGACATGGAGGTCGGTGCCGGCACCAGCCACACCGCGACCTTCCTGCGCGCGCTCGGCCCCGAGCCCTGGAAGGCCGCCTACGTGCAGCCCAGCCGCCGCCCGAAGGACGGCCGCTACGGCGACAACCCCAACCGGCTGCAGCACTACTACCAGTACCAGGTCGTGCTCAAGCCGAGCCCGCCCGACATCCTCGAGCTGTACCTCGGCTCGCTCGAGGCGCTCGGCTTCGACCTGCGCAGCAACGACGTGCGCTTCGTCGAGGACGACTGGGAGAACCCGACGCTCGGCGCCTGGGGCCTGGGCTGGGAGGTGTGGCTCAACGGCATGGAGGTCACGCAGTTCACCTACTTCCAGCAGGTGGGCGGCATCGACTGCAAGCCGATCACCGGCGAGATCACCTACGGGCTCGAGCGGCTGGCGATGTACCTGCAGGGCGTGGAGAACGTGTTCGACCTGGTGTGGACCGAGGGCGCCGGCGGCCCGCTGCGCTACCGCGACGTCTACCACCAGAACGAGGTCGAGCAGAGCCGCTACAACTTCGAGCACAGCGACGTCGACTTCCTGCTCTCGGCCTTCGGCGCCCACGAGCGGCAGGCGCAGCACCTGATGCGCGAGCGCCTCGCGCTGCCGGCCTACGAGCAGGTGCTGAAGGCCGCCCACACCTTCAACCTGCTCGACGCCCGCGGCGCGATCAGCGTCACCGAGCGCGCGGCCTACATCGGCCGCATCCGCAATCTGGCGCGCGCGGTGGCCGCCAGCTATGTCGACAGCCGCGCGCGGCTAGGCTTCCCGCTCGCCCCGCGCCCCTGGGCCGACGAGGCGCTGGCGCGGCTGGCCGGGCAGGCGGCGCGCAGCGAGGCGGCCTGAGCCATGGCGAGTCACCGCAACCTGCTGGTCGAGCTGCGCGTCGAGGAGTTGCCGCCGAAGGCGCTGCAGCGTCTTGGCGAGGCCTTCGGCGCCGTGCTGCACGCCTCGCTGCGGGCCCAGGGGCTGGCCGACGCGCACTCGGCGCTGACCGTCTTCGCCAGTCCGCGGCGCCTGGCCGCCCACGTCAGCGCGGTGGCCGCGCGGGCGGCGGACCGGCCGGTGTCGCACAAGCTGATGCCGGTGGCGGTGGGGCTGGACGGCTCCGGCGGACCCACCCCGGCGCTGCACAAGAAGCTGGCCGCGCTCGGCTTCGACGCCTCGGCGCTGCCGCGGCTGCAGCGCCGCGTCGACGGCAAGGCCGAGGTGCTGTTCCTCGAGACGCTGCAACCCGGCGTCGAGCTGGCCGCCGGGCTGCAGAAGGCGCTGGACGAGGCGATCGCGCGGCTGCCGGTGCCCAAGCTGATGCAGTACCAGCTCGCCGACGGCTGGACCAGCGTCGGCTTCGTGCGGCCGGCGCACGGGCTGGTGGCGCTGCACGGTCCCGACGTCGTGCCGGTGTCCGCGCTCGGCCTGCAGTCCGGGCGCGAGACGCTCGGGCATCGCTTCGAGGCGGCCGTGGAGCCGGTCCTGATCCGCGACGCCGACCACTACGCGCGCCAGCTCGAGGAGCAGGGCGCGGTGATCGCCGGCTTCGAGGCGCGGCGCGCCGAAATCCTGCGCCAGCTGCACGCGGCCGCGGCCGCCGAGGGCCTGGTGCCCATCGACGACCCGGCGCTGCTCGACGAGGTGACGGCGCTGGTCGAGCGGCCCAACGTGCTCACGTGCCGCTTCGACGAGGCCTTCCTCGAGGTGCCGCCGGAGTGCCTGATCCTGACGATGAAGGCCAACCAGAAGTACTTCCCGCTGCTCGATGCGGGCGGTCGGCTGACCAGCCGCTTCCTCGTCGTCAGCAACATCCGCCCGCCCGATGCGCGGCGCGTGATCGAGGGCAACGAGCGCGTCGTGCGGCCGCGGCTGGCCGACGCCCGCTTCTTCTTCGACCAGGACCGCCGCCGCACGCTCGCCTCGCGCGTGCCGGGGCTGGCCCGGGTCGTCTACCACGGCCGGCTCGGCACGCAGGGCGAGCGCGTCGAGCGCGTGCGCGCGATCGCGCGCGCGGTCGGCGCGCAGCTCGGCGGGCCGGCGCTGGCCGCGCGCGCCGACGAGGCGGCCACGCTGGCCAAGGCCGACCTGCTGACCGACATGGTGGGCGAGTTCCCGGAGCTGCAGGGCACGATGGGCGCCTACTACGCGCGCCACGACGGCCTGCCCGCGGACGTGGCCGACGCGATCGAGGACCACTACCGGCCGCGCTTCGCCGGCGACGCGCTGCCGCGCGGCGACGCCGGGCTGGCCGTGGCGCTGGCCGACAAGCTCGAGACGCTGGCCGGCCTGTTCGGCATCGGCCAGCTGCCCAGCGGCGACAAGGACCCGTACGCGCTGCGCCGGCACGCGCTCGGCGTGGTTCGCATGCTGGTCGAGCGCGATCTGCCGCTCGAGGTGCCCGAGCTGGTGGCCACCGCGTTCCGCGCCTTCCCCGCCGGGCACGGGCAGGCCCAGGCCGAGGTGCAGCTGTTCCTGCTCGACCGCCTGGTCGGCAGCCTGCGCGAGCAGGACTGGACCGCCCAGGAGGTCGATGCGGTGGTCGCGCCGCGGCCCGCCCGCTGGGGCGACATCCCGCGGCGGCTGGCCGCGGTGCGTGCCTTCGCCGCGCTGCCCGAGGCCCCGGCGCTGGCTGCGGCCAACAAGCGGGTGGGCAACATCCTGAAGAAGGGCGGGATCGTCCCCGGCGCAGAGCAGGAGGTCGATGCGGCGCTGCTGGCCGAGCCGGCCGAGCGCGCGCTGCACGACGCGCTGGCCACGGTGGCGCCGCAGGCCGACGCCGCCTTCGCGGCCGGCGACCTGACCGGCGCACTGCGCCACCTGGCCGCGCTGAAGTCGCCGGTGGATGCCTTCTTCGACGGCGTGATGGTCAACGCCGACGACCCGGCGCTGCGCGGCAACCGTCTCGCGCTGCTGGCCGCGTTGCACCGGGCGATGAACCGGGTCGCCGACCTGGCGCGGCTGGCCGCCTGACGCGCCCCCGCCTTCCGAGTGCAGCCGTGGTCGATCGCGTCAAGCTCGTGATCCTGGGCCGCGACGGCATCCTCAACGCCTACCGCGAGGACCACGTCAAGGCGCCCGAGGAGTGGGTGCCGCTGCCCGGCGCGCTCGAGGCGGTGGCACGGCTGAACCACGCCGGCTGGCACGCGGTGGTGGCCACCAACCAGGCCGGCATCGGCCGCGGCATGATCGACATGGCCTCGGTGAACGCAGTCCACGCGCGCATGAACCGCGAGCTGCTGGCTGCCGGCGGGCGCATCGACGCGGTGTTCTTCTGCCCGCACACGCCCGAGGACGGTTGCGGCTGCCGCAAGCCGAAGCCCGGGATGATGCGCGAGATCGGCGCGCGCTACGGGGTGGACCTCGGCCACGTGCCGATGGTGGCCGACACGCTGCGCGACCTGATGGCGGCGCAGGCTGCCGGCTGCGAGCCGCACCTGGTGCTGAGCGGTCGCGCCGCGGGAATCGGCGATGCGCAGCTGCGCCAGATGCTCGAGCAGGTGCCGGGCGCGCGCGCGCATGCCGACCTCGGCGCGTTCGCCGAGTTCCTGCTGCAGCGCGACCACGTGGCCGACAGCTCCGCGGGAGGCCTCGGCTGATGCGGCTCGTCT
This sequence comes from Rubrivivax sp., assembly GCA_020248915.1. Classification (GTDB taxonomy): domain Bacteria; phylum Pseudomonadota; class Gammaproteobacteria; order Burkholderiales; family Burkholderiaceae_C; genus Rubrivivax. Next base: position 12,456 of record JADCGP010000010.1, on the reverse strand, counting down.
GGGCGCTGCGCTCGGCGCTGTTCGTGCTGTGGATGGCGCTGACGGTGGTGCCGTGGGCGCTCGCGGTGCTGGCGATGTCGCTCTTCGTGTCGAGCACGACGCTGTACTGGGCCTGCGTCGGCTGGCTGCGCCTGGCCATGTGGGGCTGCCGCGTGTTCTGCGGCGTCGTGCCGCGGGTGCGCGGCATGGAGCACGTGCCCAGCGCCGCCGACGCCCGGGGCGCCGTGCTGCTGGCGCCCAAGCACCAGAGCACCTGGGAGACCTTCGCCTTCCCGACGCTGATGCCGCACCCGCTGGCCTACGTGTTCAAGCGCGAGCTGCTGCACGTCCCGTTCTTCGGCTGGGCGATGGGGCGGCTCGACATGATCCACATCGACCGCAGCAGGCGCGCCGAGGCCTGGAACAAGGTCGCCGAGCAGGGCAGGCGGCTGTTCGCCGAGGGCGTGTGGGTCATCATGTTCCCGGAGGGCACGCGCACACCGCGCGGCAGCCAGGGCGCGTACAAGAACGGTGCCGCCCGGCTGGCCGCTGCCACCGGGGTGCCGATCGTGCCGATCGCCGTGGCGTCGGCGCGCTGCTGGCCGCGCCGCAGCTTCCTGGTGCGGCCGGGCATCGTCGACGTCTCGATCGGACCGCCGATCGCCAGCGCGGGGCGCGAGCCCGATGCGCTGATGCGCGAGGTCGAGGCCTGGATCGAGGCCGAGATGCGCCGCATCGACCCCGAGGCCTACCGCGACGCGGCCTGAGGGCGCCGGCCGGCGCGCTGCGGCTGCCGCTGCCTAGAATCACGGCTCATGCCGAGCGCGCCCACGCCGCCACGGACCGCGCCCCGCGACGCGGCGGCCGCATCGGCGCCGCTGCAGCTCGAGCTGTTCGGGCCCAACGCCGGCGAGACGCTGCCGGGCCCGGGTGCGGCACGCACGGCGGCACCAGGGCCTTCCCCCTTCGCGGCCGGGCCGGGCGCGCAGCCGATCGCGCCGCAGGCGGCGGCACCCCCGCCGGCGGCGGTCGACTCCGGGCCGCAGGGCGCGGCTGCGCCGGGCCCGCAGCCGGCGTCCCGTCGCGGCCTGCGCGAGATCGCGCTGGGCGAGCACCGGGTCGCCTACGAGCTGCGGCGGGCCCGCCGGCGCAGCATCGGCTTCCTGGTCGGGCCCGAGGGCCTGACGGTCAGCGCGCCGCGCTGGGTCGGCCAGGGCGAGATCGAGGCGGCACTGCGCGAGAAGGGGCGCTGGATCCTGCGCAAGCTGCACGAGCAGCGCGAGCGCCAGCGCCGGCTGCAGGCGGCCCGCATCGAGTGGCGCGACGGCGCCACCCTGCCCTTCCTCGGCGAGACCGTCATCGTTGTGCTCGACCCGCGCGTCACCGGCTCGCAGCTGCGCGCGGCCGAGCAGACCCTGCCCGGCGTGCCGCGCCTGACGCTGCACCTCGGGCTGCCGCACGACGCCGGGCCGGGGCAGATCCGCGATGCCGTGCAGGGCTGGCTGCAGCGCCAGGCGCGGCGCGTGTTCGAGGAGCGCTCGGCGATCTACGCCGAGCGGCTGCGGGTGCGCGTCGCGCGGCTGGCGCTGAGCGCCGCGGCCACGCGCTGGGGCAGCGCGAGCGCCGACGGCTCGATCCGGCTCAACTGGCGGCTGGTGCACTTCGCGCTGCCGGTGATCGACTACGTCGTCACGCACGAGCTGGCGCACCTGCGCGAGATGAACCACGGCCCCGCGTTCTGGGACGTCGTGCGCGGCGCGCTGCCCGACTACGAGGCCGCGCGCGGCGTGCTGCGGCGGGAGATCCCCCCCGTGTTCGAGTGATCCGGCGCCGGGCCGCGCCGCCGCCTCTTGTCTCTACATCGAACGTAGGATGGTCAGGACCGTCCGATCGGGGCACGATCGGTCCAGGCTGTCATCGAAGCACAGCGGCCAATCGGGGAAGGTAGGGGTCCTCCGCAGGGAACGGGCCCCATGATCCAGCGGCAGGCGGTCCCAATCCGCCTGCCGCCTTTTTTTGGCTGGGCGACCCGCCGGGACCGGTCCCGCCCGCGGGCGTGGTCTCCCTAGAATCGTTCCTGCTCGGGATGCCCGGCCGCGACGTGGCGGGGTCAGCCCCGGACAAACCCGGAGCTGACCCGGGTGAACCCTGAGATCACAGCCACGGGCGCCCTGACCGCGCCCATCCAGGAGCCCCACCCATGGACCTGCCCGGCCTCGACTTCCAGCTCGGCGACGACATCGACGCGTTGCGCGACGCGGTGCGTGCGTTCGCCCAGGCCGAGATCGCGCCGCGCGCGGCCGAGATCGACCGCAGCGACCGCTTCCCGATGGACCTGTGGCCGAAGATGGGCGAGCTCGGCGTGCTCGGCATCACCGTGCCCGAGGAGGACGGCGGCGCCGGCCTCGGCTACCTCGCGCACATGGTCGCCATGGAGGAGATCAGCCGCGCCAGCGCATCGGTCGGCCTGAGCTACGGCGCCCACAGCAACCTGTGCGTCAACCAGATCAAGCGCAACGGCACCGCGGCGCAGAAGCGCAAGTACCTGCCCCGGCTGATCAGCGGCGAGCACGTCGGCGCCCTGGCGATGAGCGAGCCCGGTGCCGGCAGCGACGTGATGGGCATGAAGCTGCGCGCCGTCGAGCAGGGCGGCTGCTACGTGCTCACCGGCTCCAAGATGTGGATCACCAACGGCCCCGACGCCGACGTCATGGTGGTCTACGCCAAGACCGAGCCCGAGCTCGGCGCGCGCGGCGTGACCGCCTTCCTCGTCGAGAAGGGCATGAAGGGCTTCTCGACCGCGCAGAAGCTCGACAAGCTCGGCATGCGCGGCAGCCACACCGGCGAGATGGTGTTCGATCACGTCGAGGTGCCGGCCGAGAACGTGCTGGGCGCGCTCAACGGCGGCGCCCGCGTGCTGATGAGCGGCCTGGACTACGAGCGTGCGGTGCTGGCCGCCGGGCCGATCGGCATCATGCAGGCGGTGATGGACAACGTCGTGCCCTACGTGCACGACCGCAAGCAGTTCGGCCAGAGCATCGGCGAGTTCCAGCTCATCCAGGGCAAGCTGGCCGACATGTACACCGTGCTGCAGGCCGGCCGCGCCTTCTGCTACACGATCGGCAAGAACCTGGACGCGCTCGGTGCCGAGCACGTGCGTCGCGTGCGCAAGGACTGCGCCAGCGTGATCCTGTGGTGCGCCGAGAAGGCCACCTGGATGGCCGGCGAGGGCATCCAGATCTTCGGCGGCAACGGCTACATCAACGATTACCCGCTCGGGCGGCTGTGGCGCGACGCCAAGCTCTACGAGATCGGGGCCGGGACCTCGGAGATCCGGCGCATGCTGATCGGGCGGGAGCTGTTCGCGGAGACGATGTGAGCGCGGGCGGAGCCGCCGCGGCTGCCGCCGCCCCCGGCCGGCCGCGCCGCATCGCAGCCATCGGCGGCGGCGGCTTCCTGATGGACGACGCCAGCCTGCGCCAGGAGCGCTGGCTGCTGTCGCTGGCGCGTCGCCCGCGGCCGCGGGTGCTGTGGCTGGGCACGGCGGGCGGCGACGGCATCCGCGGCCAGCTCGCCTTCTTCCGCGCCTTCAGCGAGCTCGACTGCCTGGCCTCGGTGCTGTCGTTCTTCCCCTACGAGATGCGACGCGACTACCGCCGCGCGGTGCTCGACGCCGACCTCGTCTACGTCGGCGGCGGCAACACGGTGGCCATGCTCGCCGTGTGGCGCGAGTTCGGCTTCGACGCCGCGCTGCGCGAGGCCTACGAGGACGGCACCGTGCTGGCCGGCATCAGCGCCGGCGCCAACTGCTGGTTCGAGCGCTACGTGACCGACAGCGTGCCCGGTGGCGGCGTGCGCTCGGGCCTGGGCTGGCTGCGCGGCACCTTCTGCCCGCACCTGGACGGCGAGGCCTGGCGCCAGCCGCTGCTGGCCGCCGAGCCGGCGCCCGCGGCCGGCGCCGGCGACGGCGTGGTCGTGCTGTACGAGGACGAAGCCTGGGCCGACGCGGTGCATGGCGGCGGTGGCGAGCCGCTGCTGTGGCGCCGCGAGGCGGGCGACGCCGCCCCCCGGCCGGCGGCGGCGCGGATGCTGCCGTGAGCGACGCGACCGGGCTCGCCCCCGAGGTGCCGACGCTGGCCGGTCGCCGCTGCACGCTGCGGGCGCTGCGCGCGGCCGACGCGCCCTCGATCCAGCGCCACGCCGACGACCCGGAAGTGGCCCGCAACCTGTTCGACGGCTTCCCGCAGCCCTACACGCTCGCCGAGGCCGAGCGCTGGTGCGGCCCGATGCACCGCCAGAAGGCCTTCGCCCATGTCTTCGGCATCGCGGTCGAAGGCGACGAGGTCGCGGGCTGCATCAGCGTCACGCCGCAGGACGGCCTGTGGGCTTGCAGCGCCCTGGTGGGCTACTGGCTGGGTCGGGCCCACTGGCGCCGCGGCATCGTCGGCGAGGCGCTCCAACTCGTCACCGCCTGGGCCTGGGACGCGTTTCCCGCGACCACGCGGCTGTGGATGCCGATCTACGCCCGCAACCTGGGCAGCCAGGGCGTCGCCCGCCACGCCGGCTACGTGCTCGAGGGCCGGATGCCGCTGGCGATGCGCAAGGACGGCCGAGCGATCGACGCCGTGATGTACGGCTGCACCCGGCCGGGGATGCGGCCGAGCGAGGAAGGCCGGGGGTCCTGAGCGATGCCGCACCGCCTGCGCGACCTGCTGGAACGCAACCGCCGCTGGGCCGAGGGCGTCGAGGCCGAGCGGCCGGGCTTCTTCACCGGGCTGCTGCAGCAGCAGGCCCCGCAGTACCTGTGGATCGGGTGCGCCGACAGCCGGGTGCCCGCCAACGAGATCCTCGGCCTGCTGCCGGGCGACGTGTTCGTGCACCGCAACGTAGCCAATGTCGTCGTGCACAGCGACCTCAACGCGCTGTCGGTGATGCAGTACGCGATCGACCAGCTGCACGTGCGCCACATCATCGTCGTCGGCCACTACGGCTGCGGCGGCGTGACGGCCGCGCTGCACGGGCGCCGCATCGGCATCGTCGACAACTGGCTGCGCCACGTGCAGGACGTGCGCAACAAGCACCGGCCCTTCCTCGACGGCCTGGCCGGCGACGACGTCCGGCTGCAGGCGCTGTGCGAGCTGAACGTGCTCGAGCAGTCGCTGAACGTCTGCGAGACGACGGTGGTGCAGGACGCCTGGACACGCGGGCAGAGCGTGGTCGTGCACGGCTGGGTCTACGGCCTGCACGACGGCCTGCTGCAGGATCTGGAGGTGACCGTGCGCGGGCCGGACGACGTGCTGCCCGCCTACCGCGCCGCGCTCGCGGCGCTGCAGCGCCGCCACCGGGAGCCGGCGGCCGCGCTCAGCGACCGAGGATCCCCCGCAGCACGTTCTTGACCGCCTCGGCCGCCGCCGGCGCCCCTGGCGTGGCCGGCGCCGCACCCGGCTCCTGCGCCGGGGCCGGGGCCTGCGAGGTCTGGCCCGGCTCGGGGCGCCGCGCGTCGCGCCGGCTGCGCCCTTCCATGCCGGCGATCGCGCCGGTGTAGCTGCGCAGCCGCAGCTTCACGGCGTAGACCTGCTCCCAGGTCACGCGCGGATCCTCGGGGCGGGGCGGGTGGACGACGTTGAGCTCGGGGCCGAAGGCGTTGAGGTTGAGCATCATCAGCTCGCCGCCGGCGGCCTCGGTCACCTGGCGCGGCACCTGGCACTGCGTCGTGTCGGGGCGCAGCACGACGTTCTCGCGCACCAGGCGCTCGGTCTCGGCGGGCGGCAGGAAGCCCATCAGCTGCTCGCCGCCGAGCAGCCGCGCGCTGCTGGAGTTCCAGTACACGATGTCGCCGCCGTCGCCGGCGTCGCGCTTGAACCCCATGCCGTTGGCGAAGTAGCCAAGCGCGGTGGCCACCCGGTTCCACTCCAGCAGCTGGCCGCCGCTGGCCGGCTTGCTCTGGCGCAGCGTCAGCGGTTCCATGAAGTCGTGGCCGCCGCCGACCGCGAAGCGGATGTCGGGAATGAAGCCTCCCTGCACCCGGTGTTCGCCGACGAGGCTGCCGGCGGCCGGCACGGCCTTGCCGTCCTTGCGGTTGGGCCACTCGGCGTAGCCGCGGTCGCGGCCGTAGGAGGGGCCGCTGCGCGAGGCGCGGATGCTGACCGAGCGCATGTTCGGCGGCAGCACGCCCTGCGACAGCAGCGCGAAGTCGAGGATCACCGGCTGACCGGGGCCGACGTTCTCGCCGCAGCCCCAGAAGAACAGCAGCCGGCCCTTGGGCGTCTCGCCGCGCTCGGGCGGCTCCGGGAAGTCGCGCTCGACCGGCTCGGGCGGCGCGGCGGCGCGCTCGCCCAGCAGGTTCAGGCCCGCGCCCATGCCGAGCGCGGCCGGGATCGCGTGCACCGCCTCGGCCGGGTTGGCGTCGCGTACGCTGCCCAGCTCCAGGCGCAGGCTGCGGCGCGGCCCGCTGCCGCCCATCATCGCGCCCATCATCGCGCCCAGGCCGCCGCCCTGCATCGCGGCCATCGAGACCCCGCTGCCGGTCTCGGCGCTGACCCAGTAGCGGGCCTGCGGGCCGGTGACCTTCTGCTGGACCGCGCCCTGGGCTGGGGCCGGGGCCGGGGTCTGCGCCGCGACCGGCAGTGCTGCCAGCGAGGCGGCCAGGGCGAGGGTGGCTTGGCGTGACGTCATCATGGCGGGCTCCCGATGCGGACTTGTACACCCTAGCCGCCCCCTCGTGACGAGGGCGTGACGCGGGCGTCGGCTGCCCGGGGGAGGCGGGGACCGCGCCCGGGGCCAAGCGGCCCGCCCCGGCCGGCTGCGGCCGGGCCGCGCCTAAACTGCCGCGATGTTCCCGCACCAGCTCACCGACACGCGGGCCTTCGGTGTCGCCCAGGCGATGCTCGAGGGCTTCGACCGCCACTACCGGCTGTTCCGCGAGGCCAGCGCGGCGGCCAAGCAGCGCTTCGAGCACGGCGACTGGCACGGCCAGCAGCAGGCGCAGGCGCAGCGCATCGAGTTCTACGACCGGCGCGTCAACGAGGCGGTGGCGCGGCTGCGCGGCGAGTTCGCCGTCGACCAGCTGTCGATGGACAGCTGGCAGCAGGTCAAGCTGCACTACATCGGCCTGCTCACCAACCACCGCCAGCCCGAGCTGGCCGAGACCTTCTTCAACTCCGTGACCGCCAAGCTGCTGCACCGCAGCTACTTCCGCAACGACTTCATCTTCGTGCGGCCGGCTGTCTCCACCGAGTACATCGAGAACGACGAGCCGGCGGCGCTGCCCACCTACCGCGCCTACTACCCGACGCGCGAGAACCTGGCCGAGACCTGGATGCGGATCGTGCACAACTTCCGCCTCGAGCCGGAGTTCGAGGACCTCGCGCGCGACGTCGACCACGTGGTGCAGGCGATGCTGTCGGAGCTGGGCGGCTACCGGCTGCGCGCCAACTTCCAGATCCAGGTGCTGTCGAGCCTGTTCTACCGCAACAAGGGCGCGTACATGGTGGGCCGCATCGTCAACGGCTTCGTCGAGACGCCGTTCGCGCTGCCGATCCTGCACGGGCCGACGGGCCGCCTCGTCATCGACGCGGCGCTGTACGGCGAGGACGACCTGCTGATGATCTTCAGCTACGCGCGCGCCTACTTCATGGTCGACATGGAGGTGCCGAGCGCCTGCGTGCACTTCCTGCGCGGGATGATGCCGCGCAAGCCGCGCCACGAGCTGTACAACGCGCTCGGCCTGCAGAAGCACGGCAAGAACCTCTTCTACCGCGACTTCCTCGGCCACCTGCGGCACTCGAGCGACAAGTTCCGCATCGCGCCCGGCATCAAGGGCATGGTGATGCTGGTGTTCGACCTGCCGAGCTTCCCGTACGTGTTCAAGGTCATCAAGGACTACTACCCGCCGCAGAAGGACACCACGCGCGAGCAGATCCAGGGCAAGTACCTGCTGGTCAAGCAGCACGACCGCGTCGGGCGGATGGCAGACACGCTCGAGTACAGCAACGTCGCCTTCCCGCGGCACCGCTTCGAGGACGAGCTTGTGGCCGAGCTCGAGCGCTTCTGCGGCAGCCTGCTGGAACAGGACGGCGACGTGCTCGTCATCCGGCACCTGTACATCGAGCGCCGCATGATCCCGCTGAACATCTATCTGCAGGAAGCCACGCCCGAGCAGGTGGAGCACGCCGTCATCGAGTACGGCAACGCGATCAAGGACCTGGTGGCGGCCAACATCTTCCCGGGCGACATGCTGTGGAAGAACTTCGGCGTCACGCGCCACGGCAAGGTGGTGTTCTACGACTACGACGAGATCGAGTACCTCACCGACTGCAACTTCCGCCGCGTGCCGGCGCCGCGCAACGAGGACGACGAGATGAGTGGCGAGGTCTGGTACGCGGTGAACCGGGGCGACGTCTTCCCCGAGACCTTCGGCCCGTTCCTGCTGGGCAACCCGCAGGTGCGCGAGATCTTCATGGCCCACCACGCCGACCTGCTGGACCCGGCGTTCTGGCAGGGCAACAAGGAGCGCATCCTGGCCGGGCACGTGCACGACGTGTTCCCGTACGAGCCGGCCAAGCGGTTCTCGGCGCGGCGCGTGGCGCGCGCGGCCTGAGAGACGGCGAACGGGCCCTCGGCGGCGTCGCGCCGTCCTGGGCACGGTGCCGACCGGGCGCGTTCAGTCCACCCGAAGCGGTCCGAGGGGCGTCGGCCGCCCGGCCAGCAGCGACTCCAGCCGGCGCGCCGTCGTCAGCAGTGCGTCGATCGTGGCCAGCGTCGAGTCCTGGAGTCCCTCTCCGACGTCCCGGTTCAGGAACAGATGACCCGAGGGGTCGCGGTCGATCAGGCCGCGGTCGATCAGTTGCACCACCTTGCGGCGCACGGTCTCGCGCGGGATCCCGCAGGCCTCGGCGATGGACAGCGCGTTGCACGGCCGCATCACGGCCAGCCGCCGGTGGTCGAGGTCGTACAGCGCCGCCTCCGGGTTGCGTTCATCGTTCAGCCAGGCCTCGACGTTGCGGTGCGCGATCTCGCCGAGCACGATGGCGGCCACGACGTCGCCCGCGAACTGGCGGTAGACGGAGCTGAGCAGCGGCACGGTGAACTGCGACAGCGCCAGCGAGATGCGCACGCGGTTGGCGTCGAAGCCGGGACGGCCGACGATCGCGCTCCGCGCGGCCGCGAGCGCGCGCGCCGGATCGGGCTCTGCAGAGCCCGATCCGGCGGGGCGCGCGGACGGCTCGGGTTTGCGGCGCTTCATGGGGCGGGCAGTCGGTGTGCTCGGGCGCGATCTTGGCCGAGCGCGGGCGACCGCGGTGCCATCACCGGCGGGGAGTGTTACCCAAAATGGGTGGCCGTTGCGCGGGTGCGGGGGCGCACTGCGCGCAAAGATGCTTCAATCCAGCTGCGCCGCCGCGAGGCCCTGGCGCGCAGCACACCAGCCCGGAAGACACGATCGATGACCCATCCGACCCGGCGCGCCAGCGCCGCCCCCGCACTCGTCCTGGTCCTGCTGGCGGCATGCACGGCTGCGCAGGCCCAGCAGGCCCGGGGCGTGAACCCCGCCGAGATCGACAGCCGCTTCGACGTCATCGTCAAGCAGGTCGGTCTCGAGCCCACGGGCACCACGCGCAGCCTGACGCTGAAGTACGACTACAAGCTCGACGACCGCTGGGGCCTGAACTTCGAGTTTCCGGTCTACACGCGGCTGTCGCAGCCGGCCTTCGCGCGCAGCGGCAACGGCGACCTGTTCGCCCGCGCGCGCTGGATCGCGCCGGCCGGGGCCTGGACCTACGGCGCCTCGGCGGAAACCGTGCTGCCGACGGCCAGCAAGGACGAGCTCGGCACCGGCCGCTACCAGCTCAACGTGGCCGCGCTCGCGGTGCGCGCCTTCTCGCCCGGCTTCCTTGCCGCCGCGGCCGTCAAGCAGACCTCGTCGTTCGGCGGCGACTCCAAGCGCGCGAAGCTGAGCAACACCGACATCCGCCTCGTGCCGGTGTTCATCCTGCCCGACGGCTGGGCCGTCACCGGCGAGCTGCGCCAGACCTGGGAGCACAACAGCAACCTCAGCTGGCAGCGGGTGGAGGTGACGCTGAACAAGCAGCTCGACGCGCACTGGGCCGGCTCGCTGTCGGCCGGCCGCGACAGCGGCGACCGCAAGGACCGCGGCGCGGTGGCGGTGGCGGTCAAGTACTTCTTCTGATCCGGCAGCTCCCGCCGGGCGTGGCACAGGGCCCGTGCGACGCTCTCTCGCATCGCGGTCCGCCCGGCGCGAACCGCCGGACACAGTGGCCGGTCACGTGCCGGTGAGCGACACCTCCGGCAGGACGGCAACGGGAGCGCGCGGGGCATCGATGACCGGTCGCCGGCGCCGCCCCTCACAGCCCCGGCAAGTCCTGCCGCTCCGCGTTCTGCCACGCCACCCGCGCCTTGTCGAGGCTGCGCGCGGCCTCCGAGCTCTTGCCATCGAGGCGTGCCAGCTGGGCGTCGGCGTGGTACGTCCACGCGCTCGGTCCGTTGCGGCGCACGGCCTCGTCCAGCGCCTTGCGCGCTTCATCGCGCTGCCGCGCCTCGATCAGCGCGCCCACCAGCGCGATGCGCGCGCTCGCGCCGAGCATCGGCGGCTCGCCGCCGATCTCGTCCTCGACTGCCGCCGCCTTGCGCAAGGGCGCGATGGCATCCTGCGGGCGCCTGTCGGCGCGGGCGATCGTGGCCTCCAGAGTCCCGTGTGCGACGGTCATGAACCTGTCCGCGCGCTGGCCGAAGATGCGTGCGCGCTGCACGGTGGACAGCGCAGTGATCTCGGTGAGACGCGCCAGCTCCACGCGCGCCTGCGTCAGCCTGCCTGTCCGAGCGTAGGCCACGCCGCGCGCGTGGCGCCAGTAGCCCTCCATGATGCCGAGTCCCGGAGTCGGCTCCGGCTCGGCAAGGATCTCGTCCCATTGCTCGGCGCGCACCAGGGTCACCAACGGCAGGATCTGCAGGTACTCGCGACCGTCGCTGCGCCCGCTGCCGAAGCGATCGACCATGGTGCGGGCAGTCTGCAGGGCAAGACTGGTGCGCCCGTCCATCAGCGCGGCGTACCAGAGGAAGTGCAGGTGATGAAAGTCCCAGGTGAATCGCCCGCCCACGCCTTGCGCCTTGAGCGCCGCATCGAAGCGCTTCTGCACCTCCAGCGCCTGCTCGTTCGCATGGACGGCGTCGGCGAAGCGGCCGATGTTCTTGTAGATGTGGCTGGGCATGTGGACCAGGTGCGGCGCCTCGGGCGCGACCCTGGCCAGCTGGTCGGCGGCGGCCTCGGCCTGGCGCGGCTCGGGGGACTGCTCGGCGATGTGGATGTAGAAGTGCAGTGCTCCGGTGTGCTGCGGATGGGCCCGCGTGGTCGTCTGCAGCCGCTGCACGACGTCGGCCACGTAGCCGCGCGGCGCACCGGTCTCGAGGTCCCACCAGTCCCAGGGGCTGGCGTTCATGGCGGCGTCGGCGTACAGCGTGACCACGTCCGGGTCCCGTGGGAACCTCTCGACCACGTCGCGCATGGCGGCGGCGTAGGCCAGATCCTGCGGATCGACCGGGCGATCGCTGCTGCGCGACGTGCAGACCGCGGCACCCTGGGCCTCGTAGGCAGCCTGCACCTTGTCCTCGCCGCGGCCGTAGCGCACGGCCATGGCGTCGATCAGCGCGCGCTCGACGGGCGTGGCCGAGGCTGCAGCGGCCTGCGCCCGCGCGATGTAGCGACGGATCTCGCGCACCGGGCCGCGGTCGGGGTTGTTGATGTTGGGTCCCAGCGCGTACGCCACGCCCCAGGCGCACATGGCGCAGGACGGGTCGCGGGACGCTGCGGCCTTGAAGACGCGCGCCGCCTCCTGGTGTTCGAAGGCGTAGGTCAGCAGCAAGCCCTGCGCAAACCAGGCGCGTGCCTGCTCGTCGCGGGCGGTGACGACGAAGGTCGTGCTGCCCAGGCCCGTCAGCGGCTGGACTTGCGGCGCCGGCGCGGGGCCGGTGATCGAGGCGCAGGCGGCCAGCAGGGCGGCACAGGCGGCGAGGGCGATCGTGGTGGGCAGGTGACGTGCAGGCATGGCGGCTCCGGGCTCGGGGTGGAGGTTCGGGATCAAGCGGGGGTGGCTGTCGAGAGCGGCGCCAGGCCTGCCGCGACGGGTCGGGCGTCGATGGGGTTTCCGTCGCAGCTGCGATGCGGCCTACTCACGCCGCAGCTCCTCGATCGGACGGCGGCGTGCCGCCACCAGCACGCGGCCGGCGGTGACGGCCCAGGTCAGCGCGATGGCGGCCACCAGCGCCAGCGCCAGCGGGGCCACGCTCAGTTCGGTGCGCGACGGGTACTGCGCCAGCCAGTGCGACAGCGCCCACCAGGCCAGCGGGCAGGCGATCAGCGCGGCGAGGAACACCGGCCGGGTCAGCCGCCACAGCAGCAGGCCGGCCACCTGCGGGATGCTGGCGCCCATCAGGCGGCGCAGCGCGATCTCGCGCGCCTGGCGC
>JADCGP010000001.1 GCA_020248915.1 Rubrivivax sp. | reverse complement strand
CCATGCGACAGCAGGACACGACAGCGCCGGCGTGGGGGCGATCGATCCGCGCTGCTCGAGCACGACCTCGTCGCGCGGCAGCTTGGCGCCACCGCCGAAGCCCGGGCTGCTGCCCGCCTGCACGGCAGGCAGGCTGTCCTTACAGGTCTCGCCAGGACCGCCGGTCAGGTAGACGACCGGCTGCAGCGTCCCCGCGACCGCAGGCTTGAAGACGGCGAACGGGATGCGCACGGTGGGCCCCGACGGGTCGCTGCGGTTCTGCGCCACGACGAGCACGCCGCAGCGGACTCCGGTGCCGGGCGCCTGGCTGGGGTGCAGCGTGTAGGGGCAGCTCGACTCGTCCAGCCGCGGCACCTGGGCGGTGGTGACGGACGAGCCGCCGCCGCCGCACGCAGCGAGGCCGAGGGCGGTTGCGATGGCCAGGCCGGCCGTGGCGGTGCGAAGTGGGGGGAACGGTTGCAAGGTTGGGCTCCTTCGGGGTTCGGGCCGCGACGCGCCGAGGGGCGCCCCGGTTCATGAGCCGCATCCTCGGCGCCGTCGGTCACGGTCCGATGGCATGAAGGTGGCGTGGATCACCGGGCGGTGCGAGATCGGTTGCAGTTCGGTTGCGGACCTGTTGCGATCCGGTCACGCGCGGCGCAGCGGCGGACGAGCCGGGCCAGAATCCGCCATGTTGCGCATTGCCGTGATCGAAGACTCGACCGAAGTGGTCGCCCTCGTGCGCGACGAGCTGCTGCAGCTCGCCTACGAGGTCCGTACCGCCGCCGACGGCGATCAGGGGCTTGCCTTGTGCCTCGCCTGGCAGCCTGACCTGGTGGTGCTGGACGTGATGCTTCCGGCGCTCAACGGCATCGAGGTGCTGCGGCGCCTGCGCGCTGCCGGCTTTGCCGCGCCGATCCTGCTGCTGACCGCGCGCGACGGCGAGGCCGACCGCGTAGCCGGCCTCGAGCTGGGCGCCGACGACTACGTGGTCAAGCCATTCAGCCTGCGCGAACTCAGCGCCCGCGTGGCCGCACTGTTGCGCCGGCACGCCGCGCCGGGGCGGATTGCGGCGGCGCAGCCGGCAGTGGCGGCCGACCCGGCCATGCTGCGCGTGCTCGACTGCGAGCTCGACCTGGAACGCCAGCTGGTGCGCGTCGATGGCAAGCTGCGCTCGCTGTCGGCGCGCGAGTTCGCGCTGCTGGGCTGCCTGATGAAGGGCAGCGGCCGCGTGCTCACCCGCGAGTGGCTGCTCGAGCAGGTGTGGGGGCGCGAGTACGACGGCGAAGACCGTTCGGTCGACGCCTGCGTGATGCGGCTGCGCGAGCATCTTGGCCGCGACAGCGCCGTGGCCCATGCGATCGAGGCGGTGCGCGGCGTCGGCTACCGGCTGCACCCGCAGGGACGCTGACCTTGACCACGTCCAACCCGGACCGGACCGTCGGCGCCGGGCTGCCCACGATCCGCGACGAGGTGCTGCGTTCGCAGCTGCGCCCGGTCATCGCGCTCGCGCTCGCCGCGGCGCTGCTGGTCGGCAGCGCGATCCTCGGGCAGTACGCATGGCTGCGGCTGCAGGCCACCAATCCGCTCGACGAGATCGATGCCGCCGAACTGCGGCAGGTGCTGCGCTCGGCCTCGCTCGACCAATGGCCGGTGCTGACCCGCTGGGTGGCGGTCTTCGGCCTCGGCATGACAGTCGGCCCCGGTGAGGACGTGCCGGCCGGTCAGGCGCGCCTGCCCGACGGCCGGCAGGTGCCGTTGGCCGACGTGCTGTGTCTGGTCGTCGACGGCCAGCGGGTCGAGCCTGCGAGCAGTCGGCTGCTGGGCCCCGCGCCGGCAAACTGGCAGGCGGCCATCGCGCGGATGGCGGAGAGCGCAACGCTTCGCCTCGGCCCGACCGACAGCGCCGACAGCGCCGACGGCGCCGGCCCGCAGTCCTGGCCCGCGCTGCTCTTGCGGCTCGATCCGGGGCGGGTGGCCGTAGTGGCCAGCCCCGACTTCGCCTTTGCGCCGTCCGAGCTCGCGCGGCTGGTGCTGCTGTTCGCGGCACTAACCGCGGCCGCGGTGGCGGCCTTCGTGGCGCTGTTCCTGCTCGCGTTCCGGCGCCGCTTCGCCGCGCGCAGCGCCGACCGCCTGAGCGCACCCGTCGAGCGACTGGCCGCGGCGGTTCGCATGGCGACGGCCGACAACGCAGCAGCACGCCGGGTGGTGGTCGAGCCGCCGGCCGAAGTCGCGCAGCTGGCGGCCGACTTCAACCGGATGCAGGAACATCTGGCGCAGGCGCTGGCCGAACGCGAGCGCGTCATCGACGGCCAGCGCGAGCTGGTGGCTGCGCTGTCCCACGAGCTTCGTACCCCGCTGGCGGTTCTGCGCGGCCACGCGGAACTGCTGTCGCGCGCCGCCTCCAGCGCGGCGGCGGCGCAGGTCATGCTGCGGCAGGTCGAGGACCTGCACCGTCTGCTGAGCGACCTGCTGGACATGGCGCGCCTGGAGTCGATCGAAGCGACGCTGGTGCGCGAGGACGTCGCGCTCGATGCCGTGATGGACGAGATGATCGAGCGCTTCGAGGCGGCGGCATGGCGCCAGGGCGTTCTGCTGCGGGCGGCGCCGACGTCCGAGCGGCTGCTCGTCGCGCGCGCCGATGCGCGCTGGCTGCGGCAGATCGTGGCCAATCTGCTCAGCAACGCGATCCGTCACACGCCGCCCGGCGGGCTGGTCACGCTCGGCTCGCAGTGCCATGGCGAGCAGGTGCAACTGGTGATCGAGGACACAGGCATCGGCCTTGACGCCACGCGCGTGCAGCACGATCCGGCGGAGCGTCCCGCCGGCATCGGCTTGCGCGTCGTGCGCCGGCTGATTGCGGCGATGCGCGGCTCGCTGATCCTTGAGCCCACGGACGAAGGCGGCACGCGGGCGAGCGTGCGACTGCCCGCCGCGACAGGCGCGCGAACCTGACCGCAACCGACTTGGACGACGCGCTGGACGGCGTGTACCGGTGCGACGCCGATGGCGTGCCGGCCTTTGTCGAGACGGATGCGCCCGACGACGACCAGTTGCACGCGCTGCTGCACAGCACCAACGGCAGCACCACGCTGGCCGAGACGGTGGGTGTGGCGTTCTCGGCAGCGACCGCGCGCGACGCGGCCAATTGCGGATCGTGGCGCAGCGTGGCCTGATGGGCGCTACAGCGTCAGCCGCCAGTCCGCCACGATCGCTGCGGGCCTGGTGCTGCTGGCCAAGATGGATGACGCCACCGCTGCATCGGCGCTGGCGGGCTTCTCTGCCAAGCTGACTTCGATCGCCGCACCGCTGCGCAAGAGCTTCACCTACGACCAAGGCAAGGAGATGTCGCGGCACGTCGATCTGGCAGCGCAGACGGACGTCAAGGTCTACTTCTGTGACCCGCACAGCCCCTGGCAGCGCGGCACCTGCGAGAACACCAACGGGCTCATCCGGCAGTACCTGCCAAAGGGCACCGATCTCAGCGTCTTCAGCCAGGACGAACTCGACGGCATCGCCGACAGCCTGAACACCAGGCCGCGCGCCACGCACGACTGGCATACCCCGCTGGAGGTGTTCGCGCAGACCTTGGCCAGCTCTCACAAGCCCTCAAACTCAGTTCATTGAACCGGGTGTTGCGCTTTGGACTTGAAACCGCCAGGTATCCATGCGCCGCGCACGGGGTCGTAATCGCTGATCGCGATCAGCGTGGTCATGATTGAGCGCGCCTGCCGACCGCGGACGTCGGCTATCTGGCCGAGCCGGATGCCGACGGCGAGGAGGCGCGCACGCTGCGGCCGCTGCAGGCCGCGGCCATCACCTACCGCATCGCCTTCGGCCCCCGCGCCGGGCAGAAGGTGCTGACCCTGCGCGGAGCGACGCCACGCGAGGACTGGGTGCGCCAGCCGCTGTGTGCCGACATCGACGGGTTCAGCCTGCACGCGGCGGTGCGGGTGCAAGCCCACGACCGCAAGCGGCTGGAGCAGTTGTGCCGCTACATCACGCGGCCGGCGCTCTCCGACGAACGGGTGCAGCTCAACGCCGCCGGGCAGGT